>JAKPGJ010000021.1 GCA_029550965.1 Bacillota bacterium
CCGACAGGCGATACCGGCTCGCTCGCAATCGCAGTCATCGCGATGATCGCGCTTGCTGGCGCAGCAACCGTTGCGGTTAGAAAGAGAAGCAGATAAGTAACTACAATAAGAAAACGGGAGCTTTCCGCTCCCGTTTTTTTATGCTCATTATGGCAAATTCTAATTAATGCCCCAATCTAAAAAAGCTAAAGCTGTATTCTTTTGGTAGCTACATTCTCGCAAAAAGCGATATCATGTTCTACAAACAATATGGTAGGCTTGCTTTTCAGCAATAATTCTTCGATTTGCATGCGGGAAATGACATCGATGAAGTTGAGCGGCTCGTCCCAGATATGCAGATTCGATTTTTCGCAGAGACTTTTTGCGATGAGAACCTTTTTCTTCTGCCCTTCACTGTATTCTGATATATCCTTTTCGAACTGCACTCTCGAAAAATCGAGCTTCCGCAAGATTACTTTGAACAGGCTTTCATCTATTCCACATTCCTCAGCGAAATCCTCCAGCCTTCCTTTCAGGAACGAGGTGTCCTGCGAAACATAGGATATTTTCAGCCCGCTGCCGATTTTTAATTCACCGGTATAGTTTAATTGCTCTCCGCAGATAAGCTTGATTATGCTTGACTTGCCTGAGCCGTTCTTTCCGCATAATGCCACCCTGTCGCCCTGCTCAATTGAAAAAGTGACATTTGAGCAAATCTTCTTATCACCGTAAAATATATTAATGTCCTTTAGCGCAACGAGGCAGTTCTTTTTAAATTCAAGCTGATGAATTTTTAGAGCTTCACTGTTTTCAATATTCTTCAAAAGCCTGCTCTTCTCCTCAATTGCGGACTGCTGCCTGCTTTCTATGCTTTTTGCCCGCTTCATCATTTTTGCGGCCTTATGTCCAATATACCCCTTATCCGGTTTAATACCGGAATTTTTTGTGCCGAACTTAGAGTTCTCAACGCTGTCCGACCATGTTTTGATTCTCCTTGCCGCTTCTGTCAGACGTTCTATGTGTTTTTTCAGCTTCTCGTCTTGAGCCAGCTCATAGTTGTCCTGCAGCTGTTTATTTGCCCACCAGGTCGAAAAGTTCCCCTTTTGAATCTCAATATTGGTTTTGCTGATCGAAAGAATATGATCAACGCAGTTATCCAAAAATACCCTGTCATGAGAAACAAGGATAAACCCTTTTTTCGTGTTCAGGTAGTTGCTTACCGCAATTCTTGCGCCTGCGTCAAGGTGATTGGTCGGTTCATCGATGAGAAGAAAGTTGTTCTCCTTTAAAAAAAGTACCGCAAGCAGCACCTTTGTCTGCTCACCGTTGGACAAAGTGCAAAACGGACGGTACAGAACTTCCGGGTCAACTTCAAGCAGGTTTAACTCGCGCAGAAGCTCCCATTGTTTGTAATCCGGATACATCAAATCAAGAACCTCAAATGTGAGCAAGTTTTTGTCGGGCACTGGATATGGGAAATACTCAAAATCTACACTTGCAGATATATTTCCGCTGTACTCATATTTCCCCATCAGCAAATTTAAAAAAGTTGTCTTTCCTCTGCCGTTCCTGCCTGTAAAACCGAGCTTCCAATCCGTGTCTATCGTGAAACTGACATTCTCAAAAATATTGTCATAGCTGCCCTCATAGGCGAATGTTAGGTTATTTACTGTAATCTGTGACATCATAAACCTCCTGTAATAAAAATAGCTGCAGGAAAGTATTCCTGCAGCTCAAATCATATACAAAAGGTTCCGTACCAAGGTACGGGTATTTGAGTGAATGGATGCAATTACTTTCCCGCATTTGCATAACAAGACCACGACAGAACGTGTCTTCCGACCGTGTTCAGTTATGCTATTCAATTTAGCAGGAAAGTTTGCGCATCTTCTCAACTCCAATACGAATTTTTGGAGCAACACGCGGGAATCGAACCCGTATATCCTGCTTGGGAAGCAGGTATGTTACCATTACATCAGTGTTGCGTTTTCTATATAAATATATAGCAATCCAATTTGAATTTGTCAAGTACCAATCCGCCGCATTTTTCGCGCGAACATATAACCGCGGGCAGCCGGCATATAATGAAACGTCAAAACCTATAAACGAGGTGTTACATATGGCTGTTATTGCGAACTCATGGCGTTTTCTGCGCTACATGGAACGATATAAGCCGGACGCAAAGGCAATGATGAAGGGCGCGCCGGATTATCCTGAAATTCAGGGCACGGTCAGCTTTTATCAAACCAGTTACGGCGTGCTGGTTTTGGCGGAAATTTTCGGGCTTCCTGTTTCCAAAGACGACTGCAGAGAAAACATCTTCGGCTTTCATATCCACGAGGGCGCAAGCTGTACGGGAAACGAACAGGACCCGTTCGCAGACACCGGCGGTCATTATAATCCCGGCGGCTGCGAACATCCATACCACGCGGGCGACCTGCCGCCGCTGTTCGGAAACGGTGGCTATGCCTGGAGCGCGGTGCTGACCGACCGCTTCAAGATTGAGGATATCATCGGCCGTACCGTTGTCATTCACAGCAATCCGGACGACTTTACGACCCAGCCGTCCGGCAACTCGGGCATAAGGATTGCCTGCGGCAAAATTCTGTGACGGTGCGCGTTTTCTTTTCGGATTGAACGAATGCGCCTCGAACAGCAAAAGCGAAAATGCATGTCAGGGCTATTGCGATTGCTGCCGGAATGAATATCGCACACTTTTTTATCGCGCTTCTGTTTACCAGCAAGCTAAACTAAATCGGCTAAATATTTGTCCATATTGCGGCCACGATGCCATAGATTACAAAATTCCCTCGAGATTTCTCGAGAGAATTCTCATTAAACCCTCGCAGCGTTTTTCTGTTCTCAAAATACAATGCCGGCGTATAAAAACATAGGGAAAATCAATAATAGAATTGATTACGCTCCGCTGGAGGGGTATGCTTGCGCAAAAAAACGGCTGTCTTTTTGCTTATTTTCTTGCTGGGAATAACCCTGTTCCCGCTGAAAGTCAAAGCGGATATGGGCCCGAAACCGAAAATCACCATCATCGTCACCAACCCGCCGGAGGAGGAATACTATCTGGATATTCTGGTCAACTACGACCTGCCGCTGTATGACAACCTCAAGGGCAAGCGAGACCTGTTCGATCAAACCAAACTGTCGCTTTTGGAAAATTACAGCGAAAACGGCTGGTATCCGGCGCTCGCGCACGGTACCAGGCGAAAACTGTGGGGCAATCTGAAAGGACACCGCAAAGACCAAACGATGGTTCATACCTTCGGCTATTTCGGCGTTCCCGACCGGTATAAAATTATTGTCGTGACGCCGGACAACCGGGTTGCGGTATCGCGCGAGATCGAACGGGTATCTTACGCTTCGACCATATACTACGATTACAAAACCGGCGCGGTCACAGAGCAAAAAGGCTTGAGCCTTGCCTGGACCTACATGAAGCAGTTTTTGATGTCTCTGCTTCCGACGCTGATTATCGAAGGTTTTGTCCTCGTTCTTTTCCGCTACAAAAAGGCTGAAACGCTGGCGGTTTTCTTTTTTACGAATGTGATTACGACCGCAGTGATGACGCTTTTCATGTCCACTTCGCTGCTCAAACTCGGCCTGTACTCGAGTTACGCGGTGTTCTTCTTTGTCGAGGTAATCGTCGCCATCGCCGAAGCGCTCGCGTATTTACTGCTTTTCCACGAGGGAAGCATAAGAAAAAGGATAGCGTACGCGGCGACCGCCAACATTGTCAGCAGCTTCGCGATGCTACCCTTGATGTATCTGGAATATTTGCTGTTTTTATAATCACATGTTCCGCGTAGCGATCAGGTTCGCTCCGGTTCCGGCAATATTCTCGACAATAACCTGCCCTGCTTTGACGGGGCTTTTTTCTTTGCATTGATGGATGATTTCCATGCATTCAAAGATTTTGCTCTTGGGAATCGGCCGGTCTGTGCGGACCGGCAGGCGGCGGTGGATTCCGCCCTCAATGGCGATGGTGGAAGTCAGCGTCCGCATCGGGTTGACCGCTTCGTTCCTGCCGTACTCAACGCCGCGCGCGCAGGAATTGCCGGTGACGGCAAGCGTGTTTTCGTCCACCTTTAAATGACAGCCTCTGGGGCAAACCGTACAAATAAACTCTTTCATTTCGCGCCTCCAACAGAAACAGTTATTGTACCTTCGCAGCCTTCCAGCAGTTTTTTCGGAATCGTGATTTTCTCCATTTCGCCGGGCGCGAGGAAGTCCCGTTTGAAGGCAGCGATGACGCGGTCGTTGTTCTTTACCTCGATCACCGATTTTTCCGACTTCTGTCTGACGCGGAAGAATATTTCAAGACCTTTTTCGACACGGCTCAGCACCGCCTTCTGCGGAACGGTGTAGCTGACGCCGTTTCCGTTTTGAATCACGACGGCGCCTGTTTTGTCCGTCGGTTTGCAGCCGTTTTTAATATATTCCGCCGCGTTCCTGCCCGCTTTTTCGCTCTCGGCGGAAACAAAGTCAACCAGATCGTGCACATGGAGCACGTTTCCGCAGGCGAAAATGCCGTCGGTTTCGGTCTGCATATCGTCATAAACGACGGCGCCGTTGGTTCTTGGGTCAATCGGAACGCCGGCTTTTCTGGAAAGCTCGTTCTCCGGGATCAGACCGACGCTCAACAATAAAGTATCGCATTCAAATTCTTTCTCGGTGCCGGGAATCGGCTTGAAGTTACTGTCCACCTGCGAAATGACAACCTTTTCGAGCCGGGACCTGCCGACGACCTCGGTAACGGTATGCGAAAGATAGAGCGGAATGCCGAAATCGTTCAGACACTGCACGATGTTGCGGTTTAACCCGTTGGAATGGGGCATAATCTCCGCGACCGCGAGCACCTTTGCGCCCTCGAGCGTCATGCGGCGCGCCATGATCAGACCGATGTCGCCGCTTCCCAGAATGACAACCCGGCTGCCGACCATGTAGCCGTCTATGTTGATATACCTTTGCGCGCAGCCCGCGCTGAATATTCCGCTGCCTCTGTCGCCGGGCATGCCGATCGGACCCCGGTTGCGCTCGCGGCAGCCCATCGCAAGGATGACCGCTTTCGCGCTGATGGTAAAGAGCCCTTCGGTCTTGTTCACGCAGGTAATCGTTTTATCCGAAGTCAGCTCGAGCACCATCGTGCCGAGCATGACGGTGATGGCGGTGTCTTTGAGCCTGTCGATAAACCGCTGGGCGTACTCCGGACCCGTCAGCTCCTCGCCGAAGCGGTGAAGCCCGAATCCGTTATGTATGCACTGGTTTAAAATGCCGCCCAGTTCAACGTCGCGCTCAAGAATTACAATTTTTTGTATTCCGTTTTCATATGCCGAAAGCGCGGCCGCCAGACCTGCCGGTCCGCCTCCGATAACGGCAAGATCGTATTCAAACATTTCTATCTTCCTTATTCATATCTCTGATAACGATGCGCGAGCCTTTTCTGTCCAGCTCGACCGCTTCAAAAGGAATTCCCAGCTCGCGGCTGATAATCTCATGAACGCGCGGCGAGCAGAACCCGCCCTGGCACCTGCCCATGCCGGTTCCGGCGCGCCGTTTGACGCCGTCCAGCGTCCTCGGCGGCAGCGGCGAGCGCAGCGCCTGCAGAATCTCGCCCTCCGTAACGGTGTTGCAGCGGCAAATGACGTTTCCATAAGCCGGATTTTCTTTGATCAGCTTTTTCTTCTCTTCCGCGGTCAGCCTGTTGAAAACGATATGCTTCCTTATGTCGATATAGCTTTCCTTTTTCTCGGCTTTCAAACCGCTGTTTTCGAGCAGTTCGGCCACGTATTCGCCGATCGCCGGCGCGGCCGTGAGACCCGGGGATTTGATACCCGCCACGTTGATAAAGCGGGGTGAAAAAGCAGCGGGCCCGATGATAAAGTCATCTTTGTCCGAAACGGCTCTCAACCCGCTGAAGTTCCGCACATTTTCTCTATAATTGATTTTCGTGGTGGTTTTCGCAGCGGTCGCGGCGACATAGTCCAGCCCTGCGCGCGTGGTCGCGACATCGTCGCGCTGGTTGTCAAGTTCCGCGTTCGGCCCGACAATCAGGTTGCCTTCGACCGTGGGGGAAACCAGCACGCCTTTGCCGAGCGCGGTCGGGCACTGGAAAACAACGTGACGTACCAGATCGCCCTGATTTTTGTCTAAAAGATAATACTGCCCTTTGGACGGATGTATCGTAAAATCGCATTCGCCCGCCATCGCGCAAATCTTGTCGGCAAAAACACCGGCCGCGTTGACGATATATTTCGCTTCTATTTTTTCATTGACCGTCGTAATGACGAAATGGTCCTGCCTGTTCTCAATCGCGGTCACTTCGCTGTCCAGCTTAAATTCGCAGCCGTTCTGCGCCGCGACCTCGCACAGCGCAATGCACAGCTCCCACGGCGCGACAATGCCCGCGGTGGGCGCGTACAGCGAACCCTGAACCGTCGGGTTCAGGTTCGGCTCTTTCGCAAGCGTTTCCTCGGCGCTTAAAATCTGCAGACCCGGCACGCCGTTCTGAACGCCGCGCTCATACAGCTTATGGATCAGCTTAAGGTCTGCGTCGTCAAACGCCAGCACCAAAGAGCCGATCTGCTGATACGGCACCGACAGCTTTGCCGCCAGTTCCTTGATCAAGGCCGCGCCGCGCACATTGAAGCGCGCCATCAGCGTGCCCGGCTTGGGGTCATAGCCGGCGTGAACGATGGCGCTGTTCGCCTTGGTCGTTCCCATCGCCACGTCGTTTTCTTTTTCAATGACGCAGATTTTCAGCTTCCTTTGCGCAAGGAAGTAGGCAGCGGAAGCGCCGCAGATTCCCGCGCCAATTATCGCAACATCATACATATCGCATACCACTATTTCTTCGACATTTTTTCTTTCATTCTTTGGGCATTGTCCAAAATGCGCTTTCTTAACCGGATGGACTTCGGCGTAACCTCTATCAGCTCGTCGTCGTTGATAAACTCGATCGCTTCCTCCAAGCTCATCTTCTTCGGCGGCACAAGCAACAGCTTCTCGTCCGCGCCCGACGAGCGGATCGAAGTCAGGTGCTTTTTCTTGCACACGTTGACCACAATATCCTCGCCTTTGGGGGACATGCCGACAATCATGCCTGCGTAAACCTTTGTGCCGGGCTCAATGAACATCAAACCGCGCTCCTGCGCGTTGTAAAGGCCGTAAGCGGTCGCTTCGCCCTCCTCGTACGCGATCAGAGAGCCGACGAACCGCTTTTGAATCTCGCCTTTTTCGGGCTGGTACTCCTCAAAAATCGTGTTCATGATGCCTTCGCCCTTGGTGTCGGTCAGAAATTCCGTACGATACCCGAACAGTCCGCGCGTCGGAATTAAAAACTCAAGGTGCATGCGATCGCCCTTCGGCTGCATCTCGACAAGCTCGCCCTTGCGGTATCCCATTTTTTCCATGATCGCGCTGACGTATTCCTTCGGCACGTCGATGACGCAGCGCTCGATGGGCTCGCAGCGCTGACCGTTGATTTCCTTGTATATAATTCGCGGCGTGCTGACCATGAACTCATAGCCCTCTCGACGCATATTCTCCATTAATATCGAGAGATGCATCTCGCCGCGGCCCGCGACGTTGAAGCTGTCCGTGCTGTCCGTCTCGCTGACGCGGAGCGACATATCCTTCATGGCTTCCTTGAAAAGATAATCGCGGATATGGCAGGTGGTGACATATTTGCCCTCTCTGCCCGCGAAGGGACCGTTGTTGACCGAAAAGGTCATTTCGATCGTCGGCTCGCCGATTTTGACAAACGGCAGCGGGTCCGGACCCGCGGCAGAACAGATGGTGTTGCCGATGTTGATGTCCTCAAGTCCGGAGATGCAGACAATGTCGCCGACCATCGCTTTTTCCACCGGCACGCGCTGCAGTCCGTTGATCTGGAACAAAGTTGTAATTCTGCTCTTCCGGTTGATCTCCGGATTATGGTAATCGCAGACAATAACCTCCTGCTTTAAGGATATGGTGCCCCGCTCGATTCTGCCGATCGCAATTTTCCCGACGTAATCGTTGTAATCGACAGCGGACACCAGCATCTGCGCTTCACCGTTCTCGTCGCCCTCGGGCGCCGGGATATGCGAGAGAATCATATCGAAAAGCGGCGCAAGGTCTTTTCCTTTTTCGTCCGGCGAGAGCGTCGCCGTTCCTTCTCTGCCCGAACAGAAAATTACCGGGGAGTCCAGCTGTTCGTCGTTCGCGTCCAGTTCAAGCAGCAGCTCGAGCACCTCGTCCGGCACCTCGTACACCCTTGCGTCGGGTCGGTCTATTTTGTTGATGACGACAATAATTTTGTGCCCAAGCTCGATCGCTTTTTTCAAAACAAAGCGGGTCTGAGGCATGGGGCCTTCCGCGGCGTCCACCAGCAGGAGAACGCCGTTTACCATTTTCAGTATCCGCTCGACCTCGCCGCTGAAATCGGCGTGCCCGGGCGTATCCACGATGTTTATTTTTGTGTTTTTATAGTAGGTCGAAGTGTTTTTCGCGAGAATGGTGATGCCTCTTTCGCGCTCCAGCGCGTTCGAGTCCATCACGCGTTCGACGACTTCCTGGTTCTCTCGGAACATGCCGCCGAATTTCAGCATTTTATCCACAAGCGTCGTTTTGCCGTGGTCAACATGCGCGATGATGGCAATATTTCTTAAATCGTTTCTTTTGATCATATTGATTTCATTGGTTCCTTCCACATTTCCTGCTCAACCTGATAAGTATATCAAAAACTTACAAAAAATGCAACCTTTTTTATTCTTTTGCATAGAATAATTATTGTAACACCAACTTTTCCAAAGAAAACGAGAAACTTAGAAAAACGCATCGTACTCGATTTTTCTCAAAGGAGCGATAAGATTGGCAAAGGGCTGCTCGGGAACTGTTTCAATCAGAATCACAAGAAAGGGGGAGCCCGAACCGGTTTACAACGCGGCGGTTGTGGTTTCCGGAGAGGGAACAACGCTGACGCTGCTGACCGATGCCGACGGCAGAGCGGAATTCGACTTCCCTGCGCCTGCGGTCGCATTGTCCTTGAAGCCGGGAAGCGGAGCAAGACCCTACTCGCTTTGCGACTTAACCGTATCGCTGCCCGCTTCAGGCGAAATCCGCATAAAGGGCTGTCAGGTGTTCCCGTTTATCACTTCGTACATACAGTTCGCTGTTCCTGAAGACAAGGGCAGTTACGAAGCAGTAATCCCGCCGCACGTCCTGACGTGCGCCGAGACCCGGAACCGGCAGAACGTTGGTCTGGACGCGTGTTTGGAGGAGGTTCCGGAATTCGTAACCGTACACTGCGGAAAACCGGAGGAAAAAGCGCCGGACATCACGGTAGGTTTTTCCGATTTTATCGCCAATGTTGCTTCGAGCATGCTTTACCCCACCTGGCCGGAAAGCGCCCTCAGAGCGGAAATGCTGTCCCTTATGACGCTGGCCCGCTGCATCATCGCGTCCGGCGTTCACCGCAGCAAAGGATACGACATCGCCGCGGAACCGGACGGAAGCATGCATTACGTTCCGGAAAGGATGATTTTCGAACCCTTCAAAAGACTTTCCGCAGAACTGTCCCCGTTCTGCATCAAAGGTGGTGATCGCTCTAAACTTTTTAACTTCAGCTGCTGGGAAAGCCTTGCGCTCGCTTCCAAAGGCAAAACCGAACTGGAGATTATAAAAAGCCGTTTCGGCAATTCCGCGCAAATCGCGGAATGCAGAAAGGCTGTCAACACGTTTTCCAAAAAAGCCATCGACGACTTTACGCCCGCAAAAATCATGGAGATTCAAAAATGCCTGAACCATATCTCGGTATGCTATCCTTCTATCCCCATGATCGTCCACCCCGACGGAATTCTCGGCAGCGCGACGCGGACCGCCTTAAAAGCGTACCGGAAGCAGTTCGGTCTGCCCGAAGCGGAAGGGCTGGACAAGGACGTTGTCCGCAGCATCGAATATGTTTGCAGCATACTCAGAAAGTATGCGGGCAACTGCGGCTGCGTCAAAAAGAAGAACAAAGTGCTGGTAGAAGGCGACGCAAACAGCGACGTGGTGAAGCTGCAATATTACCTCAACGGGCTTTCAAGGCGTTACGGCAAAAGATGTATTCCCCCGGTCGCGATAACCGGCATCTTTGACGACCAGACCAGAATCGGCCTTACTGCATTCCAGCGCTTCAAGAAACTGCCGCAGTCCGGCGTGGCGGACCACGCCACCTGGGACCTGCTCGAACAGGAATGCTGCTTGTTCGCAGACCGCGTCTGCGAAATAAAAGCATACCCCGGAACGCACCTGACAGTAGGTTCCGAGGGTGAAAATGTAGCGTTTATTCAGGAAGCTCTGAACGCTTTCTTAATAAAACTGTGCGCCAAACCGCTGCCGGTAAACGGCAGGTTCGACGAAAGGACGCTGAACGCGGTGAAAGACTTCCAGCGCCTGGTTGGTCTTGAACCGACCGGAATTGTGGACGAAAGCACCTGGAAGGCGCTCTCGGAAGAGTTCATCAGCGTCGGTTTTACCGCGGAAGGGTAATCAGTCGATAAGATTGCTTTTCGGCTCTGAATAATCGTCCGGTTCCCCGTTCGATTTTTTCGCGTTCTCAATCGCTTCGCGCATGAGCTTTACGAACACTTCGTTCGGCTCAAACTCGATCATGCTTTTTTTATCCTTATACATAAAGACAAACACAAAGGTATTGTTCGCCTTGATATTCTGGCAGTAGTTGAATTTTATGGACACGTCCGAAAAATCCTTGGAATGAAGGTAGGTTTCTTTGTCGACAAGCGCTATCGCTGTCGTAAGATCGACCGTGCAGAGCACGTTCGTCTTGCTGCCGACGGTCTTGGTTATCACGAAAGCGGCCGGAGAAACCGCATACTCAATTTCTGTAAGCGTGTAGCGTACGACGAGCATGATCGCCATGACCAAAAACGCGACGGCGATGAGCTGCGCGAGCAGACGATACGGGCTAATAGAAGCCGTAAGAAAACCGCCGCATGACAAAACCGCAAGGCTTACCACAAGCGTAATCGCCTGTTTGGGATTCCTTTCAGGTTTGCACTTGAACATAATTTTACTCCTCGTTTAAGGGAAATGTGATATTCACATACGCGCTTTCATATAAATAAATGTAATACGAAGAACCATTTTGCCGACGGAAAATGGGTCTGTAAACATAAAAAAATCAATCGTCGGAGAAATGGGATGGATTATGGAATTCGACAACAACACACTCAGAAACCTTCTGTCGCTTGACGACGAAAGCTTTAAAAAACTGATCCGGCAAATTTCTGCTGCGGCCGGCGCCGACCCCAACAAAACCGAGGCGTTTATGTCGGACGTTCCCGCTATCAAAAATATGCTCGCAAATTTATCGCCCAAGGAGGCGGAAAAACTTCTGAACGCCGCGGGCAAGGATAAAAGCGAGGATATTCTGCGCATTATCAAGGGAGGCGGCAAATAAATGAACGACGACTTCTCCAGTAAGGTGAAGGCTTTATTGGAGGACCCCGAAATGTTGGCGAAAATTGCGGCGATTGCGGGAAGCCTGGGCGGCCAGCCGGCATCCAACGCCCCGCCTGCTTCCTCGACGTCGGCTGACCCCCCTGCTGTCCAGACGATGGCCGAACAGAACAGCCCGTTATCGGAAGCCGCGGAACTGTTGAAAAAACCGCAAATTCCATCTTTCCCGGCAGCGGTAAAGCCGGACCCGCGCGTAGCGCTTCTAAACTCGTTAAAACCCTTCCTTCGGCCCGAAAAACAGGCGAAGGTGGATACGCTCACGCGGGCGCTTACGGTGGCGAATCTGTTCGGAACAATGAAGAAACAGTAATTTCACAGTAATGGGGGATGAACGACGCAATGTACAGCAGAGATTTCGGCAGCATCCGTTCTGACGGGCAGCTCAGAGAATTTGAAAGCAACTGGCAGAAACAGTACTCCGAGAACCTAAAGCAGCCGGAGACCTATAAACAGCCGGAAGAACCGCGATCGGATACAATCTTCGTACCGCTCCAGCAGCCGCAGGAAAAAGCGGAGCCGACGATGGCGCATCATGATTATGACAGACCGGCGGAGAAGAAATCGCTTTTTAACCTGGATTTTTTAAAGAACATACAGGTCGACGACCTGATTTTAATCGGCATAGGAATTTTGCTGCTGTTGGATTCAGACGCCAGCAACGATATGCTGATCATACTTATACTTCTGATGCTGTTTTTCTAATCTTTCTCCGTGTTTTCACTGGAAGCGGTGTTGCGCTGCAAAAGAAAATCTACAAACTCATTTACCGTTCTTCTGTCTTTCGCGGGCAGGGAACGGTATTTTTCGTAGAAGCTCTCGATCGGCGTCGCCGAAACCCTTACGGACATGCTCTCCGGCACCGTAATGCCGGCGGCAAACATAAGGTCCTCGAGGTCAATATCGTTGAATGCGTTGGAAGCGATCTTTTGTATCAGCTTGGGGCGGGGCGGGTTCTCCTGCGTGCCCTGCGCGAGCTTGCGCATCTGAACATAGCTGATTCCGCAGTCCGCCGCGAACTGCCGCCAGCTGCGCACGCCTTTTGCCTGCTCAAGCAGCATCGCGAATATTTTCTTGTTCCACTTGCTGGTTTTCATAACAACACTAATCTGCTCCAAGACTTGCGCGAATGGTTTTGTTGATTTCGTTTCTGTTTTCCTTGACGGCGATATAGTAGGTATAGTTTCCGACAGAATCAACAATCATATTTTTAAACGGTTCCGTATCAACCGAAGGATAATTCGCCCATTTTTCAAACAACGAAGTTTGCCTTTGAACGATAAAGTCTTTTACCATACTATTATTGTTGCTGTCATAGACTTTAAATATACCTAATTCAATATGCAAAAGCGGATTTTGGTCCTGTATGTAGACGCAGTATTCCTCGATTTTGGAAAAGTCGGGGTAATCCAGCAGGCTGCCGTACAGCCCTTTAATCATGTCCTCGTCCAGGTACTCACCTTCGACCGTCGATTCGCTGGTGTAAACCTTTCCCTCGGTAAGGTTGTTGTTCTTCAAAACATCTTTGAGAATGGCTGTCAAGCTGCCTACTTCTTTGCCGGCCGACTGGCTCGCGCCGCTCGACTGGCTCTCTCCGCTGGTTTCCGAAGCCTTTTCATTGCACGCGGCAAGCGAAAGCAGCAAAACAAGCATCAAGGTCAGGCTGATCAATCTTTTCATAATAAATCCCCTCATTTTTCAGTTTTCACGTCGGTAAGCGCCGCTCCGACAACGGTTGCGAAGGTCGCGTTTTCGGGTATTAAAAAATTAAAATCAAACATGGTTCCTAAGTTTTTGAACATACTGACGCCCTGCGGAATAACGGACAGGTTGCCTGTAAGCACGATGTCCTTTATATTTTTCTGCCTTGCGGAAAAAATAGACATCATGGCGATGGTTTCGAACACAAGGTTTAAAATGCCGAGCGCGATATCCGCTTTGCTTGCGATGTCGCTCACCTTTCCGAAGTTTGCCGCGGTCGCCGACGCGGTCAGGTTGGGGCTTTCGAAGTTTTTGGTAATCTCTTCGATTTTCAGATCGACGTTCCGCAAATCGCCCTCCATCGCCAACTCGGAAATCTGCTCGACGTCCTGCATGCCGAGCATTCGTTTCGAAAGCCCGATCAGGGTTCCGCCGCCAACGCCGGTACCGCCCAGGTGGGTCGACGTTTTGCCGTCGGAATGAACAATGGCGGTTCCAGTGCCCATGCTGACAATAATCGCTTCCTTCAGGCCGCTTAAATAAAGTCCGCCCTTGCCGGTAGCGTCAAACTCGTTGACATGGATGGTTTTTAGTCCGTAGATGCGGTCGTCCACATAAGTCGAACCGACGCCGGTAATCATAACCCGCTCGATATCCTGCAGTTTTATTTTGTTGTCGGAGGTGAACTTGCCGAACGCGCCGTAAAGGGACGCGACCGGGTCGTTCGCTTTGACAAGCTGCGGATGAAGCAGTCTGTCGCCGTCAAATCCTACGATTTTCGTGGTGCTTCCGCCCACGTCTATTCCGATTACGATGCTCATTTTAAAAACAATCCCTCTCTTTTATGGGTTCAGTTTAGCCTTTTATGTCCGGTTTGTCAAGTCAATATAATTTTTTGATTTTCACCAAAACTATCTTTTCAAAATAACGAATTTGTGTTAGTATATAATAGTATTAGTAGAACAATGATGTTAAAAAAATATAAATTTTACGGGAGTTCATTGTGCTTGGAGTACAGGGTGAATTGAATAGCGGCCGCAAGCGGCAATTTCTGCGTCTGCTCGCGAACGGCGTTCATTCGCACGCCTATATTATACAGGGCGCGGCCGGAACCGGCAAGTTCGATTTCGCTTTGTTCTGCGCCGCGGCGCTGCTCTGTAAAAGCGCGAATCCGCCCTGCAGCGCCTGCAATTCCTGCAAAAAAGTCTTTTCGCTCGCGCATCCCGACGTTCACATCTTCGGCGACGAGGACGGGAAGCCGATTACCATGAATGAGGTCCGCGACCTGATTGATTCTTCGTTTCTTGTGCCCAATGACGGCGACAAGAAGATATATATAATCAAAGCCGCGCATAAAATGCGCCCCGACACGCAGAACGCGATGCTGAAAATCTTTGAGGAACCGCCGGAATCGGTTGTGATTTTCCTTTTGACCGAAAAGAAGGAAGCGCTGCTGCCGACGATTCTTTCGAGAGGACAGCTGATTGTTTTGCCCGGCGAGAGCGACGAGTTTTTGGAAGCCTGCCTTAGAAAAAAGTTTCCGACGGCGGCCGACAGCGAAATAAAGGCGGCAGTGCGCGCTTCGGACGGCAGTTTGGGGCAGGCGGAGCAGTTCCTGAGCAGGGAAAACCGCGCCGCATTGGAGAAGGCCTTCCAGCTGCTGGAAACGCTGTTTTTCGGAAGCAAATCGGCGTTTTTGAGCAGTTTGTCGGCAAAAATAACAAGGGAGAAGTATATAGAGCTGTTAAACCTTTTGCAGCGGCTGCTCGCGGACATCGTCGAATACAAATACGGAAAAGAAACACCGGTGCTGCTGAGCGCCGAGGACGCGGCGCGGTATGCCGAAAGCACAACCAAAAAAGCGCTGCTCTTAATGAGCGAGGCTGTTGCGGACTGCAGGCGTTCACTCGAGCAAAGCGGAAACATGAACGCCGCTTTGACAAACCTGTGCGCAAAGCTCTGGACGCTAAAATTTTAGAAAAAGAAAGGTATCATTCTATGGATGAAATAAAAAACGGACAGTATGTTCCAGAAGAACAGAACGTCCCTGTCGATCAAAACGCCGTCGAACCCGCGCTGGAAGCGCAGAACGTTCCCGGAGAACAAAAAACAGATGAGAAAGTAGAAATTATCGGCATACGGTTCAAGCCTGCCGGAAAAATATATTATTTCTCGCCCGGTGGCATCCAGTTTGAGCAGGGAGAAAAAGCGATTGTCGAGACCGTACGCGGCGTCGAATACGGAACCGTTGCGATTGCGAACCGGATGATTTCGGTAGAAGAACTGGTTTCCCCGCTCAAACCGGTTATCCGAAAAGCCACGCCGGAGGACGATCTCCAGCATCAGCGCAACAAACAGCTCGAGATGAGCGCGCGCGACGTCTGGGAAGAAAAGGTCAAAAAGAACGGCCTTGTCATGCATCTGGTGGATATTGAATACACGTTTGACAATGCGAAGCTGATCTTTTACTTCACCGCCGACGGAAGGGTGGATTTCAGAGAACTGGTCAAAGACCTTGCAAGCGTTTTTAAAACAAGGATTGAGTTAAGGCAGATCGGCGTCCGCGACGAAGCGAAGCTGTATGGCGGCATCGGCGTCTGCGGCAGACCTTTCTGCTGCAAAACCTTCCTATCCGACTTTGCGCAGGTTTCCATCAAGATGGCGAAGGAACAGAACCTGTCGCTGTCGTCCACAAAAATCTCCGGCGCCTGCGGCAGGCTGATGTGCTGTCTGCGTTTTGAGCACGAAGTTTACGAAAAGGAATACGCCGATTTCCCGAAGGTGGACACCATCGTTGAAACGCCGGCAGGCAGAGGCGTCGTCGTAGAGAGCAACTTCCTGACAGGCGTCATCAAGGTTAAAATGAACGGCGAGCAGGGGCTTATCAAGAATTTCACGAAAAACGACCTAAAGGTTGTTGGCGTGATAAAAGTCAAAGACGAAGACTACGAGGAACTGAAGAAACTGGAGGAATAGCGCCGCAAAGCGCATATATAAACTATGGTATTTTCTTCTCTGATATTTTTGTATGCTTTTCTTTTGGTCACATTATTTTTGTATTTCCTGATTCCTAACCGGGCCTACCGAAACTTTGTCCTGTTCGCGGTCAGCCTTGTGTTCTACGGCTGGGGAGAGCCGAAGTATATTCTTGTCATGCTCGCGTCGATTCTGAGCGCGTATGTCTTCGGCTTCTTTATCGAGAAATACAGGGATACCGACAAGCGGAAAGCGAAAATCTTTCTTACGCTGTCATTAATCATAAACCTTTCGGCTTTATTGGTATTCAAATACACCAACTTCTTTGTCGAGAACATCTCAAGCGTCATTCCGTTTCTTTCGAATATAAAAACCGATCTGGTCCTGCCGATCGGCATCTCCTTTTATACCTTCCAAATCATGTCCTATTCCATCGACGTTTACCGCGGCGATACGAGAGCGCAGCGGAATTTTGTCTACTTCGGCGCGTACGTCGTGCTTTTCCCGCAGCTGATCGCCGGACCGATTGTGCGGTACCGCGATATCGAGGACATGCTGACCGAGCGGAAGGAGAGCATTGACAAATTCGCGTCGGGCGTTACCCGCTTCTGCGCCGGCCTTGCGAAGAAGGTTATTCTTGCGGATTCGGCGGCCGCGGTCGTCAAGAGCTTCCGGCTCGCCAACGAGTTCGAGCCGAGCGTCGTCGGCGCGTGGGCGGTCGTTTTGGCTTATACTTTCCAGATTTATTTCGACTTTTCCGGCTATTCCGACATGGCGATCGGACTGGGCAGAATGTTCGGTTTTGAGTTCCTCGAGAACTTCAACTATCCGTACGTCTCCCGCAGCATTACCGAATTCTGGCGGCGCTGGCATATATCGCTGTCCACCTGGTTCAAGGAATACGTTTACATACCGCTCGGCGGCAACCGGAAGGGCTTGCGCAGACAGTATCTGAACATCGCGATCGTATGGTTCCTGACCGGCTTCTGGCACGGAGCGGCGTGGAACTTCATACTCTGGGGCGTTTACTTCGGCGTCATTTTAATGATCGAGAAGACCTTCCTCCTCAAACTGCTGGACAAACTGCCGAAATTCGTAGGGCATGTTTACGCGCTGATTCTCGTTGTGTTCGGCTGGCTGATCTTTTCCTCCTCCTCGCTTTCGGAGATCTGGCAATACGCAAAGATGATGTTCGGCGCGGGCGTGCCGTTCACGACAAGCATCGCGACCTACGATATGGCGCGGCTTGTCCCGCTGTTCGCGGTATGCGCTATCGCTTCAACTCCGCTTATGAAAAATCTGTACCGCCGCTTTATCGAGAAATACCAGGCGGCATCCTTCCTCAACCCGGTTCTTTCGAGCGGCTCGCTGGTGCTCTGCACCGCCTATATGGTTGACTCTACCTTCAGCCCGTTTCTGTATTACATCTTTTAAGGAGGGGCGGAAATGAGAAAAACAGCGAATATCCTTACCGTCGCAGTATTTGTAGGCGTCATCGTGTTTCTGTCCGCCGCTTTCTTAATCATCGAGGATAAAACCTTCTCGGAGCAGGAGAACCGCAATCTTCAGACGCTTCCGGAGTTGAATGCGGACACCTTGTTCGACGGAACCTATTCCAAGAAGATAAACAGCTACTTCGCGGACCAGTTCCCGTTCAGAGACGCGTTCGTCGGCTTGAAGGGGTTCAGCGAATACGCCCTGTTCAAGGGCGAGAACAACGGCGTGCTGTTAGGAAAGGACGGCTTTATCGCGGTCAGAAGCTTTGCCGTTTACGACGGCAGAGGTTTTACCGAACCGACCGATTATTACAGCGAAAAGGTCTTGGACGCGGAATTCGCCACGGTTAAAAAACTGCAGGAAAAGCTGGACGCGCAGGGGAAGAAATTCGCCTTCGTCGCGCCGCCGCGCACGATTGACGTCGCTTCCTCGAAATTCAGATTCCCGTCCGAAAACAGCGAGAAACTGCAGAACTATATCCGAGACGGCTTAAAAGACGTCAATTATATCGACATACTCCCGATACTGAAAGAAAAGCTGGACGGCGGCGAATATGTCTATTACAAAACCGACCACCACTTCACCTCTTTGGGCGCTTATTATACCTACTGTGCGGTTATGAAGCAGTTCGGGCTGGAAAAAGACATTGTTCCGCTTGAGAATTTCGAACAGGAGCTTGTCAGCGACAGCTTTTACGGAACAACCTGGTCAAAATCCGGCTTTAAGTTCGTAAGCCCGGACAGCATTTACTACTTCCACTGCAAAGACGCGGACGAAAACGAGTTTACCACCACAAGGTATATGTCCGAGACGAACAAAACCTCCTTTACCGGTTTTTACGACAGAAGTTTTCTTGATTCCAAAGACAAATACTCTTCCTTCCTCGGCGGAAACAGCTATAAAACAACCGTCGTAAAAACAGGCGGCGAAGGACAGGGCCAAAGACCGAAACTTTTGCTGGTCAAGGATTCCTTCGGCCTTAGCCTCGCCCCCTTCCTCGCTTTGCACTTTGACCTTGAGCTGATGAATGTCAGCGATATGCCGTCTGTCAGCAAGATCGCCGAAGCGAACGGCTTTGATTACGTGCTGGTGGTTTACAACACGGAAAACCTTATTTCCAGCAAATATCTTGCTTTTATTTCATAATCTTTGCTAATTCGACGTTTTCCAACATATCACGACAATAAAATCCCTTATAATTTTAATATGGGCTTTTATTTTTTTCTTACATTTCCCGTCAAATCGAGGTGAGAAGGATGCGGATAAAATCATATCGAAAAATATGCGCTTTTAGCGTCGCTTTCTGTATCGTGCTGACCTTGACGCTGTTGTTGCCCCTGCCGACGGCCGCCGCGGAATGGGAGAAAACCTATTTCGGCACGCCGCTCGAATATTACGCCGGCGGAGAGAAGACGATTTCTGTCTCGGACTCCTCGTTTGACGACTGGTCGAGCGTCCATAAGGTGACGGTCAATTCCGTCGAACATCCCGAAAACTGGCTGAACGTCCATTTTGAAGAGATTACATTCCGCTATGCGTTCGCGTGGGACCATACAAATTTATATGTTTATGTCGAGATAGACAAACCGTTTGCTTCTTTAGATATGTTCCGGTTTTATTTCAACACGTATTCGGACGTGGATACGCATACGTATTTCATCCAGCTGAGTTACGGCGCGGACAACGGAATTTATATCAGCAGAGCAAAGAGAGGCGTGACACCCTCCGACCCCGCTTTCGCCGCGTCCATCGGCTTGCACTGCGCGGAGATAGAAAGCAATACATATGTCGAAATGTCCGTTCCGTGGGCGGAATTTAAAATCGCGCCTTTCACGCCTGAATACGGTGCCAGCCTGAAATACAGTTTTCACGTCACGCCGGTTAACAGCGGTTCCTATTTCTTTGCGCAGGACGCTTCCGTCCTGGGCGCCGACATGCCGTGGGTGAACGCGAAAAAGTTTTTGAGGCTGCATTTGTCCGACGGAACGCCCGCCCTGCCGGTCGTTACGCCGAAAGAACTCGAACAGACAGAGGTTCTCAAAACCTCATATAAGGAAATCAACGCCGCGCTCGGAAAAAACTATACCGGAACCATCCCCACGGGCTGGACAAACGGCAACCCGAAACTGCTGACCGAAGGCAGTTTTCAGGACCTCAACACCATTGACGGCGCCTATATGGAGGGGTTCCGGCCGACCGATTTCAGCGAGGGCGCCGTCACGAAAACCATCGACCTAAGCTCCATCGTCAGCGGGCTGTATAAGTTCGAGATCGGTTCGGCGCAAATAATCGACGACCGTATATTGTTCCCGTCGCAGGCGCTGGTGTACGCTTCGCTAAACGGATGCCATTTCCAGTATTTAGGCGCCGCGGACGTAACCTGGCATATCAGCAGTTCGGAAGACGGAAAGCAAAAAGAAATACAAAAATACACCCTTGTTTTGGATAAAGGGGTTACGGCAAGGTATATAAAAATAAAAATTCTTGCGCCCGAAAGCGATTTTGATATCGTTCCGCTGTCGGAAGTCACCGCCGTTTACAACGCGGACGCCGCGCTGTTCCCGGAAGAAAGCGCGATTGTTTCGCTCGGCGCCAAAATCAATCCTTTGCAGAACGGGCTCAGGTTCGGCGCGAAATACAACAGGGTCGAATCCAAGGAAGTCAAACAGGTCGGCATGCTTTTGTACCCGACGGAGAAGCTCGGCGGAAGCGCGCTGAATATGGAGTATTATCTGGCGAATCCATACAGCAACACAAATCTCACGGGCGTCATTCTTGTAACCGCGGTGAACATCTCGGCCAGCGACTATCGGGCCGGTAAAGATTTTAAGGATTACGAGTCCTTTGTCTTCTTCGCCACGCTTCTAAACATTCCGGAATCGGGCTTATCGGTCAACATTACGGCCGTACCGTTTGTCGAATACGAAGACGGAGAAATTATTTACGGAGAACCGATGGTGAGAAACTACAACGCCGTGAAATCCGCAGCCGATTTTATCCCAGAATAATGTAACGCAAAGGATGGTATCTTTATGAAAACAAAAAAGGAATATGTCTCTCCGGAGATCGAAATCATCGAGTTCGAAGTAGAGGATGTCATCACCAATTCCGGCGTTAATTCCATGGCGGCCGGCGCGGGCGACAACGGTATCGCGCCGCCCGACTTCTGGTACGGGCATGGGTCATAGTTTGTCAATTTTTCATTAAAATCTTGACTTTTTTTAATTTTCCGCTTATAATAAAGCGAAAACATGAAAGGAAGGATTTTTATGAAAACAAGCACATTTAAACTAATGTCGGCACTCTTGATTCTTGTAATGCTCATGGCAACAGTCCTTGTTCTTCCCGCATACGCCGAAGAATCGTCCCTGTATATAACCAAGATTAACGAAAAGATCGGCCCCGGCGACGGAACCATCTTCACAAAAGACTTTAAGGGAACCAATAAAGTCAAAGCCGATGCGCAAGAAGGAAACTTCATATGGGCAGCAGTTATCGCGGCTGAACCCACCGGAAATCCGAATGAATTTAAAGTCGTTTATACGGGCAGCTATCTCGAAGCAAGCACAGAAGTTACCATTCCCGAAGGCGGATTTGTCTATGCCGCTCACTATGACGACAGAGAACCCGAATCCGAAATCGGCAAGAAGTCCAGCGCGAACAGAGCCGCTACACAGGCGCTCAAAGTAGGCGATATTCTTACCCTGAACAACGTTGACATCGCCAACTCGAAGCTCGGTTCGAATCCGTCTATCACAGTCGGCGCTGCAAGCGGCGGCAACACTTCTCAGGCAACTTCTTCCGAAGCCGCTTCTTCTGAAGCTACCTCATCCGCAGCTTCTTCGGCAGCTGCTTCTTCTGCCGCAGCTTCGGCTGAAACCTCTTCAAAGGTTACATCCAGCGACGCTAAATCTGCATCTTCGGCTGCTTCCAGCGTTGAAGCCGAAAGCAGCGAGGGTCTTTCAACCGGCGCCATCATCGGTATCATAGCGGCTGTTGTCGTTGTCGTCGTTGTTGTCGTAATCGTACTTGCGAAAAAGAACAAGAAGGACTAAGGCTTCGTTCAAAGTATTCAATAAAAAAATTTCGGGTACATTTCCTTGCGAAATGTACCCGTTTTTTATACCCGCTTAGAGAACCGCTCGATTTTTTCTTTTTTGAACGCGGCGTAACGGCCCTCTTCAATCGCTTTGCGGATTTCCTCCATGAGGTTGTTGTAAAAATACAGATTATGCAGCACCGCCAGGCGCATGCCGAGCATCTCGCGCGCTTTGAGCAGGTGGCGGATATACGCTCTGGAATAGTTCTGGCAGACCTCGCAGCCGCATTCCTCGTCGAGCGGGCGGTCATCGTACATAAACTTCTGATTGTTCAGGTTCAAAAGTCCGGCGCTGGTGAACACATTGCCGTGACGCGCGTTTCTGGACGGCATAACGCAGTCGAAAAAGTCTATGCCCCTGTCCACGCACTCCAAAATGTTGATCGGCGTGCCGACGCCCATCAGGTATCTCGGCTTGTCTGTGGGCATGTACGGCTCGGTTACTTCGATGATATGATACATTTCCTCCGCGGTTTCGCCGACCGCCAGACCGCCCAGCGCGTACCCGTCCAGGTCCAGCTCGGTAATCCGCTTCATGTGCTCGACGCGCAAATCCTCGTAGATGCCGCCCTGTCCGATTCCGAACAGCATCTGCTTTTTATTAATGGTTTCGTCCAAAGAATTTAGCCTGTCCAGCTCTTTTTTGCAGCGTACCAGCCAGCGGTAGGTGCGGTCGCAGGAGGGCTTGATATAGCTTTTGTCCGCGACCGACGGAGGACACTCGTCAAAAGCCATCGCGATCGTGGAGGCCAGCTTCGACTGAATCTGTATGCTGATCTCGGGGCTCATAAAAATCCGCGCGCCGTCGATATGCGAGACGAAGGTGACGCCCTCCTCGGTGATATTGCGCAGGCTCGCGAGCGAAAACACCTGAAAACCGCCGCTGTCCGTCAGGACGGGCCTGTCCCAGTTGAAAAATTTATGGATGCCGCCGAGCCTGTAAATCACATCCTCGCCCGGACGCACATGCAAATGATAGGTGTTGGAAAGCTCGACCTGGCATTTTATATTCCGCAAGTCGAGGGTCGAAACAGCGCCCTTGATCGCCGCGGAAGTGCCGACGTTCATAAACACCGGCGTCTGTATGGTTCCGTGCGCCGTTTCAAAAACGCCGCGCCTTGCTTTTCCGTCCTGTTTTATCAAAGTAAAGCTCATACGTTCACTAAACCTTTAGATAACCGGGCCGGGGAAAACCCGGTCCGGTTTTTTATCTGTCAAAGAATTTCTCGATTTCTTTTTTATAAAGCGTCTTCAGAACCGGTCTGCCGTGCGGGCAAAAATGTATGTCGCCGCCGGTGAGCAGCCGGTCAACCAGCCATTCGTTATGTATCGGGTTGTTTTTCTGCCCCGCCTTCATCGCCGCTTTGCAGGCGACGGTGAACAGCGCCCGGTCGCAGCGCTCCGCGAAGGAAAGCGCGTTTCCCTCGGCGAGCTTCGCGGCAAAATCCTCGATGATGTTTCGGATATCCTTTAGGTCGGAAAGCACCGCCGGCACCGCGCGGATAATCAGCGCGTCATATCCGAAAGGCTCGGCGACAAAGCCGTACTGTGCCAAATAATCCAAATTCTGCGTCAGAATGTCGATCTGCTCGGCGGGCAGCGTCACCGGTATGCCCTCCAGCAGCTGCTGCGATGCGACCTCTTTTTTGTTTTTGAGCGACTCGTACAGCACCCGCTCGTGCGCGGCGTGCTTGTCGATAATCAGCACCCGGTCCGCCAGCTCGACAAAGATATAGGCGTCAAACGCTTCGCCGATGATGCTGTACGGTTTGGTTTCGGGCAGAACCGTTTCCATCAAAAAGGCCGGTTCCGCGGTCTCCGAAACCGCTGCCGGTTCTGCGGCCGAGTTCGGCGTTGTCTGAAGCTTTTCAAACGAATTTTTCTCGTATTCTTTCTTTTCTTCCGCTGTGAGCGGAACCAGCGGGCTTTTTAACACCATCGTGCTGTCGGTGGATAAATCGATAATCGGCAAATCCTCTTCGCCGAGATTCGGCTTAAACACCTCATACCCGATGACCGAACCGTCTTGATGCCGCGGCGGCGTATGCGCTGCCGTATGGGCGGTCGCCGGAGCGGCCGTATGCGGTGCCGACTGGGTAAACGTTGCCTGCGGCTGCGCTTTCGGCGGCTGTTTTGGTTCTTCCCGGACCGGCGTCTGGCTTTGTATCATCTTCTCCGGCTTTACGAGCATATTTTTTACCGCGTAATACACGGCCTCGAAAATCTTTCGTTCGTCCGCGAACTTGATTTCCAGCTTTGCCGGATGCACGTTTACGTCGATCGTTTTTGGGTTAAGCGTAATCTGAAGGATGCCGGCCGGGTATTTTCCGCCGGGAAGGTAGGAGCGGAACGCTTCTTCCAGCGCCGCCATAATGGTTTTTGAGCGGATAAACCTGCCGTTGACAAAGAATATCTGCAGGTTTCTGCTTCCGCGCGCGTTGTCCGGCGTGGTGACATATCCGGCGACGCGGATGCCGTCCAGCTCGTAATCTATCTCTTTCAGTCCGTTCGCGAACTCCCTGCCGAAAACGGCGTAAATCGCCGAAAGCAGTTTCCCGTCGCCCGGCGTCTGAAACCTTTTCTCGCCCTCGCTGACAAAGGAAATGGAAATCTCCGGGTGCGAAACCGCAATCCGTTCCGCGGCAGCGGCAGCCGCGGCGGCTTCGGTCGAATCCTTCTTTAAAAACTTCTGCCTTGCCGGAACATTGTAGAACAAATCCCGGACAATCACCGTAGTTCCCGCCGGACAGCCGGTGTCCTCCATGACGATGCCGTTCTCGTCGCTGGTCAGGCGGGTCCCGATCTCGTCCTCTTTCTTTCTCGAAATAATCTCGACCCGCGAAACCGAGCTGATCGCCGCCAGCGCCTCGCCCCGAAAGCCGAGCGAGGAAACGCCGTCCAGGTCCGCGCCGGTTTTGATTTTGCTGGTCGCGTGGCGGAGCAGGGCTTTCGGCATATCGTCGCGCTCAAAACCGCTTCCGTTGTCGGTAACCCGCATGTAAGCGCTGCCGCCGCCCTTTATCTCAACCTGAATCGCGGTCGCTCCCGCGTCGATGGCGTTTTCGATTAACTCTTTGAGAGCCGAAGCGGGTCTGTCCACAACTTCTCCGGCCGCGATCATATTCGCCGTCTGCGCGTCAAGAATGTTGATAATCCCCACTTCTTATACCCTCCCGTTTTAAAAAAGTCGCTTTAGTTCCGCTAAATTATATATCGTATTTTTATAAGCGGCGTTTAAATGCTTCGCGTACAGAACCGCCGTCATGCCGGCGTTCTCCGCGCCGAGAACGTCGTTTTGCATTTGGTCGCCGACATACGCCGCTTCCTGCGGCAGAACGCCCAAATGCGCGCAGGACAATAAGAATATCTCTATTGCCGGCTTATGCACCCCGACGTTTCCGGAGATGATAATGTCGTCAAAATACTTTTCAAGCCCGGACGCTTTTATCTTATTGCCCTGAAACACCGGCGAGCCGTTCGTAATCATGCCGAGCTTGTATTTGCTTTTTAGATATTCCAGTGTTTCGATCGCGTTTTCTTCCAGAACCGTAAACTTTGCGCCTTCGTAGAAAAGCTCGTCCTGCAGCTGTTCCGCCGTAACCGGAAGATTCCAGCGCTGTATAATCCGGTTGTTTACTTCGATGCGGTCGGAATATCCGCGTTTGTCCCATTCGCACATCAGCCGGACGATTTCTTCTTTGTCCGCGCCTTCGGGAAGATGAAAATACTTGTCGATTATGTAATGGCTGTACCGCCTGTATAATTCGCCGCGGTCGGTCAGCGTGTCGTCAAAATCGAAAATGATCGCTTTATACATACTCTTTATTCCGCCAACTTTTTAAGCTCAAACAAAAGCGAGAGCGCTTCCAACGGCGTGATGGTGTTCAAATCAATGCTTCTCAGCTTATCCTTGATGCTTTCTTCCGCGATGTCCTCAAAGGTGATGTTGTCTTCCTCTTTCTTCGGTTTGGCGGTCTTTACCGCGCCGGCTTCCAGCGAAGCAAGGATCTGCTTTGCCCTTGTCACCACCGCGCTCGGCACCCCGGCAAGCATGGCGACCTCAATGCCGTAGCTGTCGTCCGCGGCGCCTTTTACGATTTTGCGCAGGAAAATAATATCGTCTCCGCGCTTCTTCGCGGCGATGTTGTAGTTGATAACGCCCGGAATCTCGTTCTCCAGCTCGGTCAGCTCGTGGTAATGGGTCGCGAAAAGGGTTTTCGCTCCGATTTTCTTACAGGTGTACTCCACGACCGCCCGCGCGATGCTCATGCCGTCGTAGGTCGAAGTTCCCCTGCCGATTTCGTCGTATATAATCAGGCTTTTTTTGGTCGCGTTTTTCAAAATCTCGGCGACCTCGTTCATCTCAATCATAAAGGTCGAACTGCCCGAAGCCAGGTCGTCCGAAGCGCCGACGCGCGTAAAAATCCGGTCGACCACGCCGATTCTTGCTTCCGCGGCGGGAACGAACGAGCCGATCTGCGCCATCAAAACGCAGAGCGCGACCTGGCGCATATACGTCGATTTGCCCGCCATATTCGGTCCGGTAATCAGCATCAGCTTGCTGTGCGCGCAGTCCAAATGGCAGTCGTTCGGCACGAAATAGGAGCCGTTCAAAAACCGCTCGACGACCGGGTGCCTGCTGTCCTTTAATACGATTTTGTCCGAGTAGTCCACCTCGGGGCAGACATAGTTATACTCCCGCGCGACGGACGCCAGCGCGGCGATCACGTCAAGGTTCGCGACCGCGGAAGCGGTTCCCTGTATTCTGGGCAGCGCTTTGAGTATGTAGTCGCGCAAAGCGCAGAACAGCTCGTATTCCAAAGCGCAGACCCTGTCTTTGGCGCCGATGACCCGGTTCTCGATGTCCTTGAGTTCCTCGGTTACATAGCGTTCGCAGTTGGTTAGCGTCTGACGGCGTATATAGGTGGGCGGAACCTGTCCGATAAAGGATTTGGAAACTTCTATGTAATAGCCGAAAACCTTGTTGTAACCGACTTTTAAGGTGCGGATGCCGGTTCTTTCTTTTTCGGTCGCTTCTATTTTGCTGATCCAGGTCTTGCCGTCGGTCATCATCGAGCGCAGCTCATCGACGGTGGCGTTGCAGCCCGGCTTGATAATGCCGCCCTCGCGCAGAGAAACCGGCGGATCGTCCGCGATGGTGTTTCCGATGCTCTCGCCGATATCGTCCAGCGTATCCAGTTTTTCCGCAATTTCTTTTAGAAGCGGGGACTTGAACACAGCCAGTTTTTCCCGTATCGCCGGGAGCAGCTTTATGGTCGCCTCGAGCGCTTTTAAGTCGCGCGCGTTCGCGCTGCCGTACACCAGACGGGTGCAGAGACGCTCTATATCGACGACGTCCCGCAAAAGACGGGTAATCTCCTCCCGCGTGATGCTGTCGTTATAAAGCTCTTTGACCGCGTCCTGCCGCATTTTAATCGCGTTGCAGTTAATCAGCGGCTTGTCGATCCATTTGCGCAAAAGCCTTGCGCCCAAAGCGGTTTTGGTTTTGTCGAGCACCCAGAGCAGACTGCCCTTTTTCTCCCCGCTGCGCAGGCTGGAGGTCAGCTCCAGATTGCGGCGCGAGAAAGCGTCGATTCCGAGGTAAGCGCCGGAATCGTAAAAAGTAAGGTTTCTAAGATAGCTGATGTCGGTTTTCTGGGTTCTTTTTATGTAAGCCAATAATGCTCCGACCGCGAGCGCCGCATAGGACGAAATCGTGGTTTCAAACTTTGTCTCCCAGTCAGCGCCGAATTGTTCGGACACCTGCGCTTTTGCGTTTTCCGGCAGGAAGTCCTCCTTTTCGACAACGGTGAGCATAGAACCAAAGCGGTCCGAAAAACGCTTGGTAATTTCCGAGGGCGTATCCGAATCCGTTATCACTTCGCTCGGCGAAAAAGCGGCGGCTTCTGAAAAAAGGCGCTCGACGCTCTCCTCGCCAAAAATCTCGGTCGCGTTGATTTCGCCGGTGGAAATGTCCGCGAAAGCGGCTCCGATATTCCCGTTTTCATAATAGAGCGAACAGATATAGTTGTTCTCGTTTTCGCGCAGGAACCCGCCCTCGGTCACCGTTCCGGGCGAAACAATCCGAATCACGTCGCGCTTGACAAGTCCCTTCGCCAGCGCGGGGTCCTCCAGCTGCTCGCAGATCGCGACGCGGTATCCTTTGGACACCAGTTTCGTCAGATAACTTTCAACGGCGTGAAAAGGCACTCCGCACATCGGTGCGCGCTCGTCGTCTCCGCAATCCTTGCCCGTAAGCACAAGCTCAAGCTCGCGGGAAACGGTTTTCGCGTCCTCGTAGAACATTTCATAGAAATCGCCGACCCGGAACATCAAAATACAGTCCGGGTGCTTTTCCTTGATTTTGAAATATTGCTGCATCATCGGAGAAAGTGCCATTTTCTCAATCCTTTCCAAGGAGTTTACGCCGAAAGTGATTTAATGGCAGCCGCCGCAGGTCGAGCAGCTTCCGCCGCATCCGTCGTCATGGCAGCCCTCGGGATTAATCACCCGCTGCAGCCCCATGTTGATTTCGGAGAACAGCATGGTCAGCTTGTCCTCAGCCGCCGTCATGCGCTTCATGGTCTCCTGTTCGGTGATCTCGCGGTAAAGATCGTCGATTCTTTTCTTAATGCTTTCAATCAAAAGCGTGTCTTTTTCCGGCTTTTTGCTTTCCTGCTCCAGAATGGAAGCCTGCACGTTGTACTCGTTTACCTTCGAGATGATGTTCGTGTCGTTCTCATAGGCTTCTCTGGTCGCTTTGTATTCGATTATATCTGAATCTGCCTCCAGCAGAGTCAGGAATTCCTCGAATTTTTCTCTTAATTTCTGGTTCATGATGATGTTTCCTTTCTTTACGCTTATCTATTTTATTTTCCCTATCAGTAAATAGGGTTGAGCGTCGATGATTTCGGCGTTTACGAAAACGCCTTTTTCTACCGGCTTGTCCAGCACTACCACCTTGTTCTGGCTGCAGCGTCCGGTGTAGGTGCCGTTGTTGAGCCCGTCGGTCAGCACCTTGAGGGTTTGACCGATAAACTTTTGGTTGTTTTTTAACGCGTTCTCGTTTTGCAGTTCCGAAAGCGCGTTGAAGCGGCGAACCTTTTCATCATGCGGCACCTGCCCTTCCATGGAAGCCGCCGGCGTTCCCTTGCGCGGAGAATACACAAAGGTGAATATCATATCGAACCCGACGGTTTTGACGACGTCCAGCGTGTCAAGGAAGTCCTCCTCGGTTTCGGTCGGGAAGCCGCAGATAACGTCCGTCGTAATGGATACGCCTTTTATCTTTTCCTTTATCTCAAGCGCTTTCTCGATATACTGCTGTTTAGTGTAGCGGCGGTTCATCAGCGACAAAATCCGGTCGTTTCCCGCCTGGAACGGCAGGTGAAAATGCCTTGCGATTTTTTCGTTCGCGGCGATAATGTCGATCAGCTCGCTGGAAACGTCCTTCGGGTGGCTGGTCGTAAAGCGGACCCAGAAATCCCCGTCGATTTTCGCGATGTCCTCGAGCAGATGCGGGAAATCCTTCTCGCCGCTGTACGAGTTGACGTTCTGTCCGAGCAGCGTAATGTCCTTGTATCCATCGGCGACCAGACCGCGCACTTCCTTCATGATCTCATGGTAAGAGCGGCTGCGCTCCCGGCCGCGGACGTACGGAACGATGCAGTAACTGCAGAAGTTGTTGCAGCCGTACATAATGGATACCCACGCTTTATAATCGCTCTGCCTTAAGACAGGCATGTCCTCGCTGATGACGCCGAACTCGTTGTGCTTTTTCTCGTTTACGAAAACCTGTCGCTTTCTGGTCGATATGACCGTCTGCAGGATTTCCGGCAGGCGGTGGTGCATATCGGTGCCGAAAATAAAATCGATAAAGGTATAGCTCTTTAAAATCTGCTCAACACGGTGCTTTTCCTGCGCCATGCAGCCGCAGATGCCGATGAGCATATCCCTGTTTTTTTCCTTTTTATTTTTTAACCGGCCGGTGCTGGATAGAATTTTTAATTCGGCATGCTCTCGGACGGCGCAGGTGTTGACAATGACGAGGTCGGCTTCGGTTTCGTCGTCGATGATTTCGTAACCGCAAAGCATTAGGGTTCCGGCGATTCGCTCGCTGTCCGCCTCGTTCTGCTGACAGCCGTAGGTTTTCACCGCGGCTTTTTTGCCGGCGCAGATTCCGCGCAGTTCTCCGGCTATCGCTTTTTGCTTTTCGATTTCGTTGGTAGAAACAAATATGCTTTCCATTAGAATATTGTACCCGTATGAATCAGATTTTTTGCAAGATATTCTTCGTATTTTTCAGAACTCGGAGAAAAGCTGCCCGTGCAGACACGGCCCGCTTTCGCGGAGGAATGGATGAATTCTCCGTTTCCGAGATAAATTGCCACATGACCCGGAAAATAGAGCAAATCTCCCGGTTTTGCTTCCGAGAACGGTATCTCGCGCACGTTGGGCGATTTCTCGATGACGGCGTCCCGGTATATTAGAATGCCGTTGAGGTAGTACGCCATAAATGCCAGCCCCGAGCAGTCGATTCCCTCGTGCGTCTTGCCGCCCCAGCGGTACTGCGTTCCCAAATAGGAAAACGCGGCGTCGACAATGCTTTTCCGCAGCTCGGCTTCGCTTTTGTTTTTGGTTTTTGGGAGCGGCTTGATATGGTTTTTATGTATATAAAATACCCGCTTGTTCGGCAGTACCACAAATCCGTACCGTTCAAACTGATCCGAAAAGCCCACGTCCAAAAGCGACCCCTGCGGCAAAGTCATGACAGGACGGTAAAAATTCTTGGCTTCGGGGAGCAGGTCTGCGAAGGAACTGCAAACCATCCGGTTCGGCTCGTGAATCTGGTCGCAGACAAAGGGTTTTTCCACATATCCCTCGTAGCCGTAAAACATTTTTACTTTATAAAAACCGCTTACCGTGTCCAAAATGGTCAGTCCCATTCCGAACAGGGCTTCGTCCACATATTCGCTTGTCAGGTCCGGCGCTTTATACAGCGGCGCTTTCGGAACGCAGATGATTTTCAAAAGGGCTGCCTCCTGTGGTTAATTTTTCCGTTTCTATTTTGCCTTTATATGCAAATAATAGAAAAAACGGAAATGAATATTTTTAAAAAAGGAAAGGATCTTTTATGAGAAAACTTCTGATATTCGCGCTTTCTTTGCTTTTTTTATCCATTCCGATAACGGTAAGCGCGCAAAGCTACAACTGGTACTTCAAGTCGGCGCCGGACCACAAACAGCCGGTCGTGTTCGACAAC
>JAKPGJ010000031.1 GCA_029550965.1 Bacillota bacterium
GGGTACGGGTCGTACGCGATGACCTTCATCGAGAAGCCCTTGCAGATCTGCGCGAAGATTCTGCCGATTTTGCCGGTTCCGATCACGCCGACGGTCTTGCCGCACAAATCGAAGCCCACCAGACCGTTCAGCCGAAAGTCAAAATCGCGGGTGCGGTTGTAGGCTTTGTGTATTTTGCGGTTCAGGCATAAAAGCAAAGCCATCGCGTGCTCGGCGACCGCGTTGGGCGAATAAGCCGGAACGCGCACGACCGTGATTTTTTCAAAAGCCGCGCGGAAATCCACGTTGTTGTATCCCGCGCTGCGCAGCGCAATCACGCGCACGCCGCCCTCGTACAGCTTTTCGATCGTCGGCGCGGAAATATCATCGTTTACGAAAGCGACGACGCCGTCAAACCCCTTCGCAAGCGAAGCGGTATCCGGGTTTAATTTATTGTCGAAATACTTAATGTCGTAGCCCTTCCCGTATTTTTCAAAAAAGATAAGGTCGTACGGTTTTGTGTCAAAGAATGCGATTTTTTTCATGATGTCCTCCTATATTTTACACTAAGAAGCCTTAGCGGATTTCAATTTTTATACGCGCGCGACGACGCCGAGCTTGCAGGCGGCTATGCATTTGCCGCAGTCTGTGCATTTTTCGCGGCAGACGACGGCAAGCCCGCTGTCAAAGGTTATCGCGTCGAACTGGCAGGCTTTGGCGCAGAGTCTGCAGCCGGTACAGCCCGCAGAGCAAACCTTTCTTGTCTGTGCGCCTTTATCCGTATTCATGCATAGAACCAGCGGGGTTATCTTTTTGGGAAGCAGTTTTATTATATGTTTCGGGCAGGCGTTCATACATAGCCCGCAGGCGACGCACTTGTCCGGGTTGACGACGGCAACTCCGTTGCGCACGGAGACGGCGCCGTAACCGCACGCCGAAACGCAGTCGCCCAGCCCGATGCAGCCGAAACGGCACTCGCCGTCGCCGCCGAACAAAGCGGAAGCGGCCTTGCAGGTGGAAATGCCCTGATATTGATATTTCTTTTTGGTCTCGTCTGCGCTTCCCCTGCAGAAAACCACGGCCGTCTTTTTTTCGACGGCGGAGGCCGCAACGCCTAAGATTTCGCTGATTTGCGCAGCGACCTTGTCGCCGCCGACCACGCACAGCGTGGTCTTTACTTTTCCGGTCGAGAGCGCTTCCGCATACGCTTGACAGCCCGAAAAACTGCAGGCCCCGCAGTTGGCACCGGGCAGGACGGCGGCAATCGCTTCCGCTTTTTCGTTGCCCCTGACGCGCATAAAAAGGTTCGCAAACGCAAGTCCCAGCCCGCAGAGGAAGCCGACTCCGGACACCAGAGCCACGGCATAAATGAAATTCATACGGTTCTCCTTATTGATAGTCTAAGCAATGCCCTGAAAGCCGAGGAAGGACAGTGCCACAATCGCCGCGCCGATCAGCGTAATCGGCATTCCTTTTAAGAATTCCGGCACGTCGCTTTGTTCAATCCGCTCGCGCACGCCGGAGAACAAAAACATCGCGACCAGATAACCCGCCCCCGCGCCCAGCGCGTTGACCAAAGCGTGGAGATAGCCGTAGCTTTCGCTGGTTCTCTGCGTAACCAGAATCGCCACGCCCAGAACGGCGCAGTTCGTGGTTATCAGCGGAAGGTAGATGCCGAGCGATTGATACAGTTTGGGCATATATTTTTTCAGCACAATCTCTACCAGCTGCACCAGCGCCGCGATGATTAGGATAAACAGCAGCGTCTGCAGATAATCAAGCCCGTTCGGCACGAGGATATAGGTGTGAATCGGGTATGTAACCGCGGTCGCGACTACGATGACAAAAATGACCGCAAAACTCATTCCCAAAGCAGTGTCCAGCTTTTTAGAAACGCCTAAGAACGGGCATATCCCCAAAAATTTTGACAGCACATAGTTCTCCGACAATACCGCGACTAAAAAAATGGATATCAGCGCCGTCATACCGCTTCGGCTCCTTCCTTGCAGTTCCCGCTTTTTTGGCAGGCGGAAGCCATCGCGCAGTTTTCGCAGCCGAAGTCTTTGCCGCGCAGTCTGCCTTTCTGCAGTCTGTTCGCCAACGCGATCAGCATGCCGAACACAAAAAATCCGCCCGCGGGGAGGATGAAGATCGTAATCGGCGTAAAAATGCTTTCCGGCAGCAATGTGTTTCCGAAAACATTGCCGGTTCCGAACAGCTCGCGGACAATCCCCATGCACAGCAGCGCGGCGGTAAACCCGACGCCCATGCCCAGCCCGTCCAGAATAGAAGGCAGTATAGAGTTTTTGTTCGCGAACATTTCCGCTCTGCCCAGCATGATGCAGTTGACGACGATGAGCGGCAGGAAAATGCCCAACGATTCGTCAACGGCGGGCAAGTATGCTTTTATCAGCAGCTGCACAATCGTGACAAAGCCCGCGATGACGGTAATATACGCCGGTATGCGCACCGAGTCGGGGATTGCTTTGCGCAGCAGGGAAATGACCGCGTTGGACGAAGCAAGCACCAGCGTCGCCGCGACGCCCATGCCGACGGCGTTCGAAGCGCTGGTGGTGACGGCGAGCGTCGGACAGGTGCCCAAAAGCAGGCACAACACCGGGTTTTCTTTGAGGATGCCTTTTGTAAATTCATGCGTCAAGGAGGTTTTAGCCATGTTGCCCCTCCGTTATTTTTTTATATTCATCCAAAGCTCTGTTGACCGCGCTGGTCACGGCTTTGGAGGAAATGGTCGCGCCGGTGATTTTGTCGATGTTCCTGCCGACTTCGGCGTTTTCCGAAAGCCCGTTGTATTGGTCAAGAAACTCCTTCTCCGCCGCTTTCGCGCCCAGCCCGGCCGTTTCCGAGTGGCTCAGAACGCGCACGCCGGTCACTTTCCCGTCGCTGACGCCGACCATAACCTGCATATCGCCGCCGTACCCTTTTTCGGCGACGATAAAGACATAGCCGACGGTTTCGCCTTCGGCGCCGACGCCGCGGGCGCAGATATGATTGACTTCTTCAAACGAAACGGCGTCGCCTAACACTTTTTTTCGGGTTTCGGAAATCATCTGCTTTTCTCGTTCGCCGATTTTCGCGGCGGCAAACAGATTCGTAAGCGCGAGCAGCGCGGTCGTTACAAGGCAGATCGCAAACAAAACAAGCGCCGGTTTCAATACCGATTTTATTTCTGTCTTCATAATGCAGTATCCTTTTTTTATTTAAGCGGACGCGCCGAACGGTTTCGGCACCGTCAGCCGGTCGATGTGCGGCGTGAGAATGTTCATCAGCATAACCGCGAAAGATACGCATTCCGGAAGGCTGGCGTAAACGCGGATTAAAATCGTAATAACTCCCAGTCCAACGGCGTAAATCGCTTTGCCTTTCATCGAAAGCGGGCTGGTGACATAGTCGGTCGCCATAAACACCGCGACAAACAGAAGCCCGCCGCTTAAAACCTCGAAGAGCGGGTCCTGTCCGAACAGCGGCGAGAGCGCCGCGACGGACCCGACATACAAAACGGGGATGATCGGGTTGATTACCCTGCGGACCGTCAGATAAACAAAACCGGCCAGAATCGCGATCTTGCAGGTTTCGCCGACGCTTCCGTTCACGTTTCCCAAAAACAGGTCAAGATAGGTCCATTGACCGTCGGGCGCGCGGGGCGTCGCGGCGGTTACGGCGTCTAAAGCGCCGTTCAGAAGCGACCAGTCGGTCATTTGGGACGGGAAGGACACCGCCATCGCGACGCGTCCGGTGACGGCCGGGTTGATAAAGTTCTGCCCCAGCCCGCCGAAGAACTGCTTTGCAACCACGATCGCGACCGCGCAGCCGAAGAACGCGAGCGCGAGCGGAATCGTGACCGGCAGTGAGAGGGCGAGCAGGGTTCCGGTGACCATGGCGGACAGGTCGCCGATTGTGTTCTCCCGCTTCATAACCTTTCTGCACAGGTATTCGAGCAGAACACAGGACACATTGCAAAAAGCGACGATCAGCAGCACCCGCCAGCCGAACAGAATGGTTCCGGCGACAACGGCGGGAATCAGCGCGATCAGCACGTTCCCCATGATGCGCGCCGTGCTGTTTTTTCCTCTGAAATGCGGCGAGGAGGAAACATAAAGCTTTTCGGTCATTTTATTTCCCCGCCTTTCCGTGTTCTTTATAATACTGTTTTCCAAGCCGGATTGCCTGCAGGATATGCCGGTTCGCCGGGCAGACATAGCTGCAGCAGCCGCACTCAATACAGGTCATCACACGATATTTTTCAAGTTTATCCATATCCTTTGCTTCAGATGCCTGCGCGAGGGAAACCGGCAGCAGGTTCATCGGGCAGACATACATGCAGCATCCGCAGCGGATGCAGGCGGACGGCTCTTTCAGCTTTGCTTCTTTTTCGCCGAACGCAAGGACGGCGTTGTTCTGCTTTAAAACCGGAAAACGGTCGTCGCTGAGCGCGGTTCCCATCATGGGTCCGCCGTATAAAATTTTTTTGGGCGTTTCCTTATACCCGCCGCAGAAGCCGATGACGTCGGACACCGAGGTTCCGATCGGAACAATTACGTTTTGCGGATTCTGAACTGCGCTGCCGTCCACCGTGATGCGTTTGGAAACCAGCGGCAGACCGGTTTTCAGGTACTGCGCGAGGAAGGCGACGCTGGTTACGTTCATGACGATACAGCCCACATCCGCCGGCAGTTTTCCCGGCGGAACCTTTCTGCCGGTGCAGGAGCGAATCAGAATCTTCTCGGCGCCCTGCGGATAAACCGATTTCAAAGCCATGACGCGGACCTCGTTTTTCGGGTCGTACTCCTTGCCGGCGATTTCGGAAAGCAGCTGAATCGCGTCCGGCTTATTGTTCTCAATGGCGATGATGACGCGTTGGATGCCGAGCAGCTCCTTGACCGCGTAAACGCCGGACAGAACGCTCCACGAATTCTCAAGAATCTCACGGTGGTCGCTGGTTATGTACGGCTCGCACTCGGCGGCGTTCACGATGAGCGTATCGACTTCCTTGTCCGGCGGAACATTCAGCTTGACGTGCGCCGGAAAGCCTGCGCCACCGAGCCCGACAAGCCCGCTCGCGCGCACGGCTTTTAAAAAGTTTTCTTTCGTGCCGACGTCCGGCGGGGCGCAGTCCGCCTTTTCCATCCGTCCGTCCGATTCGATCACGACCGCTTCGACGGGCGCGCCGGAGGGCATTAGAATGCTTGTGATTTCTTTGACGGTTCCGGAGACCGAAGCGTGAACCGGCGCCGCCATATAGGCTTCGGTGTCTCCGATCACCTGCCCGACAAGCACTTTGTCGCCGGCTTTGACCGTCGGTTTGCAGGGCGCGCCGATATGCTGCAGCATCGGGATGACCACCTGCTTCGGCGGCGGCATGACGACCGACTGCAGATTAGCGGTATTTTTATGATGGGGAACGCGGACGCCCCCTTTCGCGCGAAAAGGCTTTAACAATCTTTCTCTCATTCTGTACTCCGTTTCTCGGTAAACGAAAAGGTCAGGTGTAAAATACTGCCCGTAATGCTTCCGGTGACAATAGACGCAATCAGAAGGAAGGGCAGGTAGTAAAAAATTCCGCTGTTGGTAATCAGCGCGGCGACCGCGATCTGCGCGGTATTGTGCGCCGCCGCGCCCAGCACGCCGATGCCGATGCAGCCGAGCCTGCCGTTCTTTCTGTTTAATAGATACGCGGTGACAAGCGTGCTGATGACCCCGCCGGCAAGGCTCATGCAGAAAGCGGTTGCGCCCCTGGTAAAGAGCGCGAAAAACGCTTTTAGAACGACAATGACCAGCGCGTTGTAAACCGAAAGGGTTTTGGACGCGTACATGGTGACGATATTGGACAGCCCGGGTTTTGCCCCCGGCGGCATAAACGCGAAGGCAGGAAGCAGTCCTTCGGCCGCCGAAATCGAAACCGCCAGCGCCGCGAGCAGGGCGTTTAGCGTTATTTTTTGCGTTTTTTTCATGTTATCCTGTTATCCCGTCGAACGGAGCGTTTCCAGTAATGCGGACGCTCACCCTTTGCGGAAGGCAGACCGCCGTCTGTCCGGCCTTGCTGATTTTTCCGGTATGCACGCAGACCTGCCCTTTGCATACGGACGCGGCGACATGCGCGCCTTCCCGGTCTATTTTGATGGTTACGCCGTTGATCTCAAAGGTTTTTACCTCGTTTTCTCCGAGCGCGGCGAAGTGGACCTCCGCGACCCTGTTTCCGTCATATTCGATTTCGGCGATACTGCCTTTTTTGTTCGGCATGCAAAAGTAAAGCAGCGCAGCGACCGCCAACACGCAGGCCAGCACAAGAATGTCGCGTTGCTTTAAAATTTTCATATGTAATGAACCTCGTAATCCTTATAAAAAGAAATTGCCGCGCGCAGACCTTCGGTGACCGTAACGCTTTTGTCTTTTTTTATAAAAATAGCCTGGGCGTTGTATTTTTCCAGCAAAGGTTTACTGTTTTCGATGCCGAGAATAAAGCAGGCGGTGGAGAGCATATCGCTGTACAACCCGCTGTCGCAGACGATGGTTACCGAAATCAGGTCGGTTTCGACCGGATACCCGGTTTT
>JAKPGJ010000044.1 GCA_029550965.1 Bacillota bacterium
ATTTCAATCCACTCTCCCCGTGCGGGGAGAGACAGCAAAAGTTACCAATTACTCAAATAAGACGCATGTTGAATGTGTTGCATTTTCACAATCACAACAGCCGAAGCCTGCCGCCATGTGACAGAGCAATAATCTTTTCCGACATTATCCGTCATTTTTCGAAGTGCGGATCTCCGGAGTTTTTATGTTCGCTTCCCATCCGCGCCAAGCCGGCTTGTTATAGCGTAAGCACGCCTTCCAGGTCAAAACATGGTTTCGCGCCGATGTGCTCCACTTTTGATTTATAATTATTGCCCAAATTATAAAACCGCAAACTGTCCTTTTCCGGATCAATCAGCTTTGCCAGTTTTGCCTTTACTTGACACGCTTGAGACGCGTCCAGAACACACTCGAATACGGAGTTTTGCACACGCTGACCGTAATTGGCGCACAGTTTGGCTACTTTTCGAAGCCGCTTTTTCCCGCTCTCGGTTTCGGTATTCACGTCATATGAAATTAACAGCAACATATTTTTCACCTACTTCCACAAAAACGGTGGATACGCGTCTAAATCGTTGCGGATGGTCCTTGCCAAAAGCAGCGACTGCACATACGGCACCAGCCCCCATTCAACCGTTTCTTCCAAAAACGGATGGGTTATTTTCTCCTGTTTTCTTTTCTGCCACTGTGTCAGGATGGTTTTTTTAGTTTCGTCGGTCATTTCGACCGAACCGTTTTCCCTGATTATAAATCCACCGCTGTTAATGATGCGCTTGTTTATCAATGAAAGCACAAATCTGTCCGCCATAACCGGTCTTAATTCTTCCATAATGTCAAGCGCCAGCGAAATTCTGCCCGGCCGGTCCGTATGCAGAAAACCGACGTACGGGTCAAGCCCGACCGTTTCCAACGCGGAAGCCGCTGTGTTCGCTAATATCGTATAGATAAACGAAAGAACTGCATTAACCAGGTCCAACGGCGGTCTCCTGCTTCTGCCGTTATAAGAGAAAGCGTCTTTCTGCTGTAAAATCATATCGTCAAACACAGAGAAATACGCAGAAGCCGCCTCGCCTTCATAGCCTCTTAACTGCTCGGTGTTCGTACATTCTCTGATAAGATGAATTAAGTTTTGAAGCTGTGCGGAAACCTTCTTCAGCTTAGCGACATCGACACTATAAGCGTGTTCCCGAATAAACCGTTCGATTACCCATCTGGCGTTAAACACTTTGCCTATGATAAAATTTTTGGCAATTTTGCCGGCCGATTCGGGATTATCGGAGATGCGGTACTGCTCTTTCCTAAGCGTCACATTGCCGTAAACCCTGCCCGTAACCCTGGCCAAGAAACTTCCGTTCGGGGTCAGAAAGCAAAGCGAAATGTTCCGTTTCGCGCACTCCCCCATCAGCGCCGGACTTGCGCCCGTATAGCCGAACGCGACGATGCCTTCCAGGTTATGCAGCGGTATTCTGCCCAGTACTTCGTCCTGCTTGAGAACCACGACGGTTTCGCCGTCCAGCGAAAGATAAGTGTCGGCCGTCGTAACATACAGGGTGTTAAGCAGTTTCTTCATCCGCGCCCTCCTTCAGCATTCGCGCCACAAAGGCGGAAGCGCTTCTGTTTTTGCAAATCACAGGCAGGCAAATATCTTTCAGCGAGCAAGCGCTGCATTGTTTAGTCGGCTTGACCTTGGGCGTATGTCTGCGGTTGTAATACTGATGCATTTCCGCAAATACGCTTTTTACTTTTTCCCGCATTTCCCCGGTTATCGGCACCTCGACCCTATGACGCGTTTCGCCATAATACAAATATGCCAATTTCACCGTATAACACAGCATTTCCTCCAGGCACATAGCCTGCGCTGCCAGTTGCATACGATCCATATCCGCTTCTTTCGGTCTGCCTTTTTTATATTCGACCGGGCAGGGCAAATACCTGTCCGGTCGACCGAACAAAGCAATCCCTTCCGCAGCGCGGTGAAACTCGACGACATCGCACACCCCGTACACGCCCAACTCTTTGGAAAAAACCGGCAGCGCGCGCGTAATAATAAGGTCGCCGCGGGTTTCGGTTTTCAACGAATTATGCGCGTTGCTGTGCATAAGTCTGCCCTCGACCGTGCGCAGGTTCTCTTCCCACTGCTGTTCGATATGTATCAGCGCCCACTGTCTTCGGCAGAACAGAAAATGCTGGATGCCGGAAAGGCTGAGATATTCTTCCTCTTTATACCGCATCACAGCAGTTTTTGAAGCGTGACGCCCTGCGGAATGGCGCTTTCATCGACGGCGATGTTATAATCCTGGAAGCTCCTCGGCGCGGTCACGCCCTCTTTCTTCACTGCGGTAATGGCTTCAAAAAGCCGATACGCCGGGCAGTTTCCATACACGCTGTCGTGCTTGAAAACGTATAACGCTCTGGATGCCATCTTTCCTCTGGCTGCGGAATGGTCGAAATCAAACATATTGATCAGCGCTTGCCATAAAAGCTCCAAATCTTCCGTCGAGAACCCGGTTCCGCCGGTTTCTTTCTGCGCCAAGCTCGGCGATATAAAACCGTCCACTCTGTACAAAGCGTAGGGAACGATGTTTTTTCTGCCCATTTTCGAGCTTTTCTCGCCCTCGTTCGCGTAGGTGCAGCTTGTGATGCCGATTTCCTGCGGGTTGATGACGTCAATGCTCTTCGCAAACCCCAGCTGTACCGGTCCTCTGACCTGTCCGCAATTATACGCCAACGTCATAACCGCTCCGAACGCGCGGATGTCGTAGAAGTTCTGGCACATAAAGCGGGTGAGTTTTTTGTAATCTTCTTTATCGTCCGGCTCGTCCACCGTAACCTTCCCGTTTTTCTCCGGCGCCGGAACATCGCACTGTTCGTAAGCCCATTTCCGGTTGGTATCCAGCGGAACGCCATTTCTGACATAGATTTTATAGCCAACCGCATCCTGTTTGACGATATCGACATAGTTTCTTATCTTTCTTTTCAAGCATACATCCGTTATAATGCCGATGCCTGTTTCGGCGTCTCTTCTCGGCATATTGCCTGCGTCCGGGTCGCCGTTGGGATTTCCGTTTTCCACCTCAAAGAAAAGGCTGAACTCATATCTGTTGTTGATGACTTCGCTCATTTTACAAACCTCCGTTTATTTTTTATTTCTGTGCATCTTTGTCAGAAGCTTTGCCTGTATACAACATATTGCGCTGGTGATAAAAGCCGAGATAGAAAAGTCCCTGTTCGTCCAAAGTCAAGTTCTTCGGGAACGGATTGTTGTCAACTTCGAGCTTGTCCATAATCTCGCCGATCATTTTGTCGTAATAGGCGCCGTAGTCGAGTTTGGAGATATGGTGCTGGACGAGCGTCAGCAAGGTCGGGAATGTTGCCGCCGGCGTCGTGCTGGCGGACGAAAAGTATTTGTCGCGGATGGTGGCCTTTATGTTCGGGTTTGCATCCTTCTGAACCTTTTCGAGTACCGCGAAAAGTCTTCCCAAAAGGTAGGCTTTGTTTGTAGCGTTTGCATTTAAAGACAATGTCAATACCTCCTTATACTTATTGCTTCCAGTTTTTCTTTCCTTTCTTGTCAAATAGGCTTTAATAAACGATGCTTTATAGTAATTGATATCCTGTTCTGCGCGGATTCTTAACAGAATGGTCTGATACATAGCATTAGGATAATCTTCGCCCAGCAGAACCGCGCGCATCAATGATGTGGACAGGTTGGTAGAAATCGACCGGTCGCTTGAAGCTTTGGGCAGCGTTTCGTCAAGCATTTTCCAGACCGGCACCGAGGCCATATCGGTCGCAAACTGCCTTTCTATGGTCTGGTCTTCATAATGCTGCTCTATTTTGCGCATGAAACCGCCGAAAGTCCCTTTGAGGTAGAAACGCACGGTTATCCTTGCCGCATTCGGCGACATACCTAAAATACAAAACGTCGTGTTCGTATCGACCGCTTTTTGATAGACCGTTTCAACATCTTCTCGTTTTCCCTGCGCGATGCTATCGAGCACCAACCTGACGGTTCTCTCAGCCGTCGGAGAACGCACGGTTTTCTTCTCCGCGTCTTCCTGATACAGCTGCGAACAGTTTAAAAACAGTGAAAACATATCCGTGTAAATCTTCTCGGTTGTCTCCGCCCAGAATACAACGGTGGTGTCTCCCAGCAGCAGTCTGCGGCTGTTGTCCGCCAAAAGGTAATTGAGCGCTGTAGTGTAGGCAAACGCCGCATACTTGCCGACCGGACCGTTTAAACCCTGTCTTTTATCCCTTGTGGGATTGTATGATTCAAAAGCCGGTTCGTTATAAGAAACAAGAGAATTTCCCATGGATTGGCCTTTATAAAGTCCTTTTATGAACGGATGCAGAATAGCAATCGGCGCTGTTTCCCCGGTGACAAGACATTGCTGAAACGGGCTGTCGGACGCTTTGGCTTGGTAATACTCCATCCACGCTTTCTGCACCAAAGGCACATTATGAACATCCGTACCGTCATAGCGGAATATAAAGTTCGCTCCATTGTAAATCTCTTCAAGGTTCTCCAGAATCGCCGGGTGGTCCAACGCTTTGTCGGGGTCCCATTTTTTTAAGAAACGTATCACTGCTTCCGCTTCTTTGCAGCGCGCGTTGCTTAAAATGGATATGTTGTGTTTTTTAAACTCTTCAAAACACTCTTTTGCTCTGTCAGGTTTTCCCTTGTTGTCAAATCCCAGCACGTAACCGGAGTTGCCGAACAAAAAGTCGGGCTTTATTTTTGTGCCGGATCTTCCTGTAACCGGCTCCGGCACGGTCATAGGTTGCGCGACCAGCTTATTGCCTTTAGCAATTTTACAGGAAGTTAAATTGATCAAATTTCCGTCCGCGTCAATATTGAGCGCGAAAGAAATTTTTGATGTGCCGAACCCCAGCCTTGGTATCGTACTGTTCTCCTCGGCGGCTATAATCTCGTAATACCGCACCAAATCCTGAAGCATTCAATCACCTCGCCGTAATCACATTTTTCAAATCGACAACGCCGTCCACCATCTTGGCTCTAAAGAAAACCGGGACAATGTTGTTCTTATCGGAATAATCCATATCGTAAAGCATCATGCCGTAATCCTGCTCGCCGACCAGCTCGCTCTTCGGGCACTCCCCCTCCAAAAGCGTCACTTTTGCGGGAAATTCGCGGGTGCCCAAATAGCTCTTATGAAAATACTGACCGTTTCTGAGCCTGCGCAAAATTACATTGTAATGTTTTTCTTCCGTGTCGCCTTCTTCACTGTTGACGCCTGTCAGTTCAAAATGCGCTTCGATGACATACTTTACGTTTTTCAGAAC
>JAKPGJ010000005.1 GCA_029550965.1 Bacillota bacterium
GCGTTTTCCCCGAAATCGGTCAACTGGGAGAAGCGCGAAACCTTCGGGCTGTTCTACAACGTCCAAACCGCCGAATGGGAGTACGGCTGCTTCCCGCTCCCCGACGTGATTTACCGGCGCGACTTTCATTCCAGTCCGCTGTATATCGAAAAGCTGATGGCGCTGACCAAAAACCGCCTGTTCAACTCCTACCGCTTTTCCAAAATGGAGTTTTACGAGTTTCTGGCCGCCGACAAAGACATCAAAGATTATCTGCCCGAAACCGAGATTACGCTCAACCCGGAGCAGATTATAAAATTCGTAAACCGCCATCAGAAGGTGATTTTAAAACCGATCGACCTGTCGCGGGGCCGCGGAATGTGCATCATCGAAAAGTTCGACACCTTGTATAAAGTGACGGATTACCGCTACCGGAAGCAAATCATGTCCATCTTCGAGGACAAACAATCTCTTGAGCGTTTTTTGAACCTGAACCCGTCGTTTTTCGACAGATATATTGTTCAAAAGTATTTAAACCTTGCGAAAATCGGGGTTTCCCGCTTCGATATTCGGGTGGTTATGCAGAAGGACGCGGCCCAAGAATGGGGCTGCACCGGCATCGAATGCAGGGTTTCGTACAACTCGCACCTGACCAACATTTCAAGGGGCGGCTACGCGCTTACCCTCTCCGAAGCGCTGGAAAGAGCGTTTTTTAGGAATTACGATTCCATCGCGCGGGAGATTAACCGGTTATGCCTAAAGGTTTGCCGCCGGTTTGACCAGATGGGGCATCACTTCGCCGAGTTCGGCATGGATATCGCCGTGGACGAGAACAAAAACATATGGCTGATCGAAGCGAACGTTTTCCCGAGCTTCAAAGGTTTCAAGGCCACCGACCGAGACACCTATCTGGCCATACGGTATAAGCCGCTGCTGTACGCTTTGTCGCTCACGGAATTCGGAGAAAAGAACGAATCGGAGGGTTCTGATGAAAACCTGTAAAATAAAAACTTCGGAGAGCAAAAAGAACACCGTAGAACTGCACCCCGACACCGCGGCCGCTTTGGGAATCGCAACCTTTAAAAAAGCGGTCGTCAAGTTCGGAATACTCCGGCACTTTGCGGACGTCGTCCTGAACGGCGAGGTAGCCGAAACGGAGTTGATACTCTCCACCAAGCTTGCTTCGAACCTGCATATCCCGGATTTTCCCGATTACGAGGTCAAAGTCAGCGGAAACGAGATTGAGTTCGGGCCCTTTATCGGGATGCTGATGAGCAGCGAGGATAAAAGGCTGACCTGGTCGCTGCTCGAGCGGATGAAAGTCTATCTGAGCGATTACGAGAACCTGCACGGCGCGGTGGTTTTTTTCGCGCTGGATAAAGCGGACGACGTCGGCAGACTGATCGAAGGGTACTGTTACCGTCCGGATACGAAAACGTTTGAGAAAGGCATTTTTCCGTTCCCCGCTTCGATGTACAGGTCTATCGGATTGAGCGACCGCTGGAAAAACTGCTTCTTAACGGCGATGGGGGACCGGTTCTTCAACAGCCATTATTTCAGTAAATGGGAAATGTATCAGTGGTATTCCGCCAACCCCGCGTTCGCCGGGCATGTTCCGTTTACCAACATATTGAGAACCGCCGACGACGTGTTCGAAATGCTGGAACGGTACGGAAAAGCGTTTATAAAGCCCATTTCCGGGCTGGGCGGACACGGAATCACGCAGGCGGCCGCAACAGAAAACGGATACGAATTCAAATACCGCGAAAAGGGCGAAAACATCCGCGCGCTGAAAGCCGCCAAAGAGGAGGCCGCCGAATATATCAAAATCAGATTCGGAAGCGGCAGATGCCTTGTCCAGCAGCCGATTGACCTGATAAAAGTCAATGACTGCGTGATCGACTTCCGCTGCATTGCGCAGAAGAACCGCTTCGGCAAATGGGTCTGCATGGCCGTCATCGGCAGATACGGAAAAAAGGGCAGCATCGTCAGCAACATCTCCAGCGGCGGCACCGCGTTTATTTTAGGCGGTCCGGATTCTCCGCTGCAGGGCGCGCAGGCGGCGCATCTTTTCAGAGAAATCAGCGCGTTTGCGATGAAGGTGTGCAGCGCGCTGGACGAATACGGGCTAAACATCGGCACGGTGGGAATTGATATCGGCGTCGATAAAAACGGCGGGCTGTGGCTGATTGAAATCAACAACCGCGACCCGGACCCGACCATCGCGTTGGACGCGAACGACCGGGATTTATATCTCAGACTAAAGACCGGAATCCTCGCTTACGCAAAATTCTTAGCCGGATTTTAAAAACAAAAATCCCGCTTTTTTTCAGGCGGGATTTTTTGTTTTTAAAATTCAACGTCTTCCAAAAACCGACGCCAGCCCCGAAAACGGTAACCCCTGTCGTCTATATATAATATGCCGCGCGGTTTGCCGTACACGATGTCGTCGAACGGTATATTGTTTTTTATCAGCCAGCTTACCGTGTCTTTTTCCTGATACCGGAATCTTGAAGTGCACAAAACAAGAATATACCCTTTCTGCTTTAACTGCCTTAACGCATCCGCCGCTTCCGGAATCACTTCTCTTTTGTCTATCGGCGTCAGGTTGTCCTCTTCGGCAAGCACGCCGTCGATATCAATAACAATGATTCTGCCACGGTACTTGGTCAAATCAATTTTCTCGTCTAAATCCACGAATCTACCTCCCTGATACAGCATATTAAAGCCGCCTGAAATTGTGCTTTGTATCAAGCGAAACGCTTTTCGCATTCAATGGAAGAGAAAGGACTGATTGGTTTGCGGTTCATTACCATAGACGAGCTGAAAAGCATTCAGGAAGGCAGAATTTTAACCTGGGACGGCGAGAAGCCGGTCAAATACGTCATCAAGCGTCCGGAGGAAATCGGCGCGTATTGTCTGTATTTCTGCGCCGAAGACGAGAACGAAAACGCCCTGCTGATGAAAATGGCTTCCAGCAACGCTTCGGGCGTCGTTGTAAAACGGCCCTGTTTTCTCGACGTAAACCGCTGGAAGCAGGCCGGCATCGGTATTATCGAAACCAGCAACACAGTCATGTTTCAAATCGCGCTGGCAAGGCTGTACCGCAAAAAGTTCGACATTCCGGTGATTCAGGTCATCGGCAGCGCCGGCAAAACAACCACAAAGGATATGATCGGCGCGGTTCTTCGCGCCGGGATGCCGGTTTTAGTCGGATATAAAAACTACAACACGGCTTTCGGCGCCGCGTATAACCTTCTAAACGTAAGAGATCGCCATAAAGCCGTCGTAATCGAAGCCGGCATGAAAAGCAAAGGCTATATGGGCTTCTCCTCCGGCATTATAAAGCCGACCGTCGCCGTTTTGACTTCCATCCAGCGGGCGCACTATGTGCTTTTGGGCTCGATTGAAAACATCATAGAAGCGAAAGCCGAAATTTTAGACCATATGGACCAGAACGGCGTCTTTATCGTCAACGGCGAGGACGAAAACTGCGCCAGGTTTCCGCTCGAACGGTTTCAAGGCCGCGTCGTGCGGTACGGGTTCTCCGACAAATTCGACATCCGGGCATCGGATATTGAATATAAAGATTTTAAATCCCGCTTTAAGGTTCTGCACAGCCAGGGAGAAACGGAATGCGTCGTTCGCACCGTCGGAAAATACAACGTTTTAAACGCGCTCGCAGCTTTCGCGGTCGGGCTCGAACTCGGGCTGCAGCCGAACGTCATCCGCCGCGGACTGGCGGCTTTTCAGCCCATGGCAGGAAGGCTTAAAACCCTGCCCGGTCCCAACGATACGGTGATCATAGACGACAACTTCAACGCGAACCCGGATTCCACAAGGCTGCTTTTAGAAGATATTCCGAAATTTGCCGGCGACAGGCCTGTTGTTTTGATCATGGGCGACGTGGAGCGGCCCGACGACGGCATCGCGGACTATGCCAGGGAAGTGCATTTCGCAATCGGACAGCAGGCGGCAAAAGTCATTTTCGACCGCTTGATCGCCGTCGGAAAATGGGCGAAAGAATACATCGCGGGCGCCGAAAGCGAGGGCGCGCCGCCCGAGAAAATGAAGCATTTTGATACGGTCGAGCAGGCGGCGGATTATTTCAAGGAATCTATACAGCCCGGCAGCGTTCTGATTTTCAAAGCCTCCGTGTACGTAAGGGTCAGGGATTTGCTGAAATACTTGTAAAAAAAGCGGTTTCCCTTTATAGGAAACCGCTGTCTTTTTTAACCGATTCTGTTTTTGTTATAGAACTGCAGCAGCGCTTCGTAAGCCGCTTTATTATAATGCAGCCCGTCGCCTCTGTCGTATTTAACGTCCAAAGAATTGTTCTTATCCTTTAAAACCCCGCTCGAATCCAGAAACATAAACCCTTTCTGTTCGGCCAATTGTTTTAATAGTGAATTATAACGGTCTATCTTTTGATTAGATAAGGTCGGTTTTTGGGTTTCATAGCTTTTGGAAACCGGCAGGATGGACTGCACGATGATAATCGAATCCGGCGAAGCCTGATGCAGTTCGTCTAAAAATAAAGCGTATTCCTCGATAAAGCTTTCCTCGTCCATAAACGAA
>JAKPGJ010000032.1 GCA_029550965.1 Bacillota bacterium
TTTGAGCTTTAATATTTCTTTTTCATATTCTTTTATATGTTGGTAACTTCTTGGCATAAAAATTCCTCCTATGGTAGTTGTTTCTATTCTACCATAGGAGGTTCTTTTTTGCTATTGTCCGTTTTTACTGGACTTGTGCATAAAGATACAGGTTTTTTTCATAAGGAGTTTCCTACGTTACGTCGTATCCCTGGTCCTCTATGGCGTTCTTGATGTCCGAAAGCGTTACTTTTTCTTCGTCGTACGAAACGGCAACGGTCTTGCCGTTCAGGTCCACTTCGACCGTTTCCACGCCTTTCAGCCCGCCGACCGCTTTTTTAATCGCGTTCACGCAGTGCATGCAGGACATGCCTTCTACCTTGATAACCTCGTTTTTCATGATAATCCGACCTTTCTATTTCAATTTAATTCTTTTCAGCCTTAACGCGTTGGTGACCACCGAAACGGAGCTGAGCGACATCGCCGCGGCGGCGATCATCGGGTTGAGCAGCGGTCCGCCGAAGATATGCAGAAGCCCGGCCGCGATAGGAATTCCCAAAACGTTGTAGCCGAACGCCCAGAACAGGTTCTGCTTGATGTTTTTAATCGTCGCCCTGCTCAGCGCAATCGCCGCCGGAACATCTTCAAGGTCGCTGCGCATTAAGACAATATCCGCCGATTCCATCGCGACGTCGGTGCCGGAGCCGATCGCGATGCCGACGTCCGCCTGCGCAAGCGCGGGCGCGTCGTTGATGCCGTCGCCCACCATCGCGACCTTTTTCCCGTCCGCCTGCAGTTTTTTTTCCTCGTCGGCTTTGTCCTGCGGCAGAACCTCGGCCAAAACGGCGTCGATTCCTGCCTGTTTCGCGATAGCCGCCGCGGTTCTTTGGTTGTCGCCGGTAATCATGACGATCTTTAAGCCGGATTCGTGGAGCTTCTGAATCGCGCCGCGGCTGCTCTCCTTAATCACGTCGGCGACCGCGATTATGCCGCAGAGAATGCCGTTCATGGCAACATACATCGGGGTTTTTCCCTGCTCCGCAAGGCTGTCCGCCTGCCGCTCGACGCCCGCGACGGAAATGCTGTTTTCTTCCATTAGTCTTTTATTGCCGACCAGAATCTTCGCGCTTTCTACGGTTACTTCCAGCCCCTGCCCGGGTACCGCTTTGAAGCTGTCCGCTTTTAAGAGTTCTATGCCCTCTTTTTCGGCTCTGCGGACAATCGCTTCGCCCAGCGGATGCTCTGAACCTTTTTCGGCGGAAGCGGCCAGCTTGAGCAAAACTTCCGGACTGCCCGCGACCGGCAGAATGTCGGTCACTTCGGGTCTGCCTTCGGTGATGGTTCCGGTTTTGTCCAAAACAATCGTATCGACTTTATGCGCGGTTTCCAGCGCGTCGCCGCTCTTGATTAATATGCCGTATTCCGCGCCCTTGCCGGTGCCCACCATAATCGCGGTCGGCGTGGCAAGCCCCAGCGCGCAGGGGCAGGCGATGACCAGCACAGAAATAAAGATTTTCACCGCGAAGGCAACCGGCTCGCCCGCTATCAGCCAGGCCGCGAAAGCGACCGCCGCCACCGCGAAGACCGCCGGGACGAAATAGCCCGAGACCTTATCCGCCAGTTTGGCAATGGGCGCTTTGGTGCTTTGCGCGTCCTCGACCAGCTTGATAATCTGCGCGAGCGCGGTCTCGCTGCCCACTTTTTCCGCTCTGAAGCGTATGGTTCCGGTCGTGTTGATGCTCGCCGCGTAAACGCTGTCGCCGGCCGTTTTTTCGACCGGCAGGCTCTCGCCGGTCAGCATCGACTCGTCCACGGCCGTGTGTCCCTCCAAAACCGTACCGTCCACCGGAATTTTCTCGCCGGGCCGGACGAGGATGACGTCCCCCGGAACGACCTGCTCAATCGGAATCTCGGCTTCCTTGCCGTCGCGCAAAACGGTCGCGGTTTTCGGCGCCAGCCGCATCAGTTTTTTAATCGCTTCGCTGGTTTTGCCTCTGGAGACGGCTTCCAGCATTTTTCCAAGCAAGATCAGGGTGATGATAACGCCGGCGATCTCGAAGTACAGCCCTTCCGCCGCCATCGGGTCGCCTTTGTAAATCTGCCAGGTTGAATACAGGCTGTAAACGACGGCCGCCGAGGTTCCGGTCGCGACCAGTGAATCCATATTCGGGCTGCGCTGGAACAACGCTTTAAAGCCCACCGTGTAGAACTTATAGCCCGCCGCGACAATCGGCGCCGTCAGCGCGAGCAGAACCAGCGCGAACCGCAAAGGATGTTCCATCGGGTCCAAAACCATCGGGTACGGCAGGCCGATCATATGCCCCATCGAAAGGTAGAGCAGCGGCGCGGCAAACACCGCGGAAACGATGAATTTTATCCGCAATACGCGAATCTCTTTTTCTTTTCTGAGCTTGTCGGCGTCCGGCTTTTCGGACGCTAACACCTTGTAGCCGATGCGCTCGACGCTTTTTTGAATGTCCGTATGTTTGACCTTCTCCGGGTCGTATTCAACCGTCAGCTTCTCGGCCGCCAGGTTGACGACCGCGCTCCTGACGCCGTCGAGCCGGCCGACCACCTTTTCAATCCGGGCGGCGCAGGCGGCACAGGTCATGCCGCCGATTTTGATGACTTCTTTTATCGTTTTCATTTTAACAACTTCCCTATCGTAGTCAGAAGCTCGTCGACGATGCCGTCGTCGCCGTCCCTGACTTTTTTTATCAGACAGCCGCGCATGTGGTTCTCCAGCACCAGCTTGCTGAGCGAATCCATCGCGGCCCGCGCCGCGGCGATCTGGTTCAATATATCGTCGCAGTACGCGTCCCGCTCGACCATGCCTTTAATGCCGCGGATTTGCCCCTCGATGCGGTTCAGCCGCGTAATCAGCGTGTCTTTCAGCTTTGCGTCCCGCTCGGTGGTGCGCGACATCGCGCAGGTACAGCACTCGTTGTTTTCCATGTTGATACCTCTTTTCAGTATACTATACTCCTGTAGGGTATATATAGTATAAAACGCCTTTTCCGTTTTGTCAATAGTTTACAATTCATTTTCGCGATGGAACGCAAAAAAAAGTTTTATACAGATTCCACGCATTCTTCCGGCAGCTTGTCCGCCCGCAAGCCTTTAAAAACCGGCTGCCGCATGGAGCCTGTCCCGGTTTTCATCATGTATTGCACGGTGCAGACGAGATTCGGCTCGATCCAGACAGCGTTTTCGTTGCCGGGCGGCGTCTCCTGAAATGGCGGAAAGTCGATGGTTTTCTGTTTTGCCATGATCCGAAAATCATCACTGGAAACGCCGAGCGTGACGTGCCCTTTGTAAATCAGCCGGCCCTCTCGGTACTGCCCGAGCACGACGCTGATAACGTTGTTCTCTTTTTCGATATAGCCGCACATCACGAAATCCGCGTCGAGCAGGTTCTTTATCTTGATCCAGTCCTTAGTCCTTTTTCCGAAAAAGTATTTGCTGTCTTTGCGCTTGGCGACGACGCCCTCCAGCTCCTGCCGAACGGCCAGTTCATAAAACGCCTTGCCCTCTCTTTCGATAAAACGCGAAACGGACAGCCTGTCGTTCTCCTGAACAATAAGGCTGTCAAGGATTTGCTTGCGCTCCGTCAGCGGAAGCGATACGGTTTCGCGGTCGATATGATACAAAACGTCGAACGCGATAAAGGACGCGGGGAACTGCGCCGAATGCAGCTTGATTTTAAAGCTGTTCGCGGTCAGCGAGCGCTTCTGTATCTCAAAGAAGTCGGGCTTTCCATCCTTTAGAATAATGAGTTCGCCGTCCAAAATGCAGCGGGATTTTACCTGCCTGTGGATTTCCGACAGCTCGGGCACTTTTGCAAGCATGCGCATGTTCCGTTTGTTGCGCAGTTCGGTACCTGTGTTCGGGTCCAGATAGGCGATGCAGCGCTCGCCGTCCAGCTTCAGCTCGTAGATAAAATCCTCGCTGTCAAACGCTTCGGCCGTTTCGCCGATCAGCATGGGTTTTATATCCTTGGTTTCAAAAATATCCGTCATGCCTGTTTTCTCTCAGTTTGGTTCTTTGCCTGTTCGATGCTCGCTTTCAAAGCGTCCATCAGGTTGACGATGCCGCTCTTGGGTTCGGATTTCGGGGATATCATTTCCCTGCCGGAGATTTTCGACTCGATCAGCTGGCGCAGCTTTACCTGATACTCGTCGGAATACTTCGACGGGTCAAAAGGCGTCGCCATAGCGTTTATCAGCATTTTCGCCATGTTCAGCTCCTGCTCGTCAACCTGCGGCTTCGCGTAGTTTTTTTGCAGTTCTTTGATGTCGTCCTGATAATGCATTGTGGAAACCAGCATTCCGTCCTCGCGCGGGATGATTGCCATCAGGGTGTCTTTGGTGCCCAAAACGGTTTTCCCGATGGCGATTTTCTGCTCGGACATCAGCGCCTGCCGCAGAAGCTCGAACGCCTTTTCCCCGCCCGGTTCCGGGATTGCCTGGTAGGTCTTTTCGTAATAGACCGGCGATATCTGATTGAGCTGCGCGAAATGGAGGATTTGCACAGACTTTTCTTTCTCGGTCTTGATCTTCTCGATTTCCTCGTCGGTGACGATGACGTAGTGGTCCTTGTCGTACTCGTACCCTTTGACGATGTCCGCGTTCGTCAGTTCTTTTCCGCAGTGCGCGCAAACCTTTTTATACCGGATGCGCTCGTTGTCCTCCTTGTGAAGCTGGTTGAAGTGAATGTCGTTATCCTGCGTCGCCGTATATAAAGCGACCGGGATTGCGACCAGTCCGAAGGAAATCACCGTTTTATGCGCGACCGCCATTTTTACACATCCCTTCCGGAAAATTCCGGTTTTAGTATTTCCCCGCCGTTCTAAAACATACGCCGCTTACGCGCCGCTATCGTTTGTTTTGCTTGCGGTCTGCGCTCTCCTCATAAAGTATTTCGCGTAAACGTCGCTTATTTTCTTTAAGATTTCTTTGGCTTCCTCGTCGCTTGTCACGCAGAAATCGTCGCATACGGTAATTTTCGTGTTGCCTTCGTAATACTCCCTGATTACGGCCAAGTCAATACCATCCCTTCACCGGATATTGTTTTCCTTTTCTATTTTGTGTCGCAATGCAGGAAGATGTTACCGGATTTCGCAATTCTTTACTTATATGACCTATGTCCGCACGAGATGGCGCATATGGAGATTGTAAGCGCCATCCTTTATCAGCTTACCAGAAACCTGACAATGGAGCAGATAAAGGAAAGCGGTTTTGACACCTACTTTGTTGACCACACCACCGGAATCTACCCGGTATCGGCAGCCGGCGTTCCCTTCTCTGCGAAATACTTCCAATCCAAGGGCGATGCCATCACAGACATCAACGAAGACCTTGCGGCCGAGCAAAAAGCAAGAACGACTTACGACAACATACTCCGTCTCTCAGACGACCCGGATGTCAACGACGTAATCAAGTTCCTGCGCGCCCGCGAGATTGTGCATTATCAGCGTTTCGGCGACGCTCTGCGCGTCATTCAGGACAACCTGGATTACAAAAACTTCTACGGCTGGAACCCGGAATTTGATAAACGCTAAACAAAAAGCTCCAAGCGGAACCTTTTTTGGCTCCATGCGGAGCTTTATTCTTTTTTCACTCGGCTTTTTAGCTTAATTATTCCGTCTTATCCGCGATATATCATATGGGAAAATCTACATACGATAGGGCGGTAGCCTATCGTATACGATAGGGCGGCAGTCCATCGCATGAACCGGAGCAAAGGCAGAATATGCCTTTTTGTTATAGAACTGACTTTTTCCTGCCATACTATTCATTATGCCGATATTTTTATATAATTTTGAAAAAACGGCATATTTTGCGAAATTAGTTAAGCATGCACATTTTTTCTATTGAAATTTGTGAAAATTGCACCTTGTATTTCGAAACGAACAGGCTATAATTAAGCTATAACTGAACAGGCGGTGAGCACTTTGAACTATATACTCAAAAGCATTCTTGATTTTGACAAAAAAGCAAGGCTGAAAAGAGAAGAAGCCGAAAAATACCTGAATGAGATTTACAATAAAGTCGAAATCGAGAAAAGAGAACTGGAAAAAGCAGAGCTTGAAAACGCTAAGTTAAAACTAAAAGACATCGAGGAAGGCTTTAAAAAAGGCGCCGAAAAGCGGCTGCAGCAGATACAGCAGAAAAACGACGAGGTTTTGGCGGAACTGTACGACAAGCGGAACGGGATGTTCGACGCCTGGGTCGAGGAAATGTATAAGCGGGTTTTAGCGGACGGCTAAACAAACAACGCTGATGGAAGGAACGGTAATTTAAGTGAACGGGCTTTCTTCAAACGCAATACTCGCCAAATCGCGCGCGATGTATGGAAAAAGGCTTACCGCCCAGCATTACAACGACCTTCTGAACTGCAAAAGCGTATCGGAAGTCGCCGGCTATCTGAAAAACCGCACGGTTTACGCGCCGATTTTCGAAGGCGTCAACGTTACCGCAATTCACCGCGGGCAGCTTGAACTTCTGCTGAAAAAATACGCTTACAGGCAGTTCGAGACGCTGTGCAAATACGAGCTTGCCATCGGGCAGGGTTTTTATAAATACTTCATCCTGCGCAACGACATCGACATGATCCTCACCTGCGTCAGACTGCTTTATTCCGGAAATCCGGAGAACTACTTATTATATATGCCTGTTTTCTTCGACGAGCATACCAAGCTGAACCAGTCCAAACTCGCGAAGGTGCGCTCGATACAGGATTTGTTCAAAGCCTTGGACGGAACCGAGTACAAAGCGGTGATCGCCCCGTTTGTCGAGCACTTCGACGCCACGATGGGAAAGCTGGACATCGAAGCCGCGCTGACGCGCTATAAGTTTGAGACGCTCAAAAAAATCACCGAGAAGGATTTTAAAGGAAAAAAAGCGAAGGACATCATCGAAGTTTTCGCAATTCAGAACGACATAAGAGTGATCGTCAACATCTACCGTTTTAAGAAGATGATCGGGGGCGGAAAAGAAAGCCTGCGGCAGTTTATTCTGCCCGAGGTTAGCCGTATTCCCGCAAAGCATTGGAATAGGATTATCGAAGCCGCCGACGAGAAAGAAGTGCTCGCTTCCCTGAAAAACACGGTTTACGGGAAGGCGCTGAAGGCAAACGATCTGGATTACTTTGAGGACGTCGCGCAGCGGTATTTATACCGCTGGTTCCTCAAAACCCTTCGCTTTTCTACCAATCCGACCGTCGTTATGTTTTGCTATGTTTACCTGCTTGAGAACGAAATCCGAAACATCACGCATATCATCGAGGGCATCCGATACGGCGTTCCCGCAGCCGACATCAAGGAAATGCTGATCGGCGCATATGATTCGAGCGTATCGCGTTGACAATAATAACTCCGCCACCGATTGGAGGTAAGTACGTTTGGCAATCGCAAAAGTGATGCTTGTCAAAGCATCGGGAAAACTCAGTGAACTCGACAAGTTTATAGCGGCCTGCCGGAAGAGCGGAGAATTTCATCCGGAGAATACCTGCCGGTATCTATCGGGTTCTATGGGATTCGCTCCTCCGAACGATAGCAATCCCTATTCTTCAACTCTTCAGAAAATCGAGGAGCTTGCGGCCATATCCGGTTTTCAGCTGACGCAGACAAACTGGGACGAAGCGCATACGCCTTACGACGAGAACGTAACCGCGTATATCGACGAGATAAGCGCAAAGCTGGATTCTTTGTATTCGGACAGAAAGCTGTTACAAGAACACCTCAACGAATGCGAAAACGGCATCGCTCAGTTTCAGCATTTTATCGGGCTGGACGTTCCAATCGAGGAAACGTTAAGCTGCGAGTTCGTCTCCGTCCGATACGGCCGTCTGCCCAAGGAACAGATGATCAAACTGAAAGCGTACGAGAACAATCCTTACGTTTTGTTTATTCCCTGTTCCAGCGACGAACACAACATCTGGGGCGTTTACTTCGCGCCGAAGGACAAAGCGGACGAAGTGGACCGAATATTCACTTTTATGTTTTTTGAGCGGAGACGCATACCGAATGTCGTCGGCACGCCGACGGAGATTTTGACCAAACTGCAGGAAAACGTCGACCTGCTCAAACAGCAGATCGAAGCGGTCGACGCGGACATCGCCAAATTTTGGAACGAAAACAGCAGCAAATGCAACGAGGTTTACTCAAGGCTGAAATGGTTAAGCGAAAGTTTTGAAATGCGGCAGTTCGCAGCTGTTAAAAACGGGCAGTTTTACTATATTCTCTGGATCCTGAAGAGCAACCTGAAGAAATTCAAGAGCCTGATCGACGAAATCGGAGACATTACCTGCGAAATCAGCGAGTACGACGAAACGGGGCGCATTGTGCCGCCGGTGAAGCTGAAAAACAACAGTTTTTTTAAATCCTTCGAGTCCTTTGTATCGATGTACGGGCTACCCTCTTACAAAGATATAGATGTTACGAGCTTCGTCGCCGTCACCTATACCCTGATCTTCGGCATTATGTTCGCGGATCTGGGACAGGGGATAGTCCTCGCATTGGCTGGGTTGATTCTGTTTCACTGGAAAAAAATCCAGTTCGGAAAACTGCTCACGATATGCGGATTGTCTTCCATGTTCTTCGGCCTGATGTTCGGTTCGTTCTTCGGGTTTGAGCATTTGTTGGACCCGCTGTACAGCGCGGTCGGACTGAACGGAAAACCGCTGCACGTTATGGAGTCGATCAATACGGTGCTTCTGATCGGCATCGGCATCGGCGTCGCGCTGCTGATCGCTTCCATGTTTTTAAACGTGATTGTCTGCTTCAAGCGGAAAGCCTACGGCGAAGCATTGTTTGACAACAACGGGCTAACCGGTATTCTTGTGTACATCGCCGGCGTACTGGCGGTCTACAGCTTTATGACCGGAGAATCGGTCGTATCCGGCGGCGTTATCCTGACGGTAATCCTGATTGGCGTCGTAATCTTCTTCTTCAAAGAGCCGATCATAAAACTTGTGGACAGAGAGCCGGACTGGAAACCGGAAAAACTGTCGGATTACATCATGCAGAACGTCTTTGAAGTGTTCGAGTATTTCCTCTCGTACTTCAGCAATACCGTATCCTTCCTCCGAGTCGGCGCGTTCGTGCTGGTTCACGCGGGAATGATGATGGTCGTCTTCTCGCTTGCGGGAGACAGCGAGAACCTGATTGTCATCGCGCTGGGCAACATCTTCGTAATCGCGCTCGAGGGCCTTTTGTCCGGTATTCAGGTGTTAAGGCTTGAGTTTTACGAAATGTTCAGCCGCTGCTACGACGGCGGCGGACGCCCGTTCATCAGCGCGGAACAGGCCGTCAGCCAAAGAGCGAAATAAGTACAAACTTTAATGCGTTATATATTTCTGGAGGCAATATATGAAAACCTTATTCTTCTTTCTATTAACCGTTTTTCCCATTCTTGCAATCGGATCGGTTGCCTTCTATTCATACAGAAAGAAGGTTCAGGGCAAATCGATGAAAAAGATATTGCTTGTAAACCTGATGCTTTTCCTGGCGATTCTCGCAATCGCTTCGCTGCTGACCTTCAACGTATCGGCCGCCGAAGCGGAAAACAACGAAGCGCAGGCAGAACAGACGGCAACGACGGATAACAGCAAAGGTCTCGGTCTGCTGGCAGCCGCGATTTCAACCGGTCTTGCCGGCATCGGCGGCGGCATTGCGGTCGCTGCGGGTGCGCCTGCCGCGATCGCCGCGACCAGCGAGGACCCCAAAGCGTTCGGTAAGGCGCTCATTTTCGTCGCGCTCGGCGAATCCATCGCGCTTTACGGCGTCGTTATTTCGATTCTGATTATGAACAACATCTAACAAGGCGGTATGGACATGCGGTTTTACTTAATCAGCGACAATGTGGATACCGCAGTCGGAATGCGCCTTGCCGGCATCGAAGGCGAAATTGTCCATGACTGCGACGGCGTAAAAGCCGCGCTGGACAAAGCGATTCATGCCGGCGATGTCGGCATCATCCTCATCACTGAAAAGCTGTATAAGCTGTGCTTTGATTATATCACCGATATTAAAACCAAAGTTGCTGTCCCGCTTATTACCGAGATACCCGACCGTCACGGCAGGACCGGCAGCAGCGCCTTTGCGGACGCGATTCGGGAAGCGATCGGCATAAAGATATAAGTGCCGCATCGCCGTTCCGCAAGGACCTCTTTATTACTGAACGGGCGTAAAACGCTTTTCGTTGTACGCCTGTGGAAAGGTGTTTGCATCCGATGGAAACACAAGATAAAAGCTTGAGCATTTTTCTCGAATGTATCAACGAATCTGCCAGAAAAGAGATCGACAGCATTTTTGAGCAGGCGGATGCGTTTGAGAAACAGGAGCTTGAAAAGGCAAAACAGGAAGCTGCTCAGAAAAGCTGGGAATATATAAAGTCCGAAAGCATAAAAATTAAAACCCAAACCAACCGCCGCATTTCGGAAGCCAGTATCGCGATGAAAAAGCAGCTTACGGAAAAAAGAAGAGAGATCGCGAATACGGTTTTTTCAAAGGTGTCCGAAAAGCTCGCCGCTTTTACGGCGACAGAGGGCTACCGGGATTTTCTGCTGAAAAGCGTTCAGCGGTTCGCTGAAATCTACAAAGAACTTCCCTTTACGATCATGGTAAAGGAAGCGGACCTGCAATACGGCGAATTTCTGAAAGAAAAGGTCAAAACCCTTGCCGCGGTCGAAACCGACGGCAGCATCGTCCTCGGCGGCTGCAAAGCGAAAAGTTCGGAAAGCAACATCGAGCTTGACGATACGCTCGATTCGCGGCTGGAGCATCAGAAGAACTGGTTCTACGAAAACTCCCAGCTTATTATCAAATAATCATTTAGAAAAGGTGTCCGTTCTATGCGCAATGACATAAACAGAATATATGGAATAAACGGACCGGTCGTCACGATCAAGGGCGCTACGAATTTAGGCATGACCGAAATGGTCTATGTCGGCGAGAAGCGGCTTGTCGGAGAAGTCATTCGTCTTGACGACGAGCTCACGACCATTCAGGTTTATGAGGACACCTCCGGGCTTAAACCAGGCGAGATGGTTTATCCGACCGGCGGTCCGATGTGCGTAACGCTGGGTCCCGGCATCATCCGAAATATATACGACGGCATTCAGAACCCGCTGACGAAAACGGCGGAGATCGCGGGCGATTTTATCGCCAAAGGCATCAACGTCTCCCCTATTGACGAAGAAAAACGCTGGGACGTCGAGATTCTCGTAAAACCCGGCGACGTTCTCGCCGGCGGTTCGATTTACGCGCAGTGCGAGGAAACCCCGCTGATTATGCACCGCATTATGCTCCCGCCCAACCTGAGCGGCGAGGTGGTGGAATGCCGCCCGAGCGGTCAATACAGAATCAACGATACAATTGTGAAGATAAAAGACGGCAAGGGCAACATCGTCGACCTGACCCTCTGCCAGAAGTGGCCGATTCGAATCCCCCGCCCGATCAAGCGCCGCAAACCCATGACGATTCCGCTGATTACAGGTCAGAGAATTATAGATACCTTCTTCCCCATCGCGAAGGGCGGAACCGCCGCCATACCGGGCGGTTTCGGAACCGGCAAGACCATGACCCAGCACCAGCTCGCGAAGTGGTGCGACGCGGATATTATTATTTACGTCGGCTGCGGCGAGCGCGGAAACGAGATGACGCAGGCGCTGGTCGAGTTTTCCGAAATCGTCGACCCGAAGTCGGGCAGGCCGCTTACCGACCGAACGGTTCTAATCGCGAATACCTCCAATATGCCGGTTGCGGCGCGCGAGGCTTCCATTTACACCGGAATCACGCTTGCCGAATATTACAGGGACATGGGCTACGATACGGCGCTGATGGCGGATTCTACGTCGCGCTGGGCGGAAGCGCTCCGCGAAATATCCGGCCGACTTGAGGAAATGCCGGCGGAAGAGGGCTACCCCGCTTATCTTCCCTCCAGGCTTTCGCAGTTCTACGAGCGCGCCGGTTCGGTGGAAACGCTGAACGGCAGAAGCGGTTCGATTACGGTTATCGGCGCCGTATCGCCGCAGGGAAGCGATTTTTCCGAGCCGGTAACGCAGAACACCAAGCGCTTTACCCGCTGCTTCTGGGCGCTGGACAAGAGCCTCGCTTACGCGCGCCACTACCCCGCCATCAACTGGAACGACAGCTACACGGAATACATCAACGACCTTACAGACTGGTACCAGAATAACGTCGGCGTGGATTTCATGAAGCTGCGCAAGGAATTGATGACCATTCTGGTTGAGGAAAACAGCCTGATGGAAATTGTTCGGCTGATCGGATCGGACGTTCTGCCCGACGACCAGAAACTCACCATCGAAATCGCGCGCGTCATCCGCGTCGGATTTTTACAGCAGAACGCCATGCACGAGACCGACACGTACGTTCCGGTGCAAAAGCAGTACGGCATGATGAAGGTGATTTGTCACCTTTACCATAAATGCAAGGAAATCATCGCCCATCAGATTCCGCTGTCCAGAATAACAGCGACCGGACTGTTTGAGAAGCTGATTAAGATGAAGTATGAGGTTCCGAACGATCAACCGGAAATGCTGGACGACTATATGAAGGAAATCGACGCGAAGACCGCCGCGTTGCTGCGATAATTCCTGTGTGAAACCGCGGTTTCACATCTGCACTTTAGGAGGATAAATTTTAACAATGATTCTCGAATACAAGGGATTAAATCAAATAGACGGCTCGCTTGTTATCCTCGAAGGGGTCAAAAACGCCAGCTATGAAGAAATGGTTGCGCTTAGCCTTGACGACGGAACCGAGCGCGCCGGCAGAATAGTGAGAATAGACGGCGACCGCGTCGTAATTCAGGTATTTGAAGGAACGCGCGGACTGTCCATGGTCAATACGCGGACCCGTCTTACCGGTAAGCCGATGGAAATGGCGCTCTCGCCCGAAATCATCGGGAGAGTATTTGACGGTATGGGTAGGCCCATCGACGGGATGGGCGAGATTTACCCGGTCGTCAAGCGCAATATAAACGGTTCTGCGATTAATCCGGTTGCCCGTGTTTATCCGAGAAACTGCATCCTGACAGGCATTTCCTCCATTGACGCGCTCGCGACGCTGATACGCGGACAAAAGCTCCCCATCTTTTCCGGCGCCGGCATGAAGCACAACGAGCTTGCCGTCCAAATCGTCAAACAGGCGACCGTTGCCGACAACTCCGAGTTCGCGGTCGTGTTCGCCGCCATGGGCGTCAAGAACGACGTTGCGGACTATTTCCGCCGCTCGTTTGAGGAAGCGAACGTTATGGACCGCGTCGTCATGTTTTTAAACCTTTCAAACGACCCGATTATCGAAAGAATCATTACCCCGCGCTGCGCTTTGACCGCCGCGGAATACCTTGCTTTTGATCTGAATATGAACATACTGGTCATTCTGACCGATATGACGGCGTACGCGGAAGCCTTGCGCGAGTTCAGTTCGTCCAAAGGCGAAATTCCGGGCAAAAAGGGCTATCCGGGATATCTGTATTCCGACCTCGCCTCGATTTACGAAAGAGCGGGAATCATCAAAGGAAGTTCCGGGTCGGTCACGCAGATCCCCATTCTGACCATGCCGAACGACGACATCACGCACCCTGTCCCCGACCTGACCGGCTTTATTACCGAAGGGCAGATTGTTTTGGATAGAGAGCTTGACTCCATCGGCATTTACCCGCCGGTCGGAGTGCTCCCCTCGCTGTCCCGTCTGATGAAGGACGGCATCGGCAAAGGCTACACCAGAGAGGACCACGCCGCGCTTGCCAACCAGCTGTTCTCCTCGTATGCGAAGGTGCAGGACGCCAAGGCGCTCGCGTCCGTCATCGGCGAGGAAGAACTGAGCGACATTGATAAAAAGCTGGTTATGTTCGGGCGCGCGTTTGAAAAATACTTCCTCAACCAGGGCGAGAACGAAAACCGCTCGATTGAGGAAACGCTTGACCTCGGCTGGGAGCTGTTGTCCATGCTTCCGCTCGAAGCGCTCGACCGGGTAAGCAACGACATTCTTGCCGAACATTACCGAAAGAAAAAGACCAAGGCGAATATAGATTGGGATTTGAGGTGACAGCCGGGTGGCTTCAAAAGTAGTCCCGACCAAAAGCAACCTGCTCAACGCAAAGAAGTCCTATTCGCTCGCGGTTCTCGGTCACGACCTGATGGACCGCAAGCGCAATATTCTTGTGCGCGAAATGATGAATTTAATCGAACAGGTCAAGGAAATACAGGCGAAGATAGACGATACCTACGCGCAGGCGTATCTTGCCCTCCAGAAGGCGAATATAACGCTTGGAATCGTTCAGGAAGCGTCGCAGGCCATTCCGATTGACGACGGCCTGAGTATCACCACGCACAGCGTAATGGGCGTAGAGCTGCCCAAAGTAACGCTTGCACAGCAGCCGATATCGCTTTATTACGGGCTTGAGTCCACAAACTCCATGCTCGACGACGCGTACCTGAAATTCGTAGAGGTAAAAAAGCTCACCGCAAAGCTCGCCGAGGTTGAAAGCAACGTATTCCGCCTGGCGGACGCGATCAAGAAATCGCAAAAACGCACCAATGCGCTCAACAACATCATTATCCCCCGCCTGAGAAGCACCATCGCTTATATTTCCAGCGCGCTGGAGGAAAAGGAGCGCGAGGACTTCTCGAGACTAAAAGTCATCAAACAGCGAAGCAACAAAGAAGACGCATGAAGAACAGGAGATACATTTCAATATCTCCTGTTTTTCTATTATCTAAGAAAATATGGTGCGTATGTTTTCCTTAAACTATATTGATTGATATATTTTGCCAATATTTAATTTTGTGATATAATAATTTTAGCTGATTTAGTGAGATAATCTGCCCTCCCGATTGTATAATAGATGAAGCAACACGAAAGGAGACAAATCATGGATAACGGTGCAAGTAGCTACCGCCGTTTCCTTGATGGCGATGACAACGGTTTTGTAGAAATTGTCAAACTATACAAGAACAGCTTAATATTCTTTTTGAACGGCTATGTAAACAACATCCATCAGGCCGAGGACTTAGCCGAAGAAACTTTCTTCAAACTGCTTGTCAAAAAACCTCATTACAACGGTTCGGTTTCGTTTAAAACATGGCTTTTCACAATCGGACGCAATATCGCTTTCAATACTTTAAGGCGAAAATCAATTCTACGTTTGGTTCCGATGGACGACTGTGAGCCGTTTCTGCAAGAGGCGGAAGATTTCGAAAAATCTTTTTTAATAGAAGAGCAAAAGATTGAGCTCAAGCGCGCGCTTGATAAGCTGAATCCGAAATACCGCGAGGCTTTAAGGCTGATATTTTTTGAAGAGTTATCAGCCGATGAAGCTGCAGTCGTGTTGCGGAAAAGCAAGCGGCAGATTGCAAATCTTGTATATCGCGCCAAGCAAGCGTTGAAAACTGAACTTGAAAAGGAGGGCTTTGTGTATGAAAACTTATGAAGAAATGGTAAATGATCTTTTTAAAAGAAGAAAAATATATTTAAAAAAACAGAAAAAGCGTAAAACCGTGATAAATACGGTTTCGTTGCTCGTGCTATGCGTTTGTCTGATATCCACCCTAACCGTTTTAGCCCTGCAAAGACAGGATCAGCCTGTGCCTGCCGGAACAACGAGCAATTTTGACGCCTTGAATAATGACAGTTCGGATAACAGCAACAGCGCTGACTCCAGCAGACCCGATTATATGAAAGACCCGAATAATTTATATCCTGCAACAGCTTTAAAGCTCCGTGAAGATTACCTGCGCTTTTTAAAAGAAAAGCATGGACTTTCTGAAGAATATGAACTGGACAGTATCAGTGTGCAAAAATTTTTCGGCAATTACAGCGGCTGTGAGGTGGTATATATGGGTTCGCCATTGACTTATACCGATGCAGAACGCCCTGTAGAAATTGCCGGATATACCATTGTTTTTCCAAGCGGGCAAGAAGTTTATGCGTATAAGGACTCAAAGTTTTATACCATTAAAGAAGCGTTTGATGCGGGACTTATCACGAAAGCTGATGTGTATGACATTGGAAAACAAGTTGGTGTCGGTTTTAGCGAGCAATATCCCAATCCTTAATCAATAAAGTAAACATTAAAAAGGCTCATTCCTGTGTATTAGGAATGAGCCTTTTTTTTATAGTAATTATTTAAACAGTCCAAGACGTCGACAAAGACTCTCATATTTACTCAATAAAACTGCAAATTTCATAAAAAACGTTGCTGAAAACATAGTGACTTTTTGTTTTTTATCTTTATTCTATAAATGAATTACATTTAATGCGGGTTTAGAAATATAAATTTAATATTTCGTCAAAACCTGCAATTTAACTGTTCAAAAAAATATAAAAAGGAGGAAAAAATCATGCTGAAAAAGCGATTCAAAATCAAACTGTATAGGCTGATTGCCTTGACAGTTGCGTTGAGCACACTGTTTATGTTTTCTGCGACAGCGCAGGACATTCAGGAAAACGATGCATGGAAAGAAAAAATCAGCTCGGAGCTTTGGGAAGTTATGGCGGAGAAGTCCGACAATGATTTAATTCCCGTTTATCTTTGGTTGAAAGATATTGATCAAAAAGTCATTACGAATGCGCTGATTCAAGAAAAAGGAATGAACCCGGCAATTTATGAAGACCAAAAACGATTTGAGGAAGAAATCGTGCCTCAGATCGAAGCGGAAATAGTTGCGCGGGTTGGCTACGAGGAAGCGCACTATGTTGAGCCTCCGAAGCAACTGGAAACCGCAGACGAATTGGTCAAAACCGGCGAGGTAGTTGCAGCAGAATCGAAAGAAGCAATTGACGATGTAAATCAGCAGAGCGTAAAAGCTGCAAAAGACGAGGTTTTGCTTGACCGCAATATTTCGCTTGTGGACAGAGCCGTCAGTGGAAAAGTAAATGAATATATGATGGCAAAACGTGAAATCACCAAGCGCGAATATTCTGCTGTAAATGACAAGTTTATCAAAAATAATGTAGAAAGCAAGCAGCGGAAGGTTCTCTACAACAGTAAATACACATCTACGCTGGTCGTTGAGGCTACCAAAGCCGAAATTAAAGAGTATGCCTTGATGGATTTGGTGGAAGAGATTTCATTGTATGTAGAGTTAGTCCAAGAACCTGCCCTGAATATATCGTTGGGACAGGTTGGTGCTGACAGTTCCACCGGAACAAAAAGCAGTTTATTCAATAGTGGTTATGGTTATCGAGGAACCGGTGTAAAAATCGGTATAATTGAAGCCGGCGGCGGTCGTTTTGACAGCAATGCATCTCAGCTGAGAACAATCAGCAAATCTCGCTTAATATACTCAAACGATGCTGGAGAAAATGGTAACCCGATAGAAGACGAAATTAGTGACCACGCTACGATGGTTACAAGTATTATCGTCGGTCAATCCGTGACTGTAAACGGCAGAGCATATGAGGGTATTGTACCTTTGGCTACAGTTTACCAAACACCAATTATATACTCCTCAGATGTACTTAGAGCCATTCAAAAACTTGCCGATAAAGGTGTTACTGTAATAAATTACAGTGGCGGCAGTGATAGAGGACCTGTTTACGATAATTATGATAAAGAAGTTGATCGATTAATAGCGAATACAGGGGTTACTTTTGTTAATTCTGCAGGAAATACTTCTGATAATATTACCAGTCCCGGTAAAGCTCTTAACGCTATAACGGTCGGAAACGCCGCAACAAAATCATCTTCAACCACAGCAAATTCTTCTCCGTATAACATGAGCGGAAGTTCATCTTATAAGGAAGCAGATTATTTGCCAAACAAGCCGGATATTACCGCTCCGGGGACAAATATCAGTTATGTTAAAAGCGAAGGTACGATTCAAACAAAGTCCGGTACCAGTTTTGCCGCCCCCCACGTCACCGGTGTTGTCGCTCAAATGATGCAAGTGAATCCAGCTCTAAAAACCAGTCCGACATTGGTAAAATCTAATTTGCTGCTTGGCGCGAGAAGCGATCAGATTACCACAATAAACAATCCTACTGCCGATAACAGTTATTTAAGAGAGAAAAGCGGCGCAGGACTTGTTAACGCAATCAATGCTGTAAATGCTGCTTTCAGTTATAACTCCGCTACGTTTTATATCAATTCTCTGATGCCGAAGACACTGTTAAATCAGTTTATTTACGCAGGTCAGAAAATCCGGATAGTAATGGCATTTGACAAGGTACATACCGGTTACATAAATTCTGAAAATGATTTGGATAACATTGATATTTTAATCTTAGATTCAAAAACAGCACTTTACGTTACAGCATCGATATCATTGCGTAATAACGTTGAAATCATCGAATACACTTTTACGAAAAGCAGCTTTTATTCAATTAGGGTTTCTCCTGGTAGAATAATAGACACCAGTAAATACTTGCATGCGTCTGTCAGCTGGGAATTGACTTAAAGGCAAATGTGAGTATTGATTTTCATCGGGTCTCCGGTGCCACTCATTATCATTCTAATCGGTTTAAGCGACAAGTTTTTTCCACTTTCATTACCTCTCATAATTTCAAAAAAAGGCTCCCGTTTACGGAAGCCTTTTTTTGTTCTCTTATCCTACGTTCACTGTAACCTTTATATCCTCCGACCAGCCGAGGTATTTGGATATCTGGAACGTAAAGGTATCGGTTCCCTTAAAGCCCTTGTTCGGGTAATACCGGAAGGTTCCATCCTCGTTTACGGTGACAGTGCCGTTCTGCGCCGACAGCGAAACCCGCGCGAGCGTTGTCTCGTCGGCGTCGAACAGTTTGCCTTCGTAATAGGTGTCCGCTTTCGCGTTGACGGTAATGTCATCCAGCTTATCCGGGTTCAGCTTGAGGTTCTTCTTGATGAACTGATACGTGTAATCATAAATCAGCCTTGTCTTCGCCGACTCGGACTTGCTTGCCTTGTAGATGTCCATCACGCTCTGGTAGTACATATGGATGCTGTCGGTCATATAGCCGTAGATGATGCCGCCCGCCAGGTAATCCATGTACCGCTGGAAGTAAACGCTGTCGCCAAGCGCCGGAGAGTTTATCTCGATTTCGATGCACATATTGTATTCCTTCGCGATCGCGGCGGCTTCCGCAATTCTATCGGCCGGAACGTCCGCATAGAACGCGTAGTTCGGCTGCAGGCAGACCGCGTCAAAGCCGTACATAGACCACTGCATATAACCGTTCGCGCTGAAATACGGTATCCAGAACAGCTGGTAGCCGAGTTCATGCACGATGTCGCTTGTTGCGCGGATGGTTTCAAGATCGTTCTCGTTTCTGTTGATGGTCTCGTGGAACCAGTAGAAGCCGGCCAGCTGCAGGTTCTCGTAGTTGCCGTCGCTGAACCGTTTGATAAACTCGTCGACATACCACTTTATCGCTTTCGCCTTATCCGCCGGATTCGCAAAGTTTTCGGAAACGCCGTCGCCGTCCACGTCGCCGAAATTGCTTACCGACGTGGTGGGATACAGAATGGTGTAATAGACCATAACCTTGTAATCCGGCAGGTTCAGCGCCGATTTGATTTCGCCGACCGCCTGGTTGAGGGCGTCAAGGTTGATGTCCTTTGCAAAGACGCTGTTGAGCAGATAGTCCCAGTCGGATTTGACGGAATTCTCATACGGTTTTCCGCCCGAGGGAAGGCTGCCGGTGGTCGGAAGGAACAGGAAGCCGTCGAACATGGTGTCTAATATCTTGCCTTCCTTATCGACATATCCGGCATAGGAAAGGAATACTTCCTTTGTCAGTTTCGCGGACTCGGAATTATGGTAAGCGAGCAGAATGTCGTGCGCTCCGCCCAAAATATCCGCGCTCGGCGCGAGCCTTTTGCCGGAAACCTCAGCCGTCAGACCAAGCTTGTCGAGCGTGGCGGTCGTCGGCGCGACATACTTTGTGCCGAATATCTGTATTTCATCCAAATATACATGAACCGAAACGTCGAACGAAACCTTCGCGAACCGCGCCTGCACCGGCGTGTCAAGCGTTTCGTTTATCCGCGCAATGGCCGTGTCGCCGACGCCCGGAAGCTTTACTCTCTTTACCGCGTACCATTCCTCGCCGTTGTCGGAGAGGTAGAGCGTTACCATACCGGGCACGAGAATACCGGCGGATTTTACGTTTAAAAAGTTCACGGCAAAGCCGGTTATCGTCGAAGTATGGGTCAGGTCGAAATAGATGTTTCTGGACATGCCTCTGCAGGTCCTGAACCAGAGACCGTTGCTGTAATTCATGCTTTCGGAAATGATGCCGTCGGTAAGCAGCGTTTTGGTTACCGGGTCGTTGTACTGCCAGTACTGCTCATCCAGCGTCGAACCGGTCGAAATCTGATACGGAAGTCCGGCGACGAGGTTTTCGTTCTTCTTCGAACCGTTATCCCAGTAGTTCCTGCCGCTCACTTTCGGAAGGGTGACTGCCGGGTAGAAGCTGCGCTCTTTGGCTTCGCCGTAAGCGTACACCGCCGCCTCTTCGATTAAGAACCACTTGGAGTCCGTCTGCGCAAGCGTAAAGCGGACATATTTGCCTCTGACAGCTTTCTGAAGCCTTAAGCTGTAGGTGTAGTTGGTCTGTTTTAAGTTGGTCGTGGCATATACCCTGCCGACGGTCGTGTAATTGCTGTTGTCGGTCGAAACGGCGATGTCCACGTAAACGGGAAGCACGATGCCGGTTAAGGGTCTGCTGTACATGGACAGCTCGAAGTCCGCCAGGTCGCTGCGCTCGCTGCTCAGCGTTATGGTCAAATCCAGCTGCCCGCCGCCCGCGTAGCCCACGTAAGCATTGCTTTCAAAGCCGGTGCCGGTCGGGCTTCCGTCCGTCAGTTTCTTGCCGTCGTCCGGGAACTGCTGCGCATCCGCCGCATAGGACGCCTGATAGCTGCTGCCCTTTGAAACAAGGATTCTCGTCCTGCTCCTGTCCACAACGTCGCCGGATACCGCTTTCAGCGCCGCAAGCCGCTCTTCGTTGGTCGTGGTATCGTTCGCATACGCTTCGCCGACTTTGGCGATCGACGCCAGCTCGGATTCCAAAGCCGGAACGTCGGCGATTACGGTCAGCTCGTCCAGAAAAGTCCACGCGCTGCCCTTTGTGATGCTAAAGCGCACATATCTGCCGTCAACCGGCTCGTTCAGCTTCAGCACGGCGGATTGAACGGTGTTTTCTACGTACTCGGGCATTTTCACGGCGCCGAGCTTTGTCCATTGTTCGTTGTCATCCGAAATATATACCAAACCAAACGACGGAGGCGCGATTCCGGCCTCTCTGGTCGCAAGGTAGCTGATTTCGAACTGGTAAAGGCGTTTTCCGTCATTCTCAAGATCGATTGTGATGCTGAATGTCTGTCCGGATAAACTATAGCCGCAGAACCGCGTGTCCGAGTAGGACGCGTTGATTGCGTGTATTCCGTCGGTTAACTCGCTGTTGTAAGAATCGGGATACTTGCTGTCCGCTTCGATGGTAGAAGTATAGGATTTGCCGATGCTCACAATCGTGGCATAGGTGATTCCTTCCGACGCCGGTTCAGAACTTGCATCCGCCGATACATCGGAAACGCTGTCCGAACCGTTCTTCGTACAGCCGCTGAAAATGCCGAAGCAAAAAACAACAGCCAAAAGCAATGCGATTTTCCTCATAGACCTCTCCTGTAAACTATTTTCCTTTATAGTATGCAACCGCAAGGTCAACAACCAGACCGTAGCTCTTGATGCCTTCCTTCTGGCCCTGAGTTCCGAGAAAAGCGTTGTTGACCGTACCGGCAACTTCCGATGCCTTGCTCTCTCTGTACTTGTCAAAGAAAATGGAATAGGACGCGTACTCGCCCCGCAACTGAGCCGGGCAGTATTCCGAATAATACTTGTTGTATAGCTTGGAATCCGCCTGATGCAGCGCGTTCAGCAGGTAGTTGAGCATATTGCTGCAGGCGGAATAGCGGATGTACGCGTCGCCGCTCTCCATGCAGACGAGGAACGCGACAAAATTCGCCTCGTCCTCTTTCGCAATTCCGCGCTGGTGCGCCATTTCGTGCGCCATGGTGTACGGCAGAATAAAATCGGGGTAGTTCGTGTTTACGTTGGCTTCGCCCGTCATAAACGAATAAACGCCGGAAATATGCGTGTAGGTGAGCAGTTCCGACAACACGATCGGTTTCGGATAGGAGTAAAAGGTGTCGATGTAATCAACCTTTTTCGCATACCGCTCAAACGCGGCGTTCAGCTTTTCAACCAGCTCCGGATACGAGTAAGGCATCATCGACGCGCCGTTGTAGATAAATTTCACCTTGTCCAGATCCGCCTTCATTTCCTCGGTCACCTTGACCGCGGTATCAAACAGCTCCTGCGCGGAAACCCCCTTTTTTTCGATGCCGAGATTCTTCTCCAGCGGATAGCGGAAGTAACACGGACCGAACGCAAGGAAGAAATCCGAAACAATCAGCAAAAGAATACAGATCAGCGGCGTAAGCCACTTGTAAAAATCCCGCTGATTCTTTGAGTTGTTGATGGCGCGCCACGAAGCGACAAGATACCAGACTGCGATAAACGGGATGGACAGCAGAAGCCACTCTGCGATGGAAAAATAAAAATAGGTTGTCGATTTTGCCTGCGCGAATTTAAGCCAGAACGCCGGATACCTTGCCCAAAACTCCGCGAAATCGCTCGATAACCGGGAAACCGTGTAAACGACGACTGAAAACAGAAAAATGACAACGCAGGCGATGAAACAAAACGAAAAAAATCCGCGTTCGCGAAGCTTACCTTTTAAAGTAAGCTTCGCAGCGGAATTCGATTCGTTTATACCAGTCTCCAGATTCGCCTGCTGTTCGCCGGCGTTCTCGGGAGAGTTCATGTCCATTGCATTTGGTTTAAAATCAAACGTATCAGACACTATTTAACCTCTCTCGTCCAGCCGAATTCATCTTTGATTCTGCCGAATTGAATGCCTGTGATTTGGTCGTACAGGAACTGCGAAATCTTGCCGATTTTGCCCTCGTTGATGACGATGATTCTTCCGTCCCAGTCGAGCTTTCCGACCGGCGAAACAACGGCGGCGGTTCCGGTGCCGAAGACCTCCTGCAGTTTGCCGCTTTCCGCAGCGTCGTACACTTCCTGAATGCTGATTTTCCGCTCGGTAACCTTATATCCGTACGCGCGGAGCAGTTCGATTGCGGAAGCCCTTGTGACGCCCGGCAGAATGTTTCCTTCATCCAAAGAGGGCGTGATGACCTCACCGTCGATGACGAAGAAGACGTTCATCGAGCCGACCTCGTCAACATACTTATGCTCTATGCCGTCCAGCCAGAGAACCTGCGCGTACCCTTTCTCCTCCGCTTTCTGCTGACCGATTAAGGAAGCAGCGTAGTTGGCGCCTACCTTCGCGAAGCCCATTCCGCCTCTGACCGCGCGTACGTACTCATCCTCAACGCAGATGTCGACCGGGTTCAATCCGGCGGCGTAATACGCGCCGACCGGCGACAGAATAATCATAAACAGGTAGGTCTTTGACGGATGTACGCCGAGCGCCGGGTCGGTCGCGATGATGAACGGACGTATGTAGAGCGACGTGCCGGGCAGCGTGGGAATCCAGTCGCTGTCAATCTTTACAGTCTCTATAATGGCCTGCAGGATGTCGTCCGGATTCACCTGCGGAACGCAGAGCCTTTTATTGGTACTGTTCATTCTCTCTATATTTTTTTCAGGTCTGAACAAAAGAATTCTTCCGTCTTCCGTCTTATATGCCTTCAGACCCTCAAACATCTCCTGCGCGTAATGGAACACCATGCATGCGGGCGAAAGCGATATGTCGCCGAATGGAACAATTCTTGCGTCGTGCCAGCCGATGCCCTCGGTATAATTCATCATAAACATATGGTCGGTAAAATAACGTCCAAAACCGAGCGCGTTCTGGTCCGGTTTTTGCTTTGGCGTTTGGGTTCTGGTGATGGTTATTTTCAATTTAAACACTCCTAAAAAACGATATATGTTGAATAAATATAAAATATTATCAGCAAAAAATGTATTATTGTTTATTATAATACTTCTTTTTAAAAAGTGCAACGATTTTTATTATAAATACTGCACAATTTTTACCGCACAAATAACAGCACATTAGACAAAACGGCGGATTTTGCTCTAAATGTTATCATTTGTTAACATTCAGTTCACATTTTACATTTATATATTAAGTATCTAATGCAACTCGAGAGGAGTTATAAGCTTGAAATTTCCATCCACACTTTCTTCGCTGGTGGAGTACAAGCAAAAAGCTATAACGGCCTTTAGGAATTCACATTTCAGAAATCTCGTCATATCTGTTTTAGTGTTCTCTTTATTGTTTACAGGCGTTTTAGTTTTTTCTGGAAACCACAGCGACTTAGCAGACCAGGATGTTTCGATATACGGACAGGAAGCGGCAATCACCGCGCAGGCGAACAATCTTGTCAGCGCGTACGGTCTTTATATCGACGGTTCATTCATTGCTGCTGCTGAGAATAAAGAAACAATCGATTCGGCGCTTGATATTCTTCTGAACGCAAAGGTTGCTTCGCTTCCCATCACGAATATCACAAGTTACAGACTGAGAAACGACGTTATCATCGAAGAGGGAGAGTTTAATCCCCAGTACATCGCAGACGAGGCTACGCTTTACAAGCTCTTGGGCATGGAGAACGAGTACTCCTTCACGTTCGTCGTCAAGAGCATTACGGGCGAGGCCATCGACTGCAAACTGTCGGCGGAAGTAAAAGCGACTGGAACCAAAACGGTTGAGATTCCTTATGATACGGACTACGTCGATACCGATTTGAGAGTTGCCGGCTACGAAAAAGTGGTCACCGCAGGCGCGAACGGTGTCGGAATCGAAAATTACGCGTACGTTTATCATGACGACGTCCTGGTTGAGGAAACTTATCTTTCAACCGAAGTTATCGAGAAACCTACCAACGAGATTGTCGAACGCGGCGCTCTGAACGCCGACAAAACCGTCAATTCTCTCGGCATTTTGGCTTCTCCCTATCACGGCAGAATCAGTTCCGGTTACGGATATAGAGAGGACGGTTTCCACGACGGCATCGACATTATCGCGATCAGCGGCAGCTGCTACGGACACGACGTTTACGCGGCCATGAACGGTACGGTTATCCAGGCTTGTTATTCGTCGGGTTTGGGCAACAACGTGAAAATCGACAACGGCAACGGCATTATCATCACCTACGCGCATCTCTCAAAAATACTGGTAACAAAAGGCCAGACGGTCAAAACCGGCGATGTTGTCGGTCAAATCGGCGCCACCGGCAGAGCTACGGGACCGCATCTGCATTTCTCGGTTGAAGATCACGGAAAATCTGTCAACCCGCTGTTATACTTAGATTTGGATAAGTAATTCTCTATAGCGAAAAACTCCCCTTGATAATTCAAGGGGAGAATTCTTATTCCCCTTTCGACGCTTTTCATGCGGCTTGTCCTTTATATTAAAGAAAAGGCCGGAATCTTAAAAAGAAAATATCATGTATAAGACGCAGGAAGACTTGTTTTTTCGTAATGAGGTGATTGTCTTGAAAAGCCTGAAGGCAGGGCATCTTTCTCTTGCTTCTTCTGCATCGAAATTCACTTTTTTTATTTTGATTACTTTTCTTTTGGTATTATGCAGTCTTCTGTTTACTGCGAATCAAAACCAGAACCGTTTTTCCAGCCCGAACGCCGCTTCCTGCGCTTTATCTGACGATTCGGACGGCACGCATGAAAACTCCGACAGTAAAGAAACGTTTCTTCTTGACCCGGAATCGAGCGCATCCTCTTCTGATTCCGCCGACATATCCGCGCCGCTCGAGTCGTCGCAGACGACGAGCGAAATCTTTCCGGATGTTCCGCCGGAAGGCAAGTTTTACATCGAAATGAAAAACACCCTGCAAAAACCCGAGCTTCCAACCGGCTGCGAGGCGACGGCTTTGGCGATCGTGCTCAATTTTTTAGGCTTCGACGCCGACAAATGCGAAATCGTAGATCATTATATGCCGAAAACTACAAAGCTGTACAGCATGAACACCCATTTTATCGGGAATCCTTACAAAAAAGACGGTATCGGCTGTTACGCGCCCGTCGTCGCCATCACGGCGGAAAACTACTTTCGAGAAAACGTGATTACGGACCGGACCGTGAGGAACATAACCGGCGCTACGCCTGATGAGCTGTATTGCTATGTTTCGCTGGGACAGCCGGTTATCTGCTGGGCGACGATCAACATGACGAACACCTACGTCGCGAAAACCTGGATTGCGGAAGACACCGGCGAAACGGTGGAGTTTTATCTCAACGAGCACGCGACCGTTTTGGTCGGATACGATACCGTGAAGAAGACGGTTACGTTAAACGACCCCTGGAGAGGCATCGTAACCTACTCGATGGAGCTGTTTGAAAAGCGGTACAAACAGCTTGGACAGCAGGCCATTATCATTCGATAAAAAAACAGAGAGTTTGTATTCCAAACTCTCTGTATTTTTTTGCGGTTTACTCTGCGCTCTTTTCAGCGTCTGCGCTCTCTGCAGCGGATTCAGCGGAAGCAGTATCTGTTGCAGAAGTTTCTTCAGCCTGAACAGCCGCCGCGGGCGCTGTTTCGGTTGATGCTGCTTCAGCAGATTCAGTTGCAGCGGAAGCTTTCGACTTGGCTTTTCTTCTTGTTGTCTTCTTAGCGGCGCCTTCAGCAGCTTTGCTTTCGGCTTTGGCTTCAGCCTTGTCTTCAGCTTGGGTTTCGGTCTTGTCCGTTTTCTTGGAAGAAGTCCTCTTCGAAGCGGTCTTCTTTTCGGTTGTCTTCTCGGATTTCTTTGCTTCCTTTTCTTCGGACTTTTTCTCTTCAGCTTTCTTTTTCTTGTCTTTTTCGTTGGTTTCGTAGATGGATTCGGCGTCGACCATTGAAATGATGGCCATTTCGGCGCCGTCACCACGTCTCGGGCCTATCTTCAACACTCTCGTGTAGCCGCCGTTGCGATCGCTGTAATTCGGCGCGATCACGGTAAACAGTTTTGCTACCACGCTCTCCTTCTTGAGGAAAGCCAACGCCTGTCTTCTCGAAGCAAGCGTGTTTTCTTTGCCCAGCGTTACCATTTTATCTGCAAGCGCGCTAACTTCTTTTGCGCGTGTTACTGTTGTTTCGATTTTACCCTTCTCTAAAAGAAATGTTACCATTCCTTTCAGCATGGACAGTCTATGATCTGTTTTCCTGCCTAACTTTCTTGTTCCGGGCATTATCTTTGCCTCCTTTATATAGATTTTACTTCAGCCGCTTAATCATCGGATTTCTTTAATGAAAGTCCAAGTGATGCAAGCTTCTGGATAACCTCTTCAAGTGATTTTTTACCAAGGTTTCGAACCTTCATCATGTCTTCCTCGGTACGGTTAATAAGATCGCCAACCGTATCAATGCCCGCGCGCTTCAGGCAGTTAAAACTGCGTACCGACATATCAAGTTCTTCGATGGTCATATCGAGAACTTTTTCTTTCGTGGTTTCTTCTCTGTCAACCATGATTTCGGTATTCTTCGTTTCAGCCGAAAGCTCGATAAAGAGGTTGATATGCTCGCTGAGAATCTTCGCGGCGAGCGAAATTGCTTCTTTTGCGCTTATCGTGCCGTTTGTGGCGACTTCAAGCGTAAGTTTATCGTAGTCGGTAATATTGCCGACTCTGGTGTTTGAAACTGTGTAATTCGCCTTATAGACAGGTGTAAAAATTGAATCCGTATATATAACGCCGATCGGCGGGTTGTCAACAGCCGCCTTGTTTTTCTCGGCAGGTACATAACCGCGTCCGTGATCGAAGGTAATTTCCATATAGAAGGGATAACCATCTTCAACCGTTGCTATGTGATGACTCGGATTCAGAATCTGAATATCCGAATCGCACTGAATGTCGCCGGCGGTTACTTCACCGCCCCTGACATCGATGATGCATGTTTTCGGTTCCTGACTGTAAAGCTTGGCTACGATTCCTTTTACATTCAGAATGATCTCCGGGACATCTTCCTTAACGCCGGGAACAGTTGATATTTCGTGCAAAACGCCGTCAATTTTTACGCTGGTAGCAGCAACACCGGGAAGCGAGCTTAAAAGCACTCTTCTCAATGAATTGCCGAGCGTTATGCCGTAACCACGCTCAAGAGGTTCAACAACAAAAGTTCCGTGATTGCCGTCTTCGCTAAGCTCAGCGGTGATTATGCTCGGTCTTTCGATTTCGATCATTAAAGTAACCTCCTTTGTTGTAGGCCCGAATTAATATTAAATAAAGGAACGCGATATTTAATATTAATTCTTACTTCGAGTACAACTCGACGATGAGATGTTCCTCAAACGGGAAGTCAATGTCAGCGCGTGTCGGAAGAGCGGTGATCGTTGCTGATACGTTCTCCTTATCCAAACTTATCCAGGAAGGTACTGTCCTTGCGGTGATATTCTCGATAAGCATTTTAAACTTTTCAGAATCACGGCTGCTTTCCTTCAGGGATATGACATCGTTTTTGTTTACAAGGTAGGAAGGAATGTTAACCTTCTTGCCGTTCACTCTGAAATGACCGTGCGTAACGAGCTGACGCGCCTCTCTGCGGCTATCAGCCAGACCCATACGGTAAACCACATTATCAAGACGTCTCTCGATGGCGGTAAGCAGGTTCTCGCCTGTTTGACCTTCCTTCTTGTCGGCCTTGATAAAGTAGTTCTTAAACTGCTTTTCCAGAATGCCATAGTACCTTTTAGCCTTTTGTTTTTCACGAAGCTGCAGACCATATTCTTTCGCTCTTCTTCTGTTGGAGTTCGCGCCGTGCTGTCCCGGAGCCTTTCCTCTGCGAGCAATCGAGCATTTATCGGAGAAGCATCTATCACCTTTCAAAAAGAGTTTGCAGCCTTCTCTGCGGCACAGTCTGCATACTGCTCCTGTATATCTTGCCATTTAATAACCTCCAATTCAAATTGTTTAAACACGTCTTCTCTTAGGCGGTCTGCAACCGTTATGAGGAATAGGTGTAACATCTTTAATAAGACTAATCTCAAGACCGGCTACCTGAAGTGCTCTGATCGCAGCTTCTCTTCCCTGACCGGGACCTTTGACATAGACTTCAACCGTCTTCATGCCGTGTTCCATAGCTGCTTTCGCTGCTGCTTCCGAAGCCATCTGCGCTGCATAAGGAGTCGATTTCCGGCTGCCTCTGTATCCAAGCCCACCAGCGGACGCCCAGGCAATTGTGTTGCCCTTGGTATCGGTGATCGTAACGATGGTGTTGTTAAAGCTTGAACGGATGTGTGCTGCGCCGCGCTCAATATTTTTACGCTCGCGTCTCTTTTTTGTAGCGACTTTCTTCTGTGCTGCTGCCATTTAATCGGTTTCCCTCCTTTTACTTCTTCTTGTTCGCGATGGTCTTTGCCGGACCTTTTCTTGTTCTTGCGTTGGTTTTGGTTCTCTGTCCTCTTACGGGCAGACCTTTTCTATGTCTTTGTCCGCGATAGCAGTCAATGTCTACCAACCGCTTAATGTTCATAGCGATTTCGCGACGCAGATCGCCTTCAACGACATAGTTGTTTTCAATCTCCTCACGGAGTTTCGCTATATCTTCCTCGGTCAAATCCTTGACGCGAGTGTCGGGATTAATGCCGGTTTTCTGGAGTATTTTGTTCGAGAGTGATCTGCCGATACCGTAAATATAGCAAAGTCCAATCTCGACGCGCTTTGAGTTTGGAATATCAACACCGGAAATACGAGCCATTGTTACACCTCTCTCCTATCCTTGTTTTTGCTTGTGTTTGGGGTTCTCGCAAATGACCATTATCCTGCCTTTGCGTTTGATAATCTTACACTTCTCGCATCTTTTCTTAACGGAAGGCTTTACCTTCATGATGATCATTCCTTTCCCCGGCCGGATGCCGGTAGTGGGATTTCGCTGCAAAAAAACAGCCGTATCTCATTCGAATGCATTCTTAATAATTCTTATTATCAAAAGATTGCTTGTCGGTTATACGAATTTCGAACTATTTTTGACGGTATGTTATTCTGCCCTGACTCAGATCGTATATCGAAACCTCCACGGTTACTTTGTCGCCGGGAAGGATTCGAATGTAATGCATACGCATTTTACCTGAAATATGAGCAGTAATGATATGACCGTTTGATAGTTTTACTTTAAAGACGGTATTGGGCAATACTTCCGTTACCACGCCTTCAAATTCAATGACATCGTCTTTAGCCAGAATAATACCTCCTTTAAAACATCAAACCTCGGTGCCGAGAACTTCTTCCAGTTCTCTAACTCGTTCCCTAATCTGCCTATTTGTCAGTTTTCCGGGCTCAAGTCTTGTCAGTTTTTCATCAACACCGGTAATTACGCGTATGTGTTTTAATTTCTTCTTTTTGGGTGATTCGGTTTTTCTGGTCCGGCCATCGGCGATGAGCACGTAGTTCTCGTCGATGACGCCAACCACAGCCGCGATTCTACCTTTATCTCTACCCGCAAGTGAAATTACCATGAGACCCAGATAATCATTCATACTCTACCATCCTCAGGGATTTGGATCAGTCAGTATTACGACTCCGCTGTTCGTCACCGCGATTGTGTTCTCATAATGCGCGGAAAGTTTTCCGTCGGCAGTGACAACAGTCCATTTGTTTGGTAATACTCTAACCTCCCAGGTTCCGACGTTTACCATCGGTTCTACTGCAAACGTCATGCCCGCCTGCAGCCTGGGCCCTCTTCCGGCTGGTCCGTAATTAGGAACATCGGGTGATTCGTGGAGATTTCTGCCTACTCCGTGTCCAATAAATTCACGGACAACTTCATAGCCGTGCTTCTTCGCGTATTGATAAATGGCGTTCGAAATATCGCCGATTCTGCCGCCCGGCTTGATTGCGTTGATGCCTTCGTAAAAGCACTGTTCGGTTACCGCAATCAGCCTTTTGGCTTCGTCGCTGATATTTCCAACCGCGAACGTAGCGGCGCAGTCACCGTGAAAGCCTTTATAATACGCTCCGACGTCGACTTTTACAATATCGCCGTCCTTGAGTGTTCTTGATGACGGGATACCGTGGATGACTTCCTCGTTAACGCTCACGCAAGCGGAAGCGGGGAAACCGCCGTATCCGAGAAACGACGGCGTCGCGCCGTGCGCAAGGATGCAGGCTTTGACCTTCTGGTCAATAAAGTGGGTTGTAACGCCTTCCTTTATATAAGAACCTGCGACCTCGCGCGCGATTGCCGCAATCCTGCCTGCCTGACGCATCAACTCGATTTCGGCGTCCGTCTTAATGGTAATCATAGACCTAATGCCGCCCTTGTGAGGCTTGTCGTGTCTTCGAGTTTTTCCTGGCCTACAACTGTTTTTACGATGCCCTTCTTTGTATAGTATTCAAGCAGCGGCTCGGTTTCCTTGTGATAGGTTACCAGTCTGTTCTTGACTACTTCGGGGTCGTCGTCTTTTCTCATCGTAAGTTCCGAACCGCATTTATCGCAGGTTTTGTTGTCCCTGCTCGGATTGGAAACGATATGATAGGTAGCGCCGCATTTGCCGCATACCCTTCTTCCGCTCATGCGGTTTATAATCGTTTCGTCCGCAACCTCGAGCGAAATCACAACGTCTATGTTTACGCCGAGTTTTTCAAGGGCGATTGCCTGCGGTATGGTTCTCGGAAATCCGTCAAGAATAAACCCGTTTTTGCAGTCCGGTTCCGCAAGTCTGTCTTTTATGATTCCGATAACGATTTCGTCGGAAACCAGCGCGCCGGATTCAATCGCGCTCTTGGCCGCCAAACCCATCTCGGTACCGTTTTTAATCGCTTCGCGAATAATCGCGCCGGTAGAAATCGTTGGAATGTTCAGCTCTTTGCTGATAATCTCCGCCTGAGTGCCCTTGCCGGCACCAGGAGGTCCGAAAAAGATGATGTTCATAAAATGTCGCCTCTATTCAAGGAATCCTTTGTAATGACGCATCGTAATCTCACTTTCGATGGTGCGGGTCGTCTCAAGCGCGACGCCGACGATAATGATGATGGATGTTCCGCCGAAAATGAGCAGTCTGAACGCCATTTCTCCGGTCCATGACATAAGAATCGGGAATATTGCCACGAAAGACAGGAACAACGAACCAATTAACGTGATCCTGTTGACGACCTTCTGAATATAATCAGCGGTCGGTTTGCCCGGACGGTAACCAAGAATGGTTCCGCCGTTCTTTTTCAGGTTGTTTGCAATTTCTATGGTGTTAAAGGATATGCTGTTGTAAAAATATGCAAACGCAATAATCAGAACAAAGTTCACTAAAACGTACAACCAACCCCAGGACGGACTGCTGGGCGTAAAGTATTTCTCGATGGTATTTCTCCAGCTCGGGATGATGATCGCCAGCGTCTGAGGAACGGTCGTGATCGCATTCGCAAAGATGATCGGCATAACGCCGCCGAGTAAAACCTTAATCGGCAGGTTGGTATTCATGCCGCCGTACATCTTTCTGCCTACAACTCTTTTCGCGTACTGAACCGGCAGTCTTCTCTCAGACTCTGAGAAGAATACGATCGCGGTGATGATCGCAAGCATCATAACGACGGCTGCGATAACCGGAATCGTCTCTTCCCGGATAAGCAGGAAGATTTCCAAAAGTCTGATTGTCAGTCCGGCCGTGATGTTTACGAAAAGAAGGATGGAGATACCATTGCCGATACCTTTTTCGTCAATCTTTTCGGCAATCCACATAACCATGCAGGAACCTGCAGTGTAGGCTATTATAATGACGAACATCTCGAAAACTCCGGTGCTAACAATCGCGGAGTAATTCTTCATGGTCAGATAATAGCCGTAGGATGTCAAAATCGAAAGACCGAGCGTAGTATAACGTACGATTCTGGATATTTTTTCCTGACCTTCGGGACCGCTTTTCTGCAGCTTCTCCAATGCCGGAATGGCTACGGTAAGAAGCTGCACAACGATCGAGGCGGTAATGTAGGGGTTAACGCCCAACGAGAACAATGTGGCTTTTGAAAACGCGTCACCTGACAACATGTTGAAGTATTCGAGGAAAGAGCCTTTTACGGTCTCGTTGTTGAACCAATCCTGCCATACCTGGCTGTCGATAAAAGGAACCGGGACGGCAGAACCGATTCTGAACAACACGATGATCAGAAGCGTAAAAAGCATTCTTTTCCGAATATCATCAATACTCCAAGCGTTTTTGTAAATTCGCCACATTTAAATCACCTGAGCCTTTCCGCCTGCGGCCTCTATCTTTTCCTTCGCGGTTGCTGAGAAAATAGCTGCTTTAACGGTTAACGCCTTGGTGATTTCTCCGTTTCCGAGGACTTTGAGTCCGTCGTAAACTTTCTTTATAATTCCTTTTTCGATCAGGGCCTGCGCATCAACGACAGAATCCTTCTCGAAAACTTCAAGCTGTTCAACATTTACAATTGCATATTGCTTTGCAAAACGGTTCGTAAAACCTCTTTTGGGCAGTTTCCTGTAAAGCGGAAGCTGTCCGCCTTCGAAACCGGGTCTTACTCCACCGCCCGAGCGCGCGTTCTGACCCTTATGGCCGCGACCAGCGGTTTTTCCGTTACCGCTTCCGATACCTCTACCCTTGCGAAATCTGGGTCTGGTAGAACCTTCTGCCGGAGAAAGCTCATGAAGCTTCATTGTTTTATCCTCCTATTCAAAAATTCTTTACGCTGTTCTTACAGCTCTTCCACACTGATGAGATGCGAAATGGTTTTGATTTTTCCTTCAATCGCTGCGTCCTTCTCAACGACCTTGTAGTCGCCTATTTTTCTTAAACCCAGCGAGTGAGCTGTAAGAATCTGATCTTCTTTACGGCCAATAAGACTTTTTGTAAGAGTAAGCTTTACTTTTGCCATGACGCCGCCTCCTCCTATAAACTTTCTACACTAACGCCACGCATAAGAGCAACCTGCTCGGGTGTGCGCAGACCCTTGAGCGCTTCAAAGGTAGCTTTTACGACATTTATAGGGTTGTTTGAGCGCAGTGATTTTGCGCGTATATCGCGTATTCCTGCCAATTCAAGAACAGCACGCATTTTGCCGCCCGCGATGATACCGGTACCGGGAGCCGCCGGCTTTAACAGCACCTTGCCTGCTCCGAACTCGCCGATAATTTCATGAGGAATGGTTGTTCCCTTGAGCGATACGGCAATGATGTTTTTCTTTGCGGCTTCGATCGCCTTGCTGATCGCATCCGGAACTTCGGCGGCCTTGCCGAGACCGTAGCCGACATGACCGTTACCGTCGCCTACGACAACCAGCGCGGAAAACCTTGCGATACGTCCGCCCTTGACGGTCTTTGATACACGCTTTGTAAATACAGGAACCTCTTTTAAATCCAAAGTAGTGTAATCGATCTTCATGTTTTCCTCCTAAAAGTTAAGTCCGGCTTCGCGGGCACCGTCAGCGAGCTCCTTCACGCGACCGTGATACAGGTAGCCGCCTCTGTCGAATACCACTGTGGTGATACCCTTTTCCAATGCTCTCTTTGCAACAAGCTCTCCGACTTTTCTTGCCGCAGCTTTGTTGCCGCCATTTTCGCCGAATTCCGGCTCAACGCTGGAGGCCGATACTAATGTTTTTCCGACAGTATCATCTATAATCTGAGCATAGATATTCGCGAGCGAACGATAGACGCAAAGACGCGGTCTATCGGGAGTACCGAATATCTTCGCCCTGACCCTTTTATGACGCTTTAGACGCTGTTTATTGCTGTCGACACGATGTACCATATTCTTAACGCTCCTTTCTATTTCTTACCGGCTTTTCCGGCCTTACGCCTTATTCTCTCTTCAGCGTACTTGACGCCTTTTCCGAGGTAAGGCTCAGGAGGTCTCTTGCTTCTCAGTTCAGCAGCAATCTGTCCGACCTGCTGTTTGCCCGGTCCGCTAATGATAATCGTGTTGGGATCCGGAACGTCAAACTTAATTCCTTCGGGCTCATCGTATACAATCGTGTGCGAATATCCAAGGTTCAGTACGAGCTGCTTGCCCTGCTTGGCTGCCTTGTAGCCAACGCCGTTTATCTCAAGCTTTTTCTGATAGCCTTCAGTTACGCCGGTTACCATGTTTGCGATAAGCGTTCTTGAAAGTCCGTGAAGAGATCTCATTTCCTTCTCGTCATTCGGACGCTTCACTATAATTTTATCGCTCTCCTGCTCTATGATTATTTCACTCGGGAGCTTTTCGGTCAGCGTACCTTTGGGACCTTTCACTGTTACCAAATTGTCAGCGCCAATTGTTACGGTGACGCCCGCGGGTATAACGACCGGCTTTCTGCCTATTCTTGACATCTTAATCTCCTCCCTACCATACAAAAGCGAGAACTTCGCCGCCGATATTGTTCTTACGCGCTTCTTTATCGGTCATAATGCCTTTTGAGGTGGATATAATCGCAATTCCAAGTCCGTTTCTTACTTTAGGAAGGTCCTTGCTCGATGCGTAAATTCTCAGACCGGGTTTCGAAACTCTGCGCAAGCCCTGAATAACTCTTGATTTGCCTTCGCCGTATTTCAGGGTGATGGTGATAGTACCCTGCTTGCTGTCATCCGATACGGTATAGCCCTTGATATACCCTTCATCAAGTAAGATCTGCGCGATCGCTTTTTTCAAATTGGAAGCAGGAATGTCAACAGTTTCGTGCTTTGCCGCATTGGCATTGCGAATTCTTGTGAGCATATCTGCTACTACGTCTGTCATCTGCATATTGTATCCTCCTTACCAACTTGCCTTCTTGATTCCGGGGATCTGTCCTGCGTAGGAAAGATTCCTGAAGCATATACGGCATACACCATATTTGCGCAGATAAGCATGCGGTCTGCCGCAAATCTTGCATCTATTATAAGCACGGGTAGAATACTTAGGCTTTCTTTGCTGCTTTAAGATCATTGCTTTCTTTGCCATCTGTACTTACCTCCTTAAACTTTCTGAAACGGAGCGCCCAGCAATGTCAGAAGCTCTCTTGCTTCTTCGTCGTTCTGAGCCGTGGTTACGAAAACGATATCCATGCCTCTGATTTTATCGACCTTGTCGTAATCGATTTCAGGGAAAATCAGCTGTTCTTTCAGTCCCAGCGAATAATTTCCTCTGCCGTCAAAGGAGTTGGGGTTGATGCCTTTGAAGTCACGAACCTTCGGAAGCGCGAGATTGAAAAGTTTATAAACAAACTCATACATTCTTTCGCCGCGAAGCGTTACCTTAACGCCGATCTTTGTTCCCGCACGGAGTTTGAAGTTGGAAACCGACTTCTTAGCGACGGTGGGAACCGCCTTCTGTCCGGAAATCGCAGTCAGTTCGGCGATTATGTTGTCGATAACCTTCGGGTTTTCCTTTGCGTCGCCGGCGCCTACGTTGATAACAACCTTGTCAAGGCGCGGAATCTGCATCGGACTCTTATAATTGAATTTCTTCATCAGAGCGGGAGCGACTTCGCTCTTGTAGTATTTCGCTAAATATGACATCTTTTATCCTCCCCCGCTTTATATTGTTTCGCCGCATTTTACACAGACTCTGATTTTTTCGCCGTTTTCAGTAGTCTTGTGTCTTACTCTTCTGCCCGCCTGGCATTTGGGGCAGTAGAGCATAACCTTGCTTGCGTAAATTGCGCTCTCAGTTTTGATAATTCCGCCGCGTTCGCCCTGCTTCTTGGGTTTTACATGCTTGGAAACCATGCATGCGCCCTCAACAATGACCTTGCCCTCTTTCGGAGAAACACCGAGCACCTTGCCGATGGTTTTATCCTTGAAGTTGGCGTACTTGCCGGAAATTATGACAACGGTGTCTCCCGTCTTTACGTGCATCTTTCTTCTTTTTTCACTCATTGTAAGTTACCTCCCACTAAACAACTTCGGGTGCCAAGGAGAGTATTTTCATATAATCCTTTTCACGAAGCTCACGGGCAACCGGTCCAAAAATACGCGTTCCTTTGGGGTTTTTATCTTCATTTATCAAAACAGCTGCGTTTTCATCGAACTTAATATACGAGCCGTCGGCTCTGCGCGTTCCCTGAACTGTTCTAACGATGACAGCGCGGACAACATCGCCTTTCTTTACGAGTCCGCCGGGAGCTGCCTTTTTAACAGAGCAAACAATAACATCACCGATACCGCCATACCGTCTGCCTGTGCCGCCAAGTACTCGGATGCACATTAATTCTTTCGCGCCGGTGTTATCGGCAACTTTCAGAAATGATTGTTGCTGTATCATTGTGTACCTCCTATTACTTAGCTTTCTCTATAATTTCGACGAGGCGCCATCTTTTTTCTTTGGAAAGCGGACGGGTCTCCATAATCTTGACCGTATCGCCAATATTGCATTCGTTCTTTTCGTCATGCGCCTTTAATCTGACGGTTCTCTTGACAATCTTTTTATAGAGCGGATGCTGAATGTGATCCTCTATGGCAACGACGATCGTCTTGTCCATTTTATTGCTGACAACTTTGCCAACTCTTGTTTTTCTCAAAGCTCTTTGTTCCATCTCGGCTTACTCCTTTCTATGCCCGTTTCTCAGCGAGTTCCTTCTCGCGGAGCACAGTGAGTATTCTCGCAATAGTCTTTTTTGTTTCGACTATTTTCATCGGATTGTCGAGCTGGTTAATGGAATGCTGGAAACGAAGCTTGAACAACTCTTCCTTCTGTTCCTTGAGCGTTTTCTCAAGCTGAGCCGTAGTCATTTCTCTTATTTCTTTAATGTTCATCTCGTTACCTCCTGTTACTCGAGGTCAGCCTTGGTAACAAACTTACATTTGATCGGAAGCTTATGGGATGCAAGACGCATTGCCTCGCGCGCATCCTCTTCGGAAATGCCGTCCATCTCAAACATAACTCTGCCCGGCTTGACAACAGCTACCCAGTACTCGGGGCTACCTTTACCGGAACCCATTCGAGTTTCGGCAGGCTTTTCAGTGACAGGCTTATCCGGGAAAATCTTAATCCAGACCTTGCCGCCTCTCTTGATATAACGGGTCATCGCAACACGGGCCGCTTCGATCTGATTACTTGTAATCCAAGCGGGTTCCATGGCGACAAGTCCAAAAGAACCGTCCGTTATCCTGTTGCCCCTGGTTGCTTTGCCGGTCAGACGGCCTCTCTGAACACGTCTGTATTTCACTCTTTTAGGCATTAACATTTTTTCTGCCTCCTTCGTTCGACACTGTGCGCTTTACTTCAGGAAGAACTTCTCCCTTATAAATCCAGACTTTTACGCCGATTTTGCCGTAAGTGGTGTTCGCCTCGTAAAATCCGTAGTCAATATCCGCTCTCAGTGTCTGAAGCGGAATGGTACCCTCGTGGTAATGCTCGGTTCTCGCAATTTCTGCGCCGCCAAGACGGCCGGAAACCGCGATCTTGATACCTTTTGCGTTCAGCTTCATGGCTCTGCCGATCGCCTGCTTCATGGCGCGGCGGAACGAAATTCTCTTCTCAAGCTGCGCCGCGATATTCTCCGCAACGAGCTGCGCGTTGAGGTCAGGCTGCTTTACTTCGATAACCTTGACGTCAACCTGAACGTTTGCGGGTACCTTCAGGAAGTTGATGATATCCTTCTTCAGTTTATCAATTTCAGCTCCGCCCTTGCCGATGATAATGCCCGGCTTTGCGCAGTGAATGATAACTCTAACGCGGGAGTTGTCTCTTTCAATCTCAATTCTGGGAACGCCTGCCTGATGCAGCTTTTCCTTGAGATATTTTCTGAGTTTATAGTCGGAAACCAATGTTTCGCCAAAGACCTCGTCCTTAACGAACCAACGGGAATCCCAGTCCTTAATAATGCCTACACGCAGTCCGTGCGGATTAACCTTTTGTCCCATTTTTGTCTCCTCCTAAACTCTTTCCCTTAACTTAATAGTAACATGCGAAGTCCGCTTTAATATACGGAAAGCGCTACCTCTGGCTCTCGGCATAACCCTTTTCATATTCTTCATGATGCCGGGCGTTACATAGCACTCAGCGATATAAAGCTTATCCCTGTCCATCTCGTAGTTATGCTCTGCATTTGCTACTGCCGATTTAAGGAGCTTTTCAATGCTTTCACATGCAATTTTGTTTGTATTCTTCAAGATAGCGGCTGCCTGGGCCACATCTTTATTTCTTATCAGGTCAAGTACGATTTTTACCTTTCTGGGAGAAATCCGCAATTGCTTCAGACAAGCTTTTGCTTCTTTTATTTCCACAGTATTGTGCCTCCTTTCAATCAGCCGTTATTTTCCTGTGTTCGAGGTCTTGGATCCCGAATGTCCTCTGAACGTTCTTGTCGGAGCGAACTCTCCGAGCTTATGACCGACCATATCCTCTATGATATAAACAGGAACATGCTTCCTGCCGTCATGAACCGCAATTGTATGTCCGACAAATTCAGGGAATATTGTCGAAGCACGAGACCAGGTCTTAATCACTCTTTTTTCGCCGTTCTTATTCATTTCCTGGATACGCTTCAGCAGTTTGGCGTCGACGTACGGTCCTTTTTTAACACTTCTGCTCACAGTAGTAATCCTCCTTTACCCTATTTGTCGTTCTTGCGTTTGATAATAAACTTGTTCGAACGAGCCTTCTTGTTTCTTGTCTTGTAGCCAAGAGTAGGTTTGCCCCAAGGAGTAACCGGACCCGGTCTGCCGATCGGAGACTTACCTTCGCCACCGCCGTGCGGATGGTCAACCGGGTTCATAACGGAACCGCGGACGGTAGGTCTGATGCCGAGGTGTCTGGACTTACCGGCCTTGCCGAGCTTGATGTTCTCGTGATCAAGGTTGCCGACCTGTCCGATGGTTGCCGTACAGTCGAGCCGAACAAGTCTTACTTCGCCGGAGGGAAGTCTGATCTGAGCCATGCCGTTCTCTTTTGCCATCAGCTGCGCGGCGGCGCCGGCAGCGCGAACCAGCTGAGCGCCTTTTCCGGGATAAAGCTCAATCGCATGTATAAAAGTACCGACTGGAATCTGCGCGATCGGCAGCACGTTTCCGGGCTTAATGTCCGCATGCGGGCCAGAATAAAGAACGTCGCCGACCTTTAATCCGTGCGGAGCGATGATATAGCTCTTTTTGCCGTTCTCATCGGCAAGAAGCGCGATGTAAGCGGTTCTGTTCGGATCATACTCAATGCTTAATACCGTCGAGCCGGCTTCTTTCTGAGCGCGCTTGAAGTCGATAATTCTGTATTTTCTCTTGTTTCCGCCGCCTTTATGGCGAACAGTGATTCTACCGGTGTTGTTACGGCCTGCTTTTTTCTTGAGTATTGTTACAAGACTTTTCTCAGGAGTTGTCTTGGTAATCTCCTCAAAAGAAGGAGTAGCCATGTTTCTTCTTGAGGGAGTTGTCGGTTTATAAGTTTTCGTCGCCATTATTAAACTCCTTTCGCTTACATCAGGCTGTCGAAGAACTCGATGGTCTTTGAATCGGGCGTAAGCTTAACGATCGCTTTCTTCCACTCGCTCGTCGTGCCTACATGATAGCCCAGTCTCTTGGGCTTCCGCTTCATGTTAATGGTGGTAACCTTCTCAACCTGAACCTTGAATATCTCCTCGACCGCTTTTTTAATCTCTGTTTTGTTCGCGTCTTTCGCAACTTTGAAGGTATACTTCTTGTCGCGGATATTCTCGATAGAAGCTTCTGTGATGACGGGTTTTAAGATTATGTCGTATGCAGTTCTCATTACGCATATACCTCCTCAATCTTAGCAACCGCGTCCTTCGCAATAATAAACTTGTCGTATTTCAAGATGTCATATACGTTCAACGCATTGACAGGAGCGGTAATTACGCCCGGAATATTCGCAGCGGATTTGATAACCTTCTCGTCCGCGTTTTCGGGCAACACGATCATTGCCTTTTTATCGGCGCCGACTGCTGACAGGAACGCCACCATCTTCTTGGTCTTGTACTCGTCAAGTGCGATATTGTCAACGACAATCAGTTCACCTGCTTCGACCTTGGAAGAAAGCGCGGAAATCATAGCCAGCCTTTTTACTTTCTTGTTTATGGTTACGCGATAGCTTCTCGGCTTCGGTCCAAGAGCAACACCGCCATGTGTCCACTGGGGAGCACGGATAGAACCCTGTCTTGCTCTGCCGGTACCTTTCTGTCTCCACGGTTTTCTTCCGCCGCCGGAAACCTCGCTTCTTGTCAGCGTAGATTGCGTACCTTGTCTCTGGTTAAGCAGATATGCTCTGACATAAGTATGCAGCACGGTTTTGTTGACTTCCGCCCCGAAAATCTCGTCGGAAAGCGTGATTTCGCCGCACACTTTGCCTTCCATATTGTATACATTCAACTTCGGCATCGTTTATTCCTCCCTTTCCTTATTTCACGGTGTCGCGGATATAGACGATTCCGCCGCGTGAACCGGGAACTGCGCCCTTTACGGCAATGAGGTTTTTGTCGGCGTCGATTTTCACAATCTCAAGATTGAGAATCGTTACGCGTTCATTACCGTATTGGCCTGCCATTTTCTTATTCTTAAAAACTCTTGAAGGATCGCTGTTCGCGCCCATCGAACCAACTTCGCGGTGCACAGGGCCCGTACCGTGCGTCATTCTCAGACGATGCTGATTCCATCTCTTGATAACGCCGGTGAATCCGTGACCCTTGGTGATACCGGTAATATCCACTCTTTCGCCTGCCGAAAATACGTCAGCCGTGATTACGTCGCCGACGTTCATGGATGCGGCGTCCTCGAGTCTGAATTCCTTGAGGTATTTCTTGAAGGAAACGTTCGCTTTCAGGAAATGTCCTTTCCGCGGCTTGTTCAGCTTTCTCTCTTCAACGTCGGAAAATCCGAGCTGTACCGCGTCGTATCCGTCCTTTTCCTTCGTTTTCTTTTGTACGACTACGCAGGGGCCTGCGTTTATGACAGTAACAGGTACAACGTTGCCCTTTTCATCAAAAATCTGAGTCATACCAAGTTTTCTGCCGATGATACCTTTTTTCATTTTTCTATTCCTCCTTGGTTATTGGTTAATCGCGGTGTGCGCAATTAACGTGACCATTATTTAAAAGCACTGTTAAACCTAAAAAAGCAATCTTACAGTTCGACTTTGAAATCTACGCCGGCAGGAAGATCAATGCTCATCAAAGCATCCACCGCAGCCTTCGACGGCTTAATGATATCGATAAGACGTTTGTGCGTTCTGTACTCGAACTGCTCTCTCGAGTCCTTGTATTTATGAACCGCACGCAGAATGGTGACAATCTCTTTGTCGGTCGGAAGCGGTATCGGACCCGATACGGTAGCGCCGTTGCGCTTTGCTGTTTCTACGATTTTTTCAGCCGCTTGATCGATGAGCGTGTGGTCATAAGACTTCAGTCTTATCCTGATTCTCTCTTTTCTTTTTGCCATGTGTTTTTTGCCTCCTTAAAACATGAATTTGTTAATGGCGGCAAAGTATTGAACACTGTTCCGGGCGTTTCATTTTCGCCCCTTAAAAAATGCTCATACCTTCGCCCGATTGTCGGACATACTCCACGGAAGTTACCTGCTTATTGTAGCAGCAATCTCCCGCTTCAACGCACACCAAGCAGACGTCATTCTACCACAAATATTTCGCATATGCAATAGGTCCGGAAAAATCCAAATGTAAACATTTCGTGAACAAAGGCCTTTTTTAACGACGTTTTGTAATTTCATCTGGCATTTTTGGGATATGTTTGGTATAATATACCCGCATTTTGAAGAATTTATCACTATAGAAGCAAAAAACATAAAAAGAAGTGAGCCTTTATGAGAAAGACATACAAACTATCCGGCGTTTGCGCCTATTCCGTCAGCTTTGACATAGACGATAACGGAATTATCTCCGGCGTTTCCTTCTCGGGCGGCTGCAACGGAAACCTGAAGGGCATCGCGGCGCTGTGCGAAGGCATGAGCGCAAAAGAAATCATTAAAAGACTTGATGGCATCTGCTGCGGCTTAAAACGCACATCCTGCCCCGACCAGTTCTCAAAGGCGCTGATGGAAGAGCTGAAGCTGCAGGAAGTAAACGTATGAGTTTAAGGGACGAATTCAGAAAGTCGGTTGACCGGCTATACGAATTCTGTGAATACCCCGCCGTTCGGTACAAAATCCTTTTTCATCTGCTGGACACGCCTTACGACGACCCTTCTTTAACCGAATTGCGGGAAGCGTTTTTAAAAAGCGATATTGTCGAGGAGCTGTACAGAGAACAGGACTATTCGGGCGGCTGGGGACGGCTCTATTCTAAGGATTATTCGGTAAAAGCGAAATTTCCGACCTCCATGACAGCCATTAACCGATGCCTGTATATCGGGCTGACGATTGAGGATCGGGATATCCTGCTTCGCGCCTATGAATATCTTGAGGACTTTTTAACCGGAAAAAGCCGGGAAAAGATTCGTCCTACAAACGAAAGAGAGATTCCGTGGCGAACAGCAAGCATTTGCGAAATGATCGAAGCGATAAAACCGTACAACGAGCTCTGCGACAAAACGTATGATGCGTGGATGTACATTGTAACGCGCGCATATGAAAGCGGAGAATACTCGTACGAGCGCGAGCGCGCCGCGCAGCACGAGGTCTTTTGGACCAAAGAAAAAAGGCTTGTGCCGATGCAGTTCGGACTGCTTTTAAAAAGGCGGGAGAGAGTATCTTTAGAACTTGAGAAGTGTCTGCTCCATCATCACGGCGAGCGCGCCTTTTATCACGGTTACTTTTGGGAGAACTGCCCGGCCAAGCTGCCCGTTCACTTCCGATACGAAAAGACGCGCAGATGGTTTTATTCATTTCATTATATAAACCAGTTCAGAGGGTCGGCCGTATATCTTGCCGATACTGTTAACTGGCTTATGGAAAACAGAAACGCCGACGGACTGTGGGACTGGGGACCGCAGATAAAAGACCCGTGGGGATACTTCGGCTATTTTTCGACCAACCGACATTACGCACACAACCGAATCGTGGATTGTTCAATGGAAGTGCTCAACTTTCTAAAGAAATACATAGACAATAACGAAGTCTGAGCATTGAGAAAATCAAATTATAAAAACAGAGGTTCGTATTATATGCTTAACGAGAAAGTTCGTTCCGAATACGCGCGCTGGCTGAACAGCGGCAAGGTGGACGCGGACACCAAAAAAGAGCTTCTTTCGATTCAGGATAACGAACAGGCTATTGCGGAAAGGTTCTCCTTCCCCATGCAGTTCGGAACCGCAGGCCTGCGCAGCACGATGGCGGCCGGCATCTCCAAAATGAACGTCTATACGGTCGCCCACACGACAAGGGGGCTTGCCGACCTGATTCTGCAAACCAACGCGCAGGACAGAGGCGTCGCTGTCGCGTACGACAGCAGAAACAACTCGCAATTGTTCGCCAAGACCGCCGCCAGGGTGCTCGCCGCGTACGGCATAAAGGTTTATTTTTTTGAGTCCATCCGCCCCACGCCCGAGCTTTCCTTTGCGGTGCGGCATTACGGCTGCATCGCGGGCATCAACATCACCGCGTCCCACAACCCCAAGGAGTACAGCGGCTACAAAGTCTATTGGGAGGACGGCGCGCAGCTGCCGCCCGAGCACGCGAAAACCGTTTCCGACGCGGTCGCGAAAGCCGATATTTTCGACGACGTCGAATTCGCCGATTTCGACCAAGCGGTCGCGGACGGTATAATAAATATAATAGGTAAGGAAACCGACGAAGCCTATATTCGGGCGGTGCTGGACTGCCGCATCTGCCCGGAGGTTACGGCGCAGTACGGCAACAGCCTGAACATCGTTTATACCGCCCTGCACGGAACCGGTTACCGATTAGTGCCGGAGGTGTTAAGGCGCGCCGGCATTACCAATCTGCGCACAGTAGAGCGCCAGATGATTCCCGACGGCAATTTCCCCACCGTTCAATCGCCCAACCCCGAAAACCGGGAATGTTTTGATTTGGCGGTCGAGATGATCCGGCGCGAGAACGTCGACTGCGAGCTGATTATCGGAACCGACCCGGACGGCGATCGGATCGGCGTGGTTGCAAAGGATAAAAACGGCGATTACTTCGCGCTCAACGGCAACCAGATCGGCGCGATTCTGATCGATTATATTATTAAAGGAAGAAAACAGCAGAACCGGCTTCCCGCGGACGCCTGCGCGATCAAGAGCATTGTCTCGGGCAACCTCTTCGACGCGATCTGCGACAAGGCGGGCGTACAGCATATCAACGTGCTGACCGGCTTTAAGTATATCGGCGAGAAAATCAAGGAGTTCGAAGAGACCCGTTCCGCCACCTTTATTTTCGGCTACGAGGAAAGTCACAGCTACCTCTCGGGCGGCTATGTGCGCGACAAGGACGGCGTCGCCGCGTCGCTGCTGGTCGCCGAAGCGGCATCTTTCTACAAAAAACAGGGAAAAACGCTGGGCCAGGTTTTAGACGAGCTTTACGGCGAGTACGGCTACTATAAAGAGGCGGTGCTCAATACGGTTATTCGCGGCATCGACCCGATGGCGGTAATGGCGGAAAAAATGCGTTCGCTGCGCACCGAAGGGCTGACCGAAATCGCCGGCACCGAAGTGGTCGCGGTCCGGGATTTCCTGAGCGGCGTAAGAAAAGACTTGAAAACCGGACAGACCGAGCCGACCGGACTGCCCGAAAGCGATATGCTCTATTACGAGCTGGCCGACCGCGCCGCCGTAATCGTCCGTCCTTCCGGCACCGAGCCGAAAATCAAGGTGTATATCCTCACGACGGCGGACAGCGAAGCCGAGTGCGACAACCGGTTAAACAAGTATAAAACGGCGATGAAAACCATGATCAACGAATAGCGAGCCTGAATTGCTTACCGCTTTTTGTATAAACAAACTCCCGCGCCTTATGCGCGGGAGTCTCTTTTTAAAACTTATTTAATAAAAGTCCAAGAATAAACCAGAGCAGGAAAGCAAAGAAGAAATATAAAAGCAGCCTCGGCAAGATCTGCGCTTTGAGCTGTTCCCGTCTGCGCTCTCTTTCGGCGACGCGCTTCATCGCCAGCTCGTAGGCTTCCTTTTTGCGCTTGATTTCGACTTCGTTCTGCAGGTATTTGTCCTGCCTGTAACTGTTTTTTAAAGGCTTGAAAAACTGTTTTTCTTCTTCGGCGATCTTTCGCGCCGTTTCGTCCAGCTTTTCTTCCGCGAGCGTGTTGAGTACCCAGTCCTGCTCGCGCTGGCAGATTTCGCACAACGCGGCGCTCTTGGGATTCTTGTGGCCGCAGCAGCACAGCCACGCCATCTCGCCTGCCTGCGGCACGACCTTGATGGGGAAAACCTCTTCGTTGGCGGTATAGATGTTGACCTTATTATACGCCAGCCGTTTGTCGGCGTCCAGCTCGTTGAACTTCTTGATGCTCCTGCCGGCGATTAGATTCAGTTCCTCGCGGCTGCCGTCGGCGTAAGTGACGCCGGTGAGAATCACCTGCAGACGCTTAAAATAGCTCTCCGGTATCGGAATATAGACCGTTTCGCCGAAAGTTTCGGTCGCGTCTATCACCGGCTTTTGCTCCGCGATTTTCTTTTTGATCGCTTTGCCGTTTATTCTCCGGGTGCCGAGCGTATAGCTCTCGAGCGAATAGGTAAAAGGAATTTTTAAGTACGGAATGTTCTGATGCTGATAGCACAAAAGCAGAATGTCCAAAGACAAAATGCCTTTGTCCGACACATTTCTGAACACAAACGAAGCGAAAATCTCGTAATTTTCGACGTCGCTGATGACGTAACCGTCGATAATCTCGACCGGCGAACGTTCAAACACCGCGCTGTAATCAAGATACTCAAGCACGCGGAAAATACGCTGCCTGTCGCGCTTCTGCTGTTTTTTCAGCTTTTTTAAGTACGCTTCTTTGTCGATAACGGTATGGGTATATACGCTCATTCCGGTCACCCTTTATATGATTGCTGCAGCCGCCGTATTTCCGCGGCTGCACAGGTTTATCGCGTTACGGCAATTTTTTAAAACTCAAATATAACCTCGGGAGATTGGAGAACTCCTCTTCGCGTGTAAGCGTCAACCCGTTCGAACAACTGGTTGTTGATGTCTCTGTATGCGCAGCTCTGTGCATATTCTATGCGCTTAAAGCGCACTTCGTACTCAAACGGTTCCGGAATCACATAAGGCGGTATGTTCTCCGCGATTTCCGCGGCTTTCTTTACGCCTTCGTATATCTCCTCGCAGCACTGGAGCGGGTGCTTGCTGACGCAGCAGTTCCACGCGAGCGCTTTTTTCGTCTCGACCGTGACGATTCCCGGAAAACTCTCCTTTGCCTGCGCTACGCAGATATCGTCTCCGGCAGCGAAAATGGGCGGCACGCCGTACTTCCCCGCGATGGCGGCGTCTATCTGCATCTCGCCGACATCCTTGCCGTTGATTTTCTGGTACTGGAAAGTCGCGGAAGAATACACGTGCGCAAGCGTCGCGTCCGGCGTATCGTAAGCATGGTAGCCGATAAAGACAATGCCGGCGAAATCCCTGTCGATGCCGGGAAAACGCTTTCTTGCCCCGGCGCCCATCACGATTTTGCATCTTTTGTCCAGCTTGTCGTAGTCAAGATTGATGCCGGTGCAGTGGCAGTCCCAGACGTAAACCTCGTCCGCGCCGCTGTCAAAAAGCGCGGTCGCGGCGGCATTCGCTTCCCGGGTGCCCTGAATGCAGGCGAACGGGTAGTTCTGCGTCCCCGCCATAAGCCCCTGTCCGGAAGCGCCGACAACGCACGCAACGCCTTCCAAATCAACGGTGATATAATATTTCTTTTTCATATGAACACCTGAATTGCATGATGTATTTGAGTTTATTTTACTATATTCAAAATAAAAATTCAACAGATATGCTTTCTTTTTTTGTTGCCAAATCACAATAATTGATATATAATATTGTCATTCTGTGTAAACAGCTGGAAATTGAAAGGGATTATTCGATGACAGACCAATACGAAAAACTAAAAAAGGCTCGGCTTTTTGTTTTGGACATGGACGGCACCATTTATCTGGGGGATAAAGTGTTTCCCCAGGCGGTCGAGTTTGTCTCCAAAGCGAAAGCGACCGGAAAGAAGATTATTTATTTTACCAACAACGCATCCAAAAACCCGGTCATCTACTACGAAAAGCTCAAGAAAATGGGCTTTGCGGTAGAAAGAAACGAGATTATCACGTCCGGCGACGTAACCGCGCGGTATCTCAACAAATACCATCCGGGCGAGCCGGTTTACCTCGTCGGCACGCCTGCGCTGGAGGAGAGCTTCGCCGCTTACGGAATCAAGCTGTCCGATCAGGCGAATATTGTCGTTTCTTCGTTCGACACGACGCTGACGTACGAAAAGCTGGTCACCGCCTGCCATTTGATACGGAACGGCGCCATTTTTTATTCGACGCACCCGGACTTCAACTGCCCGACGGAGGACGGTTTTATCCCGGACAGCGGCTCCATCTGCGCGCTGATTACAGCCTCGACCGGCAAAACGCCCAAGTATTTCGGCAAGCCCTATAAAGAAACAGCCGAAATGATCAGCCAGTTCAGCGGTATTCCGTTTGAAAACACCTGCGTGGTCGGCGACCGCCTTTATACCGACATCGCTTTGGGTAGAAACAACGGCATAACCTCGGTTTTGGTTTTAACCGGAGAGACAAAGCGGGAGGATGTAAACGAGCAGAACGCGCCCGACTATATCTTTGGCGATATTGGCGAAATCGTACGCTTTTTACAATTAGATTGTTGACAGTATTCTACATAAATGTTATAATTGTGTTAGAATTGAGGGATACTTATGAAAAGCACTGGCATCGTAAGGCGAGTGGACGAATTTGGCAGAATCTCGTTACCGGTTGAGATGCGCAAGACCATGGGGCTTGAGGAAAAATCACCCGTGGAATTTTTTGTTGAAGGTAATGCGATTATTGTCAAAAAGTACGCTCCCTCCTGCGTTTTTTGCGGTGAAACCGAACGGGTTGTCGAATACCTCGGCAAACTGGTCTGTAAAAACTGCATAAAAACGCTTTCCGAGTTGCAAAAGTAACATTACTCCGTGTTTCCTTGCTAACTCGAGAAATAAAGAAAAAAAGCTGTCCGAAAAACAACATCGGACAGCTTTTTTCTATATCCTTTTACAACTGCAAACCGTCGCCGCCGGTCTCCTGCTCGGCGGGCTTTGCGCTTACGGTGCCAAGATACTTGCCCTGTATCTGCATCGGCGTGACGACTAACACCGCGCAGATATCCTTTTCCTCGCTCGGGCAGATGGCGGCTATGTCCATCTCGGTCGTGTACTTCTTGCCGAGCAGATTTTCTACCGCCGGCGCGACATCGCCGAGAATCGGATAAACCGTATGCAGCGTCACCCTTGCGTTCAGGTTGACAAGATACGCGTTGATGTTGTTGTACGAATCCGAAAGCGGTATTCCGTAGTTGTCGCAGTACGGCCGGATGAGATACATCTTGTCCCCTTCGTTCACCATGATGTTTGCCGGCGCAACCGCAATGCCGCTTCCACTGACAAACTTAATTTTTACGGCAGCCAGATTGAGCGTGTTCGCCGCGGCGTTGATTCCCAGCAGATACGCCAAAAGCCGGGCGAGCTCGCAATCGGACCCGACCGCAATCGAGGCAGGCCGTGCCGCGGACATGGAGAATTTATAGCCGAACACCGACAGAAAACCTCTCCGGTACGCTTCAAAATAGTGTTCGCCGATATCCACCGAAACAGGGCTGTCGTTTCCCATATATAAAAGCGGTTTGCTGATGTCCGCAAGTTCGCTGCCGCAGCTGTTTATCACAATCCGCTTTTCGCCGGTCACCTGTCCGAGCACCTTGACGGTGATGCCGTACGCCTTCGTTTTTTCGATGTATTCCTGCGCCTGCTTCTTGCTTGCGAAAACAAAGCGTTTTTCCGCGATTTCGTCAAACGTAAAGCCCGCGATGTCCAGCGCGACGCCGTTCGTGCGGTCGATCAGCTCGTAAATGCCGTTGACAGAGTTTTTAAATATGCGTTTGGCAAGTTTTGCGTCGCTCGGAACGGCGGAAAAGCAGAGGACATAATCGCCCACGTTTCCGTAAACAAACCCGCCTTTTTTGCCGGACTCGTTGAACGAAATCAGGTCCACCAGCCGAAACGACGCGATTTCGCCGCTTTTTTCGATAAAAGCTTTAAAGGCTTTTATGATAATCGGATGATTGATGTTGACCTTGTTGATAATGCGGTTGAGCTTGAATCCGGTTCCATCCGAAGCAGTATAGTCCGCCAGCAAAACGGATTCCAGCTCGGTCGGTTCCCTTCCAAGCGCCTCGCGTATAGAATCGGGTATTGCCTTCGCTGTCATTTGCAATTCATTCCTTTCCGTATGCTTTTCCGGTAAGATATTCATCCTGATACGATGCGATGTCGACCAACACGATGTCCCCGGTTTCAACCCTTTCGTCAGAAGAGAACCTTACCTCTAAAAAGTCTTCCGTATGACCGGACGAAACGCCCTTTATAGTCTTTTCGACCAAAACTTTTTGCGCCGTTCCGATTTTTTCAGCAAGTATTTTCTGCTTGACCGCAAGGGCGTGTTGGATCAGTTTTTCGTTCCGCGCCTTTACTTCGTGCGGGTCCAGTCTGCCCGCCATCGCCGCGGCTTCCGTACCCGGACGGGGCGAAAACGGGAAGGCGTGGACGTGCGACAAATGATAATCGCCGACAAGGTCGAGCGTCTGCTGAAAATCGTCCTCGGTTTCCGTCGGGAAACCGACGATGAGGTCCGCCGAAAGAAGGGCATGCGGCAGAACGGAATATATTTTTTCTATTTTTTCGCACATCTGTTTTTTATTATACGGCCTGCGCATCAGTTTTAGTATTCGGTCGCTGCCCGACTGCAAAGAAAGGTGCATATGCGGCATGAATACCCTGGATTCGACCGCCGCTTTTAAAAAGTCGTCCGTAATGCTTTTGGGAGACAGCGAGCCGAAGCGCAGCCGCTCGATTCCCCGTACTCTGTCGATGGCGCGGATCAGCTCGGAAAGCGGGGCGTAATCGTACGCGGAGGTTTCGATGCCCGTCAGCACAACCTCTTTATATCCCCGCTCCGCAAGCCGCTGAATCTCCAAGAGGATGTCCTCCAGCGGACGCGAGCGCACCCGCCCTCTGACCTTCGGGATGATGCAGTACGAGCACTTTCCGTTGCAGCCGTCCTCGATTTTGACGAACGCGCGGCAGGTCGAAAAAATGTCGGTCGCCGCCGTGCCGATCTGCGTCTGCTCGTACGAACAGTCGGTCAGGTCGGTATCCTCGGTAATCGCGGACTGCGCCCGCAGCAGTTTTTCCGCTTCCCGGAAAACTGCGGTTTTGTCCTTGCTCCCGCCGATGAAGCTGACGCCCTCGATGCCGCCCAGCGACGGATCAAGCTGCGAATAACAGCCGATGACCGCGACCTTCCCGCCTTCTCTTAATGCGCGGCGGATCATCTGCGCGCTTTTCCGCTCGCTCTCCGCCGTTACGGCGCAGGTGTTGATGATGTATAAATCGCTTTTTTCCGAAAAATCAACGATTGTATATCCGTTTTTTATAAAAAGCTCCGCAAGAGCCGTTGTTTCGTATTGATTGACCCTGCAGCCCAGGGTGTAAAACGCTACCTTTTTACTCATGGATGTTTACCGATTGTATTTTATTCTTCGCTCTTTCATATTCTTCGCCGGTTATCAGCAGGTTAATCGCTTCCAACAGCGCTTTTGCGGTCATATTCTCGGGCAGGCTCAACTCTCTGGCGAGCAGCCTTCTCTTTTTTTTCGAATCGGGCCGCCCCGAAAAACCGTCTGCGTAAAACTGCGCGTTGGATACTGCGGCTGCGGCGAAAACGCCGTTTTCCTCCGCCGAGAACCGCATCAGCAGCGAGCGCAAAAGCTGGTCGTCCGTACCCTCGACGCCCAATAATCCTTCTTTTGAGGACGCGGTCTTTCGTTTTTCCTTGCCTTTTATTCTTGGAATGAACAGATTGATGATGTTTTCGCTTCCGATATATCCTTTCAGCCGGTTTCGGATAAACATTCCGGCTTTGTCGCTGTCGGTCAGCACGATGACCTTTTCGTGCCGGGACAACCGCTTCAGCAGCGCGATTTTTTCTTTATCGTTGAATACCGAAAACCCGTTCAGCACGATGACCGGCGACGAGACGATGTTGGAGAGCTTGATTTTGTCGTACTTGCCCTCCACGATGACCGGGTACTTCAGCGTCAGCTTATTCTCTGCCATATAAACCTAACCTTAACAGCAAAAACTCCAGCACGAGATATGGGTTTCCGCTGTACCGCTTCAGTTTTCTGTCCGCGGCGTCGATTTCTTCGCAGGCGTATGCAAGGTATCCCGACGGTTTGCGCGCGATTCCGGCGGCCGTTCTTCTGACCAGCCATTCGCTTTTTTTAAGCATCTGCGCGATTTTCGCCTGACTGAATCCTTCTTCGGTCGCCGCCTGAATCAGCAGCATATCCGAATAGCATTTTGAGAGGTATCCGAGCAGCAGCGAGGGGTCGGTCTTGCTTTTTACCAGATTGTCGTATATCCGCTTGACTTTCTTCATGTCGCCGCCGGTCAAGGCGTCCGAGAGTTCGTACACCTTGTAGCTCTCGTTCGGGCAGCAGTACTTCAGCACCGCCCGCTGCGTAATCGGCCGATCCGCCGGAGAACAGATTAGCTTTTCAATCTCGTGATAAAGCGTGTACATATCGTTGCCGCAAAGGGTAATCAGCATCTGTGCGGCGGAACGGTCCGCCGGCACCTTTTGGGCGGCGAAGTGCTTGAGAATCCAGTTCTCCAGCTTTTCCCCGGTTTCGTTCGGGAAGTTGACCGCCAAGCCGTGCTTTTTTATCGCGCCGATTAGGGTGTTGATGCCCTTCCCTTTTCCTTTCCGGGCAGGCTCTTCGTTCTCGTTTTCGTCGACCTTTTCGGCGGCAGCACCTGCGGACTTTTTAAATCCGCCCTCGACGACGCTTTCGTCCAGCTCGCTGCTGCGGAACAGGAACAGCATGATGACATATTCCGGCAGCTGCGAAATCAGTTCCGCGTAGCGCGCGGCGGTATCGGCGTTCAAAGCGGACAAATCCAGGTTCTTGATTTCGATCATCTTGTAATCCCACAGATAGGGCAGCGCGAAGACCGCGTCGGCAAGCTCTTCCGGCCCGGAAGCGGACGCGTCGAAAAGGATATGGTTAAACTCCGGAAAAGGCGAGGCGGTTACTTTTTTGCGCAGCTCGCGGGCGTAGTAATCCTTTGTATATTCTTCGTTACCGTAAAAAAGATATACGCCGGCCGGTTTGTTTTCCTTCAGCCGTTGTTTTAGTATCTCAAGGCTCATCCGTGCTCACCTCTACCGCCCCTTCCCTGATGGCAACCCGGACGTAATCTGTCTGCGAATAATCGTGAATCCTGCCGGCGTCGTCGCCGGGATGATCGTTTTTCCCAACCTTTACGCAGCGCTCCAGACAGGGCACCGCGTACGGGTCCGCGAACCCCTCGAGCATCACTGCGGCGTCGCAGGCCTGGTAATCGTTCGGGTTCTTTGTTTTTTCCCCGCCGTAAACGCGCACCGTCCGGCCGTCGCGCCTTACTTTGACCACCACGCTGTCCGCCAACGCGTTTTCGCCGCCGCGGATAATCTCGACCGCGGAATCGCCGGTGTTTTTGTAAATTGCCATATTGTAGCTTATTATATCACAGCCGCGGTCTTTTGCCAATACTTTTATTTTTTCAATCATCTTGTCGCGCTCGACGCTGCCCTGCGCCGCCGGGACATAAACGGTCCTGACGTTTATCTGGCTCAGCGCGTCCGCCAGCTTTTGGAAGTCCGCTTCGGTTACGCCGTTCATCACATAGCCGTCCAAACGGCTGTATCCGTGCGCAAAAACGGTCTTGACGCCGCTTTTTCTGCCGCCCAGCTCGATATACAGGTTCTCGTTTCCGTCCGCGATAAAGAGCGATTTGCAAAGCCAGCCGTCCTGCACGGCGGCAATGGATGCCTTTTTGCTCTGGACGTTGAAGCTGATGATGCAAAAAGCGGTCGAAGCGACGAAACAGACGGACAATACGCCGGCTGCGACAAACATTTTCTTACGCCGAAGAAGGCAAAGCGAGAGAATCGCTGCGATCGAGAACCCGAGCGGCAGCGACATCAGCGGAATATGGGTCGAAAAGCTGCCGATGCCCGCCTGATATATTTTTTTTAACAGCAAAACCGAGTATTCCATGATGACGCCGGGGATGAAGGCGAACGCCGCCGCGCCCGAACTGATGACGGCGTACAATATCAGACTTGGTATCAAAAGAATCAGCAAGTACGTATAGAGCGGGGTGATAAACAGGTTCGCGACCGGGGTTATGTAGGATACCGTGTCGAACACCAGCGAAACCGGGAAGGTAAAGACCGCCGCCGCAAACGCGTATATCAGCGGAGACGCCAGCGCCAGCGCGGCCTTTTTTATTTTCGCGTGTTTGCCGGCAACCGGCCGCATCAGATAGGGCGACAAAATCAAAATGCCAAGACAGGACAGAAACGACAGTTCCAAACTGACGGAAGCGAGGTTGTACGGGTTGACGATTAACAACAGCATCAGCGCCAGGAACAGCGAGGTGACGCTGTCGGTTCTTCGCAAAAACAGCGAGAGCAGCAGCGTAACGCCCGTCATAACCGCCGCCCGCAGCACCGAGGGGGAAAATCCTACAAATGCCGCGTAAGCGACTAAAACAACCATGCAGACGACGCTGCGCACCTGCCTGCGGACGGTTAAGAACTCAAGAAGGCTGTAAAGGCTCATGACGACGATCGTAATATGCAGCCCCGAAATAACCAGCAGATGCGACAGCCCCGCGTTCCGAAACAGCCCGTACACATAAGAATCCGTATCCGTATTTTCGCCGACGATAAGCGTTTTCGCGACGCTCGCGACTTCTTTCGGATAGTCCGCGAACAGTCTGTCCGTCAGTTTCTCCGCGTCTGCGCGCAGGTTGTAGAAAAATCCGCTTCCGGCGGCAGCGCGCTCGACGCTTCCCTGCGCGGTCAGGGCGATCGACTTCGCGAACAGCCCGCCGTTTTGGTGCGTTTTGTATTGAACGTCGCAGATCAGGGTGTCGCCTCTGCGGACGTCGGCTTCCCTGCCGGTGTTGTTATCTGCGATTTTGCCCGCGTAATACAGCCGCACGCCGGTTCCGCGACCCAGTCCGATTCGGCTTTCCCGTATCGTAATATCGAAATATCCGCCGTCCGCGTACCTGCCCACGTCGTTCACCGTGGCGGTCACGGTATCTGTTTTTCCGTTATAAAGCGCGTACCCGGAAAACACGACGGCCGAATAAGCCGCGACGTACGCGAGCCCGGCGATGGCGAACAGCGAAAACAAAAACACGCCTTTTGTTTTCTTATGAAAAAAATAGTGTGCCGCAAGCGCAAGCCCGCAAAGCACACCTAACAAGGCAAAAACAGCAGCTCTGATTTTGCCGTCTAAATATATTCCCGTTCCAATGCCGATTGAGATAGCCAGAATGCAGCCTGCAAGCGGTCGATTCTTCAGCACGGTAATCTCCCAAGCCTTATTGCTCTTTCTTCTTCTCCGGACAAAACAGGGGCAGTTTCTGTAAAAAGATGATATCCTCGCGGTCTGCCGCGTCGCCTTCGGCCAGGATGGCCATTCTGCCCGCGACGGTTCCGCCGGCTTCGGTGACCAGCTTCTCAACCGCGTAAGCCGACTCGCCGGTGCTGATGACGTCGTCGACGATCAGCACCCTTTTGCCGCGCATATAATCCGCGTCGTCCTTATCTAAGAACAGTACCTGCTTGCGCGCGGTGGTGATGGACTGCACCTCGACCGAATAGGGATTTTTCATATACAGTTTCGGGGACTTTCTGGCAATCAGATACCGCTCCGCGTTAATCTGTCTTGCCATTTCATAAATCAGCGGAATACCCTTTGCTTCCGCCGTAATCATAACATCGTGCTCCGGCATCCTTTTTACCAGCTCGGTCGCGCACGCCTTCGTCAGCTCGACATCACCGAAGATGATGAATGCGGCTATGTAAAGGTTTTCGCTGATCTTGCAGATGGGCAGCATCCTTTTCAAGCCCGCGACCTCGAGCGGGTATTCCTTATATTCTTCCGGATTAATGGTCATAAAGGCAGGCATTTTAATATTAACTCCTAAATTCTATCAATCTAATTTAACTTTACCGACAGCTTTCTGCCGCCGAGAATATGGAAATGAATGTGCGGAACCGTCTGTCCGCCGTCCTCTCCGCAGTTGTTAATCACTCTGTACCCGTTGCTGAGGCCGAGCGTTGACGCGACCTTCGGAATCGCAAGCAGAACCTTCGACACGGCGTCGATATTGCTTTCGTCCACCGCGTTCATCGACGGGATATGCGTCTTGGGAACTACCAGCACATGAACCGGCGCGTTCGGGTTGATGTCGTGGAAAGCGCAGACAGAATCGTCCTCGTACACCTTTTTGGAGGGAATCTCGCCCTTTATGATTTTACAAAAGATGCAGTCGTTCATACTTCGTTCCTCCGTTTTATTTTATTTGCGCCGCAAGCACGTCGGCCGCGGCCGCGATCGCCTCGTCGAGTTTGGTTGCGTCCTTTCCGCCGCTGGTCGCGCTGTCCGGTCTGCCGCCGCCGCCACCGCCCACAATCGGCGAAATCGCCTTGAGCAGGTTGCCCGCGTGCGCGCCGGCGCTAACCGCTTCTTTGCCGCAGCGCGCCACAAACAGCACCTTGCCCTCGTTTACGGTCGCGAAAACGCAGACGGCGTCGCCGTGTTTGTCAATCAGCCTGTCGGACGCAAGTCTCAAAGCGTCTGCCGGAATGTCCGCAAACCGGCAGGTAACCAGCCTGACGCTTCCGATTTTCTTCGCTTCCGTTAACGCCTGCTCAATCTGCGCCAGCGCAATCGTAATGTTTGCGTTCTCCAGTTCCTTCTTTGCGTGCTTTAACTCGTCCTGAAGGGTCTGCACTCGTTCCGGAATATCCAAAACGTTGTTCGCCTTCACCGCAGCCCTTACGGCCTGAATCAGCCTCTCGCTGCTGTTGAGGTACTCCAGCGTGTTTCTGCCGGTGATCGCCTCGATTCTGCGCACGCCCGCCGCAACGGAGGACTCGCCGATTATCTTGAAAAGCCCTGCCTGCGCGGTAGTGGAGAGATGCGTTCCGCCGCACAGCTCGATGGAGAAATCGCCCATCTTGACAACGCGGACCGTATCGCCGTACTTCTCGCCGAAGAGCGCCATCGCGCCCTCCGCTTTCGCCTGCGCAAGCGGCATTTCTCTGACGACGATGTCAGAACCTTTCAGAATCTCCTCGTTGACCAGACGCTCTACTTCGCCGATCTCCTCCGGCGTCAGAGCGGCGAAATGGGTGAAGTCAAACCGCGCGCGCTTGTCGTCCACATAAGAACCGGCCTGCTCGACATGGTTTCCGAGCACTTTGCGCAAAGCCGCCTGAAGCAGATGCACGCTCGAGTGGTTGCGCATAATGTCGCGGCGGCGTTCGCCGTCTATCTTCGCGTGCGCGCTTCCGAGCGAAACAACGCCTTCTTTTACATAACCGAAATGCAGATGCTGCCCCTCGTGCGTTTTCTTAACGTCCTCGACGCAGAACACGCCGGTTTTGGTGGCGATAACACCGGTGTCGGCCACCTGTCCGCCGCTCTCGGCGTAGAAGGGCGTTCTATCCAGCAGCAAAATAGCCTTGCCGCCGGCAATCTCGCTGGCGGGTTCGCCGTCTTTGATGATCGTGATAATCTCGCAGTCGTTCTCAAACGTCGTATATCCGGTAAACTCGGTCGGAACGGTCTTGTCGATAAACGAAAGCTCGTCGCCGCTCCAGCCCAGGTCGCCCAGCGAAGCTCTCGCTTCTCTTGCGCGCTGCTTCTGCTGCTTCATCAGCGCGTTGAAGCCTTCCTCGTCCACGCCGATGCCCTTTTCCGCGGTAATCTCTTTGGTCAGGTCGATCGGGAAACCGAACGTGTCGTACAGCTTAAAGACATCCTCGCCGGAAAGCACTTTTCCGCCCGATTTTTCAAGGTCGGCGATCATTTTGTCCAGAATGTTCAGACCCGCGTCGATGGTCTGGCGGAAGCGCTCTTCCTCAATGAGAATGGTCTTTTTGATATAGTCGCGCTTTTCGATCAGTTCGGGATAAGCGGCTTTGCTCTCGTTGATGACCGTGTCGCACAGCTCGGACAGGAACGGACGGTCAATGCCCAAGAGTTTTCCGTGCCTTGCCGCGCGCCTTAACACACGGCGCAGAATATATCCTCTGCCCTCGTTGGACGGGATAACGCCGTCGCTGATTAAAAACGTAGCGGTACGGATATGGTCGGTAATGACGCGCAGCGAAACGTCGCTGGGCTTGTCGCCGCCGGTATATTCTACGCCGGCGATTTCGCAGGCCTTGAGGATAATGCTTTTAATCGTGTCCACCTCGAACAGGTTTCCAACGCCCTGCATGACGCAGGCAAGCCTTTCGAGCCCCATGCCGGTGTCGATGTTCGGGTGCGCAAGGCGCGTGTAATTTCCGTTTCCGTCGCTGTCAAACTGCGTGAAAACGATGTTCCAGATTTCTATGAAACGATCGCAGTCGCAGCCGGGTTTGCAGTCCGGCTTGCCGCAGCCGTATTTTTCTCCCCTGTCAAAGTAAATCTCAGAGCATGGCCCGCAGGGACCGGAGCCGATCTCCCAGAAGTTGTCCTCTTTGCCGAGTTTTACGATTTTTTCGGCGGGGACGCCGGTTTTTACCCAGATATCGAACGCTTCGTCATCCTCGACATAAACGCTCGGGTATAAAAGATTCTCCGGGATTTCGAGCACCTTGGTCAGGAATTCCCATGCCCACGGAATAGCCTCCTCCTTGAAGTAATCGCCGAAGGAGAAGTTGCCGAGCATTTCGAAGAACGTGCCGTGGCGGGAGGTCTTTCCGACGTTGTCGATATCCAGCGTGCGCACGCACTTCTGGCAGGTGGTAACCCGCTTTCTCGGCGGAACCTGCTCGCCTGTAAAATAGCGTTTCAAGGGCGCCATGCCCGCGTTGATCAGCAAGAGCGAGTGATCGTCCTGCGGCACGAGCGAGAACGAGTTTAAGCACAAATGCCCTTTGCTGACAAAAAAATCAAGAAATTTTTTTCTTAACACATTTAGCGACAGCGGTTCCATATATTATCCTCTCAATATTTATACATTCTGATTATAAAATGAAAAATCAACATTTATTCATTATACACTTATAAATAAAAATGTCAATACTTCTGCGCCGCGGGGTTTGAGGATGTCGTTTATCACGCCGCCGCAACAGCCGTTTGGGCTAAAAAACCTCTGCGGCCTGCTCCCGTCGGCCGAGATACGCGACGCTTTTTTCGTAATTCAAGACCATGAAAAAAGCATCCGGCAAAAAACCGCGATGCTTTTTTCTCTGTTCAATCCGAAATGCCTTTATTTATTTGTTTGTTTTTATTGCCGATTTGAGCAGCGGCACCACGACCAACGCCAGCGCTCCGCCGATCGCCGCGGTGAAAAACTGCGTAATGCCGAACATCTGCGTGAATGTGTCAATCTGCGGCTGTTTGAGATTGAGTAAATACGGAATCGCGATTTTTACGATGGAAAGATACAGAACGGCGCATTTTACTGCGGCGCCGACTACCAGCGCGACCGCCATCCGGATATATCCCGATACGGTTGCGGAAGCGTTCTTTGCGATAAAATACCAGATAAGTACCAAAACCAGATTGCCGAGCGCGATAAACGGGACTACGCCGACAATTTTCGGTCCTATGCCGAGGACAAACGCAAGAAACGGCGATAAAACAGCCACTGTTATTCCGGAGTACAGTCCGCTTATGGTCGCCGCGACGATGAGCACGAGGTTAACAGCCGATCCTACCACAAACTGATTATTGCCCGACAGAGCGCCGAGACCCCACTGGAAAACAACCAGCAACGCGATCAGTACGGCGGTTCTCGTTATCCACAGTATTGTGCTTTTTTTCATAACAAACCCTTCTTTCTATAAAAAAATCCTCTTGCTTTTTATACGGGCATTATAGTATATTATTTCCGGGAGTGATGTTGCCTATGCAACAAAACGAAAAAATCTTTAAAAATCCGCTGTTTTTCGGCTTTGCGCAGGCAGAAATCGAAAGCATGCTCGACATTCTTCAGGCGAAAACCATTAAAATCGCCGAAAAAAGGGTTGTCATCCGCGAAGGCGAGCGCAACCCGTATATCTTCATGGTGCTTTCGGGCGAAGCCTACGGAATCAAATACGACATTTTCGGAAGAGAAACGATTTACAATCATTTTTCGCCGGGCAGCGTTTTCGGCGACGTGCTGGCCGTTTCCGCCGTCAAGGAAAGCCCGGTAACCGTGATCGCTTCTCCGGGAACGGAGCTTTTGCAGTTCCGTTTCGACAGTCTGGTTTCCGCCAAAACCGAACATTTGGAGCTGCGCTCAAAACTGCTGCGGAATCTGACTTCGGAGCTTGCGAACAAGTTTTTTGAGCTTCAGGACAGAGTGGACTGTCTGGTCGCGCCGAGCTTGCGCGAGAAAATCATGATGTTCCTTGAGAATCAGACCAAAAAGCAAAAAAGCAAAAAAATCACCCTCACGCTGAACCGCGAGCGGCTGGCTGCCTATCTGAACACCGACCGCAGCGCGCTCTGCCGCGAGCTTTCCCGCATGAAAAAGGACGGCATCATCGATTTCGACAAAAAAGAGTTTGTTTTGCTTGTATAATATAGAAAAATACCGTTTAAATCGACAGGAGTTTTATATGATTATCAGACCTTTGCGTAAAAACGAAAAGTACAAACGGGATATTCTGTTTGCCGAGGCTTTCAATATGAAGCCCGACATCGAACAGTCAAAAAAAGAAGAACTGAACCTTGAAGGCGAAGTCTTTTACGGCGCGTTCAAGGACGACGGCGAAACGCTGATGGCGCAGATTGCCGTCATCGACTATAAAAGCATGTATTACGGGCATGTTTTGACCGCCGCCGGCATCGCGGGCGTTTCCACTTTGCCCGAATACCGGCGCAGCGGCTGCATCCGGGAGATATTCAAGTACATTTTTACAAGCGGCAGCGTAAAGCCCTACGACGCCAGCTTCCTCTACCCCTTTTCCTACCGCTACTACCGCAAGTACGGCTACGAGCGGGTTTTGCAGCACAAGACCATCAAGTTCCCCTTCTCCGCGATCCAGTTTATCCCGAGAAACGACAGCGGCGTGCTCTACCAGAGCAAAGACCAGCTGCCCGAACTGTTGGCGTTATACAACCGCTTCGCCAGCCGGTACAACGTCTGTTTTTACCGGGAGAACGGCAAATACTTCTGCGACACGCCCTTCAAAACAGGAAAATACACGTACATGTGGTACAACAACGGCAAACCGGAAGCCTACGCGACCTTTACGATAGAGGGCAGAACCCTCAACGTCTCCGAGCTGGTCTGGCTGGACAAAAACTCCCTTTTAGGTCTGCTCGGCTTTTTGCGGATGTATGAGGGTCAGGCGGACGATATCTGGTTCTCCACGCTGGACAAAAACAACCCGCTGGATTTGATGATCGACGCCGACAGAAGCTGTTCTTACGGCATGTACGACGGCGTTATGGGCCGGTTTATGGATATCAAAAAAGGGCTTGCGCTCTACCCGTATCCCGAAGAGAGCGGAACCCTGACCGTCGAAGTGACCGGCGACTTTATAACATCCAACAACGGCGTCTATCATATCGAATACGGCGGCGGCAGAGCGAACGTAACATATTTGAACGACGAAACGCCGGATAAATCTATATCAACAGATATTAAAATTTCCGTATGTTCCCTTTCAAGGCTTCTTTTCGGCGACGTTACGCCCGAAAACATCCCGTACCTGCCCGATACGGTTGTTTATCACGCGGAGAAAGTCCAAAAAATATTCAAACCGAACGACGCGGTGCATTTTGAAAGATTTTAAAACAGAAAATATTTATATTTCCAACATTTTTAGAATTTATTAAAAAGCGTAGATATTGACTTTTGATAAGGATTATGCTACACTTACGTTAAGTCAGGCAGCCTTATTATATCAATATTACGCCTGGCTTTGCTTTTGTGCCGGCAGCATTTGCATTAACTTTTTTTGATAATACAGGTAATTCGCCGGAGAAACGGATCGATTGTTCTATATGGAAATCATCATACCGATCGAAAAGAGCATATCCATAATCTTTGCGATTTGCTATCTATATCAGTTCTTTTATACCTTCTACATGCTGTTCACCGAGGAGAAAGTCCAGACCATCAAGGACTTCAAGATGAACAAGTTCGGTGTTATCGTCGCGGCGCGGAACGAGGAAAAGGTTATCGGCCATCTGCTGGACTCGATCCATAACCAGACCTATCCCAAAGAACTGATTAAAATATTCGTCATCGCAGACAACTGCACGGACAATACCGCCAAAATCAGCAGAGAGAAAGGCGCGATCGTTTACGAGCGTTTCAACAAGCAGTTAGTCGGAAAAGGCTACGCGCTGGATTATCTTTTTAAGGATTTGATGGCGAAAAACGACGACTGCGACGGCTATATTGTTTTCGACGCGGACAACGTTGTCGATAAAAACTACATCACCGAGATGAACAAGACCTTCAACCTCGGGTTTGACGCGATCACCAGCTACCGCAATTCGAAGAACTACGGAACCAACTGGATTTCCGCAGGCTATGCGTTATGGTTCCTGCGCGAATCGAAATACCTCAACAACGCCCGCATGCGCTTAAACACCAGCTGCGCGATTTCGGGCACGGGCTTCTGCCTGAGCAAACAGACGATTATCAAAAACGGCGGCTGGCCCTTCCACATGCTGACGGAGGACATTGAGTTCACGATTGACACGGTCGTGCGCGGCGGAAAAATCGGCTACTGCGCGAACGCGATGATATACGACGAGCAGCCGGAAAACTTCAAGCAGTCCTGGAATCAGCGTCTGCGCTGGTCGAAGGGATTTTATCAGGTTATCGGCAAGTACGGCCTGCCGCTTGCTAAAAACATGATTTTGAAGCTGAACTTCTCCTGCTTCGATATGCTCATGACCATCTTCCCGGCCATTTTCCTTACCACGCTGTGCATCGTTCTGAACCTGGTAAAGATTTTCTACGGCGCAATCAACAACCTGCCCACCATGTTCAACGACGGATTCGTCGCGATGGGACAGTTCCTCGCGCTCGGGTATTTGCTCTTGTTCTTTGTCGGCTTTATCGCCACCATCACCGAATGGCACAACATCTTAAACACTCCCCCGCTCAAACGAATCCTGTACATGTTCACCTTCCCGCTTTTCATGATGACCTACATTCCGATATCCATTACGGCAATGTTTAAAAAGGTCGAGTGGGTTCCGATCCAGCACACCGTCGCCGCTTCCATCGAACAGATTCAGGGCGAACATCAGAAATAGGCATATAAAAATTTTAGAACTGCTCTTCTGAGCAGTTCTTTTTATGCCCTATTTATTGTTTTAATATATTTTTTATTGACATATAATATTATAAATATTATAATTTAAATATAAAAAATCATGAAAGGTATATCTGTATGAAACGTACAGCGCCAGCTTTTCTGCTTTTTTTCTGCATATGTATATTATGTATATTCTATTGCATATTGCCGCTTTGCCGTATTGCGGCGCTGGTTTTTAGCTATAGTTTTAAGCTTTATAATTATCCGGTATACATTGCAGTGCTTGCATCCTTTTCTTTGATTACTGCCATTTATTCCATAATCATAAAAAAATATCCCGTACCAAGTTCTGTTCTATCGGCTTTTCTTTTGCCGTTATCCATATATCATGCGATTGAAGTAATTGAGAACTGCGGCTTTGATTTCATTCTTCTTTTCGTGGTTGTGAGCATCGGAAGTTCTGTTGTACTGTTTTTCAAAACTGCGCGTTCGATTCCAAAGATTCTATCCTTAGCTGTAACAAGCGTACTGCTGATCATGTTCTTCATCTCATCTTTATTTCATTCAGTTTTCGGTAGCCTTAGCAATAATATTGTAATCAAGTCAGTTTCGTCGCCGGACAATAGTTATACTGCCGAAGTAATCAGCAGCGACCAAGGCGCGTTCGGCGGAAACACTTTTGTCAACATTCATTTTAACAGAAAAAGCGTTAATCTTTTGTTCGGCGGGTTTGCGAAACATTCCGAACGCATATACTCTGGCAAATATGGCGAATATGAGGATTTGCAAATTTCATGGAAGGACAATCATACCCTCATTATAAACGGCGCAGAGTATAAAATTACAAGCTGAAATTCAAAAAAACATAACCTGCTGAAACGGTTTTGCATTTCAGCAGGTTTTATTTTTAAAAAAGGTATTTTGCGCGTTAAAACTCCGGCTTCATCATCGCGTGGAAGTTGTAGATATAATCGTCGCAGAGCCTGCGCATTTCGGGCATGCTGTCTTTGCTGGTTTCGTCATAGACGCCGACAACGCAAAAGCCCGCTTCCTTCGCGGTTTTCGCGCAGAAGAGCATATCCTCGAACACCACGATGTCCTCCACGCCGAAACCAAGACGTTTTGCGGAAATATAGTAAATATCCGGGTTTGTTTTGGAAACGCCGACCTCCTTGCAGTCGATGTAAAAGCTGTACAGCTTGTCGAAACCGAACTTTTTAATCAGTTTTTCCGCCATCGCGAACGGCGTGTTGGTGGCGATGCAGAACGGAATGCCCGATTCGTTCAGCAGCCTGCAAAGCTCGGTCGCGTACGGTTTGGGCGTGATAACCTCGTCGTATTTGTGCTGCATAAACTCAAGTTTTTCCGCCGAGGTTTTCAACTCGTCTATTTCTTTGGAATACCAGTATTTCATCGAGTCGATCAGGGTTCCGTCCAAGTCGAAAATGACCGCTTTTTTGTCCTTTAAATAGCTTTTTGAATCATTGAGTATCTGTCCTAAATCCATACGTTTCTCCAAAAACTGCTTAATTGCTTTTTATTGTAAACCGATCTGTTTAATATATCAATATTTTATTGTAAATAATAATGCGTTCGGGCTCACATAAGTATATATCGGTACGCGCGGGCGAATAATCAATTGAACAAAATGTAAATTATAATATGGCTTTCTTTGGTGAAAAATCATAAAAATACTATTGCAAAAATATCATACCTATAGTATAATTGAATGTAATTAATAGTCAGAGGAGGGTTCTGAATGCAGGACAATAAGCAAAAGACGATCATGTTCCCGATTAAGGATCAGAATACGCTTGTCATACGGGAGACCTTGCAGAGCGTTTACAACTCGCTCAAAGAAAAAGGTTACAATCCCATTAATCAGCTTGTCGGCTACATTTTGACGGAGGACCCGACTTATATCACCAATTACAATAACGCGAGAGCGATTATCAGTAAAATCGACAGGGATGAGCTTTTGCGCGTTCTGGTTGAGAACTTCCTGACTTTATAATTACGCCCTTTTTAATTGGAACGATTGTTATTTAATTTTGCGACTGTAATCGAAAGGATATGATGAGTTGAGCGAATTCAAGACTTTAACGTATAAAGGAAAACCGCTTGTAAGACAGGGTCAGTTTATTTTTTACGGTTTTCCGGATGATAAATATATTCTTTTCATGAATATACTCGAATCCAAAAAAGTCGGCAACCTGGAAGTTGCGACGCGCGTTCTTGTTCAAATACAAAGCACAGACGACAACGTCAGCTTCAACGATAAAGTAATCAAGCAGTGCGAAAAACGCAGTTTCTACGAGGCTTTTGAAATAGGCACCATTTGGCTTGAGCGCGAATTGAAAAAGTAATCATAAAAAACCGTACCCGTCTCGTACGGTTTTATGTTTGAATAACTCTTTCGTCCCTGCGGTCAAAATGTGCTGCGGAGCGCTATCATAATTTACTTTCACAAATTAACGATTTAGGGGATGGCAGATTAGTGGACATATTCGAAAAGTGCAAAAACTATACGCTGGCAAGGGATTTCCGCGAAAAAGGAATCTATCCGTATTTTCACGCGCTCGAGAGCCGTCAGGACATCACCGTCACGATGGAAGGCAAACGCCGGATTATGCTCGGTTCGAACAACTATCTCGGGCTCACTTCGCACCCCGAGGTCGTGGAAGCGGGCATCAAGGCTTTTGAGCAGTACGGATCGGGCTGTTCGGGTTCGCGTTTTTTAAACGGCACGTTAAAGCTGCACCTTGAGCTGGAGGAAGAACTCGCTTCCTTCCTCGAAAAAGAAGCAGTCATCACCTTCTCGACGGGATTCCAGACCAACTTAGGCATTATCAGCGCCATCGTCGGAATCGGCGATTACGTCATTTGCGACAAGGAAAACCACGCGAGCATTTATGACGGCTGCAAATTAAGCTACGGAAAACGGCTTTTATATAACCACAGCGATATGCAGGACCTCGAGCGCATACTGCAGACCATTCCGGAAAAGTGCGGGAAGCTGATCGTCACCGACGGCGTATTCAGCATGAGAGGCGATATCGCGAAACTGCCGGAAATCGTCGCGCTGGCGAAAAAGTACGGCGCGCGCGTGATGGTGGACGACGCGCACGCGCTCGGCGTCATCGGAAAGGGCGGCAGAGGCACCGCAAGCTATTTCGGACTTGAAAAAGAAGTCGATATTTACATGGGAACCTTCTCGAAATCGCTCGCCAGCCTCGGCGGCTACATGGCCGCGGACAGCTATGTGATTGATTATGTAAAGCACAACTCGCGTCCGTTCATTTTCTCCGCTTCCATTACGCCGGCAAACTGCGCGACCGCGCTGACCGCTTTGCGTATCCTGCGCAAACATCCCGAGATGGTCGATCGGCTCGCAGATGTTTCGAACCATCTCCGCGACGAGCTTGAAAAACGCCATGTGCCCATACATAGAGCGTCCACGCCGATTATCCCGCTTTATACCAGAGACGTCATCACTACCCTGTCTGTCGAGCGTCAGATTTACGACGCGGGCGTTTACGTCAATCCCGTTCTGCCGCCTGCGACGCCGGCGACCGACTGCATGCTCCGGGTAAGCTGCATGGCAACGCATACCTATGCGGTTTTGGACGAAGCCGCCGAAATCATTGCCGGCGTTTTCGAGAAAAACAACATGCTGAGCGCTTCATGCGCCGCAAACGTATAAATCGGAACGAAAACCCGCTTTTTATAAAGGTGGTCGTGTAATTTGAGCCAGATTGTGGTTATCACCGGCGCGAGCAGCGGCATCGGTTTGTGCACCGGCTCGCTGTTCGCGGACAAAGGATATAAAGTGTACTCCCTGAGCCGCAGCTGTCCGCCGGGCAGCCGGCTTTTCCATATACCGACCGACGTGTCCTCGGAACCCTCCGTTCAAAATGCAATCGAGCAGATTATCCGCGCCGAAGGAAAAATTGATATTTTAATCAACAACGCGGGCTTTGGCATCTCCGGCGCCGCCGAGACGACGCTTTTGGAGGACGCCAAAAGGCAGTTCGACGTCAACTTCTTCGGCATGTTTTTGTGCGTAAAATACGCGCTTCCCTATATGCGCGCCGCGAAACAGGGCAAAATCATCAACGTAAGCTCGGTTGCCGCGGTGCTTCCGGTTCCCTACCAGTCGTTTTACTCCTGCGCGAAAAGCGCGGTGAACGCGTTTACCCTCACGCTCGCCAACGAGGTCAGACCTTTCGGCATTTCGGTCGCCGCGGTCATGCCGGGGGACATCAAGACCGGATTCACCGGCGCGCGCAAAAAGAACCCGACCACCGACGAAGCCTATCGGGAACGCGAGGAACGCGCGGTTTTTCGAATGGAAAAAGACGAGCAGAACGGCATGGCGCCGTCGGCTGTCGCGCGCTGCATTTACAAAGCCGCGACAAAAAAACATCCGAAGCCTTTGTACACGGTCGGGTTCCAGTATAAAACGCTGGTAACGCTTGCGAAATTCCTTCCCGTAAGCGTCGTCAACAAAATCGAAGGAAAAATGTACGGCTAAAAACATAACGGGCTGAATAAACGAGGCTTGCCTCATTTATCAGCCCGTTTTTTACGCGCTGCGGGGGAAAATTACGACTCGGACTCCGACAAAATGTTCTTTTCGACGAACCTGTGGAAGAACGCGTCGGCGACTTCCAGCACAACAGTAGCCAAAAGCGCGGTCGCGAAAGAAATATACGCATACCCGCTCGCATAATTGAACAGCAAAAGGATTACCAGCGTCACCGCGCCGTTGAAAAACGTCGAAACCGCGTTGTTTGATTTTGCCAGCACCAGCAAATCGCCGATTAAATAGGATACTACGGTTACAGCCGCCGAAATCACCAGTATATCGGTAAAACTGTTTAGCGTCAGCCAGCCCAGCACGATCTCAAGTATAATCGCCACCATGACATACTTGAGCAGAATTGCGCCTATATGCTTCATGAAAACATTACTCCCTTTATCCGTGGAATTGTTATTATGTCATAGACTGCGTGTCTATTATGTACATAAAATTACGAAAATATGTATTTCTTTTTAATGCCGTTTGTAAAAAAACGGCTTTTTTTATTATTTTAAATCGGTTTTTAAAACTGTTTCGCGCTTTTCTCATATAATGAAGTATAGAACCGTTGTATTTTTGCTTATAAATTAAGAGAGGTTGATTCGTTTTGGCAAATAACAATTTAAATCGAAGCGAAACGCCGACGTCGGTGCCGCCCGAAATTGTGCCGCCGTACTGCAGAGGCGCGTTGAAGCCGACCAAGGAAATATTAAGCGCTTATATTAAAACGTATGTGTATATCTGGCTTGTGAACGGCTTTTCGTTCTGGATGTATCCGCAGCAGATTGTCGACAACATGCTGTGCGGCGTAGTCTGGGCGGAAGAGAACTGGGAGCCGGCCTGTTTCAGCATCAATCTGATAAAAAGCATATACTAAAAGATTGATCGAGGTAGCCTTATGCCTTTTAGAGTACCGCTGACCGTTGAAGAGGTAAACGAAATCGACCCGACCCTCGTCTCAAGCGAAGGGCGAATCGAAGTCATCGTAAAATACCACGGCGACATCGAAAGCGTCGGCCGCGAGCTTGACGCGCAGGTCGAAATTTTAAGCCCCGAATACGCGATTCTTACCATTCATGTCAGCCGTTTGGTGCAGCTTTATTCCTTCAACGAGGTCGAATACATCGAGCTTCCAAAAATCCTTACATACCTTTTGCAGGAAAGCCTGAACAAAGCGTGCATCACCACCGTCCAGCGGGAATCCGGCTTTAATCTTACCGGCAAAGGCGTCATCGTCGGCATTATCGATTCGGGCATCGATTATACGCATCTGGATTTTATAAACGATGACAACACCAGCCGAATCCTTTTTTTATGGGACCAGACCATTCCGGGAAACCCGCCGGCCGGTTTTAAAGGCGGAACCGAATACACCAACGAGCAGATCAACGCGGCGATCAATTCTATGGACCCGTACGCCATCGTGCCGAGCAGGGATACCGCTGGACACGGCACCGCCGTCACCGGCATCGCAGCCGGCAACGGCAGGTCCAGCAACGGCCGTGAAAAAGGCGTCGCGCCGCAGGCGCATATTATCGCGGTCAAACTGGGCGCGCGCGGCAGCATCTCTTTCGCCCGCACCACCGAAATCATGCGCGGCATAAAATATATCATAGACAAAGCCACCATGCTGAATATGCCGGTCGCCATCAACCTAAGCTACGGAACCAACGACGGTTCCCACGCGGGCGACTCGCTTTTTGAAACCTATATCAATTCGGTCACGCAGGTCTGGAAAAACGCAATCTGTGTCGCGACCGGGAACGAGGGTTCCTCCGGCCATCACTTCGGGACCAAAATCGCGCAGGGCGAATCCGTGAACGTGGATTTCGTCACTGCCGGCGGAATGAACAGGTTCTATATGACTTTGTGGAAAAACTTCGTCGATACGTTCACCTTCAACCTGCGCAGTCCCGGCGGAAAAAACACCGGAGAGCTGCGGCCGGAGCAAAAAACCACCATCCGAACGCTTGACAACGTTATCGTCACCATTATATACGGCCAGCCGACGCATTACAGTTTCGAGCAGGAACTGTACATCGTTTTCCGTTCCACATCCGGAACCATTCCGCCCGGCGTCTGGACGCTTACGGTAAACGGCGTGGACGTCGTGGACGGCAGGTTCGACATCTGGCTGCCCACAATCGAGGACGTCAGCAGATCGACAGCGTTTCTGCTGCCAACGCCCGAAATTACGCTGACGCTGCCCTCAACCGCGCTCAACGTCATCTCCGTCGGCGGCTACAACGCCATTATCGGCAGCAACGCGGATTTTTCCGGCAGAGGATACACGCGCAGCATCGTTTATGTCAAACCGGATTTGGTCGCCCCGGCGGTCAACATTCTAACCACGCGCGCGGGCGGCGGATACGACACATACTCCGGAACCAGCATGGCTGCCCCCTTTGTCACCGGTTCCGCCGCGCTGATCATGGAATGGGGCATCGTACGCGGCAATGACCCCTTCCTGTACGGGCAACGCGTAAAGGCGTTTCTGCAAAAAGGCGCGACGCGCGATTCGTTTCAGACCTATCCGAACCCGGTATGGGGTTACGGAAGGCTTTGCCTGAGCGACAGCATGGCATTGATTGTTGAATACAGCCAGAGAAGATAGGTGATTTTATTGAATCAGACTCCCCCGCACATTGACGGGTATGACAACGTCTATGATTTCATCGCAGACGACAACACCGTCGCTTTGGTTTTCCGCGTCAATCAGGCATCAGAGAATTTTTTGCGGGAAAGACCCTATATCGTGCCGGTTTACGTTCCCTCAAACCGGTTTATCATCGGCTATGTGAGCCGGGACCGGGTCGAGGAAATTTTTGACGAGATCGGCGTGGCAGCGGTGGGCACAAGACCGCTCGTCGTGGGGCTGCTCGGCAAACAGGACCTCGAATCGGCGGGCATTTTGCAGGTGCAGGAACAGCCCTTTATTTCGCTGACCGGCAACGGCGTGCTCATCGGAATTGTCGACACCGGCATTGATTATACGAACGAGTCTTTTATCTACGAGGACGGAACCAGTAAAATACTTTACATATACGATCAGACGATACGGTCCGATACCCCGCCCGACGGCTTTATGCTCGGCACCGAATATACGAAGGAGCAGATCGACGCCGCGCTGAGAAGCGACAATCCGTTCGACATCGTTCCTTCCCGAGATACGGTCGGGCACGGAACCTTTTTAGCTTCCGTCGCCGCCGGCAGGGAGAGAGGCGACCTGATCGGCGCGGCGCCGGACGCGCAGCTGATCATCGTCAAATTAAGGCCGGCGCGCAGCTACATCCGAGAACGCTTTCTGATTCCGCCCGACCAGCCGAACGCCTACGAAACCAGTTCGATTATGCTCGGCATTGAATACATACTGCTCAAAGCGCAGCAGCTGAACCGCCCGGTATCCATCTGTCTCGGCACCGGCACAAATCAGGGCGGTCACGACGGTTTTTCGACCTATGAGAACTATTTGAACAATGTCGCCAGCATCCGGGGCGTTTGTTTGGTCACCGCCGCCGGCAACGAAAGCCAGGCGCGCCATCATACGCAGGGCATTGTCAAGCGGACCGGCGATGTTTTTCCGGTCGAATTAAGAGTTGGCGAGAACGCCGGAAACGTCTATATGACTGTATGGAACAACCCGTCCGACCGAATGTCCGTATCCATTCGGTCGCCGACCGGGGAACTGATCGAAAGAGTGCCTGCGAAATCCAACAGTCTTTATCAGGCGAAACTGATTCTTGAGCGCTCGCGGGTCAGCGTCGAATACTACTTCCCCATCGAAGGCAGCGGCGGGCAGTTAACGGTTATTAAAATATTCGACGCGACGCCCGGGACCTGGACCATCAACGTGCACGGCGACATTATTATCGACGGCACCTTTCACTCCTGGCTGCCGATTACGGGCTTTGTTTCGCCGAACGTCGAATTTGTCACGCCGGTACCCACCACGACGATTGTGGTTCCCGGAACCGCGATCAGCGTGATTACGGTCGGCGCGTACGACAGCGCCAACAACCAGCTTTATGTAAACTCGTCGTGGGGGCCCACTCGGCTGCCGCAGATATCGCCCGACCTGACCGCGCCGGGCGTGAATGTTTTGGGCGCTTTCCCCACCGGGGGCGGCGCCATGACCGGAACCAGCGTTGCTGCCGCCATTACCGCGGGCGCCGCCGCGCTTGCGCTGCAATGGGGCATTATCGAAGACAACGACCCTTCCATGAGCACGTTTCAGGTGAAGGCGCTGCTGATTCGGGGATGCTCCAGAGACCCCAACTTAAGCTACCCGAATGTGCAGTGGGGGTACGGCAGGCTGAATTTGTTTGAATCCTTGCGAGTATTAAGGGAGGAATGAGCAGGTGATCTTATGGACGGCGAATTAATCGATTTTATCAACAATCCGGACACCGTAGATTTTATTGTACGAAACACCGAATATTATCGAGCATACATAGAAAGCAAACCGGAAATCAAACTGACGCAGGTAATCGGCGGCCGGTATATCATCGGATACGCGCCGAGCTACTTCATAACCACGCTGGTCAGAGAACTAGGTACCGGCATCGTCAGCGGGAAACCGCTCGTGCTCGGACTGCTCGGCCGCGCCAATTTAGACGCCGCGGGCATCATTCAGGTACAGCAGCAGCCCTTTCTGGACCTGAAAGGCAGAGGCGTGCTGATCGGCATTGTGGATACCGGCATTGATTACACGAACCGCGCTTTCCGGTACGAGGACGGCTCGTCAAAAATTCAATATCTGTACGACCAGACAATTATCGGCAACCCGCCGTCGGGCTTTTTTTTCGGAACCGAATACACCAAAGAGCAGATCGACATCGCGCTGAACTCTCCAAACCCGTACGACATTGTGCCTTCCCGCGATACGGTCGGGCACGGAACCTTTTTGGCTTCCGTCGCCTGCGGGCGCGAGGACCCGGACAATCCGCAGGTTATCGGCGCCGCGCCCGACTCGGAGCTGATTGTCGTAAAGCTGAGATCGGCGAGAAACTACTGGAGAGAGCAGTTCCTGATACCGCCCTATCAGGAAAACGCGTACGAATCCACCGCGATTATGATCGGCATCGAATATATTCTGCAAAAAGCGCAGCAGCTGAACCGTCCGGTGTCGATCTGCCTTGCGCTCGGCACGAACATCGGCGGGCACGATGGGTTTACTTTGTTCGAGGAGTACCTGACCTCCGTTTCGATTCAAAGCGGCGTGTGTCTGAGCATGGCCGCGGGCAACGAAAGCGAAGCAAGACACCATACGCAGGGAGTGATACCGGAAACCGGCGCCACCTCCAATATTGAGATCCGTGTCGGCGAGAACGCCGGAAACGTGCTTGTCAGCATATGGAACACCGCTTCCGACAGGCTGGAGGTCGCGATCCGGTCGCCGACGGGCGAGCTTGTCGGCCGGGTGCCGGCCAAAAGCGGAACCGTGCATCAGGCGCGGCTGATTCTGGAACGCTCGTCCGTCATCGTGGAATACTACTTCCCGATCGAAGTCACCGGAAGTCAGTCCACCATTGTAAAAATCATCAACGCGACGCCCGGCATCTGGACGATTATCGTTTACGGCAGCATCATACTGGACGGCACCTATCACGCCTGGCTGCCGATAACCGGTTTTGTCGCGCCGAACGTCGAGTTTTTGGCGCCTACGCCCTATTATACGATCGTCGTGCCGGCGACCGCGCTCGGCGGGCTGACCGTGGGCGCGTATGACGCCGAAACGAACAGCCTGTATTCCAGGACCTCGTGGGGCCCGACAAGACTGCCCGTGATTTCGCCGGACTTCGTCGCGCCCGGCGTCGACGTCATCGGCGTTTATCCGACAGGCTACGGCACGATGAGCGGAACCAGCGTGGCGGCCGCCATCGCGGCCGGCGCCGGCGCGCTGATGCTTCAGTGGGGCATCGTGGAGGGCAACGACCCGTCCCTGAGCACTTACCAGATCAAAGCGTTTATCATCCGCGGGTGCTCCAGAGACTCGAACATCGTTTATCCCAACACGCAGTGGGGTTACGGAAAACTGAATCTGATTCAGACCTTCAATGTCATGCGGGAAGCATAAAGGTGGTTAGATATGGACAGACGCATTACCAACGACGAGGTTTTAAACAGCCCCGATATCTTTACGTTTGTTTTCAAACGAAGCGAGTTTTTTACCAATTTTCTGCAAAACCGCCCCGAAATACTCGCCGCGTATAACATTGACGAGCAGTATTTGTTTGGCGCCGCGAATCAAAGTTATTTCGAGCGGTTCGGAGAGGATATCGGGAGCGGAATTACCACCGCTCTGCCTTTGGCGTGCGGGCTGCTTGACCGGGTTTCTCTGGAATCCGCGGGCATTATTCAGGTGCAGAATCAGCCTTTTCTGGATTTAAAGGGAAGAGGTGTTTTGGTCGGCATTATAGACACGGGAATTGACTACACAAAAAAGGCATTTATCAACAGCGACGGAAACAGCAAAATCATGTATCTGCTCGACCAGACCATTCCAAGCAGCTTTCCGCAGCCGGGCGTGTTTTTCGGCACAGAATACTCGAACGATCAAATCAACCAAGCACTCAGAGCGGATAACCCCTATGACATTGTCCCTTCGGTGGACACCGTCGGGCACGGCACGTTCTTAGCTTCGGTGGCGGCGGGATATTTGGAAGAGGACGCGAGATACATCGGCGCAGCGCCGGAAGCGGACCTGATCGTCGTCAAGCTGGCGCCGATGAAAGGCTTTTTAAAAGAACTGTTTCAAATATTACCCGAGCAGGAAAACGTTTACAGCTCGCACTATATCATGATCGGAATACAGTATATCATTGAGAAAGCGCAGCAGCTGAACCGCCCGGTCGCGATCTGTCTCGGTCTGGGAACGAATATGGGCGGTCACGAGGGCGGGTCGCTTTTTGAAGAATATTTAAGCAACATCTCGCGGATTACGGGCGTCTGCCTGTGCTGCGCCGCCGGAAACGAAAGCGAAGCAAAGCACCACACGCAGGGCACGGTGAGCGGCGTAGACGAATTCACGCCGATTAATATCCGCGTCGGCGAAGACGCGGGCGGTTTCATGGTTTCGATCTGGTGCGGCGCGTCCGATAAAATGTCCGTGGGGGTGCGCTCCCCGACCGGTGAATCCGTGAGTCGGGTTCCCGCGCGGGCGGGCGCCCAGTTCGACGCAAAGCTGATCCTTGAAAACTCAAGAGTTGTCGTAAACTACTTCTTCCCCACCGAAAACGCGGGCAGCGAACTGATCATTGTCCGGATCATCAACGCGACGCCGGGTATATGGACCATACAGGTGTACGGCGACATCATTCTAAACGGCACGTTCCACGCCTATCTGCCGCTCACCGGACTGGTGTCCCCGAACGTCGAGTTTCTATCGCCGATACCGTACTATACCGTCGTCGTTCCGGCAACGGCGCTGGGCGTCATCGCCGTCGGCGCGTATAATCAGAGCACGAACACCCTGTACAACCAAACCTCCTGGGGACCGACCCGACTGCCGATGGTCTCGCCGGATTTTGTCGCGCCCGGCGCCGAAGTCGGCGGTGTCCTGCCCTCCGGATACGGCAGCATGAGCGGAACCAGCGTGGCGGCCGCCATCGCGACCGGCGCCTGCGCGCTTTTGCTGCAGTGGGGCATTATCCAGAAGAACAACACTTCCATGAACACCTATCAGGCGCGCGCTTATATCATCCGGGGATGCACGAGAGACCCCAACCTGACCTATCCGAACTATCAGTGGGGCTACGGCAGGCTGAACCTGTTCCAAACCTTCAACCTGATGCGGGAAGCATAAAGCAATCCAAAATAAAAAACCGCTCAAATGCACCGCACCAGATTGTGCGGACTGCAAAAAAAGAACCCTATGGTAGGTAATTAAAAATCAAGCTGTAAACTGACTTCGTTTTTCAAGCGGAGTCAGTTTTGTTTTAAGCTGGATGCGCTGGTTGTTGTAAAAGTAAA
>JAKPGJ010000033.1 GCA_029550965.1 Bacillota bacterium
TTGTGCAGGAGCGGCTGGGACACAGCAGTATTACCATGACCCTTGACCTATATAGCCACTTAACCCCAGGATTACAGGAAGCGGCAGCGGCTACATTGAACGGCTTGTTAAGTAAAGAAAAAAGCCATGCGAAAACGCAAGACAATAGATAAGAACCTTTAGTTACTTAGTTACAATAGCAGGGATGGCGCCCCTGCTATTTTTTTGTACCCAACTGCATTAAAACTGCATTATTTAGACCGTTTTATATTTAATTCCCGGGTTAGCATAAACTCTGGGAGCCTTGATTTCACTGGTGCGGGCAAGAGGACTTGAACCTCCACGGGGTTGCCCCCACTAGAACCTGAATCTAGCGCGTCTGCCAATTCCGCCATACCCGCCTATTCAGTTGTAAAGCGTATCGACCGCTCAAATAACCTTACCGTTAAAAAGCTCTATTATTATACACTTTTTATTCCGGTTTGTCAACCGAGCTGAAAGCCTTTTCCAATAATTTCGCTCGAGTTGGTGACCATGATAAACGAGTTCGGGTCGATCTCGCGTATTTTTCTTTTAATTCTTGCCGATTCCGAGCGTCTGCAGACGGTAATCAGCATCTTCTTCTTGTCGTCGGAAAAACCGCCCACCGCGTCGACAACGGTTACGCCGTGACGCACTTCCCGGATAATGTAATCCTTGACTTTTTCGTACTCGGTCGTGATGATCATGAAGTTTTTGCAGAGGTTGAAATTCTCAATCACGGAATCGATGATAAACGCCCTGCAGACAAGCCCCAGCACCGAATACAAACCGGTTTTTAAACCGAAGACAAAGCAGGAAGAAAACGCGACGATAAAATCGGTCACCAAAAGCGCAGCCCCGATGTTGAGCGAAGTGTACTTCCGGAAAATCATCGCGATCACGTCAGTTCCGCCGGAGGACGCCGCGTAATTGAACAAAACGGCAGAGCCGATGCCCGGCAGAAGTATCGCGAACGCAAGCTCAAGGAACGGCTGGTCTGTCAAAGGCTGGCTTAACGGAAAAAGGTTTTCGAACACGACGACCAGCACCGAGAACAGAGCCGAGCAGTAGGCCGTTTTAAAGCCGAACTGCTTTCCGAACACTGCAAAGCCCACGATCAGCAGCGCAAAGTTGATAATAAACAAAAGCCATGACGGGGTTATGCCGCCGAGCAGCTTGCTTAAAATAATGGACCATCCGCTCACGCCGCCCGTAATGAACCCGTTGGGAATTTTAAAGAAATAAACCCCCAACGACAACATCAGCACGCCGAGATTGAGCATGAACGCTTCCAAAAGCTTGCCTTTCAATTTCATATCGGATAATACCTTTTACACTCTCGCACATGTTCGCGTTCCGCAATTACTAAAGCGTAATACGCTATGCGTATTTCGCTTTGCGTAATCCGCAATGCGTTATCGCTATGCGAATCCGCTATGCATAATTCGCTATGCGAAGTTCGCTATGCGAAGTTCGCTATATGTATGATCCAACGATCAAGCTGCCTAACTAATTATAGCGAAGTTTTGCGCTTTGTCAACACTTTTTTTCAAAAACCAACACAATATTTTATTCGTACGGGATAAACTGCTGGAGAATACCGTGCAGAACGTATCTTTCCTCCGGATTGCTCGGCACGTTCGTGCAGGTGACCAGCGTGCAGATTTTCGCCTCGCTTGCGTTGTACTGAATATTCTTTTTAAGTACCGAGCGGCTGTATATCTTATCTAAGAAATTCTTATAGTCGTTCAGGTCCGCAAACGACGTCTTCATATAGAACATCTCGTTTGTCCGGTATGCGGAAAAAGGCTTATACACATAAATGCCTTCTTTGGTGTAAACCTTTATCTGCATGCTCTCGGCGACCGCGGCGCGGTTGATGTAATTGTCGTACCAGAGTTTGATGCCCCGGAACATGGTTCCGTTTTTCATGCAGTGCCCGAACATCAATACGTTATAGTTTTCGCTGTAATTTCTGGACAGCGTATAGTCCGCGAATATGGAGCCGGCGGACGATTTCTGTTTGTACAGATTATGCGTCAGATAAAACGAGTTGTCCTCGCCGAGCAGGATCGGGTATCTGATTTTCGTGCCGGTGACAACCACATAGCCGATCACGTCCGGGTTTATCTGCAGCGCCCGCAGGAACGCCTGATGATAATCCTCCTCGATTTCGGGTTCGGGGTCGATATATTCGCCGACGTCGCCGCCTGCCGCGAGCATTTCCAGCAAAGTCGGCATCCTGCCGGGTTCGTTCAGCTTTTTGGAAGCGGGAACCGCCGAGTTTTTCGGCAGCAGCGCCTCATAGGCTTTCTGCTGTTCCCGGTCGCTTCGCACATCGGCGATTAAGAGGTACGCGCAGTAGAAAAATACGCAGAGCGCTGCGGACAGCATGACGGACCGGATCAGAAGCGGCGACATCTTCATTTTGTCGCGCTCATGTCTGCCCCGAATATCCGACGACCGAAACGCGTCGACAGATTCCGCGAACGTATTGACCGGTTTGATTTTTACCGTTTTGCTTTCCAAAAAATCCTTCAGGCTTGTGCTTCTATACTCGCTCATGGGACAGCCTCTATTCGTATGGTATGACGCGCGTCAGAATGCCGTGTACCACATAGCGTTCGTCGGGGTTCGCGTACACGTTCGTACAGGTGACCAGCGTGCAGATTCTGGTCTCGTCCGCGTTGTACTTAAACCTTTTTCCCAGAATCGAACGGGCGTAAATGGAATCCAGGAAATCCTTGTACTCTTCCTTGCTCTTAAAATAGGTCTTGGTGAAGTTGAAATCGGAAGAGCGGTACGCGGAGAAGATTTTATATACATAAAGCGTGTCTTTGGTGTAAATCTGAATCTCCATATCGTCGGCAAGCGCTTTCATGTTGCTTTTCATAAACCAGTCGCGGATGCCCCGGAACATGCTGCCGTTCTTCATATCGTGCCCGTAAATCAGCACGTTGTAGTTGTCCTTATGATTGCGCGACAGCGACATGTCGGCGAATATCGAACCGGCCTTGGTTTCCTGATGCAGGTAATTGTGGTTCAGGTAGTAGTCGTTGTCCTCGCCCAGCATAATCGGATAGTCGATCTGCGTGCCGGTGACCACAATCCAGCCGTAAACATCCGGATTCACGCCGTAAACCTCCGCGATCGCCCTGCGGTAGTCGTCTATCGTCAGCGAGGAGTCCGTATCGGGATTGATATACTCGTCGATTTCGCCTTTGATCTGCAGTTTCTGAAGCAGCGTAGGCATGATGTTCGGCTCGTTGAGTTTCGGGGGCTTTTCCACCGCCGAAGGAAGGTTCTTCGGCCGGATGGAAGTGTAAAGCTCCTCCTGCGCGCTGTCGTCGGAAAGTCTGATAAAAATGGAAATGACCGAATAGCAGAAAACGACAAAGGAAACGAGCATCAGCGCCAGACGCCCGGCGGAGGGCAGCGCGGACTTTAGGCTTTTGCGCTCCGACTCGCAGTTTACGTCCAAAGCGCAGAAAGACTCTACGGAATCCGCGAACACGTTTTTGCCGTCGATTCTTTTCTTCTCGTTGGCGTTTTCCGGCATCAGACTCTCCCCTAATACTTTATACTTTCATTATATCGGATTATATGCAAAAATCAAGGCAATCTATATTATTTTCAAGTTTTGTAACAAAATGCGTTTTATCATATCGCGGTAACAGTTTTTTTACTTTTCGCAGCGCAAGAATCCATAGCATATCTTTATTTTACTGTTGACAAGTCTAAAAAAAAGTATAAAATAGAATAGTATGGATTCAAATACCATTGCAGGTTAGTTTACGGAGGATAAAAAATGAGCTTAAAGAGTGTCAAAGAAATTGAAAAAAACCGCAGCGAGCTTGAACTGGTTATCGAAAAACCGGCGTTTGACGCGGAAGTCATGCGTGTATATAAAAAGAACGTATCGAAGATAAACGTGCCGGGCTTCAGAAAAGGCAAAGCGCCCAAGAGCATTATCGAGAAGATCTACGGCTCGGCTGTTTTCTATGACGAGGCAATCGACAACCTTCTTCCCCAGATATACGCCGACGCGGTGAAGGAAGCGAATCTTGAGGTGGTTTCAAGACCCGATATCGAGGTAGTTTCCATCGACGACAACGGCGTTCTGCTCAAAGCGAAGGTTTATACGAAGCCCGTCGCGGAGGTTTCCAAATACAAGGGACTTGAGGTTGAAAAAGAAAAGGTAGAAGTTACCGAAGAGGATATCAACGCAGAGATTGACGCCGCAAGAAGACGCAATTCCCGTCTTCTCACCGTCACCGACAGACCCGCGCAGGAGGGCGACGATGTCGTCATCGATTTCGAGGGCTTTGTGGACGGCGTTCCCTTTGAGGGCGGCAAGGCGGAAAAATACACGCTCAAGCTGGGCAGCAATACCTTTATACCCGGCTTTGAGGAACAGATTGTCGGAAAAAACACAGGCGACGAGTTTGAGATTACTGTAAACTTTCCTGCAGACTACAACGCGGAAAAACTTGCAGGCAAAGAAGCCGTGTTCAAAATCAAACTGCACGAGATTAAGAAAACCGAGCTTCCCGAGCTGGACGACGAGTTCGTAAAGGACGTTTCGGAGTTCAACACGGTCGAAGAGTACAAGGAAGACCTGAAAAAGAAGATTACCGAGCGCAAAGAGAAAATCGCCGAAAACAACTTCGAGGAGTCCTTGATCGACGAACTGCTCGCGCACACCGCGGTGGATATTCCGGCTCCCATGATCGAGAACGAGATCGACGGTTTCGTCAGCGATTACGAGTACAGACTTTCTTCGCAGGGCGCAAACCTGGATATGTACTTCAAGTACACCGGCATGACCATGGAGCAGCTGCGCGAGTCCTTCCGCGCGCAGGCTGAGCGGCAGATCAAGACCCGTCTGGCCCTCGAGCAGATTATCAAAGCCGAAAACATTACGGCAACGGAAGAAGACCTTGAAAATGAATACAAAAAGATCGCTTCCGGCTATAATGTGGATATAGAAAAAGTTAAGAACAGCATCCCCGCCGAGAACTTAAGCGGCGATGTCGCGCTGCGCAAGGCTGTTGAATTCGTAAAGGCAAACGCAATTGTTAAGTAATTGCGCCGATATAGACTTGAACACATTGAAAGGTGAGTGCATTATGTCGTTGGTTCCGATCGTAATAGAACAGACTTCAAGAGGAGAAAGATCGTACGATATCTTCTCGAGACTTTTAAATGACAGAATCATTTTCATCACCGAACCTATTACAGACCAGCTTGCTTCCCTTGTTGTCGCGCAGCTTTTGTTTCTTGACAGTCAGGACAGCGATAAGGATATCTCCCTTTATATCAACTCCCCCGGCGGAAGCGTCACGGCGGGACTCGCGATCTATGACACCATGAATTTTGTGAAGAGCGACGTCACCACCATCTGCGTCGGAATCTGCGCCAGCATGGCCGCGATTCTTTTGGCTGCGGGCACAAAAGGAAAGCGTTTTGCACTTCCCAACAGCAAAATCATGATTCATCAGCCCAGTCTGAGCGGTCACTATCAGGATCAGACCACCAACCTTGAGATTGAAACGAAAAATATGCTTGAAACCAAGCGGACGCTGAACACGATTCTTGCGAATCTGACGGGCAAGTCGTACGAGCAGATCGAGAAGGACACCGACCGGAACAATTACATGACCGCGCTGGCGGCAAAAGAATACGGTCTGATCGACAACGTGCTTGAAAAAAGAATTTTACTGTGAGAATCGTCTCATACGAGTAAGGTAAGGATTGAAAGAATGGCAAATCAGATAAAAGCGTGCTCCTTCTGCGGCAGACCTTCCCAGAATCTTGTAAGACTGAAGCTTCTTGACGAGGTCGTGCCGATTTGCCCGGACTGCATTAACATCTGCGGCGAGATTACCGATGCCTACCGGCAGACGCAGGAGGAAAAACTCAAAGCAAAAGGCAAAAAGGACGAGCTGATCGCTCTCCCCAAGCCCAAAGAGATCAAAGAAGCGCTCGACCTGTACGTGATCGGACAGGACGAAGCGAAAATCGCGCTTTCCGTCGCTGTCTATAACCACTACAAGCGCATCAATTCGCTGCAGGAGAAAAAGGACGACGACGATGTCGAAATCAAAAAAAGCAACGTGCTTTTGATTGGTCCGACAGGCGTTGGAAAGACCTATCTTGCGCAGACGCTTGCGAAAATGCTTTCCGTTCCGTTCGCAATCGCAGACGCGACGACACTTACCGAAGCGGGCTATGTCGGCGAGGATGTCGAGAACATTCTGCTCCGCCTGATTCAGGCCGCCGATTACGACATTAAGAAAGCCGAAAAAGGCATTATCTATATCGACGAAATCGACAAAATCTCCCGTAAGAGCGAGAACCGCTCGATTACCCGCGACGTATCGGGCGAGGGCGTTCAGCAGGCTTTGCTGAAAATCATTGAGGGTACCGTTTCGAACGTTCCGCCGCAGGGCGGCAGAAAACATCCGAATCAGGAGTTTATCCAAATCGATACCAGCAATATCCTGTTTATCTGCGGCGGCGCTTTTGACGGGCTGAGCGATATTATCAACAGCAGGCTCGGCAGACAGACCGTCGGCTTCAACACCAGCCTGGCCGAAGTAGAAAAGCGCAAAACCGCTTCCCTTTCCGACGTTACGCCGCACGACCTGGTCAAGTACGGCATTATCCCGGAACTGGTCGGCAGACTGCCTGTCATCGTTCCGCTGCAGCCGCTGGATAAGCAGGCGCTGGTCCGGATTCTCAAAGAGCCGAAGAACGCGCTGATCAAGCAGTATCAGAAGCTGTTCAGCCTGGACGGCGTCGAGCTTGAGTTCACCGACGAAGCGGTCGAAGCGTTCGCGGATTTGGCTTTGAAGCAGAACACCGGCGCAAGAGGCTTGCGCAGCATCGCGGAAAAAGTCATGACCCGCTTCATGTACGAAATACCGTCCGATTCCAGCATAAAAAAACTCACGATTACCAAAGAAATGGTCGGATAAAACCAAAAGCCGCCGGCAGACCCGGCGGCTTTCTTTGTATGAAAACAATAAAGATTTGTATGAAAACAATAAAGATCAGATATACTATTTCCGCGCCGCGCGAAAGCAAAACCTATCCTAGAACCTATTGATTTTTTGAATCGATTCTGCTAAAATATATACGGACAACGCGTACGGGAGAAAAGCGTATGAACTGGGAAAAAGTCAACGTACTGCAATTCAAGGATGCGATCGAAAAATCAAAAGGCGTATGCGTTATCCCGATCGGTTGTCTGGAAAAGCACGGGTATCACCTGCCGCTCGGCACCGATCTTTTCATCGCGCGGGAGATCTGCGAAAGAGCCGCCGAAAAAGAGGAGTTTATGATTTTCCCGTACTACCCGTTCGGACAGGTCAGCGAGGTCCGGCACAAGTTAGGCACCGTCGCTCTGCCCGCGGTTCTACAGCTTCAGATTCTGGAAGCGCTCTGCGCGGAGATTTCCCGAAACGGATTTAAGAAAATCGTTTTCGCAAACGGTCACGGCGGCAACAATTACATGCTCGCGTACTTCGCGCAGTCGATGCTGGACAAAATTAGAGACTACGATATCTATACCGTCAACGTCTGGCATTTGACGGAACAGCAGTACCGCGAGGTTTTCGCCAAGCATCGCGTTACGCCCGACGGCGGACATGCGGACATTACCGAAACGTCGCAGATGATGGCGATTGATGCGTCGCTCGTCCACATGGAACTGCTCGACCGCAGCGAAACCGCTTCTCTCGGCAGAAGCGCGCCTTATACCGAGAAGGGCATTTACAACGGTTTTTGCTGGTACGCGGACTATCCGCATCAGATTGCCGGAGACCCCTGCAATGCCACAAAGGCGTTCGGGCAGGACTATCTTGAGCTGTGCGTCGATAATTTTACAGACGCCATCCGCTTGATAAAGAACGATTCCACGCTGCCCTTTTTGGCAAAAGAATTCTACGAAAAAGCCGAAAATCCTTCGGTGTAATGATGTAAATTTGTTAAAAATAAACAATCAAAAAATCGAATGAGGGTATTGACATTTTGCTCGATTATTGTTATAATGTCGAAGTCACTGATGGCGGTACAACACGGCGGAATAGCTCAGTGGCTAGAGCACTCGGTTCATACCCGATAGGTCGTAGGTTCAAATCCCACTTCCGCTACCAACCCGCCATTTGGCATACGGCCCGTTGGTCAAGAGGTTAAGACATCGCCCTTTCACGGCGGTAACAGGAGTTCGATTCTCCTACGGGTCACCAAAAAAAATCAGAGGTTCACGCCTCTGATTTTTTTATTTTTTATAAAACCCCGCCCGCTATGAAGTCCCTGCAGGAAAACGGGGCATATGAACTTTTTCAAACTTACAATTAGTCAACATACAAAGAAACGACTTTTTATAAATCCTCGCTGTCGTGCCGTCTGAAGCCCTCGCCGAAGATTTGGTTTGCGCTTGTGATAATCATAAACGCTTCCGCGTCCTCCTGCTTCACGATTTCCCTTGCCTGCGGCAGCAACTGTTTGCGCATCGCGCACAGCATCACCTTTTTCTCGCTTTTCGTGTAAGCGCCCTGACCGTCCAAATAGGTCACGCCGACGTCTAATTCTTTTAAAAAGCGCTGTGCGATTTTTTCTTCATTGTTGCTGATAATATAGAGAATTCTTGCGCCCTCCGCGCCGTAGAGCACCGTGTCTAAAACATACGCCTGTATCAGAACCGCGATTCCGGCGTACAGCGCCGCGTTTAAATCCTTAAAAACGATGCCCGAAGCGGCGACGACCACGCAGTCGAAGATAAAGAAAATCACGCCGGTCTTGATATGCCTGAACCGCAGCCGCAAGAGCTTGACGATGATGTCCGCTCCGCCGGTCGTCGCTCCCGCTCTGAAAATAACGCCGAGCGCGAAACCGACAAGAACCGCGCCCGCCACCGACGCGAGCAGCGGGTCGGTCGTCAATGCCCCGATCGGCGCGAGCAGGTTGATGAACAAGGACGACACCACAAGGCTGAAAATCGTCGAGAAAAACAGTCTGATGCCGAACTTCAAAATAGCCACGAGCATAATCGGGATGTTCATCAGGATAATCAAAGTACCCGTTCCAATCCCGGTCAAGTGGTTTATAATAATGGCGATGCCGGATATCCCGCCCGGCGCCAGTTTATTCGGGTCCAAGAACAAGCTGATTCCGACAGCGTAAATCACACAGGATACGCTTATTAAAAATATGTTTTTTAGCTGATTGAAAAAGGCGTTTTTCAGAGAAATCCCCCCTTTTAGTATATTCTGTCAAAATGCGCCGATTTCATTACATGGAAAGGCGCTTTTCTTGGTTCGCGCTTTTATCAAACAAAAAACTGCCAAGCGCAGCCTGACAGTGATATCCTAATAACCCCTATTCTCACTTCTCAGGCGCAAACAGCCAAGCCCGTGCTGTTGACAATATGCACGCGCCGCTGTCCGCGTCGATTTTTGTAACAAAATTTGAACATATTGTAAAATCCTCTTTTATAAAGATAACATAAAAATTTTTTATTGTCAACACCAAAGCTATTGATGCGCCGGTTCGTTTGTGATAAAATGATAATGTTCTAAAATCTTTATAAAAAGAGATGTTCTTCCTTGAACGCAAAACTAAAAAAACTGATTGACCAAAGCAATAGAATCGTATTCTTCGGAGGCGCGGGCGTATCCACCGAGAGCGGCATCCCCGATTTCCGCAGTACGGACGGACTTTACAACCAAAAATACGACTATCCGCCCGAGCTGATGCTCAGTCACGAGTTTTTCTTCGAACATACCGAGGAGTTTTACAAATTCTACCGCGACAAGATGCTCTACCCGAACGTAAAGCCCAACAAAGCGCATTACGCGCTCGCGAAGCTGGAAAGCGAGGGCAAACTGAAAGCGGTCATCACCCAGAACATCGACAACCTGCATCAGGCTGCCGGAAGCAAAAACGTGCTCGAACTGCACGGAAGCGTCTATCGGAACTACTGCATAAAGTGCTGCAAATTCTACCCGCTCGAGACCGTTCTCAACTCGACCGGCGTTCCCCGCTGCGACTGCGGCGGAATCATCAAGCCGGACGTCGTTCTGTACGGCGAGCAGCTTGACGAAGAAGTGCTCGACAAATCGGTCAGCGCCATCCATACGGCGGATATGCTGATTGTCGGCGGCACCTCGCTCAACGTTTATCCGGCGGCAGGGCTTTTGCACTTCTTTCGAGGGCGTTTCCTTGTCGTCATCAACAAAACCCCTACCCCGGCCGACCAAATGGCTGCGCTTGTGTTCAACGAACCGATCGGCGAAGTTTTGGGCGATTAACGCATAAAAATAAAGGTTTAGTAACACGCGGTAAAAACCGGCATCAGCGAATATGCCGGTTTTTTTATATTTTTTGCCCCGAAACGACCGCCAAATCTGCGCAAAGACGGCAAAAGGCGAAAATTGTCGAATAATCCCGCTCCGCATATAATAGTAACAGCAAAGCCCGCAGGCTTTGCAGAATTAAATTTAAGGAGTTTATGCACTGATGGAATACGAATATTCCCCTGATTTGGGCAATATGCCGGATTTAAACCGCGGTATGAATAGAAGTATGCCAAGAACGCAACCTCCCGGCAGCCGGATGCCTGACAATCAGACGCAGGACAACCGGACGCAGGATGACAATATGTCCAACGTGGACAGAATGGAAAATGAAAACGTGTTCCCCGTACACGTCTCGCTGGCAATGGCTTATGTTCCGTACCAGCCGTTCGAGAACTTATTTGATCCCGAAACCGCTCTGCGCCGGGGCACCTTGTTTAAAGCGTTAGACCTGCCGTTTTACGGCGGAAACGGAGGAAGAAAATGAACAGCAAAATGAACAATAACAACAGAATGAAGGATTTGCGGGCTCTGCAGGCGGCTGATTTCGTGGTTGACGAGATCGGTCTTTATCTGCAGGCGCATCCTACCAATAAAAACGCGCTGAACCAATTCAGCAGAGCTGTAAAAGAAGCAAAAGAGCTTCGGGCTAACTTTGAAAAAACATACGGGCCTCTTACGATGGACAACGCAGGCGGGCCTGTTTGGAATTGGATAAAGAGCCCCTGGCCGTGGCAGAACGAAAGAGAGGCATAGTGTATGTGGATATACGATAAAAAACTGCAATACCCTGTCAATATCAAGAATCCGAACCCCGCGCTGGCGAAGGTTATCATTACCCAGCTCGGCGGACCGGACGGCGAACTTGCCGCTTCCCAGCGCTATCTCTCCCAGCGGTACTCGATGCCCTACGACGAGGTCGTCGGTATCTTAACTGACATAGGCACGGAAGAGTGCAAACATTGATGTTATAAGTAATAAAAAAGTTGTTTTGATTTTTATTAAGGTTTATGGTAAGATAATGAAGTATAAAAAATCTTTTGGAGTCTGACATGAATATCATTATCAAGCAATTTACAAGTGAATATGCAGATGCAGTTTTAAAGCTGCAGCAGGAATGGATGTACGAAAACATCACCTACGGTTTTGCCGCAGATACGAAAGAGTCAATTTTGTCCCTGCCGAGCGATTACTTTTATATTGCTTTAGACAGCGATATAGTGGTCGGATACCTAACAGCTGAGGTAATAAAAGACAACGAATACAACATTTTCCCCGCAGGCGCAGACTTTCTGCAGGTAAATGACTTGTATGTCAAAGCGGATTTACGAAACAATCATATCGGCGAGAATTTGTTAAAAGCCGTAGAAGAAGCGGCTGAAAAGAATGGGATTTTTCATATATTAATCTCCTCTGCTACAAAAGACGCCGATGCTGTCCGCAGGTTTTACACCCGCAACGGTTATAATATCTGGACAACCTGTTTTTTTAAGAACACAAAACTCGAAGTGCGCACCTATGAAGCCGGTTTTTTAAAATATTACCGTTATGCAATCATTTTTGCACGCTACCACGATAGCGACAGCTGCAAGTGGATCTTCTGCAGAAATAAGCAGAGAGATACGTACGAAGTGCCGGGAGGGCATATCGAACCCGGCGAAACCGCGCTGGAAGCCGCGAAACGTGAGTTGTACGAGGAAACGGGCGCTGTCCGGTTTGAAATCAAACCTGTTTTTGATTACTCGGTTCATGGGCAAAAAGATTTTTCAACGGGGCAGGTTTTTCTTGCCGAGGTTTATGAGCTTGGCAGACTTCCAGATTTTGAAATAGGGGAGATTATTCTGCAGGATACATTGCCGGAAAAGCTAACCTACCCCAATATTCAGCCTGTACTGTTTAAGCACCTAACAGAGCATTCTAAAAATCAGCCCGAAATGGATTTATAACGCAAACGCGGGAGGAATTATGCATGCAAACTATGATGCAATGGACTTTTACATACAGTACATTGACGGCATTCCGTTCAAACTGAAATCTCCGTTTGATATATCCTTTATCCATCAATACGGCAGGGTCTTTCAGGTTTTTGACAACCAGGATTCCGGCAACCTCTGCCTCGGCGTGCAGAACGGCGGTGAGAAGTATTTTGTCAAGTTCGCAGGCGCGCCGACTGCACGATATAATGGAGAGCCCGCAGACGCTGTGAGCAGGCTAAAGGCTTCCGTTCCGCTTTACAAAGAACTTGCGCACCCCAACCTAATTCGGCTTATCAAAGCCGAAGAAATAAGCGGCGGTTTTGCCGCAGTTTTTGAATGGACAGATGCCGAGTGTTTGGGAAGGCAGTATCCAGAATCAAGACAAAAGTTTCTTCAACTGCCACTCGGAAAGACACTGGAAGTTTTTGACGCTGTGCTTGCTTTTCATGCCTTTGTCGCTTTAAAAGGGTATGTAGCCATTGATTTTTACGACGGCTGCATCATGTATGATTTCAAAGCGGACAGAACCGTTCTCTGCGACATTGATCTGTATGCGAAACGTCCCTTTATCAATACGATGGGCAGAATGTACGGTTCTTCCCGCTTCATGTCGCCCGAAGAGTTCGAAAAAGGCGCGGAAATCGACGAGATTTCCAACGTGTATCTGATGGGTGCTACAGCGTTTGCTTTGTTTGCTGATTTTGAAAGAACGCCTGAAAAATGGCAGCTGAACCAACAGCTTTATGCTGTGGCGCTGAAAGCTATAAACGCGGACAGAAGCAGACGGCAGCAATCTATCCGGCAGTTTATAGACGAGTGGAATCAAGCAAAAAGTTATTGATGAAGGAAAAGGCATTATGATTCTCTCCGCATCACGCAGAACCGATATTCCCTGCTATTATTCGGAATGGTTTATGAACCGGATCAGAGCGGGCTCTGTCTGCACGCGCAATCCGATGAACCACAAGCAGTTAAGCAGAATCAGGCTGACGCCCGAAACGGTGGACTGCATTGTCTTTTGGACGAAGGACGCGCAGAATATCTTAAACAAACTGTTAGAACTGGACCGGCTGGGGTATAAATATTATTTTCAGTTCACCCTGACGCCGTATGACCGCGCGATTGAAAGGGGCTTGCGCGACAAAGCAGATATTATCAAAACCTTTATTCAATTAAGCAGCCTTATCGGCAAAGAGCGGGTAATCTGGCGCTATGACCCGATTATATTGAACGAAAAGATGGATATCTCCTATCATAAAGAGCAGTTTGAACGCTTCTGCTGCAAACTCGCAGGGTTTACCGAAACCGTAACCATCAGCTTTGTGGATATGTACCCGAAGTTAAAGACCGATTTGGTGCGTCTGATTGCCGATGAGGAACTCGCGGAATTAAGCTCATTTTTCGGCGCGCAGGCAAAAGCGCACGGGCTGAAAATCACCGCCTGCTGCGAGAAAGCCGACCTGACCCGATTCGGCATTGAAAAAGCAAGCTGTATTGATAAAAGTTTGATTGAGCGCATCTGCGGTCACCCGATTGTCGCCGAGCGGGATAAAAACCAGCGCGAGGGCTGCAGCTGCTGCAAGAGCATTGATATCGGCTCCTACAATTCCTGTTTAAACGGCTGTGTTTACTGCTACGCGACCGACAGCATTTCTTCCGCCGAGCGGCGCAGTAATACGCACGACCCGCAAAGCGAACTGCTCATCGGCACGGTCGGCGAGGACGAGCGGATGATAGAAAGACATTGACTTTTCCAAGCAATTAGATATGATTAAATAAGCTTAAATGCACCATGTAAAAGGGGGAATTCTTATCTATTACCTCATCGCTTTATTATTGTATGCGTGCATAATTCTATTCTTTGTACTCTATATAAAAAACCCGAGCAATTATGATTTTGAGGACGAAAATGATGACTTTCAAGAGGAAGATATTCAAGATTTAAAAGCGGCGCACAAAAAGCGCAAAAAAAGAGTAAAGGTACTGCCTTTATATCAGCGTTTTCTATATAATGTCTGGTTTTTAGTAATGTGTTCTTAATGTTTTTGCCCCTATTGTTTTTGGTGTTGCAAAACGTTATTTTTTGGAGTATTTTTTCAAACCAGATAATGCTATACAATTTCTAACGAGCGAGCTGCAGGATTTTTTATTTGGAATAGCGTGCTTTATCTTCGGAATACCTATTGTTTTAATATACAGTTATATCACCAACAAAGGGTTTATACGGAAAGCAGATAAGTTATATCAAAAGGGTTCTTTTCAGGATCACCCGAAAAAATTTAATATATTCTTGTCCGGAGTATTAGTAATTCTCTTTTTCCCGCTGTTGGTGCTTAGCTTCAACAATTATACTTATTACACGGATAATGCTATTGTGGTAAAAGGAGTTTTTGCAATAAATGAGAAAAGCTACGATTATTCAGAGATAGATTATATTGAAGTAAAAGAATATTCGAATGGCAAATATGATTATATTGCCGTAACCAAAAGCGGCAAAGAAATCGAAATTGTTGATAGCGAATCAACCATCAGTCAAGAACTTGAAAACATCATAAAACTATATGATATACCGTTGAGGTACACAAAAGCATGGTCACTGTTTCGACAGGACTGAGTTATTCTAATCGGAGAATCTAATACGACGAATGCAGAGATTTTTTTCCGCATTGTAGCGACCGTAATAGAACAACAGCAACTCTAAACTTTACGAAAAAAAGTAGATATAACCCAATGAACAAATACGAAACACTAAAACATTATTTCGGATATGACCGTTTCCACGCCGGGCAGGAGCAGATTGTTGACCACATTTTATCCGGGCGTGACGTTTTTTGCGTTATGCCGACAGGTGCCGGATAATCAATCTGCTATCAGGTACCCGCCCTGATGCTGCCGGGCGTGACGCTGGTTATCTCGCCTTTGATTTCGCTGATGAAGGACCAGGTCAGCGCGCTCACACAGGCGGGTGTCAAAGCGACGCATATCAACAGTTCGCTGACGGCGGCGCAGTACTTATAGAAAAAATCCGAGAAAGGTATTAAAAAGCATGAAAAATAAGAAATCATGGACATAGATCACGCTGTTGTTTGTCATTCTTTCCGGCATTGTCTTACGCAACTATATAGCACCCTATCCTGTAAGAATTTTCGGCGAAGACATCACGTCCGCGAATTGTTTGCTGTTTGTTTGCATTTTACTGTCTTTTTCCTTTATCGCGATCGTTGCGCATATTATCATTCACGAAGCCGGGCATTTAATCTTTGGATTGCTGAGTGGATACAGGTTTGTTTCTATTAGAGTTTTCAGTTTTTTATTTATAAAGCAAGATGGAAAAATCGTCTGCAAAAGGTACTCTTTGATGGGAACATCCGGACAGTGTCTGATGGCGCCGCCCGAACCATATACCGACGATTTGCCGACCATGCTTTTTAACTTCGGCGGCGTAATCGCGGGTTTGATTGCGTCTGCGCTGACGCTTGTTTTGTATATCATATCTCAAGATTATCCCGTGTTATCGCTCTTTTTCTGATACTGACTTATATGGGCGTAATCTTTGCGCTGATAAACGGTGTTCCTTTGTATATTTATCCGATCAACAATGACGGTCTTAACGCTTTGAAAATAAAAAGGGATTATAAAACGAAAAGAGATTTTTGGATAAAGCTGAAAATAAACGAGCAGCTTGCGAAAGGCAAGCGGTTGAGAGATATGCCCGCCGAATGGTTTGGCGTTGAAAACGGCGATCATACAAGCAATCCTATGAACGCCGCTTTCAACATTTTAGCCTGCATGCGGGCGATGGATGCATTAGACTTTGAAACGGCAAGAAAATCGGTCATTACCTGTTAGCGCATGACAAAAACTTAATCGGCATATCCAGGCATAATGTTACCATGGAGATGATCTTCTGCGAGCTCATCGGCGAGAACCGATTCTATAACATAGAAACGCTGGAAAGCAAGGATTTTAAAAAATACATACAAGCGTCGTCTAAACTGCCGGAAGTCAATCGTTTTTTATACGCCTACGAACTGTTTTACCACCATGACGAGCAGAAGGCGCAAAAACATCTAAAAGCTAAAAGACTTTGAAAAAGCCGCCAGGAATTATCCGTACGAAGGCGCGATAGAAAACGAGCGCGAGTTGTTGGCTTATGCGCAAAAAACATATAAAGAAAAATGCAAAAAAGCGTATGTTTCCCAGTTTAACAACATTCGGACCGATTCATAAAATAATATTATAATTACTTTTTGTAAGGAGTATATTTTATGAATAATCAGTTTTTGGGTCCGAACGGCAACGTGCTGATGCCGCAGGAAACCGCGTATATACGGCTGTTTCACGCTTCCCCGGACGCGCCGGCGGTTGACGTTTACGCAAACGGAACCCTGATCGCAAAGGGTCTTTTGTATAAACAGATCACCCAATACCTGCGCGTGCCGACCGGAAACTATACGATTCAGGTTTTCCCTGTCGATCAGAAAATGAACCCGATTATCAGCGCCACGCTGGATATTCTGCCGAATACCGCTCAGACAATCGCCGCTGTCGGCATGTTGTCGGAGATTATGCCGCATGTCATTCAGGAAGAGTTTATGCCCCAGATTGACCCGAACAAGGTTTACATACGGTTTGTCCACCTTTCCCCCAACACGCCGGCGGTCGATGTTACGCTGCGCGACGGCACAAAGATTTTTGAGAACGTGGAATTTACCGAATCGACCGATTATATCGAGGTGGACCCCCGCACTTACGCCGTTCAGGTCAGGCTCGCCGGTACCGATTTGCCGATCCTTTCGCTGCCCAGCGTCGTGCTCAAGTCCGGAATCGTCAACTCCGTCTATACCGTCGGTTTGCTCCAGAGCGAACCGCCGCTGGAAGCGCTGCTGATTACGGACAGCAGCTATATCCCATAAAACAAAAACCTGTATCCGATAATGCACCGCACCAGATTGTGCGGACTGCAAAAAAAGAACCCTATGGTAGGTAATTAAAAATCAAGCTGTAAACTGACTTCGTTTTTCAAGCGGAGTCAGTTTTGTTTTAAGCTGGATGCGCTGGTTGTTGTAAAAGTAAA
>JAKPGJ010000040.1 GCA_029550965.1 Bacillota bacterium
TCCTGTCCGGTCTCGTCCTTTGCGCTCTTGACGATAACCTCGCTGACATAGGGGATGCGCTGAATATAGTTCTCGATTTCCTCGGGGTAAACGTTCTTGCCGTTGCTGAGGACAATGATGTTCTTCTTTCTGCCGGTGATAAGCAGCTGACCTTTATCGTTCAGGCATCCGTAGTCGCCGGTGTAGAACCAGCCGTCTTTTAATACCTCCGTGGTCAGCTCCGGCTGTTTATAATAGCCGAGCATAACGACGTCGCCCTTGACGCACACCTCGCCGATGCCGTCCTCGTTCGGGGAGTCGATGCGCAAATCGATGCAGGGGAGCTTGATGCCGACCGTCCTGCAGTCGTTGAAATAATCGTTGTTCGCGCTGACGAGCGGCGAGCACTCGGTAATGCCGTAGCCGTTAATCAGATTGATGCCGATCGCGTCGAAGAAGTCGCCCAGTTCCGGGCGCAGCGGCGCGCCGCCGCAGACTATCTTTTTGAGCCTTCCGCCGAAACCTTCATGTATCTTCTTAAAGAACACCTTGCGCAGGTCGATGCCGACCTTGCGCAGTCTGTTGCTCAGCTTTACAATCATTTCAAACTGTTTTGCCTTGCCGCTCTCGTCAATCTGCTTTAGAATGTTGGCGTAGAAAACCTCGACAAACGCGGGAACCAGATACACATACGAAGGCCGATACAGTTTTAAGTTTTTCGCAACCAAAGCCATCGAATCGTTTATGCAGATCGTCGAATGCTTGTGCAGAGAAACCAAAAGTCCGCTGACCGCTTCATAGGTGTGGTGGTAGGGAAGTACGGAAAGGCAGGTGTCGTAAACCGTCGAAACCTGAAGCCCGTAGTAGACGCTGGAAACCAGGTTGTGCTCGGAAAGCATAACGCCCTTTTGGTTTCCGGTCGTGCCGGACGTGTAAACCAGCATTTTGAGCTGGTTCGGGTCGCTTTTTAGGCTTTGATACTTTGCTTTGTCCAAACCTCTGCCGTACTCGAGCAGCTTGTCGAACGAGCGGATGGCGATGCCGTCCGCAACATCCTCTGCATACTCAAAGCAGACAAAGAGTTTGACGTTCGGTATTTTGTCCGCGTTTTCCTTGAACATATCAGCGTACTTCCTGGCGCAGAAGACAACCTCGCTGTCGCTGTTGTTTACGATATTGAGGATATCGCGCGCCGGCAGCTCTTTGTCGATCGGAACAAAAACGCCGGCGGACTTTAAAACGGTCAGATAGGTGACCACCCATTTATAGCTGTTCGGACCGATGCAGGCGATGTGGCTGCTGCCGAAGCCCAGCTCGGTAAGCGCCGCGCCGAGCTGCTCGGTCTGCTCGACGAATTCGTTGTAAGTAACGCCGACAATCGCGCCATCGCCGTTCTTATATTTAAATGCGATGTCGTTCCCCGCCTCTTTTCGGGCGATTTCCAGCATTTCGCGGATGCTGCTAAATTTGGTTACCTCATAATATACCGGTTTGTTGCGCTTCATAAAAACTCCTTTCGCTTTCCGCTTGTCAAAATGTCGTAAATTATGATTTGCGTTTATCTGTAAAATATGTTATAAATAAAGAAACTGCATATCAACCTACACCTGGTTTCAAACGCCCTACTGTAAGTTTTTGGCAAAGTAGAGACGAGAAACGGCCGCTCTACTGCTGGTAGAGCCGCAGGAAAGCCTTGAAAATCAAGGGATTTTTCTAATATTGAATATATTTAAAATAAATGCGTAAATATAAAATTCTGCTTGCGGAGGGAAAAAGAATGGACGATTTAAAGCAGATCATTGCCCAGAATATCATCGAGCTGCGGAAGACGATGCAGCTCACACAGGCAGAACTTGCGGAAAAACTGAATTATACCGACAAAGCGGTTTCCAAATGGGAGAGAGGAGAATCCATTCCGGATATCGTGGTGCTCAAGCAGATCGCGGACCTGTTCGGCGTCAGCGTAGACTACCTTCTGCAAGCGGAACATACGAAGGAAGAATACAAAGCGCACAGAGAGGACAAGTATAAAAAAAGAAACCGGTTCATCATCACCCTGCTTGCGACAATGCTGGTATGGCTGATCGCGACAATTGTTTTCGTCTGCTTCGGCATTTTCAATAACTACCTATGGACGATTTTCGTATACGCGCTCCCCATCACCATGATCGTGCTTTTGGTCTTTAACTCGATATGGGGCAAGCCGCGCTGGAACTACCTCTTCGTTTCGCTGCTGATGTGGAGCACGCTGGTTTCGGTCTATCTTACCTTTATGTCGCCCAACGTCTGGCTCATCTTCATCATCGGCATTCCGGGGCAGATCATCATTATTCTCTGGTCCGGCATTAAGTTAGAGAAGCGCAGATCGAAAGATACATAAAGAAAAAATGTATAAATATTAATTTTTTCTTGCTTTTATTGCCGTGAGGGTGTAGAATAAAAAAGATGTTGAATTTTGCAACATGAGTATGTTTTGAAAGGGTATCCAACGTATGGCTATTACGGATTTTTTGGAAAAAAATGCAAAACTTTATCCCCAGGATGTTAGTCTTGTCGAAATCAATCCCGCCAACCAGCCCGCCCGAGAGGTGACCTGGCGCGAGTATAACCTGATAGAGATTACTTCGTCGGAACGATACCGCCGCGAAATGACATGGAAGGAGTTCGACACAAAGGCTAACCGCTTTGCCAACCTGCTGTTGACCAGAGGGGTAAAAAAGGGCGATAAAGTAGCGATTCTTTTGATGAACTGCCTCGAGTGGCTGCCGATATATTTTGGCATTCTCAAGACCGGCGCGCTTGCCGTGCCGCTGAATTACCGCTATACGGCGGAGGAGATCAAATACTGCTTAGAGCTTGCCGAGGTCAACACGCTGATTTTCGGACCGGAGTTTATCGGCCGCATCGAGCAGATTTTTGACCACATCCGCAACGTCAAGACATTCTTCTTTGTCGGCGAGTGCACGCCTACCTTTGCCGACAGTTACGATAAACTGGTTACCTATTGTTCCTCCACCGCGCCTGCCGTCGATTTAAAAGACGACGACGAAGCGGCGATTTACTTCTCGTCCGGCACGACCGGATTCCCGAAGGCGATTCTGCACACGCACAGAGCGCTTGTTTCCGCGTGCCTGACCGAGCAGAACCATCATTCGCAGACGCGCGAAGACGTGTTCCTGTGCATTCCGCCGCTTTACCATACCGGCGCGAAGATGCACTGGTTCGGCAGCCTGCTGACCGGCGGAAAAGCAGTGCTTCTGCGCGGCGTAAAGCCGGAGTGGATTCTGCAGGCGGTTTCGGAAGAGAAAGCGACCATCGTCTGGCTGCTGGTTCCGTGGGTGCAGGATATTCTGGACGCCATCGACAGCGGCGAGCTGAAACTCGAGGATTACCGGCTCGGCCAGTGGCGGCTGATGCATGTCGGCGCGCAGCCGGTTCCGCCCAGCCTGATCCGCAGATGGCTGAGTGTGTTCCCGAACCATCAGTACGACACGAACTACGGCTTGAGCGAGTCGATCGGACCGGGATGCGTGCATCTCGGCGTCGAGAACGTCCATAAAGTCGGCGCGATCGGAAAAGCGGGCTACCTTTGGGAGACCGCGATTGTCAACGACAAAGGCGAGCCTGTCGGCGTTGACGAAGTGGGCGAGCTGATTGTAAAAGGCCCCGGCGTGATGAAATGCTATTACAGAAACCCGGAAGCGACCGCCGAGGTGTTAAAGGACGGCTGGCTCTACACCGGCGATATGGCGAAGTACGACGAGGACGGCTTTATCTATCTGGTTGACCGCAAGAAGGACGTCATCATTTCCGGCGGCGAGAACCTGTATCCCGTCCAAATCGAGAACTACCTGCGCAAGCATGACGCAATCAAGGACGTCGCCGTGATCGGCGTGCCCGACGAGCGTCTCGGCGAAATAGCGGCAGCGATCATTGAGCTGAAAGAGGGCGCTGTGTGCACCGAAGAGGATATCATGGAGTTCTGCATCGATCTGCCGCGCTACAAGCGCCCGCGCAAAATCATATTTGATAAAGTGCCGAGAAACCCGACCGGCAAAATCGAAAAGCCGAAGCTGCGCGAAAAATACTGCGGAACGCGTTTGGTCGAAGCGCAAACCAAAAGATAAAACAAAAAGTTCGCTGACAGTTGTAAAACTGTAAACGAACTTTTTTAATATTGCTTTTTTGTTAAGTTTATGTTATTCTGACCTAAAATATGTGGGATAGGTAGTAAGCGCATGGGTTTGACTATTTCTTATGTAAGCTTTCGTAAAGAGTATCTGGACATAGTAAGCAATTCTAATATGAGGCTTGACATAAAGACTATTCAGGATTACTGTTATGTTTTTTGCAATAATGGTAGCGACAGTGAGAAGTTGGCCCGTAAAATATCCGGGAAAGCAAACATTTTTGCGCTGTCCTTTTTATATTTTGATGACGATGACCTTGTGATGCTGTTGTTCGAGAACGGAAAGATGGCCGCGAGGCATTATAACACCCACTATACGAAATATACCGGCAAAGCTGATGTTTTCGCCGCTGCTTTTCGTCTGAATGAACAGGAAAGAAAACTATTAAAGAGAATACTTAAAGTAGAAGATTTGTATGATCAAATTCGATACCTTGAGGGAGTAATAAAGACACCGCTTTTGCTTGATGAAGAAGAATACAGCAAGAATCCGCAGCAATACGGCATAGAACAATACCCGTTAATCACCGCCGATGAAATTGAAGCGGAAATGAAAGCAAAAAAGGTAAAAAATACAAAAAAAGAAAAGTGTGTTTTCGAGATAACTACCCCTTGCCGGTTGTTTTCGAACCGTTCGTATCCCTATTTTATTACAAGAACATCCGATAACGGGGCATATAAATATACTTTCTGCAAACTTGATGAGAAAAATAAGGTAATAGAACTCTGGTCTGAGCAGAGTCTTGAGGAAAAAGAAATATACAGGTTTAAAAAGACGGATAACGGGTATGCGTATTGTATGAGCAAAAAAGTTATTTTTACAGACGACAACGGCAAAATACGAAGCGAGGTAGACCTAAAACCGGGCGCAATGGTTTTGTCTGTCAGCGATGATGAAAGAATCAGCTGCAACTCTAATATATTCCAAAACGGGTATAGTTCGCCTCCGATTTCTCAAGCGATAAGGTATGACAATAAAGGCGGATTATTGTTTAGTATGATAAAAGCCGAGTTCTTTCACGAAAATTGCTTGCGGATGGAAGATGCTATCATAAAAATCGACGAAGTCACTGAGAGCGTATATACTTATAAAAAAGAAAAAAGCGTTTTTTCTAAAATACGCGAAGAAAGAGTAGATTATGAAAATGAACGCTGTTACTTTACAAGCGACAATAAGATTTGGTATTACTATACGATATTAAAAAACGGAGAATTTAAGAGCTACCTGCAATTATTAGACGAAAGCCTGAATGTTGTGGACACCATTATGGTGCTGGATAATTTCTTCCAGGCTTCGATATTTGAGGATAAATTCAACAAAAGGATTTTACTCGTTGGTCTTCATGAAATCATCCCTGTTGATATAACCACAAAAACAGCGGCAAAGCCGGTGAAAATGGTAAGTAACGCTGTCCTGCATGTTGACGAAAAAGGCAACATTTATAATCGAAAAGGGAACTCAACGTTGGAAGTATACAACAGCGATTTTAAGCTTGTCTCCGTAAATAAACTGAAAGGATATGTTTGGCAGTATTTTGGAAACGATGCCGACGGTAATCCGAGATTTTTAACAATCGGCTCCATGAACGCGAACAAAGATAATATTTTTAGATTTTACACACTTTACAATGCCTAAAACATAGAAACAAAAATAAGAGGGTTGTTATTATGTCTCACGTTTACACGCCGAAGGACCTTGACAACAGCATTGATAATATTTATCAAGGTCCATATCACGCAATTGACAAAGTTGGAGGTTATATATACCTTTCGCGCGATTTGCCCAGCGGACGGGCAGTACCAATGAAGGATCATATTAAGTGTATGCTTGAACTTTGTGCTGGCGCTCATTATTATGCTCAGAGCCCTTATACCGACCATTATACCGAATCACAAGCGCTTATCGATTTGAACGAGCTGAAGATTAGGCGCATCAACATTCAGGGAGAACCCTGCAGAAACGCATATATCTGCCTCGGCTATATGTCCGGCGGAAAATACTGGCACATGGATACCGGGCTTGAGAACAACTGCGAGGAGGATTTCTGGAGAGCGTTCTGGTGGGGCTCCCACTACGGCAAGCCGGACAACTGCACCGAGGACGAAGTCCGCGCCTTCAACACCAAAAACTATCCAAACGCGCGCTACTTCCGGAACACGTTCAGAGCCGAAGGAACCGATACTGAGGACATCGTAACCTGCATTTACGAGTTTTTGGACGCGGACAAAAACGAAATCGGCACGCTGAAACTGGAGTTTAAGCGCGCAAAGGGCGAGATTTTTGTCCGCAGCGAGCGCGGGAAGCCGATACTGCGCTTTGTACGCTTTATGTCGATGGTGCCGCGTTCGGGAAAACTTTCCGACGACAACGCAGACGAAACCTATCTGATCGCCACCATGCGCGACCTGCGCATCGACGGCAAGCCCTGGACGGAGGACTACCTTGATTACGTCTGGTCGGTGCAGGGCGCGAACATCATCGACCTGCAGATTTCCAACCTCGGCAGTCACCCGGTAGCGGCAGACGCGGACTATATCAATTTGATCCATCGGTATCAGTTGAATTAGGGAAGAGAGAAGAAGCAAGAGGTAAGAGGTAAGAAGTAAGAAGGAAGAAGGAAGAAGTAAGAAGGAAGAGGTAAGAAGGAAGATAAAAAAGGGCGCAGCTGTATGCTGCGCCTTTTGGTTGTAGTATTTAGAATTAAATTTAAAGATTTTTTATAATTCTATCTTTTTTAGATATTCTTTTCCATAAATAAAGATTTATTCTTTGAGCAATAATCCCGAACATAATTAACCCAATTCTCATACCAGTACCAGTTTTTATTCGCAACTTTATGTCTATACTCTTTTAAATTTAAATTATCAGGATTTTTCTTCCATAAGCAAGTATGATGATACATGTTAAACTTTATATATCCTTCTTCTTTCATCATAGTTACTATTTGTTTTGGTAAAAACTTTGGTTTTTCGGCATCTTTTAAAACAACATACTCACAGATTTCTGCAGCTTTATCATCACTT
>JAKPGJ010000003.1 GCA_029550965.1 Bacillota bacterium
CGCCGTAATGAAAGAGGCGCAGGAGTTCTGCGCTTATCTCTGCAAAACATACGGATTCGGCGTTGATAAAATCTGTTCTCATCATGAAGCCCACCTGCAGGGGTTCGGCAGCAACCACGCCGACTGCGACCATTGGCTCAAAAAGTTCGGAAAGACCATGGACTGGTTCCGTGCGGAGGTCCGGAAGCTGTTTGACAAACCCGCATCGTCACAGCCCGAGCGGCCGGAGCAGGAAACCGCGAGCGATGTTGTTTATACGGTCGTAAAAGGCGATACCTTAATCAAAATCGCGGCAAAGTTCAAAACGACCTATCAGGCGCTCGCGGCATATAACGGGATATCCGATCCGAACAGGATCATCGTCGGGCAGAAAATCAAAATACCGCAGACCGCTCAGCCTTCCGCGCCGGTGACGACCGCTCCGGCTCCCGCGCCCGAACCCGCGCCGGCGCCTGCGCCGACCATCAAAGTCGGCAGCGTTGTCCGTCTCAAGCCCGGGGCAAAGACTTACACCGGCGGCAGCCTTGCGAAGTATGTTTATCTCCGCGACCATGTAGTGTCGCAGATCGTCCGCGACCGCGTCGTAATCACCTTCGACGGCGTTGTCGTCGCGGCCGTGAAGCTCTCTGATTTGACGCTTGTGAAAGAATAGCAGAAGAATAAAAAGTTGTAAGGCATAAAGAATATATTATGCAATGATAGATTCATGGCTTGAAACCTGTTGAGCGCAGGTTTCAAGCCATCACATTTGCTGACAAGTCATTTTTATCAATTAACTATCTCCATTTAGAACCTATTGGATCAGAACCATTGCAAATTGTTAAGCAACCATCTTCGAGAAAAATATGTAGGTTGGTCATGCAGAAACGGTTAATGAACAGATAGTGCCAAATATTATTATTGTGTGGAGATTTATCGGAGATGCGTAAGCTTTTGTTCTATCTCCACCGTCGAAACGGCGGAACAGAACATTAATAGGATCGCTGTTTCGGAGAAGGTTTACTTACGCTTCACCTTGACTCTGTAGGATTCTGCTCCATGACTTAAATTATTTTTTTGAACGAATCTGCCAAGCTGTTCAACAGTATATGTTGACAAATAACCCTCTTCATCTCTGGAAAAAGTGAATTTGTATTGGTCTAATAGCTGAATGGAAGGCATATAACGATACCAATTAATAGATTTCAGCGAATTATCTATATACTCAAATGTTTCTACATTAATTTCCGTACAGCCTTAACCACCATAATATAATTCACATATAGCACTTTCATATCTTGATAATCTTTCATTTTTGTATTGGCATTCAGATATGAAAGTAAGGGCATGATTGTTGTATGGTTCAAAAACAAAAGACAACACTCTATTTTGCTCATATACAAGTAATTCAATAGCGATAACACTAAAAACTCCATCAAACTTATTGCTGTACTTTTTAGAGCAAATTAAATTGCCTTTATCGTCAAAAATGTACTCATAATCGTACATGTTATGTTTAGGAGTTCCCTTGAGAAGCTTACCTCTATTGTAACCTCCAATAACTAAATCTAAAGAACTTGGAGAATAAAAACCTCGATGAATAGTTGCTCCACCTTTTGAATATTCCTTTCTATATGCCTTGTCATCAATACCGAGTACAATTCTTGAAAGGAATTAGCATATTGTTTTTGCAGTAGAATATACTTTTGATTTAATAGTTCAAAATATTTGCAGTTCATTTCATTTTCTTCTGAATGGTTATAATAAAATAAATCTTTTGGCCCGTCAATCTCTGAAAGTTCTTTTAAATATATTTGTTGGTCAAATTTCTCCCTCATAAATCATACTCCTTGTTAAAATGGAGATACAGCATCTAATTCCCAAACAAGTCCTGCCCAATCTCGCCATTTCGTGGGATTGCCAATGGTGTCATAATATATAGTTTTTCCATTGATTTCTGTAAGCAGATCTAATATATTTATTCCAATTTCAATAATATAAAAATAAAACGTTAATGTCAAATGATTTCGACGTATATTGACATTTTTTGCATATAAATTTTCTAATGTTAAATAAATATCAATTATATTCTCTGATTTCAAATTCACATCAATGATTCAACAGGTTTTCAACTCTTAGAAGATTGATACGTATGCAGATTACCTCCATCATTCATGTGCAATTTTCAGATAAAGACATACGCCCCGTTTTCCGATATGGAGAACGGGGCGTTTTTGGTGTTATAATGAATAGAAACCTTTATGGCAAACGATGCCGCGCGGATAATGGATACCATGACTACGAGGAATATGAGCAACGCGAATGCTCGGCCTTTTGCGCAACCTTTAAGATTCAAACAATACCGGGCAAAGTGCATAGAAGAAGCCGATGCAATGATCTATGTACTTGGCTGTCATCCTGTGTGTTCGTACTCATCTGCACATTCGCCGGACAGCGCGACGGTGACGTGTTTTTTTATCTCTCCGCAGAACAGCAATAGCGACGAATCAATATCCGCCATGCCGGGAAGATCTCTTGCCTCGACGGCGTCGTACAACGCCTGCGCGAGTTCGTCGTTCCCGATTACGACGTTGTGGTGGTCGGAGCCTAAGTATTCGGTCATAATCTGAATGTACTTCTCGTCGCTGTCCGGCTGGAAGAAGCTTTTTTTAAAGAACTTTTCGTTGTCTTTATACGTGACCGAGAAAGTCTGCAGCTTTTCGCCGCGCCGCTTTAAAGAATTGGCGGCGACCGCGGATATGATGCTCGAATCCAGACCGCCGGAGAGGAAGGTTCCGATCGGAACGTCGCTGACCAGCTGGCGTTCGATGGCGTCGGTAACCAAATAGCGCACTTTCTCGATCGTCGCGTTCAGGTCGTCGGTATGCGGCTTATCCTCCAGCGTCCAGTACGCTCGGGTTTTCAGCCCGTCCGCGTCGTATACGCCGCAGCAGCCGGGTTTTAACTCGTACATATCCTCAAAGACGCCGCAGCCCGGCGTTCTGCCCGGTCCTAAAAAGAACAGTTCCGAGATGCCTCGGTAGCTCAGAACGGGTTTGACGCTCGGATGGGCGAGCAGCGCCTTTATCTCTGAGCCGAAGATGAAACTTTTCTCCTTTTCTACATAGAAAAACGGTTTTACGCCCATTCGGTCGCGCGCGATAAACAGTTTTTTCTCGCGCTCGTTCCAGATCGCGAACGCGAAAATGCCGTTCAGTTTTTCAAGACAGTCTTCGCCCCACACGCAGTAGGCCCTGAGCAGAACTTCGGTGTCGCTGTGTCCGACAAAACGTTCGCCAAGCGCTTTCAGTTCCGCGCGGATATCTTCGGTGTTGTACAGTTCGCCGTTGTAAACAATGGCAAAGTCGGCGCCCTTGTAATTGTACCGCATCGGCTGCGAACCGTTCTCGATATCGACGACGGCGAGCCGGGCGTGCAGCAGAACCACGTTTTCGCTAACATAAACGCCGTCCGCGTCCGGCCCGCGGCGCTTTAGGTTTTTTATGATGTTCTTCTGCTGTTCGTCGGTTAACAGAATGTTGTTGAAGTTGACTTCTCCTGCGATCCCGCACATATTCTAACCTCTCCCAATAAAGATTAAAAGCGCTCCATCCATAGAATGGATAGAACGCCATTGTTCTTTTTGTAGTATATGCAGGGAAGAAGAGAAAAATTAGTAAAAAACAGCGCTTAGCTCACCAGACACCAGGGTTCTCTGTTTTTGGTATATTGATTTTTCGCGTTGTAGTAATATTTCGCGCCGCTGCTGTCAACGCGCCAGATATATACCTGATCGCCGGCGCTGCCGTATTTGGAGATCAGTTTCTTCGCATACGCTATAGCATCTTCTTCCGTTACAGAAGGTTCGCTGAAAACGTACCCGCCTTTTTCTATAAGCTGAATAAGAATACTATAGGCATTGGACATTTTTCCGGCTCCTTTCATTTAATCCTATGTCTTTAAAAAATATTATAATATTAAAATTTATATTTGTCAATATATCGTTCAAAAAATTGAAAATCGCAAAAAATGCCCGCCGGCTTTCCGGCGGGCGGGAGGAGCGATGGCGTTTTAGTCGATGGGGGAGAAAGCGGATTTGTCCAGTCCGCAAACCGGGCATACCCAGTCGTCCGGCAGGTCGTCGAAAGATGTGTTGGGTGCGATTCCGTGTTCGGGATCACCAACAGCGGGGTCGTAAATATAACCGCATGCGCATTCGTACTTCATCGTAAAAATCCTCCTTAAATTTGTTTTATTTCTGCTATGTTACTGATTCAATAGCATTTTACCAAAGTTAAGCCCGTATTCGTAAGCATTCTTCCGGTCTTCGCTGCCGGGCTTGAATCTGACGCGGAAACCGTCCGCAACGTTCAGCCGTATCTGTTTCAGCCGCTCGATGAGATTTCCGACCGCCTCGCCGCTCCAGCCGTAGCTGCCGAACGCCGAAGCGAGCTTGCCCTTGAACATCGGGTAGTTCATGCTGGTAACAATATCCCAGATGGGTTTTAACGCGTCGCCGAGTATGGTCGGGGAGCCAAACAGCACGCCGTCCGCGTATTCGATTTCCTGCAAGACGTCGTCCGTTTTATGCTCGACCATATCGTACGCGCGGACATCGATATCTCCGGCGGCTTCGATGCCGCTTTTAATGATTTCCGCGATTTCCTTGGTGTATCCGTACGCGCTGACATAAGGAATGATAACCGTCTTTTTCCGGTTCGGGTTGACGTCGCTTGTCCATTCCTGATAAAGCCGAATCGTCTCCTTGATATGGCTGTCCAGCACCGGTCCGTGCCCGGTCAGAATCATGTCGATGTCCAAACCCTCGATGCGCTGCAAAGCGTTCGTCATATAGGGCTTTCTGAACGGGTAGATGATGGCGTCGAAGTACTCCTTCAAAGCCCGTTTGTAGTCCGCTTCGTCCTTGCCGGTCAGCTTGCTGCGCAGAACCCCTTCGAAGCTGTAATGCGCGCCGAACGAGTCGCAGGTGAACAGTAGCTTGTCCTCCGCAACGTAAGTGTACATGGTGTCCGGCCAGTGCAGGTTGGGGAGGATAAAGAACCGCAGCGTTTTGTCGCCAAGGCTGAGCGTGTCGTTGTCCTTGACGGTTATGCTTTTAAACTCGCGGTTGAGAATGTGTTTTAAAAACAGGATTGCGGGCTGCGAACCGACGACCGTGATGTCCGGGTTGATGTCCAGCAGTTTCTCGATGCTGCCGGCGTGGTCAGGCTCGGTATGGTTTACGACGATATAATCAATTTCCGACAGCTTCTTTACGCTTTCTACGGCGGTGCAGTAGTCGTCGAAAAATACCGCTTTCGCCGTCTCGATCAGCGCGGTCTTTTCGCTGCCCTTTAAAATATAAGAGTTGTAGGTCGTGCCGAATTCGGTCTCCATGATGATGTCGAATATGCGTAAATCCGGATCCAGCACGCCGGTCCAGAACAAATCTTTGGTTAATTGTAAATTCTTCATACGACAAACCTCAAAAAGAAAAGCATGATAAACATGCAGCGCATGTTCTCATGCTTATAATACCATATATTTTGAATAGAATCAATACTTTAATAACAATTATTGCTAATTATTCTACTTCAATTCCGTGCGACCCTCGATGGCTTTGAGCAGGGTTACGCCGTCGGCATACTCCAGCGTCGCGCCGACCGGAAGCCCGTACGCAAGACGGGTGACTTTGACGCCCAGCGGTTTGAGAATCTTCGCGATGTATAGAGCGGTCGCCTCGCCCTCGACACTGGGGTTGGTCGCGACGATAACCTCCTTGACGTCGGCGTTGATACGCGCGAGCAGCTCTTTGATTTTCAACTGCTCCGGCCCGATGCCGTCGATGGGGGAGATAACGCCGTGCAGAACGTGGTACAGCCCCTTGTATTCGTGCAGGTTTTCGATCGAATCAATGGATTTTGAATCCTCGACGACGCAGATGGTGGATTTGTCGCGCGCGCCGTCCGAACAGATGTCGCAGTATTCCTTTTCGCTGTAACACTGGCAGGCGGCGCAGAGGTGAACTGCGTTCTTTACGTTCAGGAGCGCGTCCGCGAAGCTTTTCACCTCGTCGATGTTCATGTTCAGTACATGATACGCGAGCCGCGCGGCGCTCTTCCTGCCGATGCCCGGCAGCGCGGCGAAATGATGGATCAATTTTTCAAGAGCAGGAGTCATGCAGCCATCCCTTTATCGTTTTTTATGAATTGTGAGGTAAATGTGTAATATCCTGCAGTGTTTTTGCGCCCGAAGGCCCGTGACGCTTTCTTTTTTTAACGGGAGAGCGGTTGGCGTCCCGTTACACCGGCGCGGCGGTCATCCCGACGGATGCCGCGCCCTGCGGTTTGCCGCCGTCGTCCCCGACAAAAAAGCATGCCTGCGCCGAAACGCCCGACCGCTCCTCGCCTTCGACGCGGTTTTCAACGCCTGTTTGATATGGCCTTTCATAAGCTTCCGGCAGGATAAAATCAAAGCGCGCCGCTTGCGGTATTCGTTTGCATTTTTTCAAAACTTCCTCGCAATTAGCGTTGCAATCAGCGTTTCGAACCGGTCGAAAGCGGCGGCTTTGAACTGCATAGCCTAAAACATTCCGGGAAGTCCGGGCAGATTGAACGAACCGGTAACCTTCGCCATCTCGGTTTCTCTGGCTTCGGCAACCTTCTTAATCGCCTCGTTGACGGCGGCGACAAGAATGTCCTGCAGCGTTTCGATGTCGTCCGGATCGATGATCTCCGGCTTGATCTCGATGTGCTGGATTTCGTTTTTACCGTTGATTTTGACGGTGACCACGCCGCCGCCGGCGGAAATCTCGTATTCTCTCTGCTCGAGTTCGGCGGTCAGCGCTTCCATGGTTTCCTGCATTTTCTGAGCCTGCTTGAGCATGGAGTTCAAATCCTGCGGTCCGCCGCCGATGCCTTTCGGTAATCTGACTTTCATATATGTCCTCCGTAAAATCTAAATTTCTATCTCGTCAATCAGGCTGGGAGAGCTGTTTTCCTCCTTGCCTGTTTTTTCCTGAATCTGCACCTGTTTATCTTTGCCTGTAACGGTTTTAACAGCGCTTTCGATCGCCGCTTTCGCAGCGGGCTGCGTCAGGATATGCTTTCCGATCAGGTCGGTGTAAATCATAACGGCATCCCCTTTTTCGGTTATTCTTGCCATTCGGAGAAACGAGCAGACGTCGGGGTGATCCTTTAGTTCCTGCAGCAGCTCGGGCAACGCCTTGAAGGGTTTCTCGCCTGCGTCCGAAGGAATGGGTTCGATTTTCGGCTTCTTTTCTTTCTCGACCGGCGGGTTCGGAATGGGCGCGACCGACGGTTTTCGAACGCTCGGCGCTTCGGGTTTGCCGGCGACGCCTTCGGCGACTTTTTTCTCAAGCTCGGCGATGCGCGCGAGCAGCGCTTTCGGGCTGTCGGAAAGGGAAAGATCGCACAGCTTGATGACGGTCAGCTCGAAAAAGGTCTTTTTGTTGACCGTAAACCGGCTGATGGTGTTGAGCGCGTCTTCCAAAACCGAACTGTAATAGAGCAGCGTCTCGGTCGTAAAGGCCTTTAACATCCCGCTTAACTGATCGGACGCCGTCGCGGAGAAGAAAAACTGCTCTTTTAAGTATTTCTCGCTCTCCGACGGAATGCTTTTCGCGATCAGCATATCGCGGACGAAAGCGATCAGGTCCGCCAGAAAGACGCTCAGGTCTTTGGAAGATTTATGAACATCCTGAACAATGCCTAAGGCTTCCGGAATATTCCTGTTAACAATCGCTGAGAAAAGGTATATAATCGTATCGTTGTTCGTAATGCCCAGCTGCGCCTGAACGTCCTCGAGCGTAATAACGCTGTCGCCGCGTCCGGCGGAGCAGGCGTCCAGCAGGCTCAAAGCGTCTCTTGCCGCGCCGTCGGCGAGCTTGGCGATCAGCTTCTCGGCTTCTTCGGTGATTCGAATGCCCTCCTGCTCGGCTACATAGTGCAGCCGTTTGGTCAGCATATCCGGTTCGATGCGCTTAAAATCAAAGCGCATGCAGCGCGACACAATTGTAGGCGGGAGCTGGTTCAGCTCGGTCGTTGCAAGGATGAACAGCACGTATTCCGGCGGTTCCTCCAGCGTTTTGAGCAGCGCGTTGAACGCGCTGTCCGAGAGCATGTGCACCTCGTCGATGATGTAAACGCGTTTTTTGAGTAAAGACGGGGGATATACGACCTCGTCGATCAGCTCGCGCACGTCGGCGACGCGGTTGTTGCTCGCCGCGTCGATTTCCAGCACATCGGTCGCGGACGCGTTGTCGATCGACTGGCAGCTGTAACATGCGTTGCAGGGGTTGCCGTTTACGGGGCGTTCGCAGTTGACCGCTTTCGCAAGAATCTTCGCGGAAGAGGTCTTGCCGGTTCCCCTTGAGCCGCAGAAAAGATAAGCGTGCGAGACCTTGTTTTCCTCGCATTGCTTTTTCAGAATGGAGGTAATATGGTCCTGACCGACGATTTCGTCGAAGGTTTTCGGACGCCATTTTCGGTAAAGAGCCCTGTACAAAGTCTCACATCCTTTCGCTCAAACTGACCGCAAACTGCTTTTGAATAATAAAAACCGCTTATAAGGCGGATTGACACATCTTTGTATAAAAAAATGAGATACACAATATGGCCATACGGCCAGAATCGAACCGGTACCTCCACCCGTAAGCCTTGGCTCCGCCTCAAAGCAGGCGCCCCTGCGGCACATCCGCAAAAATGCTTAATGCTGCTTGGTTCCCCACCTGACATGGTTCGCAAAACGCGAATTGCGCAGGACCCGCTTCTCAACGGCGTTGCCAAAGCGCAGCGGCACAGGTACGGCCCTCAAAAGGCTACTCACCCCTGCTGTAGCGGATTGCAGGTACAGGGCACCGCTAACTCCCCGGCTAGTATGGCCATATTCCGTATCTCATTCTCAAAAAATTATAGCACGCCAGAACCTGATTTTCAATAGTTAATTTTGCAAATTGAAAATTTCATTCCTTTCATTGACAATAACTTTTAAAACATGTATAATCATTTAGAATAGAATCCTACTATTTATCAAGGAAAGGGAAGGTAGAGTATGCGTAAAAAAGAAACGGCAGGCAACCAGACAGAAGAGAGAAACTACGGCGGATCTTCGATATTTTATGCTGTCCTTCTTTTGATTGACGTGGCGCTGATCGTTTACAATCTAATCTTTATGCAGACGTTCAAAGAAATAGGACAGGTCTATTATCCCGTCGCGAGCAACGCGTCGTTTATCGAAAAGTTCGCCGACCGGTATTTCTCGTTTTTTGCTCAGTTCCTCGGATACTATCCTTCCACAAAAGTGCTGGCAGTAGCCATCCCGCTTGCGTTTTTATTTTTCGTCTGGTTTATAGATGATTATTCAAAATACTTAAAGCAGAAAGCAAGAAAAAAAGCAGCTTTGAATCTTGAAATGGCCGCGCTGCTGTCAAAGCAGGGCATGACCGCGGACGAACAGAACGATCCGGCAGCCGCGGTGCAATCAGAAGCAGCCGCTGCGGCTGACGAAGCGGCAAAAACCGAGCATGACGAGAATGCGGACAAGCCGCCTGCCGACTCGGAGAAACAAGACACGGAAAGTTCAAATTAAGTTCGAATATTCACGATATAATCATACCGGAAAGCAAAGGAAGCGTACGAAAATGACAAGTTCCCAGTATAAGGTAAAGCTGACCAAGCTCGCGAAAGACTTTAATTTTGAAGAAGTATTCATTCCCGAAGGAATCGAGCAGATGTATGTCCGCCGCTCGGACATGAGCCGTCCGGGGCTTCCGCTTACCGGCTTTTTTACGAATTTCGAGCGGGAGCGGATTCAGCTTTTTGGAAACATGGAGCACGCGTACCTTGCTTCGCTGACGCCGGAGCAGCGGTACGCTTCGCTGGACAAGTTTTTCCAGCATCAGGTCGTATGCGTGCTGGTTACCAGCGGGCTTGAGATTTTTCCGGAAATGATTGAGCTTGCAAAAAGGTATAACACCCCACTTTACAGAACCGCTTCCGAAACTTCTGCCATCATGGCCAATTTGATTGCCAGCCTGAACGTTGCGCTCGCGGAGCGCGTGACGCGCCACGGCGTTCTTGTGGAGGTGTACGGCGAGGGCGTATTGATGCTCGGCGACAGCGGAATCGGAAAAAGCGAAACCGCGATCGAGCTTGTCAAGCGCGGCCACCGGTTAATCGCGGACGACGCGGTCGAGATCAAGCGCGTCTCCTCCAAAACGCTTGTCGGCTCTGCGCCCGAGGTGATTCGGCATTATATCGAGTTGAGAGGCATCGGCATCGTCGATGTCAGAAGGATTTTCGGTATGGGCTCCGTAAAGGAAACCGAGAAGATTGACCTGGTCGTCAACTTTGAGGTTTGGGAGCAGGGAAAAATTTACGAGCGGTTCGGGCTTGAGACCGAGTACACCGAGATCCTCGGCATCAAGATTCCTTCCATCACCATTCCGGTTAAACCGGGCAGAAACCTTGCGGTGATCATCGAGATTGCGGCGATGAACAACAGACAGAAAAAGATGGGCTACAACACCGCGGTGGAGTTTAATAAGAAATTAATGAGCCATCTGGAAGGCAGCGACGAAGACTGACCATTCAAACAGCTTTTTAGGAGCGATAGAAAAATGTACTATCTTGGAATAGACTTGGGCGGAACATCCATAAAAGCAGGCGTCTGCAATGAAAAGGGCGAGATTCTCTACAAAGAGAGCTGCCCGACTGTCACAACCGAAGGCGGCGACAGGATTCTTACGGATATGGCTGCGCTTTGCGGGCGCGTTATCGCGAAGTGCGGACTTAAGACGGATGATATAGAATATGCCGGGGTTGCTTCTCCCGGAACGGCGGATTCGGAACGGGGCGTCATTGTGTACGCCTGCACGCTTCCGTTTCTCTATTACCCGATCGCGGAGAAGCTGAGCGGCCTGACCGGCATAAAAAAGATATACGTCGAAAACGACGCGAACGCCGCCGCGAAGGGCGAAGCGGCCGTCGGCGCGGCAAAGGGTTACGCCGACTCGGTCATGATTACGCTCGGAACCGGCGTAGGCGGCGGAATTATCATAGACAACAAGGTCTATTCCGGATTCAACTTCGCGGGCGCGGAACTGGGACATATGGTCATTGTCCACAACGGCAAGCAGTGCACCTGCGGCAGAAAGGGCTGCTGGGAGGCGTACGCTTCCGCGACCGCGCTGGTCGAACAGACCAAAGAGAAAATGCTGGCCGAGAAGGATTCGGTCATGTGGCAGCTCTGCGGTGGCGACATCGAGAACGCCGGCGGCAGAACCGCTTTTGACGCCATGCGGCTCGGCGACAGAGCGGGCAAAGAGGTGGTGGACGCGTATATCGGCTATCTTGCCTGCGGCGTCGTCAACATCATCAACATCTTCCAGCCGGAAGTATTAAGCATCGGCGGCGGCGTAAGCAACGAGAAAGATTACCTTACAAAGCCGCTCATTGAAATCGTTAAGAAAGAGCAATATTCACGCAACAGCCCCAAGCAGACTATAATAAAAATAGCGCAGCTTGGTAACGACGCCGGCATTATCGGCGCCGCAATGCTGGGGTTGTAGTCTGGCGTGAAAGTTTATCACAGAAAGGCAGGAAAGCCCGTGTTTGTCTTAAAGCAGACAAAGCATCGGGCGTTCGTATGATCCCCGAAAAAACTGAAAACGCAGTATTTACATACAATACGATCGCATTAAGGGGCGTAGTCATATTCCCCCGCATCACAACCAGCTTCGAGATTGGAAGAAAGTCTTCCATCAAAGCGTTCAAGGACGCGCTCGAAAAGGATGAGCCTATCTTTTTGGTCGCTCAGAAGGATATGGCGGTTGTCGATCCGCAGAACAACGACCTGGTGAAGGTCGGCGTAATCGCGGAGATTAAGCACGCGCTCAGGCTCCCGAACGGCAACTACCAGCTGATGATCGAGGGAAGCAAACGCGCGGAGCGTTACAACTCTTATTATGAAAACGACATGCTCAAGAGCGACATCGCCATCCACGAGGAAGCCGCGGATGATTCTCCCCTGGCAAGGCAGAAAGAAGAAATCGCCATTCGGGAGACGCTCATCATCTTTGACGAGTATTTAAAATACGTCGCAAAACCCTCGCAGGAGATCATCAACGAGGTAAAACAGATCAAATCCGCTTCCTATCTGGCGGACTTTCTCGCTTCGTCCTTTTTAATTAATTTCGAGGACAGACTGACCATTATCGAGGAGTTCGATCCGATTAAGCGGCTCGAGAAGCTGTGCAAGGTATTCGAGAAGGACATCCAGCTGATGCAGCTGGAGGGCAGCATCCAAAGCAAAGTCCGGTACAGACTTCAGAAGAGCCAGCGCGAAATGTACCTGCGCGAGCAGCTCCGCGCCATTCAGAACGAGCTTGGCATCGGCGAGAACGATGAAAACGAAGACGTCGATGAATATACCCGCATGATTCAGGAAGCGAAGATACCGGACTCGGTCAAGGAAAAGCTGCAGGAGGAAGCCAACAAGCTCGCGAAGATGCCTTTCGGCACGCCGGAAGCGACCGTTATCCGCAACTATATCGAAACCTGTCTGGAGCTTCCTTGGAATAAGAAATCTAAAGACCGAATGGACATCAAGCTCGCCGAGAAGTATCTCAACGAGGATCACGACGGGCTGACGAAAGTTAAAGAGAGAATTCTTGAGTTCATGTCGGTAAAACAGTTAAAACCCGACCTGAGCGGTCAAATTCTCTGCCTTGTCGGCCCTCCCGGCGTCGGCAAGACGTCGATCGCGCGCTCGATCGCGCGGGCGACCAACCGGAAGTATGTCCGCATATCGTTGGGCGGCATCAAGGACGAGGCGGAAATCAGGGGCCACCGGCGCACCTATATCGGTTCCATGCCCGGCAGAATCACCAACGCGCTGAAGATAGCCGGCACCTCCAACCCGGTTATTCTGCTTGACGAGATCGACAAGCTGACCAGCAACGCGCTGGGCGACCCGACCAGCGCTCTGCTTGAGGTGTTGGATACCGAACAGAACAAAGCCTTTAGAGACAATTTTATCGAGATACCGATAGACCTTTCGGAGTGCCTTTTCATCGCGACCGCGAACACGACCGAGACCATTCCCGCGCCGCTGCTCGACAGAATGGAAGTCATTTATATGAGCAGCTACTCGGATTCTGAAAAGCTCTCGATCGCGAAGAATCACTTAATTCCGAAGCAGATCAAGCTCAACGGCCTTACCAAGCGCATGATTAAGTTTACCGACGACGCCATCCGGGAGATTATCACCAGCTATACCAAGGAAAACGGCGTCAGAGGGCTGGAGCGCGAAATCGCGTCGCTCTGCCGCAAGACGGCGAAAAAGATTGTCAACGGCGAGTGCAAGAGCCTTGAGATCGACGCGAAAAAGGTGCGCGAGCTGTTGGGCGTCGAGAAGTTCCTGCCCGACAAGATATACAGCCAGGACGAGGTCGGCATCGTCAACGGCCTTGCGTGGACTTCCTTGGGCGGAGAAATGCTCCGTATCGAGGTTTTGTCCATGAAGGGCAACGGCAAGCTCGAGCTGACCGGGCATCTCGGCGACGTCATGAAGGAAAGCGCGAAGGCGGCCATCAGCTACATACGCAAGCACGCCAAGGAACTGGGCATCGACGAGGAGTTCCACTCCAAGGTCGATTTGCATATCCACGTTCCGGAGGGCGCGATTCCGAAGGACGGCCCGAGCGCCGGCATTACCATCGCGACCGCGATTGTCTCCGAGCTTTCGGGCAGAACCGTCAAGCAGAGCGTCGCGATGACCGGAGAGATTACGCTCACCGGCAGGGTGCTGGCGATCGGCGGTTTGAAGGAAAAATGCATGGCGGCCTACAAGGCCGGTGTCAAGACGGTTATTATTCCGTATGACAACCGGAACGATATAGAAGAATTTGACGAGGAGATTAAGAACGGACTGACGTTCGTACCCGTCAAGAACGTCTCCGAAGTCTTCGAAATCGCTCTGAACAAAGATAATAACAGTAAGGATACGCAAGATGAGAATGAATGTGGGCGGATTGAACCTGCACAATGTGGAGCTTAGAAGGTCCGCGGGCGCGCCCCAACAGCTCGTGAAAAGCGGGCTTCCGCAGGTGGCGTTTGCCGGAAGGTCCAATGTCGGCAAAAGCTCGCTTATCAATTCGCTTTTGGGCAGAAAGAAGCTGGCGAGGGTCAGCTCGGAGCCCGGCAAAACCATAACCGTAAACTATTACGAGGTCGACGGGAAGATATATCTTGTCGACCTCCCGGGATACGGGTTTGCGAACCGCGGAAAAGAAGAAACGAAAAAGTGGTCCGCATTGACGCAGAATTATTTTGAGGAAAACGACGCGTTAAAACTCGTACTTCAGCTTGTGGACATCAAGGTCGGATTTACGGAAGACGACCGGATGATGCTCGAATATTTGAATTACTACAAGGTCCCCTACGTTGTTGTCGCCACCAAATGCGACAGGCTTAACAAAACGCAGCTTACGGAAAGCGCGCGCAGGATCGCGGAGGACCCGCTTTTGCGTCCGGGTACGGGAATTATTCTGTATTCCTCCGTCAAAAGCATCGGGCGTGACGAATTATGGGGAATGATATTAAAAACCATCAAAGGCTGACGCAAGGCCGTCAGGCGTTGAAAAATCTACGACTTTTTGGAGCCAAGTATGCTGCACGACAATATAACAATCGGAAACAACGGACATTTATATTTTGCGGGAATGGATACGGTAGAGCTGGCGAAAAAGTACGGCACGCCGCTGTATCTGGTCGACGAGAACAAAATAAGGGAAAACTGCCGGATTTATATCGAATGCGTCAAAAAATACTTCGGCGAAAAGAGCATTCCGCTTTTCGCGAGCAAATCGCTCTGCTACCTTGACCTGTACCGCATCCTGAAGGAAGAAGGTACGGGCGTCGACGTCGTTTCGGGCGGCGAGTTATATACCGCTCTGAAGGCGGGCTTCCCGGCCGAGCGGATGTTCTTCCACGGAAACAACAAAACAGACGAGGAAATAGAATACGGAATCAAGAGCGGCGTCGGCTACTTCGTCGTGGACAACAAAGAGGAGCTGGACACGGTTTCCGAAACCGCGTCGAAGTACGGCGTAACGCAGAAGATACTTTTGCGCCTGTCTCCCGGCATCGACCCGCATACCCATAAAGCCGTCGTGACCGGTTCGGTCGACTCCAAGTTCGGAACCGCGATTGAGACCGGGCAGGCGATGGAACTGACCAAATACGCGCTCAAAAAGCCGAACGTTTATTTGGTCGGCTTCCACTGCCATATCGGTTCGCAGATATTCGAGCACACGCCGTTCTCGGACGCGGCAAAGATTATGCTTCAGTTTATCGCCGACGTTCGGGCGGAAACCGGCGTTTTGGCGGATATGCTCAATTTGGGCGGCGGCATCGGCGTGCGCTACGTCGAGGAGCATCCGGAGGTAGATATAGACCTCATCTTTAGAAGCATTAAAAATGAAGTGGACAATTTCTGCCGCAAGAAGGGTTTCGAGTCCCCGACCATCCTGTTTGAGATGGGAAGGTATATTTCCGCGAACGCGGGCATGACGCTGTATACGGTCGGCTCCTTCAAGAGCATAACGGGATATAAGAATTACGTTTCGATCGACGGCGGCATGACGGACAATCCGAGATACGCTTTGTACCAGTCGCCATATACGGTGGTCGTGGCGAACCGCGCGAACGAGGAGAAGTCGGTCGTCGCGACGATTGCCGGCCGCTGCTGCGAGAGCGGCGATTTGATACAGGAGGACGTCGCGATTCAGCCCTGCAAAAAAGGCGATATTTTGGCGGTGCTGGTCACCGGCGCGTATAATTACGCGATGGCGTCGCACTACAACAGGCTGCCGAAACCCGCTATGGTCAGCATCCGGGACAAAGCGGACAGACTTGTCGTCAGGCGCGAGACCTACGAGGATTTGTTAAGAAACGAAATCCTCATCGAATCGTAGCATAAGCGCAGTTTCGTCATAGGATAACAAAACAACGGGCGGAAAAACCGCCCGTTTTATGTTTTATTAAGTTGAAGTTTGAATTCCTCCGAATCTCTAAATTCTTACCTCTTATCTCTTACTTCTTACCTCTTATCTCTTACTTCTTACTTCTTATCTCTTATCTCTTACCTAAACAATTTCATAAATTCCGGTTCCGGCGCGGTCAGGGTCAATCCGTTCAGGTATCCCAAGACCGGCTTTTTTTCTTTAAATGCGAACCTAAGCGAGTAAGAACACAGCGCCTGATGGCGATAGCCCATTTTCCGGTCCGCCTTGTTCTCCGCGTATTTTCCGTCGCCGAGCAGAGGATGCCCCACGGACGCCATATGCGCGCGAATCTGGTGCGTCCGCCCGGTCACCAGCTCAATCTCTAAAAGCGAAAGGTTTAGCTCCTTGTTTACCGCCAATACCGCGTATTTTGTGACGGCTTCTTTGTCCATCGCGCTGTTTTTTACCTTCTTGACCGTAACCAGGTTGCGGTCGGCGTCTTTATTCAAAAAGCTGCGGATAACGCCTTCCTGCTGCTTCGGAACGCCGTGAACCGCGGCCAAATACTTCTTTTCCACCTCGCGGTTTTTAATGATGTCGTTCATTTCCTTGAGCGCGGCGGCGTTTTTGGCGGCGATGACCAACCCTTGGGTGTTGCGGTCGATGCGGTTGCATAACGCGGGCGCAAAGCTGTTCTCCGCGTCCGGGTTATAACTGCCGTTCGCATACAAGTACGCCGTAATATGGTTGATCAGCGTGTTGAACTCCTCGTTCGCGTCCGAATGCACAATCAGCCCGGCGGGTTTGTTGACGACCAGAATGTTCTCGTCCTCGTAAACAATGTCCAGCTTCGGCTTGACGCGCAGAAAAGCGTGCTCGTTTGTTCCTCTTTCAAAAAACTCGTCGGAGATATAAAAGGTTAAAACGTCCCCCGGCTTGAGCTTGTCGCTCTCTTTCGCCTTTTTGCCGTTGAGCTTGATTTTTTTTAAGCGTATAAATTTATACATCAGCGACAAAGGCATATTCTTAAACCGTTTCGTTAAAAACTTGTCCAGCCGTTGCCCGCTGTCGTTTTGGTTAATTTCTATCGTGCGCATATCACTTTCTCGCTTTGATAATGCTGGTGTTTTCCCATTCGCGAATGATTTTTACATCCGAAAAGCCTGCGGATTTGAACAGTTTCATTTGCATCTCGGCGGTGAAGGGGATGTCGTAGTGATAAAACCCTTCCGGTATGTTGTTTTTATTGTAAAGCTGTTCGCTTTCCTTTATGTATTTTTCCTGTTCTTCCGGCGTCTTGCAGGTGTAGTCGCCCTCGACGTAAATTCCGTCCCTGCGCAGCGCGTCAAAAACCTTTCGGTAAAGCTTTGTCTTTTTTGCTTCGCCAAAGTGGTGCAAAGAGTAGGTGGACAGCGCAAAATCATATTTATCTTTTCCGAAATCAATATCAAAATAAGAGCCGCAGAGCGCGGTTATATTTTTGTCCGGATATTTTTTGTAAAGCAAATCAAGCATACCCTGCGATATATCGATGCCGGTCACTTTTAGTCCGGGAAACTTTGCAAACAGCCTTTCAAGCTCAAGCCCGGTTCCGATGCCGAGGTCAAGCAGCGCCGGTTCGGCGTTTCCAGCCGGGAAGCATTCCGCGATCTCTTTGTAAAAGACTTCGAGCTGCAGTTCCTTTAGCATATGGCTGTCGTAAATTTCGGCTTTGGCGTAAAAAAAGGCGTCCATTCTTTCAAGCTGCATAAATTTTCTCCTTTTTCCTATTCTAACATAAAAAAGAGCGGAGTGCAAACAATAAATTAGCTTCCCTTGCGGGAAGCGGTTTATAAATACTGTTTGAGCACTTCGATGCTTCTTTCTTCGATATCCACAAGGTTTTGCGCCAGTTCTTTCGAGGACTGCGGCGCGTCGGCATACTTCCGAAGGCTCTTTTTCATATCGATAATGCCGGCAGTGCAGCCCATAATCAGCATCTCCGCGATGTGGGAAGTGGATTTGTCCTTGTATGTGCTCAGGTTCAGCATCGCTCTGGTTCTGAATCTGGCGAGCGCGCTCATATCAAGAAGCGGATGGCTGTTTTTCAGTTTTTCGGCGTTGTAGTAGATGTTTTTATATTGTTCTTCGTTTTCGCTTAAAAACTGTTTAAAAGACGGATCATCCGCAATTTCGTTCAGCTTCGGCAGGGTAAAAAGCCCGACCTGCGCGTTCTTGTGCACGCGGCCGAGCAGTTTGTCCTTTTTCGTACTCATCCGGTTGCATCCCGTCCTTTCGTGTTCTTATCATTAGTATTGTCAGATTTTGTGGTTTTATATACGAATCAGAATAGAATTTGTCGGTGAATATTGCAATTGAATTTTATAAATGCTATAAATAAATCAGCAAAGGTGGGAGTGTATGTTTTTTATTTTCGGCATGAACGGCGGACACGAATCGCTGCGCTTCAGACAAACTCTGGTCTGCCCCTGCTGCGGCAGGTACGGCGCGCTGGAAGCGTATAAGGAATTTAACAGCTTCAGCCTTTTCTTTATCCCGATGTTTTCCTTTAACAAGCGTTATTTTGTGCGCACAGCCTGCTGCGGGTGCGTGAGCGAGATAGACAAGGAACTGGGAAAGAAAATCGAGAAAGGGCAGGCGACGAACATTGACGTCAGCCAGCTGCGGTTTCAAACAGGGTACGGCTTTACGCCCTATAAACGCTGCGCCGGGTGCGGCTATGCGACCGCGGATGACTTTGCGTTTTGCCCAAAATGCGGCAGAAAATTTGAATAAATTTCACACAAAAATAAGCATCGCATGGTATAATTTGTACAATATACCAAAAATTTTGTACGCTTTTGGCGTTGGTTTACAGTTTGTTCACAAAATATGCTAACTTAAAAATATATTTCGTGATAAAATATTTTCAAATACAGCCAAAGGTGTGGTACATATCGTTGATTATAAAAAGTACCTGAACGCGGCGGTGCTTAGGGAGTTCCTGCGGTACTGCGCGGTCGGCGGGTTGGCGTTTTTGGTGGACTACGGCGTCTTGTATCTGTTCTACCACCGGATTTTCGCGCACATAGACGCGGCCGTTTTTGGTTTTCTGGACGTAAGAAACACGCTCGCGATCGCGTGCGGCTTTATTGCCGGACTGACTGCGAACTACATCCTGTCCGTTTTGTTCGTTTTTACCAATGAGAAGCAGAAAAGCAAAAACAATTTAAAAGCTTTCCTGATTTACGCGATTGTCGGAATCGTGGGTTTGGGAATCAACGAAATCGGCATGAATCTTGGGAAAGCGGTTTTGGCGGAAAGCTACGAACGGTTTTTGCTGCTCGTGAAAATGGTTGTCGCGGGCATAGCGCTCGTATGGAACTATATCGGAAGAAAAGTATTTGTATATAAAGGCGAATAAGCTCGATGGGGAAGTATTTGCCCGACGACAGATGCTTCCCTGTTATAATGTTGAAAAGCAAAATACTGACGTCGGAGAAACGGGTTGTATGATGAGTCAAGACAGAAAAACAGCGTTGATTATCGGCGCCGGACCGGCAGGCTTGACGGCCGCGTATCAGTTGCTAAAGGAAACCGATATCCTGCCGATCGTTGTGGACGAGAACAACTTTATCGGCGGCATCTCCCGCACCGTCGTTTACAACGGAAACAGAATGGATATCGGCGGGCACCGCTTTTTCTCAAAAGACGACCGGATTATGAAGTTCTGGCTGGATTTGATGCCCTTGCAGGGAAAGCCGGCCTATGACGATAAAGTACTGAACCGCAAAAAGAATTACAGCGAGAACGGACCGGACCCGGAGAAAGAGGACCGGGTGATGCTGATCCGCAACCGCGTATCCAGGATATACTTTTTAAAGAAGTTCTTCGACTATCCGATTACCATGAGCGCCCGGACAATTCAGAACTTAGGCTTCGCGAACACCATGAAGGCGGGGTTCGGCTATGTCTGGTCGGCGGTTTTCAAGAAAAAAGAAACCTCGCTGCGGAACTTTTACATCAACCGCTTCGGAAAACCGCTGTATAAAATGTTCTTCGAGGATTACACCGAGAAGGTTTGGGGCATTAACCCGAGCGAGATTTCCGCCGACTGGGGCGCGCAGCGCGTCAAGGGGCTTTCTCTGAGCAAAGCGCTTTTAAATATCATTAAAAAGCCCTTTGTTTCCAAAAAAGAAGACATCGCGCAGAAAAAGGTGGAAACCTCGCTGATAGAGGAGTTCATTTACCCCAAGAAAGGTCCCGGCCAGCTGTGGGAAACGCTCGCGGACGACATCCGGGCGATGGGCGGCATTATCCGGCTTGAGACCGCCGCGAAAAAGATACACATTGAGGGAAACGCCGTAAAAAGCGTTACGGTCGTGCATAACGGGGAAGCGGAAACCATCCCCTGCGACTACCTGATTTCCTCGATGCCGATCAAGGACCTGATCGAGAGCCTTGACAGCGACGTGCCGGAGGACGTAAAGAACATCGCGCTCAATCTGCCGTACCGCGACTTTATCACGGTCGGACTGCTTGTGGACAAGCTGAAAATCAAGAACGAAACAAACACGAAAACGCTGGGCAACATTGTTCCCGACTGCTGGATTTACATACAGGAACGCAGCGTAAAGCTGGGCAGACTGCAGATCTTCAACAACTGGTCGCCGTATATGGTCAAAGACCCCGAACATACCGTCTGGATCGGGCTGGAGTATTTCTGCAACGAGGGCGACGAGATGTGGAACACGCCCGCGGACAAGTTTATCGAGTTCGCGAAGAACGAGCTGGACAGCATACAGATTATTGACAAAAACGACGTTAAGGATTCCGTATGCGTCAAAGTGAAAAAAGCGTATCCCGCGTATTTCGGCACATACGCCGAATTCCATAAAGTAAGAGCATACCTGGATACCATCGACAACCTTTACTGCGTGGGCAGGAACGGTCAGCACCGCTACAACAATATGGACCATTCCATGCTGACCGCCATGGAAGCGGTTTCCATCATCAAGAGCGGCAGCAAAAACAAGGACGGCTTGTGGAGCGTCAACACCGAAAAAGAGTACCACGAGCAAAAATCGAATAAGTAAATATTACGGCTTTGAAAGGTGCGTTTTTCGATGCAAACAGAGAACCTGTCGCCGCAGAGCCGGCGGGAATGGTTTTTCGCAGCGCTTGAGAAGCTGAGCCGCAGACCGTATCTGCTGCTTGCCGCTGCCTGCATAACCGCCGCTTTTGCGATTGACGTGACGGCCATGAGCAATACCTTTCTTCAGGTATTCTCAATTACCGGTTTCGCTGTTCTAACAGCGATATTGTGTTTTACCAAGAAAAGCAAACTGACGGACAGAAGAGTCGCCTTCATTTTGATTTCCGCCGGTTTTCTGCTCAGGCTGGTTTATATTTTATATACGACCGTCGAAACCCGGCAGCACGACGTCTGGTTTTTTTCAGGCAAAATCGGGCACGCCGGATATATCCGATACATTTACGACAATCTGAAACTGCCGGACACCAATCCGATGTATACCTGGCAGTACTATCACGCGCCGCTGCATCATATCCTTGCGGCGGCCTGGATGCGCCTGAACACGGCGCTCGGTCTGTCGTTCGAGCGGGCCTGCGAGAACGTTCAGATATTGACCATGTTCTATTCCTCCGCCTGCATGATCATAACGTACAGAATCTTGAACTTTTTCAAGTTTAAAGGGTTGGCGTTCATCATACCGCTTGCCATTGTTTGTTTTCACCCCACGTTCGTGATTATGGGCGGATGCATCAACAACGACATTCTCAGCGTCATGTTTATGTTCGGCGCCGTGTGGACCGCGCTGAAGTGGTACGAAAAGCCGACGCTTGTGCGGATTATTCCGGTTGCGCTCTGCATCGGGCTTGCCATGATGGCGAAGACCTCCGGCGTGCTGGTCGCGCCCGCGGTGGCGTTTATATTCCTGATAAAATTTGTCAAAGACATTCAGAACTATAAGAAGTATCTATTGCAGTTTGCCGTATTCGGAATCATCTGCGTTCCGATCGGAATGTGGTGGAGCGTATATAATTATATCAAATGGGATATGCCGTTCGGATATGTCGCCGAGCTTTCGAAAGCCGAAAAGCAGTATATTCCGCAGTATTCGGCGTTCGAGCGCTTTTTCTCCTTCAACGAAAACCAGTTCAGCAACATCTTCCAGTACGGCAACGAAAAAATAGGTTATTACGAGTATAATATTTTTGTCACGCTCTTTAAAACTTCGGTGTTCGGCGAATCTTCGCTCTTTGACACAAACGCTATGGAAACCGCCGCGAACTTTTTGGGCTATACTTTATGCGTATGCCTGTTTTATGTCAACATCATCCTTGCTCTGGTTTCCTTTGTCGGCGCGATTGTCCTGATTTGGAAGAAGAAATACCTGTACGACAGCACGGTCACCTGCTTTTTTGTGATTCTGTGGACGGTCGTCATGGCGTTTTTCTTCAAGTTCTGTCTGGAGTATCCGTTCACCTGTTCGATGGATTTCCGCTATATCGTGCCGACGCTGCTGGTGGGCGTTGTGTTCCTCGGAAAACTGCTGGAGGTTGTCGAGGAGAAGCGGGAGAAGGCGTTTTACCGCGTTATGCAGTCGAGCATATGCGTTCTAAGCGTGCTCTTCTGCATCATGTCGCTCGAGATGTTCTTTCTTTTGGGATGATAAATTAAAAAAATGTAAAAACTGAGTGGAAGTGAAATGTTTAACACTTTTACTCAGTTTTTTTCATACATCCCGGTTATACTGTTTGTCGATTTATAGTTTAAAAGAATGGCAGGTGTTTTTTATGTTTTCATTAAAAGGACGAGTTGTGGTTATTACCGGCGCGTCTTCGGGTTTAGGACTGCAGATGGCGCACGGTTTTGCAGAACACGGCGCTGATTTGGCGCTTTTGGCAAGAAGAATTGACAGGCTGAACGAGATCGCAGAAGCGTTCAGAGCGAAGGGCGTAAAGTGCCTGCCGATCAAATGCGACGTTACGAATACCGAGGATGTTAATAATGCCGCCGAAGCGGTGATAAAGGAATACGGCAAGGTTGACGTGCTGGTCAACAACGCGGGTTCTTCGAAGAACGCGGGCGTACTCGATATGACCGACGAGGATTGGGACTTCACCATCGAAACCGACCTGACCAGCGTTTTCAAGGTGACCAGAGCGTTCGCAAAATATATGAAGGAAAAGCAGTACGGACGCATCATCAACATCTCTTCGATTTACGGTCTGGTCGGCAATAAAGCGCTGGATACCGTCGCATACCATTCGTCAAAGGGCGGCGTTGTCAACTTTACCAGAGCGGTCGCCGCGGAATTGGCGAAGTACAATATTACCTGCAACGCGCTTTGCCCCGGATTCTTTGAGACCGAACTGACGGCGGACGTTTTGAAAACCGAGTATTTCACAAACTTTATGCAGTCTACCGTTCCGCTCGGACGTTACGGCAGAGAGGGCGAACTCAACGCCGCCGCTGTTTTCCTGGCAAGCGACGAGGCGTCCTATGTCACCGGACAAGCCCTTTGCGTGGACGGTGGATACACAGCAATCTAACACAGCTAAAAAAATACCGCAGCGCGGTCTGCGGTTTTTTTTATCGTATTTATATTTTTTTATCGTATTTATAATATAAATACTATATCATCTATATCATAAACCAAAAAGCCGAAGTGCTCTGTGAGTTGCCATATTACAGCGTAACTTTTAAGGATAAAGACACTTTGCTTGTCAGCGATTCGAAAGACGCTATCGAATATGAAGTGAAAATCGCGGATCTTATAAAGCAATAGCGAAAAAATGATTCGGCAACGGCGCGGGTTTACACTTGCGCCGTTTTTTATTGCAAAGAAGGATATGCTCGGCTATGAACATCTTGTTTAAAAAAGTAAAAGATGATATAATCGGGAAAAATACGTATTCTATTGGAGGACAGCGTGAAGAGACTTTTGGCTATCTTTTTGGCATTCCTTTTATTTACGCTCGGTTCCTGTGGAACGGAACCGCCGGACGAACCGCAGATATCGGAGGAGACATCGGAGACTTCGAACGGGGGAGCCGAGCCTGCGATCGCGATTTACCCCAAAGCGCAAAACCTGACTGTAAAAAACAAACAGCTAAAGCTGGAGAAAGTCAGTGTCACATCCGACGACACAACCGATCAAAACGCGTTAAACGCGCTGACGGCGCTGCTGAAAAGCAACAACGTTGAAGTTTCGGACGGCTCGGATGTGAAAATCTACCTCGGCGCAAACCATTCCGTTTCTCCCGAAGGAGAGGGATATTACATAAACACGGAGGGGCCGGACATTGTGCTGGCTTCCAAAGGCGCGGACGGACAGTTTTATGCGGTTCAGACGCTGAAATATCTGTTGAACGGCAACGCTCTCGAAGCGGCGGAAATCGAAGACGCGCCGGATTTTCCCATCAGAGGGGTTGTAGAAGGCTTTTACGGCACGCCGTGGTCGCATGAGAACCGGCTCTCGATGATCGCGTTTTTAGGCAGGTACAAAATGAACACCTACATGTTCGCGCCGAAGGACGACCCGAAGCACCGCGAGCGCTGGCGCGAGCTTTATAACGACGAGGAAAAAGAAAAGCTGCGCGAACTGGTAAACGCCTGCAAAGTAAACAGCGTCAACTTTGTCTATGCGATCGCGCCCGGTCTGGACATGGATTTCGGAAGCGGCTATCAAAGCGATAAAGCAAGACTGATTGAAAAATGCGATTCGCTGTACGAACTGGGAGTCCGGCACTTTGCGATTCTGCTCGACGACCTTCCGGAGCGTACGGCGCAAACGGCGGAATATCACGCAAGGCTTGTGAACGATTTCCGAAACGAATTTTACGTCAAGCATGCGGATTTAGCCGAGTTGATATGCATTTTTGCCGAGTATTACGACACCGTTGTAACCGAAGAATACACGAACACCGTTGCCGCGTCCTTGAACGATAAAGTTTACGTAATGTGGACCGGCTCGTCGCTCGCTTTAAAAATGTCGGCGGCGGATTTTGAAAAATCAAACGCGATTTACGGCAGAAAGATGCTTTTGTGGTGGAACTATCCGGTGAACGACTACGTCGAGGGCTGTTTGTTCACGGACGGCGTGAAGAACCTGCACAGTAATCTGAAAAACGCCGTTTCGGGGTTCTTATCCAACCCGATGAACCAGGCGGAAGCGTCCAAGATACCTTTGTTCACGCTCGCGGATTATCTGTGGAACCCTTCGAAGTATGTTTATAAAGACAGTTTCAAAGCCGCGTTGACGACGCTGCACCCGGATACCTACGAATCGGTTCAGAAAATCTGCGAGAACTCGTACGCCAACAATTTAAACGGCGAAACCGATTCGGTCGTGTTTTATAACTATGTCAACGCTTATATCAACGAAGCGAGCAACGGAAAATTTGACGGCAGCGCCGCGAACAAGCTATACGCGGAGTTCGAAAAGCTGAAAAACGCGGTTGCCGATATAAAGGAAAACTACAAAAACACCCCGTTCGTCGCCGAAATCACGCCGTGGCTGGATAAAGCGGATTTAACGGCGAGCATGGGCATGAATCTGATGAAGGCTTTGCAAGCCGACGACGAGGAGACATTCTGGAAGCACTGCGCACTTTTCTATGCCGACAAAGAAAAGTATGACGCGAACACCGCAGGATTTAGCAGATATGTCCTGACCCCTTTTCTGACCGAAAAAGCGACGGATTGGCTGGCGAGCGGCGGAGAAAAGCTCTTGTCAAAGAATAAGCAAAATATCGAAATAAGCGTTACGAAGAGCAAAGCGGTCGCGAGCAGTTCTCTCGGCTGGTATCAGGATTACGATATACGCTACGCGACGGACGATGACGATAAAACCTATTACTGGTCTGCCGGAGCGGCTACCGAAGGTTACTGGATTATGCTTGATTTGGGCAAGGTAGAGAAGGTCCGCAACATCGTTTTAAAATCCGGCTGCGACAGTTATGGCGCGGATTACCTGCGCAAAGGGCAGATGCAGTACTCTTTGGACGGCGTTGAATGGTTCGACGTCGGCGGCGTCCAGACAGCCAAAGTCGTAGCTCTGTCCGGATTGGACATCGAGTGCCGATATGTGCGATACCTGTCCGTTTCAAAGCAGGATTACTGGATGACCGTTTCGGATTTTGCCGTCAATGTGGATGTAACCTGCAAGGAAGTTTCGGGCGGTCCGTACGGAGAATATACGTGCGAAGCGTATAGAATGCTGGACAACGATTTGACTACGTTTTACAGAAGAGAGAGAGCGCCCGCGGCAGGGGAGACCCTTACCATTCATTCCATTCCGAAAGACGCGGCAAAAATGACGGTTTTGCAGTCGTCGCTGTGCGGCGCCGACGTCATACTGATTGCAGGCGGAAAAGAAACCAAACTCGGAACGCTCGATCAGTATTACAATACGTTTAATCTTCCAGCCGACGGAAGCGCGGACGCCGTCGTTTTCAAATGGCACGGCGACACGATTCCTTATATCAACGAAGTAACGTTTCGGTAAAAAAAGAGTCCTTGAAAGCAATTTGCTTTCAAGGACTTTTGCTTTATTCAATACTTGTACGGAGGCAGATCTGACAGTCCGCTGGACTGTCATTCAACACCCGCCCTTCAAATCCTGCCTCGCTATGCTAAAAAAGCAAAAAAGAAACGTTGCAAGCTATGCTTACAACGCTTCCTCTTTTTGGTTGCGGAGGCAGGATTTGCCCGCCTGCAAAGCGGAGCTGTGGCGGGGTCTGACAGTCCGCCGGACTGTCATTCAACACCCGCCCTTCAAATCCTGCCTCGCCATGCTGGAATAAAAAAGAACGTTGCATGTTTACACACGCAACGTCCTTTTTTGGTTGCGGAGGCAGGATTTGAACCTGCGACCTCCGGGTTATGAGCCCGACGAGCTACCGGACTGCTCTACTCCGCGATATATATTTGTGTTCGAAAAGGCTGATTTTTAAAAAATGGTGCCGGAAACCGGGCTCGAACCGGTACGAGATTTGAGTCTCACGGGATTTTAAGTCCCGGGCGTCTGCCAATTCCGCCACTCCGGCGTCGACCGCTTGATTATAATAACACAAGACGAACGCATTGTCAAGGGAATAGACAAAGATTTTTATATAAAATCAGGCGCGCCGATTTGTGAAATGTGACGAAAGGAAAAAACGCTAAAAAAAGTACGCATTCGGAGCGGGAAACTGCAGGAGCGCCCCGGCTTTTCTCCGAATGCGAAAGAATACATTAGCTTTTCGCTTTTTTTCTGACAAACTCAATCGCGCTGAGCGCGGCCTTCGCGCCTTCGCCGACCGCGACCGAAACCTGCAGAACGCCGCCGATACAGTCGCCGGCTGCAAACAGACCGGGTACGTTCGTACGCATTTTCTCGTCCACCACGATACTGTTTCCCGAAATTTCAACGCCGAGCTTGCGGGCAAAATCCGTCGCGGCCGCCGTCCCGATCGCAACAAAGACGCCGGCGACGGGGATTTCGGCGCCGGCGGTCAGCCTGACGCCGCCTACCTTTTCTTCGCCATAAATCTCGGCGATTGGGGTTTCGATAATCCTTACGGTATCGGGGAACGAAGCGGTCAGCGGCGAGCCGTTTGTAAAGAGGGTCACGCTCGAGCAGGTATGAAGCAGTTCGCTGGCCTCATGCAGCGCGTACTCGCCGCTGCCGATGACGGCGACGGGTTTTTGTCTGTAAAAGAACGCGTCGCATACGGCGCAGTAGCTGACGCCTTTGCCCTCGAACTCTGTTATTCCTTTGATTTTCAGCTTTTTTCTCGGCGCGCCGGTTGTCAGAATAACCGCCTGGGCCCGGTAAACGCTGTTTTTGGCGGTAACGGTAAAATCGCCGTCCCACTGCACATCCGTAACCTCGTCGGTTATCAGCTCGGCGCCCAGCCTTTTCGCCTGCTCGATGCCGACCATAATCAGCTCGCGGCCGCTCAAAGGCCGTTCCAAACCGAAATAGTTTTCGATTTTTTCCGCTTTTTCCAGAGAACCGTTGTCCAGTCCGATGACGGTCGTCGTCATGCCCGCGCGCCTTGCGTACAGCGCCGCGGACAGGCCGGCAGGTCCTCGTCCGATGATGATAATATCCTTCATTTGTCTATCCTCTGCCCGTTTTTTAATATATAAAATTATATGCGAAAACAGCTTTTTTTACAGTAACAAAGTCACAAATTTCAACATCGAAAAGAATTGCGGCGGATAAAACTGTTGTAAACATTTCGTTTTTATGGTATAGTAAAGCAGTAACAGGTAAAAAATGAAACGGAGTATTGAAAATGAAAATACCCTCTCTGTTCAAGAATAAAAAGCCGGTGCTGTCTTTTGAGATTTTCCCGCCAAAGCGGGGCGGGACGCTTACCAACATCAACGAAACGATCAAAGCGCTAAAAGCGCTGGAACCCGACTACATAAGCGTGACTTTCGGCACCGGGGGAAGCGGAAACCAGCCGCTGACGTTAGAAGTGGCGCGCGCCATGAAAGAGGAGTACGGAATCGAGCCGCTGGTGCACCTTACCTGCATCAACCATTCCAAAGCGGAAATAGACAGCCTGCTCAAACAGATGGAGGAGTACGGGCTTCGTAATATTTTGGCGCTCAGAGGCGACCGAAACCCGGACATTCCGCCCCGGAACGATTTTCAGCACGCGAGCGACCTGATCGAGTACATCAAAAGCAGGGGAGATTTTTCCATTTCCGGCGCGTGCTACCCGGAAGGGCATCCCGAATGCGACAGCATTATTCAGGACACCCTGAACCTGAAGAAAAAAGTGGATACGGGCGCAGAGCACCTTATCACGCAGCTTTTCTTTGACAACAACCTTTTTTACGCGTTTCAGGAGCGCGCCGCGCTTGCGGGCATTGATGTCCCGATCGACGCCGGAATCATGCCGGTGGTCAACAAAAAGCAGATCGAGCGCATGGTTACGCTGTGCGGGGCCAGCCTGCCCGCCAAGTTTGTGCGCATGATGAACAAGTACGAGGATAAGCCCGAAGCGCTCAAGGACGCCGGCATCGCTTACGCCGTCGACCAGATTATCGACCTGATTTCGCACGGCGTGGACGGCATTCATCTATACACCATGAACAATCCCGAGATTGCGGAACGCATCTGCAAGGGCTTTATAAATCTGATAAAGTAGCTTTTGAACATGCAGGGTTATAACTTAATTGTATTGTACGATCCTTCCTGCGAGCGCATCCTTATGTGCAGGCGCAAAAAGGACCCCTATAACGGTTTATACAACCTGATCGGCGGCAAGATCGAACCGGGCGAGGACCATCTCGAAGCCGCCTACCGGGAGCTGTACGAGGAAACCGGAGTGGGGAAAGAAAGCGTCGACCTGATTCACCTGATGGATTTTACCTATTATCTGCAGGACTGCTACGTGGAGGTTTACGCGGGCAGGCTGAAAAAGGAGGTTTTTGTCTCCGGCGACGAAAACGAGCTTTTCTGGTCGGATTTGAACCATGACTTTTTTAATATGAAGCTGTACGCCGGGGAAGGGAACATCGGGCATATCCTTGAGCAGGTGAACATGTACGCGGACAGGATACTAAAATAAAAAAAGCAGGGCCGGATGATCCGTCCCTGTAAAAACACAAAAAATATATCTTTTTAGAGCTTAATATTTAAGGTTTACACTCTGTGAAAGCAGTGTTTTTGAAAAATGCCGGTTTACGCTAAGGTGACGTTTGCGGCTCTGAGCTTTCCTTTGCCTTTCGGATCGTTCTCTACGTCGAACAGAACCTTCTGACCTTCTTTTAAGGTCTTGTAGCCTTCTGTCTGAATCGCCGAGAAATGAACGAAAATGTCATCTCCGCCCGCGTCGTTGGAAATAAATCCATAGCCTTTTTCTGCGTTAAACCACTTAACTGTACCCTTGTTCATTGGTACCTCCAAAATAAAAATTACTTATTCCTGATAGAACAAAAACTCACACTTGCTGCAATCATCGAAACGAACAATGACCACAACAAAGTGTGAGTTCATAGATACTTTCGGAATATACTAAAAGTATATCATGTTCGTTCAGGTTTGTCAATAGAAATATTGTCTGATATTAGTATATCTAAAAAAAACTATAATATTCCATTTTTTATTTGAGGTGGAACTTTGCAGCAGGATAACAACGTAGGCTTCATCTCTGAGGAATTCGAGAAAAACGTAAAAGCGTTTGCCTTGTCCGACGAACGGCGTCCCTTTTACAAATTTTCCGAATCCTATTTCAGAGAGGACATAAAAGAGAAAAAAGGTTATGTATATTACAGCCAAGCCGTGCTCGTGTTTGCTTACAGCTTTGAGAAGCAAGCGTACGCGCCCAAGAGCGTTCTGGAATGCCGGGTCTGCTTTCTGAAGGACCATACAGCGTTCGAGTATCCGTTTTACGACGTGCTCGGCGTGCTCAATCCGAGTGATTTTCAATGCTATATTTTCCCGTACATAGAATGCGCCGAGCGGATGCGGAATTGCTTTTCCTTTCTTGCGAACGCCGTGAAACGGTACCTGCCGGATATTTTAGCTGTCGCCGAGGACGAGAAAAAGCTCGAGCTATTAAAAGCAGAGCGTACTGAAAACCTAAAAGCAATGTTCGGCAGATTCTACGCTTGGATGGACGAAAGCGACAGCGAAACGAGCGATTTCTTTAACGAGAATTATTATTCGCTGTATCGTCTCTCTTTTTCCGACAGAAGGTACAACCATTTTCTTACGGGGAACTATAAAAAAGCGAAAAAGGAGTATTTGAAAGTAAAACGGCTGCTCGGGTACGAAAAGCGGCTTTTTGCGTTTATGCAGAGTCTTTCGCCCGGCGAAAAGTATGAAGCGGCGCCGCCCGAGCTGAACACGCTGGACGAAGGGCTGAAAGAAGTAAAAGGAAAACTCGGATTGAGCGTTTTGTTGTTCTCGCTCTTCTGCATCACGCCGTTTTTAACTGCGGTTTTTACGTTTCTATACCTGCTGATGGTAAGGCTTGTTTATATAGACGCATTGTACGTGACGAACTTTGGTCCGATAGCGGCTTTGGAAATGATGTTGCCGGCAATTTTGGTTTCAATTCTGCTCTCGTATTTTCTGCGCAGAAAAATATCAAGGCTTTTATTCCCGAAAAAGCATGAAAAGAACTGTCAGTACGACAGCATTCTGAACCGAGCGCACGAGGAACGCTTGATGCGCAAACTCACATATGTGCTTGCGACCGGCTGTTTGATTTTTCTGTTTTTGACCATCAACAAAAACCTTGTTTTCTACGAGGACGGGTTTAAGGACAATCTGAAGTTTTTCTCGCTTAAGAGCGAGTATATAGGTTATGACAGCGTCGATTCGATCTGGGAGATTTCGGAAAAGAAGAACAGCTTAGGGATGCAGATGGACAACCGCTATTATATCATTTTGTTAAAGAACGGCAGAAAGCTGAATTACGCATACGATGTTTCCGATTCTCAGTTCGAGAAAAAAATCGTTCCGCTGCTTGCCGAAAAGGGTGTTAAAATCTGTTACGCTGTTACAGAGGACGAGGTCAAATTAACCAGAAGCTTTCATAGCTAAACTCGCGGCTTCTAATTCTGCTGGGTTCCAGTCGCGATTCATCATATCACCTCCTTGAGGTAGTATAAAAAAATGCTGATGGCCTCGGTGTTACGTTGAGTGAATTGTTTATAGGATTATAAGGAGAACACGAAATGAAATACTCAATTAAGAACGAAGAGATTGAAATTTATAACGAAAGCGGTTCATTTTCTTTCCCAAAATACACCTCTCAGTTAATAAATTGGGCTAATCAAAATGCTCAAGGGACTCGCCCAGTAGTGGTTGGACAGATGTCAGATCTCTTTCAGGAATTTCTTGAATCCGATGAAGAAAAAACGATTGATGGCTGGCGCCGTTGGTATACACATAGGTACCCGGACGCATTTGATAAAGCAACTGCAAAGATTTGGATACAAATTAACAATTTGCGAACTGCAATACAACTTATTGATAAAGATATGGTCGAAAAATGGGTTGAAGATCTTGTTATCAATAAAACTTTTAATGGTTTATACGTCCAAAAGGCGATATTGGCGTCACTCGCAAAGAAAAAGGGTACTACATATCGCCTCGCTACTTCAGAAGAAGAAAGTAAAGGTATTGATGGCTACGTTGGAGATGTCCCCTATTCTATTAAACCGGACACTTATAAAACAATGGGGCGTTTATCTGAAGCCATTGACGTAAAAATGATTTATTATAGTAAACAAAAACAGGTCTGAAGATAGAAGTAGAAGAATAATAAAGAGGGAAATGTACTATGCCAGTAGCAGATAAAAATTCATTTTGAATTATTAAATGAACAGATGGCAGCAAGTCATCTAAAGAGAAGGAACACGAAGCTTTTTTACGTGATTTTGGTGGTAAAGTATTCACGGTTATGCCTGTAAACGGTGCCATTCCGGCTGATGTAGAACGGAGAATTAATGCTGAACGTGATATTAATGAAGCTGCAGCCAAGATAATAAAATCAGCGTACAGAAGAATTGCTATCCTCTGCCCGCTGATGAAGTTATAAATACAAGAACAATTGAACGTGTTAAGCTTTGGGCCTGTATTTTTCATATTGGCAAACATACTTATTATCTTTTCTTGTAATACCAGCCAGCTGTTCTATTTCTATAGCAGTTTCCTGCTTTGTCTTCACAAGAAATCCATGCGGAGAATTTCTGTAACATTTTACTTTTTTATCCTCTGGTAGATTCTCTATAAATTCCATATGCCGCTTTATTCTATTATCAATTATTTTATTTAAATCATTAACATTCTGGTTCATGTTATTTAATGCAATTTCTGCAATCTCACTATTAATTTCAACGCCAATGCTATTGCGCTTGGCAATCATACAGGCAATGTTGGTCGTTCCAAGGCCGGCAAACGGGTCTAAAACAGTATCACCTTGTACCGAATACATATTTACAAGGCGAAATGGAATTTCTAACGGGAAAGATGCACTCCTATCTCTGTCCGCCTTGGATGAAATAATAGTTTGAGACGTACCTTTTATTTCCCAAAGATCAGAAAACCAAATATTTCTCTCTTCCCAGAAAAATGCACTTTTCTGCCGCAACATCTTTCCTTCTCCCTTGAAAATTCGTCTTCTTCCTTTTCTGAAAACGAGAATATATTCATGTTCATATGTCACGTATGCTCCAGCGGGGTACATACCAGAACCCATAAATTTGTTTGGTGCATTTGACTGCTTTCTCCAATGAATATCCGGGAGAACGCTGTATCCCATGCTTACGAACTGATTGATAATTTGCGTATGATTTGAGTACAGTTGAAAATTGTCTCCAATTGTTCTTGTTGCGTCACCTATGTTAATGCAAACAAAACCATTATCGGCAAGGACTCTATCGCATTCCTTCCATATTGAATTAAGAATGTCATGCATTTTAAGGAAGGCAGCATTTCCGTTTCCAAGCTCGAGGTCGTTTTTAATCGCTGGATTTTGTAAACTGAACATCTCATCCCACATCTCTATCATTGGGTAAGGAGGAGATGTAACAATTAAATCAATCGATCTATTTGGGATGGAACTCATATTATTGCTGTTTCCAATTATAATCTCATGCGTGGTCATTTTCCGGCTTCCTCTCATTCGCATATGCTTTGGATTTAAGCACGATCGCTTTCTCTTCGGGATCAAAATAGATGTCAAAAAGCGTTTTCCCTTTTTCAACTTCCAGATTCGAGAGAATTGCTTTTGGCAATCTAATTCTCATATCTTGCTGTAAGATGTACGTATCCAAATAGATAAGGTTCTTCATTATAGACCCCCAGACTGATGTCAGACTATTTTTAGACTATTATAACATTGCACACTGATTTTTTGCAATAGCTTAAATTAAGAGTTCTGTCTGAACAAATCAAAAGACCGCACTAAAGGTTTTATCCTTCGGTGCGGTCTTTAGTTTTCGCTTGAAGAGTGCTGGTTAAAAATTCTCTTGTTTCAAAGTATCCATAATCGGCCTTCCCCTTTGGCGCGGGGTGTTTTTTAGCCGTTACTTTTTCTCTTTATTGATGGGTACCGAGAACTGCGCAAGCAGCTCTTCGAGCGTTTTGATTTCCTTTTTCTGCGCGCGCTGCGGTTCTTCCCTGGCGGCGTCTGCGCGCTCCGAAACAGGTTCTGCCGGCGTTTTCACAGCGGGCATTTCCTTGGTTTTCACAAAGTCGATTTTCTCTTTGGGTTCGGCTTCGGGCAGGGGGTTGCGCTCGAGACGCAAATCATCAAAAGAAGTTTTCTTTTCGGCGGCGGTATCGGCCGGCGCGGCTTTGGTTTCCGCAGCGCTCGAAAAATCGGCGGGCTGGTTTTTCGTTTTACCTACTTTCAGGTCTCCGATTTCGGCGTCCGGTTTAAAAATCGTTTCAGGCTCCGGCGGCAGGATGTAAATTTCATCTTCCTTTTCCATTTTTTCCAGTTCCGCCTGCGCCTTCGGGTCGGGAACCAGCGGCTCGTTCGCGACAACGAATATAGAATCGTCGGTTGTTTCGTCGGAAATCTTTTTTGAAAACGGCGCGTTCTTTACCGTCGGAATCGGTCTGGTCAGGCTGATAAACTCGTTGAAAGCCGGTAGCACCTGCGGCAGACTCGGCGCGATGTCAGCCTGCCGGATCACGATGGCGGGCAAACCGGCCTCGATATTGGAGCGTATTTCCTCCGCGATTTTCTTTTTCAGCGAATCGAGCAGGAGGTCGTAATCATACAAATCAATGCCGAGCAGGGGGGACTTATCCGAGCCGAAGGCTTTGACCGCCGATACGTTTTCCCAGTTGATGAAAACGCCCTTGTCCGGGTCGGTTACAAAATCGTATATGCCCTTTTCGGTGAGCACCAGCGCGTTCTGCGGGCGGATGCCTCTGTAAATGGTGTACGTAAACAGATAGGTAAAATAAAGCGTGGAAACAAAACCTATGACGGTTATATATTTTGCGTAAATCTCGTCGATATAAAAAATCCAGGTAGACAGGCAGCAAAATACCGACAAAAGCAGCATAAGCAAATAAAACAAACCCTTTGCGACAAACGCGCCCGAACTTTTTTTGATTTCCAATTCTCTGCTGAACATACCGATACCTCTTTTAATTCTGCGATTTCAATACCGAACTATGAAATTCGGTATTCGTATTAATCATCATATTGATAATCTTCCAAATATATTACCGTATTGTTGTTGTAGATTTCGTGCTTGCTCAAAACGGCGTACTCGTTTTCTTCTAATTCCGCTTTTAACGCGGCGTAGTCTATCTGGAGCCTGCCGTTCTTGTCTATGTTTACATAATCTCTTTTTATAAAGCTGTCGTATTTAAAAATGTACAGATAGTAAGACGATCCGCCGTCGTTTTCGTCCCCGCCGCTGGCGGTCAGGCTGGATTGCACTCTGCGGAAGCTGTCGTAATCGGAAATTTCGTTATATTTATAATAGGAATTCTGCGTCAAATCAATGTTTACCGAACTGAAGGTTACGCGCGCGTAGCCGTATCTCCGGTTGGAATCGTACACCTCGCTGACGGTGGTATAGAAGTTCCCGTCGCTGTCTTCGAGGATATAGACCAGCGCGCCTTCCACCTTGCCGTCGGTCAGCTTTTTTAAGTTGTATTTGACGCCGACTTCCAGCTCCTCGGTGTTTTTCGCGTAATAAATGTGCGCCAGCTCAATCGAGCCGTCATAGTTCATAAAATCTTTGGGCCGTATTTTGTAAATCTGGATGGCTTCGGGGTTCTGCCGAGCAAACTCGCGGGTTTTCTCGGTAAAGAACATTTTGTCGAACATACCCGGCTCGCACGAGGTGAAAAAAATGAAAAACAGCACCGCATATACAACAAAGGAGATAGAATAAAAAATTGCTTTGAATATGCGTTTAATGCGCCGTGTTCCTTCCGTATTCCACGGGTTCTCAAGTTCCTCTTCTTCATCGTAGCCTTTGTAGTCCATACGCACCCTTTTTCTCCGGCCGATAGTTTTCTTCCTAACCGATTTGAGCCGGGAAAGCGGTTAGTTCTTCGATATTGAAAATTAAGCGTTATATTTCAAAGTAAATGATTTTATTATACATAATTCATTATTATGACATAAAACGCAAAGTTATCCACAGCGGCGTGGTCAAAATGTGGAAAACTTTTGCCCGCAAAAACAAACATTTCCGCATTATCCACGGAGTTTTCCACATCGAAATGTGGTTTCTACTTCATTATGACGCAATTTTATGTAAACCTATACGCCATTATTATGAATGTTGTGTATATTTTATGAAAAATTATTTTCCGTATTTTTTATCCAGACTGCGCAGCTGCACTGCCAAAGCGATATGCGGCGCTCTGATAATCTCGCTTTTGTCAAAGTCGGCAATGGTTCTTGCGACTTTCAGAATCTTGTCGTACCCTCTTGCCGAAAGCGTGAGCTTGTTGAACGCGGCGTGCAGCAGTTCTTTGCCCGCTTCGTCGGTCACGCAGTACTTGCGGATATGCTTGGGCTGCATGAGCGCGTTCGCGGTCAGCTTCTTGCCGTTGGACAAGGTCTCGCCCTCAAACCGCGCGAGCGCGAACTCCCTTGCCTCGCAGACGTGTTTCCGGATGCTCTCGCTGCTTTCGGCCGCGACGGCGGTGTCCAGCTCTTCAAACTCCAGCGCGCCAACTTCCACCTGCAAATCAATCCTGTCCAGAATCGGGCCGGAAAGTTTGGCGATATAGGCTTTTCTGGAGTTGACCGAGCAGATGCACTCTTTGGTCGGATGGCCGAAATAACCGCACTTGCAGGGGTTCATCGCGCAGACGAGCAGGAACGAGGCGGGGTAGGTGACCGTCCCGTTTACTCTTGTGATGACGACTTCGCGGTTCTCAATCGGCTGCCGCAAAACCTCGATCGCGCGCTTGTCGAACTCGGGGAACTCGTCCAAAAACAGCACACCGTTGTTGGCGAGCGAGATTTCGCCCGGCTTCGGGTACGAGCCGCCGCCGGTCAGCGCGATGTGCGAAAGCGTGTGGTGCGGCGCGCGGAACGGGCGCTGCGTTAGAAGCGGCTTCAGGTCGGCGGTTAACGAAGCGATGGAATGAATTTTCGAGGTTTCGATGGACTCCTCCAGCGTCATGGGCGGCATAATGCCCGGCAGGCGGGAAGCGAGCATGCTCTTGCCCGAACCGGGCGGACCGATCAGCAGGATGTTGTGTCCGCCGGCCGCCGCGATCTCAAGCGCTTTCTTCGCGCTCTCCTGTCCTTTAACGTCGGCGAAATCCAAAGCGCAGGTCTGCGTCGCTTTAAAGAATTCCTCCTCCGGGAACTCGACCGGCTTAATCGGTTTTCCGCCCAAAAGGTGGTCGAACACCTGCCTTGCGTTTTTTACGGGAAAGGCTTTGATGCCGATTGCGGCGGAAGCCTCCAGCGCGTTTTCCTCCGGCACATAGATTTCTGTAAAACCCGCGTCCCGCGCAGCGATCGCCATCGGAAGCGCGCCGCTGATCGGGCGAAGCTCGCCGGAAAGCGACAGTTCGCCGACAAAACACTTTTTTGAAAAATCCAGTTTTGTAAAAGCGGGATGATCTATCAGCGAAAGCAGAATCGGAAGGTCATACGACGAGCCTTCCTTGCGGATATCCGCCGGCGCAAGATTGACCGTAAGAAGTCCTTTTTTGAGCGGAAGCGAACAGCTTCTTGCCGCGCTGCGCACGCGCCCGGCGGCTTCCTTGATCGCCGTGTCGGGCAGTCCGATGATTTCCAGTTTCGGCTGCGGAGAGCCGACGCTGGAGGACTCGACGTTCACAATCAAGCCGTCTATTCCGTTGATAGCCGCAGAATAAAATACACTGTACATACCGTTAAACCTTACTTCCAGCGAAATGTATAAGCGAATTCCGGCGGGGCAGGGTTCGTTTCAGTATTCATACCTAAAAACAAGATAACACAAGAACCAACTTTTTTCAATATAATTTGACAATATTTTACCAGCCGGCGTTTTGCGGCGATAAAACAGCTATTGCGCTGGTCGTGAAAAACCGTCTATTGTTTCGTGATTTTTATATATAATATCGATAAAAAAGACAAAAATTTAAAAATATGTATTTACACATTTCCAAAATTGTGGTATTATAATAAAATGAATACATAAGGCAAAAGCTGTGTATTTGTCTCTACAATCAATCATATTACTTCGTGCTTTTTCATGAATAGAGAACCGGCGCGGCTTCACAGCGGCCGGAAAAAGCACAGTTTGTTAAAGAAGAAAGGAATGTTACACAAATGCCAAGAAAAAAGATTTCTATGGACGGCAACACCGCCGCGGCGCATGTCGCGTATGCGTTTACCGAGGTTGCCGGCATTTATCCGATTACGCCTTCTTCCGTAATGGCGGAGGTAACGGATAAGTGGTCTGCTGAAGGCAGAAAAAACATTTTCGGTCAGCAGGTAAATGTTATTGAAATGCAGTCCGAGGCAGGCGCTGCCGGAACAGTACACGGTTCGCTCGCGGCGGGCGCGTTGACCACAACGTTTACAGCTTCGCAGGGCCTTCTCCTGATGATACCGAATATGTATAAAATCGCAGGAGAACTGCTCCCCGGCGTCATTCACGTTTCAGCAAGAGCGGTTGCGTCGCACGCGCTGAACATTTTCGGCGACCATTCCGACGTAATGGCTTGCAGACAGACCGGATTTGCGTTGCTTTGCGCCTGCAACCCGCAGGAAGTCATGGATCTCGGCGCGGTCGCGCATCTTTCCGCCATCAAGGGCAGGGTACCCTTCCTTCACTTCTTCGACGGTTTCAGAACCTCGCATGAGGTTCAAAAAGTAGAAGCCTGGGATTACGACGACCTGAAAGAGCTGGTTGACATGGATGCCGTTGAGGCGTTCAGAAACCGCGCTTTAAATCCCGAGCACCCGGTTCTCCGCGGTACGGCTCAGAACCCGGATATCTTCTTCCAGGCAAGAGAAGCATGCAATATTTATTACGAAGCCGTTCCCGGCATTGTCGAAGAGTACATGGACAAGATCAATGCCAAGATCGGCTCTAACTACAAATTGTTCAACTACTACGGCGCTCCCGACGCGGAGAAGGTCATCGTCGCGATGGGCTCGGTCTGCGACACCATCGAGGAGACCATCGATTACCTCAACGCAAGGGGCGAAAAGGTCGGTCTGATTAAGGTAAGACTTTACCGTCCGTTCGCAATCGACCGCTTCATCGAAGCGCTTCCGAAGACGGTGAAGAAGATCGCCGTTCTGGACAGAACCAAAGAGCCCGGCGCAATCGGCGAGCCTTTGTATCTTGACGTCGTCAACGCGCTGCACGGCACGGAGTTCCAGAACTGCCTCGTCGTCGGCGGCAGATACGGACTTGGTTCCAAGGACACCACGCCCGCCTGCGTTATCGCGGTTTACAAGAACCTTGACGCGAAAGAGCCGATCAACGGATTCACGGTCGGCATTACCGACGACGTCACCAACAAGTCGCTTCCGCTCGAGCCGTCGCCCAACACCGCTCCGGAGGGAACCGTTTCCTGCAAGTTCTGGGGTCTCGGTTCTGACGGAACCGTCGGCGCAAACAAGAACTCGATTAAAATCATCGGCGACCATACCGATAAGTATATACAGGCTTATTTCGCTTATGACTCCAAGAAGTCCGGCGGTCTTACGATAAGCCACCTGCGTTTCGGCGACAAACCGATTCGCTCGACCTACTATGTATCGCACGCAAACTTTGTCGCCTGCCACAACCCCGCTTATATTCATATTTACGATATAACCGAGGACCTTGTCGAGGGCGGCACGTTCCTGCTCAACTGCCAGTGGAAGCCTGAGGAACTCGATGAAAAGCTTCCGGCAAAGGTTAAGAGAGACCTGGCAAGAAAGAAGATCAACTTCTACATCGTCGACGCGATTACCATCGCGAAAGAGCTGGGACTCGGCGGAAGAACCAATACCGTTCTTCAGAGCGCGTTCTTCAAACTCGCCGGCATTATTCCCGAAGCAGACGCGATTAAATATATGAAGGAAGCCGCTTACAAGAGCTTCTACAAGAAGGGCGAAGCGGTTGTCAACATGAACTATGCGGCAATCGACGCCGGCGCGAACGCCGCCGTCAAGATTGACGTGCCCGCTTCCTGGGCCGACGCGAAGGACGAACCCGTCGAACTCAAGATTGAGGGCAGGGAAGAAATCGTTAACTTTGTAAAGGATATTCTCATTCCGATTTCCAAGCAGAAGGGCGACGACCTGCCGGTTTCGGCATTCGTGAAGAATGCGGACGGCACCTTCCCGCAGGGTTCCGCCGCTTACGAGAAGCGCGGCGTTGCGGTTGACGTTCCGGAGTGGATACCTGAGAACTGCATCCAGTGCAACTTCTGCTCGTTCGTCTGCCCGCACGCGACCATTCGTCCCGTGCCGGTTCCCGCCGATGAGGCAGGCGATTATCCGGACGTTCCCTTCCTGGATATGACCGGTATGCCCGGATACAAGTTCGCGGTTACCGTATCCCCGCTTGACTGCTACGGCTGCGGCTCCTGCGTAAACGTTTGCCCTGGCAAGAAGGGTCAGAAGGCGCTTGTTTTGAAGCCGATGGAATCCCAGCTCCACAAGCAGGAATTCTTCAAGGCAGCATATAAATACGCGGACAATCCCGAGGTTTTAGCGAAATTCAAGCCCGACACGGTCAAGGGCAGCCAATTCAAACAGCCGCTGCTCGAGTTCTCCGGCGCGTGCGCAGGCTGCGGCGAGACGCCTTACGCGAAACTGATTACGCAGCTGTTCGGCGACAGAATGCTGATCGCGAACGCAACCGGATGCTCGTCCATCTGGGGCGGCTCGGCTCCTTCCACGCCGTACACCGTAAACAAGTTCGGACATGGTCCGGCTTGGGCGAACTCCCTGTTTGAGGACAACGCCGAGTACGGTTTGGGCATGGCGCTCGCCATTAAGCAGAGAAGACAGAAGCTGACCGAAATCATCGAGAAGTTTGCCGCGTCCGACTACGAGCTGATCAGCGTTCCCGCAAAAGAGTGGCTCGCGGTGAAGGACGAGGGCGAAGCATCCAAGGCCGCTTCCGCGAAACTGATTGCCGCCATCGAAAAGGCAGTTGAGGAATGCGGCAGCTGCGGCTGCGAGTTCGACGCGCTGTACAGAAAAGCGCTCGCGATGAAAGACCTGTTCGTGAAGAAATCGATCTGGATCTTCGGCGGCGACGGCTGGGCTTACGATATTGGATTCGGCGGACTCGACCATGTTATCGCAACCGGCGAGGACGTAAACATCTTCGTATTCGATACCGAGGTTTACTCCAACACCGGCGGACAGGCGTCGAAGGCAACCCCGACCGGCTCCGTTGCGCAGTTCGCAGCGAGCGGCAAGGTTCAGACGAAGAAAGACCTCGCCGCGATCGCGATGTCCTACGGCTATGTTTACGTCGCGCAGGTCGCCATGGGCGCCGATTACAACCAGTGCCTGAAAGCGCTCATTGAAGCGGAGAATTACAAGGGTCCGTCGCTTGTCATCGGCTATGCTCCGTGTATCAACCACGGCATCAAGAAAGGACTTGGCACGAGCATGCTCGAGTCCAAAGCTGCGGTTGCGGCCGGATACTGGAACAACTTCCGCTACAATCCGACGCTTGCAGAGCAGGGCAAGAACCCGTTCATTCTGGACAGCAAAGAGCCTACCGTCTCTTATCAGGACTTCATCAAGTCCGAGACAAGATACAGCGCTCTTACCATCTCGTTCCCCGAGAAGGCAGCCGCGCTCTTTGACGCAGCTGAGAAACACGCGAAAAAAAGGTACGAGAGACTTAAAAAACTTGCCGAGCAATAAAGCAGGCTTTTCGCTCAACTCAGCGCGCTATATCATATAAAATAACGATCCGTTACGGAACAGCGCATAAATTCATAGAGGGCAGACCCGCTCTTTTATGAATTTATCGCTGTTTCCGGACGCGTTTTTTGGCATGCTTTTCGGTTTTCAGAAATGACGAAGTTGAAGGGAAATGAAGTTTTCGGCTTAATGCCGGGGAAAGGAACAGGCAATGGCTAAAAACAACATGGAAAACGGCTATAAATATATGTATTTCATAACAGCCGCTGTATGTATTATCATTGCTGCGGTGATTGCTGTTGTGCTGGTATTTAGCGACCTTCATGCGGATGAAGGCGAAAAGTCTGTAAACTTTTCCGATAGCATTACCGATGTTTCAAGCGACACCTCATCCCGGGCAAGTGCGGTGAACAACGTCGTTTCGGTGGACGTATCCGATTATGTAGAGCAGACGGTTCAGAACGATACGCTGGCGGAGGGCATTCTGGCTGTTATCTCGACAACCGCTCCGCAGAAACAGAACCTGGACCTAACGGATATTTACAGCCACAAAGTAAAAGCGTACGGGCTTTCGTCCGTCGACCTGTACCTGAACGCCGAGGCGATCGACGCGCTCAACCGCATGATGCAGGCGTTTCGGGACGAACAGGGATTGACCAACGTCATCGTGAATTACGCGTACACCGATCTCGAACAGATTAAATCCCGCAAGACGATTGCTTCTTTACTGGACCTTGCTTCCGGAAGGTCGGTTCGGCTGATCGTTTATCCGCCGGAAGAAGGCACGATGGGAACCGGAAAGCACGCATGGTTTGCCGAAAACTGCCATAAGTACGGATTTATCCTCAGATACCCCGCCGACAAAGACGAAAAGACCGGCGTCGAAGCCAACGCGACGGTTTTTCGCTATGTCGGAACGGTGCACGCGGGGTATATGAAACAGAACAATCTCTGCCTTGAGGAATATATCGAGCTTCTGAAAAACTATACCTATCAGAATCCGCTGATATATACCGAAAAGGATACGGGAATTCAGTACAGCATATATTATCAAAAAGCCGATGTCGGAGATACTACGAAGATATTTGTGCCGCAGGACAGAAGCTACGACGTTTCCGGAAACGGTTTCGACGGCTTTATCGTCACGGTCGCAAATGTCATTTCAAAATAGTATAGCCGGTTTTTCACCGGCTTTTTTTATGACTGTCGGGCGGTTTGACGTATTTCTTGCCGAAAAAGCGCGCTGTTTTAGCCATATTGTCAGCATTTGCCGAATCAGAGCGAAGAACGAAAAGAACGAATGTTTTGTAGAAATATACATAGTATAAAAATTAGACAGATAAAATTGTGAAATATGCACAAACCAAATGTATATTTTTTAACAAAATGTTATTATTTTACTGTATAAAATGTATAAACGTAAAAAGGCGTAAATTTATTCGTTTTTAAAAGTGTGAATAAAAATATCATTTTCGTCCGTACAAGAAGGGAATTTAACATAATAAGCCCTATATTTTACGAGGTTTTTTGGTTTTTTTCTTTCGGCGGAATTGATACTATTCGCGGGCTGAAATTTTAATTGTAAGTTTTTATTTGTCAAATATAACATATCGTTTGGGCGCCGCAATTGTTAAAAATCCTTTAAGGATGGCTTTTTTATGTATACATAGGTAAAAAATTACTAAAAAAAACCAACCGGATATATGCACACTTGACAATTTGACAATCGAATGTTAGTATACATTATATTAAATGACACACAATGCTGTCTTTCTGCCTGTAAGAGCGGTATTGTGAAATAATACCTTTACAGCGATTTTCACGGGAGGAAAAACGAATGACCAAAATCAGAAAAATTACGGCACGACTGGTTACCTGTCTGCTCGCGTTGATTTTGTGCGCGGGCGGTTTGGCCGGTGAACTGGGAATGCTTACCGCTTCTGCCAAAGTTGAAAGCGTCGGCGGTTCAAAGTCTTTGGTTCGCACATCGTTGGATGAAATTAAAAACATTCTCACCGACGTAGCGTATAGCGATTATCTGAAGAAGTATCCCGACGTTAAGGATGCTACCACAGATATAGACATAGATATCACCGACTACATAGTAAAAGACGAGTCTTCGTCGAACAGCGAAGACGACAGCGAACAGGAAACCGTTGTCAATCTGATCAAAGGTTTTGGCGGCGCGGAAGGCGACGTTATTTTAATCGGCGATAACGGCAGCGTCAGCTGGAAAGTGAATGTCGGCGAAGAAGCTTTTTATAATATAGAAATCGAATACTATACGGGCAATATTCAGATAAAAGACGCTGACGGAAACATTGTTTCCGAGGGCAGATCAAGCTCGATCGAGCGTATGATTCTGATTGATAACAAGGTACCTTTCAAGGAAGCCCGTTCTATCGTCATGCCCAGAATGTGGGTCGACGAATACACGGTTAAGGACAGCAACGGAAACGTGAAGAAGATCCGCTCCAACTCGCAGGAGTTTTTGGATTTCGTGCTGAAATACGAAAACAACCAGAAAGACAGCGATCGTCTTTTCCAGAAGGACAACAACGGCAACGAGCTGAAGCCGGACAAGGTGCTTTTGGAGGAGTGGAACACTTATGTTATGCACGATTCCTCCGGCTATTATAACGATCCGCTCAAGTTCTACTTCAGCGAGGGCGAGCATCTCCTGACCCTTCAGACGGTTAAAGAGCCGATTGCGATCAAGCGTATTAAACTTAAGAAAGTCGAAACTGCTCCCGATTACGAAAATTACTTAAAAGCACATGCCGATAAAAAGGATTACACCGGAGACAAGAAGGTTATGATACAGGCAGAGTATCCTACGATCGTCTCCGAAAGAACCATTTACCAGTTAAACGACAGAACTTCCACGATTACCATTCCGCAGGACCCTGCGTTGGTCCGCACCAACGAGATCGGCGGAGACAAGTGGCAGTATGTCGGTCAGTGGATCGAATACAAAGTAGATATTCCCGAAGATGGTTTCTATTATATTATTCCGAGATCCAAGCAGGACATTTTGTCCGGTATTTACGTCTCAAGAAGAATCTATATCAACGGCGAACTTCCTTTCAAGGAAGCTTCCTATCTGCGCTTTAATTTCACGGACAAGTGGCAGACCAATCCTCTAAACGACGGAAAGACGAACTTTAAGTTCTATCTGAAAAAAGGAATCAACACTATCCGGTTTGAGGTTGCGCTCGGAGAAATGGCCGAGGTGCTCAGCACCGTTAACGCGAGCGTTCTTGAGATCAACAAGCATTACCGTAAAATACTGATGATTACCGGTCCTACGCCGGATACAGCGCGCGACTACAGATTTGAAAGACTGATTCCGGATACCATTAAGGGATTAAAGGAACAGGCAAAGATTCTCACGGAAGTCAGCCAGAGACTTGCTGAAATCACCGGAAAGAAAGGCGAGCACTCGGCGGTTCTCGACAAGGTCGCGGTTTATCTGGAAAGAATGGGTACGTATCCGACAACCATTGCCGGCAGTATGTCCACCCTGAAGGACTACATGGGCAGCTTGGGCACATGGCTTACGGATACGCAGAACCAGCCTTTGTACTTTGACTATATCTGCATTCAGTCGGTCGAAGCCGATCCTCCCAAAGCCGAACCCGGCTTCTTCGAGGCGTTCTGGGGCGAAATCCAGAAGTTCCTGAAGTCGTTTGTATCCGATTACAACTCCATCGGTTCGACCGTTGACCAGAGCATTACGCAGGAATTGCAGAAAACCGAAATAGAAGTTTGGACAACGACATCCCGCGAGCAGGCGCAGATTATCCGTTCGCTGGTTGACGATGACTTTACGGCAAAATACGGCATACCGGTTAAGGTGAAGCTGGTTGTCGCAGGCACGCTTCTGCCCGCAACGCTGGCCGGCACCGGACCGGACATCTCGATGGGCAACGCGCAGAGCGAAACGATTAACTACGCGATTCGCTCGGCTGTCAAGTCGCTGAATACAAAAACCGGCGATACGAAGATCGGCTATAACTTCAACGATCTGTCTCAGTGGGCGGATCATCCCGTATACGGAAAGATTCTGGACAAGATTGAGACCTTCGACGAGGTTAAAAAGCGTTTTGCGCCGACCGCGATGGTTCCTTTGACGCTCTACGGCGAGTCTTACGGACTGCCGGAGAACATGAGCTTCCCGATGCTGTTCTACAGAAAGGATATCTTCGCGGAACTCGGAATCAGCGTTCCGAACACCTGGGACGATTTCTACGATATTATATATACGCTTCAGTCCAAGCAGCTTGATTTAGGTTTCCCGAACGGCACAGGCGGCTCCTTTATCTGGATGTATCAGCAGGGAGACGACCTCTACGACATGGGCAACTATGACTACTACATGGATCTGCTCCATAAGAACGGATACACGGAAGAAAAGCTCGCGGAAATGGGCTGGACCTATATTGACGACGAGGGCAACCTCAGACCGAAGACCGACGGCATGACGATCAACCTGGATTCGGATATCGCGCTCTCTACTTTTAAGGAAGTGTGCGAGCTGTTCACGTCGTACAGCTTCCCGGTAGCTTATGACTTTGCGAACCGCTTCCGTCGGGGCATTATGCCGATCGCGGTTCAGGATTATACCGCTTACAACCAGCTGATCGTATTTGCGCCCGAGATCAAAGGTTTGTGGGAGTTTACACCGCTGCCCGGAACCTTGAAGGATGACGGCACGATCGACAACACGACCATCGGCGCTGTTTCCTCTATCAATATGATGAAATCGGTAAACGACGACAACGCGCTCGCTGCATGGACATTTATGCAGTGGTGGACCAGCGCGGAAATTCAGAGCGCGTTCGGTAATGAAATGATCGCGCTGCTCGGACCTTCCGCTAAGCAGAATACCGCGAACATTGAAGCGCTTTCCAACATGTCCTGGTCGAAAGACGAGTACGACAACCTTTTGGCGCAGTTCAACGCGGTTGAGTGTTTCCCTGAGTTCCCGGGCAGCTATATCATCGGACGTTATACGAACTTCGCGTTCCTTGACGTTGTCAACAAGGGCGCGGAGCCGATCGAAGAGCTTCGCTCTTATATCCGGGATATCAACAACGAGCTTTCAAGAAAGCGTCAGGAGTTCAACCTGCCGACTGCGGAATTCTTTAGAGACTTGATAAACAAGAGTGAATAACAGGGGGGGAAAGCAACATGCCAAGAGAAAAAGCTGTAATAAGAAGCGACATCTCTAAATTCAGATGGACACTTCTGCAAATGAAGAAAAACTGGGTTGGATACGCAATGGTTTTGCCTTTCTTCATCCTGTTTTTCATGTTCACTGTCATCCCGGTTGTTTTGTCTGTTGTATTAAGCTTTACAACCTTCAATATGCTGGAGTGGCCAAAATGGGTCGGAATGGACAACTACATTCGGTTGTTCCTTGATGACGACATCTTTCTCACCGCAATCAAGAACACAATGCTTTTTGCGGTTATTACCGGTCCGTGTTCGTATTTGCTCTGCTTGTTTTTCGCATGGTTTATTAACGAGCTGAGACCGAAAATACGTTCCTTTGTAACGGTTCTGTTCTACGCGCCGTCGATCTCGGGAAACGTATATATTATCTTTAAAACACTCTTTAGCTCTGACCAGTACGGTATCGTAAACGCGTACGCGATGAAGCTGAACCTGATTCAGAAACCGATATTGTGGTTCCAGGACGAGAATTACATCTTCGGACTGGTCGTACTGGTTGCGCTTTGGACTTCGCTCGGCACGTCGTTCCTTACCATGATTGCCGGTTTCCAGGTCGTAAATCAGGAGTTGTACGAAGCAGGCGCTGTTGACGGCGTAAAGAACCGCTGGCAGGAGCTGTGGTTTATTACGCTTCCTTCCATGAAGCCGCAGCTGATGCTGGGCGCGATTCTCTCGATTACAAGCTCGTTCGGCTTCGGACAGATCATTACGGACCTTGTCGGATTCCCCAGCCCGAACTATGTTGTGCATACCATCATGCATCACTTGGGCGATTACGGCGGCATGCGTTTTGAAATGGGCTACGCTTCCGCAATAGCGACTTTGCTCTTCTTCATGATGGTCGGAGCAAACCTGCTTGTAACCAAGATGCTCAGAAAGGTAGGTACATAATATGGTTGCGGATCTCAAGCAAAAATACATTGCCTACAGAAATAAAAGAATTATTCAAAAAGGCCCTTCCTCCTTTAAAAGGTCCATCAACCGTTCAAAGGGCGGAGACGCTGCCATATTCATTCTGCTCGGCATCGTAGCGGTAATCATGGTATTGCCCATGGTTTACGCAATCGTTCAGGCGTTAAAGCCGTTGGACGAGTTGTGGGTGTTCCCGCCGAGATTCTACGTAGTCAATCCTACGCTAAAGAACTTTTCGGACCTGTTCAGGCTGATGGGCAACTCGTGGGTGCCTTTCTCAAGGTACATCTTTAACACAGTCTTTATTTCAATCGCCGGCACCGCAGGAAACGTTCTTCTTTCTTCCTACGCGGCTTACGCGATTTCCAAGATTCATTTTCCCGGAAGAAAGTTCCTGTTCAGCGTTATCGTATATTCGCTTATGTTTAACGCAACCGTAACCGGAATTACAAACTTCCTGCTTATGACCTACCTTGGATGGGTTGACACCTATCTCGCAGTCATTGTTCCTGCCTGCTGCACGACATTCGGTCTTTACCTGATGAAACAGTTTATGGAAACCAGCGTAAACGACTCCGTGCTTGAAAGCGCAAGAATCGAAGGCGCAAGCGAGAACAGGATTTTCTGGACGATTGCAATGCCGATGGTTAAGCCCGCCTGGGTCACACTGATTATATTCGCGTTCAAGGATTTGTGGAATACCGGTCAGAATATGTACATTTACAGCGAGCAGCTGAAAACCTTCAACTACGCGATCAGCCAGATCGTCACTTCCGGTATCGCCCGTTCCGGTGTCGGTGCTGCCGCTACGGTTGTCACGATGATCGTACCGATTACGGTATTTATCATTTCGCAAAGCAACGTCATTCAGACGATGTCCACTTCGGGTATGAAGGATTAAAGAAAGGAGTATAGGGTTATGACGAAAAGCAAATTGGCAAAAGTTATACTTCTTACCGTCTGTTTAATCCTTCTATCGGGCAGCTTTCTCACTGTAAGCGCGCTGGTTCCGTATACGACCTTTACATACAGCTATGAAGGTAATATGCAGGAAAGCCCGCACGCGTACGTTCCTTTGACAATCATCTCCGCGCAGACGATCAAGAATTCGTACCTCAACTCGACGGACGAAGCGGTCAAAGAGAAGTATTTGTTTTCTGATATCCCGGATTTGCAAAGCGTAAAAGACATTTTCGTGGATAAACAGAACAACGTGTATCTTGTTGACAGCAAGTCGAACTGCGTAATCGGCCTTGACGAGAATTACAATTTCAAGCTGCTGATTAACACGTTCATCAACAATCAGGGTATCCCTGACAGCCTGAGCGGCTGCGAAGGCATATTTGTCACGGACAAAGAGATTTACGTCGCGGACAAAGACAAGGCCAGAATTGTCATTTTTGACAAGGTCGGCAACTTTGTCGATATCGTACCGCAGCCCAAGAGCGACGTTTTGAAAAACATTTATCAGCCGAAAGCAGTCGCGGTTGACAGAGCGGGAAGAATTTATGTCGTTTCCGCGACAGAAAACTACGGTATTATTTCGCTGAACAGAGACGGTACGTTTAACAACTATGTCGGACCGCAGAAGGTTACCTACAGCGCATGGCAGCTCTTCCTGCGTATGTTCAAAACCGAAGAACAGTTAAGACAGGAAGAAAGATACGTACCTACCGAGTACAACAACTTAACAATCGATGATGACGGTTTTATCTACGCGACCATCGCTTCGATTGATGAAGGCAGCATGGCGAGCGCGATCTCCAACAGATCGAAATCCGGCGACTATGCGCCTGTCAAGAAGTTCAACCCGAACGGAAAAGACGTTTTGCACAGAAACGGTCTTTGGCCGCCGTCCGGCGAAGTTGCGGCGTTGAAAGCGAGAGCGGAATTGCCGTTCACCGCGAACGGCCCGTCGAAAATCGTTGACGTTGCGCTCGGTCCGAACGGCTGCTGGAGCATTATCGACAACAAAAGAAGCAAGGTATTTACCTACGACAGCGAAGGCAATCTTCTGTACGGGTTTGGCGATATGGGTGATCAGGTCGGAAATATCCAAAACCTGATCGGAATTGCTTATCAGGGCAGCAACATACTGCTGCTCGACGGCACAACCAACACGGTTACCGTTTACAAAAGGACAGCTTACGGTGACTTAATAGACGCCGCTATTAAGAACACCTTGGACAAAAACTACGAGAAAGCCGTTATTTATTACACGAGCATTCTCCAGAACAACAACAACTATGACAGCGCCTATATCGGTATCGGCGAAAGCCTTTACCGCAACGGCGACTATTTGGGCGCTATGAAATATTTCAGATATGCGCATGACACCGAAGATTATTCGGAGGCGTACAAAGCATATCGACAGGAATGGATTGAGGATCATGTCTGGGTCGTACCGCTGGTTATCGTAGTAGGCTGCGTCGGCATCAGCCAGTTCTTCAAGTTCGCGAAGAGATATAATAAGAAGCATCAGAAGATGGTTGAAAAGCGTTCCTTCGTATCCGAAATTATGTACGGTTTCCATGTCATCTTCCATCCCTTCGACGGTTTCTGGGATTTGAAGCATGAGAAACGCGGTTCGCTGCGGGGCGCGCTGTTCTGGCTTGGCATTACCTGTCTGGCCTACATTTACCAGTCGGTAGGTGAAGGTTATTTGTATAACCAAAGCTTCACTGCCAAGGACACCTTACTGATGACAATCATTAAAGTTTGCCTGCCGTTCTTGCTTTTCGCGGTAGCAAACTGGTGTTTGACCACACTGTTCGAGGGCGAAGGCAGCTTTAAGGACGTATTTATCGCAACCTGCTATTCACTCGTTCCGCTGCCGCTGCTTTTAGTTCCCGTCGTCGTATTTACCAACTTTGTCACGCTTCAGGAAATGTCCATTCTGTCCACGATCATGAGCATTGCGATGCTCTGGATGGGCTTCCTGCTCTTCTTTGCGATGATGGTAACACACGATTACACGCTTGGTAAAAACGTGATTACGATGGTCGGAACAATCGTTGGCGCCGGATTTATCATGTTCATAGCTGTCCTGTTCTCAAGCCTGATTGTTAAGGTATTTACGTTCTTCTACAACATTTATGTAGAGCTAAAATACAGGTACTGGTAAAGAGAGGAGAATCGAGAATGAAAAACAGTATATTGACAAAGCTAATGGCGATTCTTCTTTGCCTTACTTTGCTTGCTCCGGTTGTTTCATTAGAGGTACTTGCCGAAGAGTCTTCAGCGGCTTCTTCCGGCGCTTCTTCCGGCGCTTCTTCCGGAACAACTTCGGGCGACGAGGATATTTGGACAGCTTTGCGTCCCGCGTACATGGCGACGACGTTTAAGTCCATCGACGACAGAATATTGGGCAACAGTATTATTGCGCCGATGACATGCATGATCGTAAAAGACGGTTATGCGCTGTATGCGGACAAAATGACCGGCGAAGTCGTATTGCTCAAGCTTTCGAAACCCAATGAACAGGGCGAGTATGAAAAGAAGGAAAACGGTATTTATAAATACGACGGCTACTTTTCGACTAACCCTTACAACATAGGCTCGAGTACGTCCGCTTCGACTGGCGCGAATACGACGGAAGCCATTAAGGAGCAGCTTTATTCTCAGATCATCGTAAACTATTCTGAGAATAACTCCGATTTGCAGTTCTACTCGTTTACGGATGCCGCGAAGAATAATCAGATTAATTTAAAAACAATCAGAAACGGAATAAGAGTTGAGTACACGCTCGGACGCGAGCAGATCGAATACCTTGTTCCCAGACTGATCCGGGCGGAAAAGCTCGAAGCGCTCGCCGCGCAGATCGAAGCGAATTCCCCCGTTGCAAGAGACGCGAAGCAGTTTAGAGCTTTCTATCAGATAAAGGATCCGAACGATCCGACGCTTCCGCAAAAAACAGTCATTGAGATGAAGAAGCAGTATCCGATCAGCGAAAAGTTCCCGGTTTACGTATGCGAGCCGCATATCACGCCGAAAGAGCTTTCGAGACTCGAAAGATTCGTAAAGCAATATACGGATTATTCGTTTGACCAGCTGGATATTGACCACGCGGAAACCGATTACACTTCGAAAGACAAGGCGCCGCCGCTCTTTAAGTTGGCGCTCGAATACACGATCGATTCGCTGGGTCTTTCGGTCAGATGCAATGCGGGCAATATTCGTTTCGACTCGTCAAGCTACAAGCTGTCGAGCATCGTCATCCTTCCGTACGCGGGCGCGGGCAACGTAAACAACTCCGGATACATCTTTATTCCGGACGGTTCGGGTACGATCATCCGCTACGAGGATATTAAAGGCTCAAACTTTACGCTGAAGAACTCGCTGTACGGACCGGATTATACATTCCACTCCATATCCGGAAAGAACAGAGAAGTCATGCGCATGCCCGTATTCGGCGCGGTTGAGATCGTTAAGAATCAGTATTCTACCGAAGAGCTGGTAGAAAAGGTTGACGAAGACGGAAACGTAACGTACGTAAAAGAGAGAGTATATCACGATCTCAAGATCGGTTACCTCGCGGTTATCGAGACTGGCGACTCGCTTGCTGAAATAACGGTCAATAGCGGCGGAACAACGCATATGTTCGCTTCTGTTTACACTTCGTTCAATCCCAGACCGAAGGATTCCTACACGCTGACCGGCGGTATCACCGTTTCGGGCGACCAAGGCGCGATGTGGACAGTCGAGTCGAAGAGAAAATATACCGGCGACTACAGACTCAGATATTTCGTAATGACCGATCAAATCGACTACTCCGAAATGGCGGATCTTTACAGAGAGTATCTGATTCAGAAAGGGTTCATCTCAAAGCTTGAGAATGACAACGAAAACATTCCGCTTTACATCGAAACCCTCGGAGCAATTGATTCTGTCAAGAAAGTTCTCGGTTTCCCTGTAAAGACAATGGTTGCATTATCATCCTTTGAGGATGTCCAGAATAAACTTCTTGAAAACCTGATCAAAGATAATGTTAAGAACATTAAGCTCAAGCTCAAAGGTTGGGCAAATGACGGACTTGTTTCATTGGTACCCAACGCCGTTAAGGTTGAAGAGGTATTAGGCGGCGAAGAAGGATTAAAGAAACTATTAGAGTTTGCTAAGAACAATAATGTAACCATATACCCGGATTTCGACTTTGCTTTCATGTATAAAGACGAGTATTTCGATGGTTTTGACAGATCCGACGATTTGGCGCAGACCATCGACGAAAGAGGCGCTTTCAAGAAAGAATACGATCCGGTAACCCAGAGCTATCAATACGTCGGAATGGGCGTTATCTCGCCGAACGTAATGGCAAGACTGTATAACAACATGTATAAGGATTACCAGAAGTTCAACGTGGGAGCAATCTCCGTTGCTTCGCTGGGCGACGCGCTGGTTTCGGACTTCAATACCGAAGACACGCTGCACAGAGAAGACTCAAAGACACTGGTTAAGAAGCTTCTTGACCGAATCAAGAGCGAAAACGGCAAGGTAATGGTTTCCGGCGGAAACGCTTATGTACTGCCGTATGTAACAGATATTTTAGATGTTCCGCTCGACGATTCACGCTATAAGTTCTCGGCTGCAACAATTCCTTTCATGGGAATGGTTCTCCACGGCTATAAGGAGTACGCAGGTACTGCTATCAACCTTGCGGGAGATTATCAGTACACGCTTCTCAAATCGATTGAAAGCGGTGCTTCTCCTTACTTCATCATTGCTATTGATAACACTGCTGAGCTCAAGTCCAGAACCGAGAAGTATTTGCAGGATTATTACTCTGTAAGATACAACATCTGGTACAGAGATATAGTAAATACGTATCATATTCTGAACGAGACGCTCAAAGATCTGAAATATACGCAGATTGTAAAGCATGAGTTTGTCGATAGCAGCTTCAAGGTTCCCAGAGTCACGTACGAGAACGGCACGCAGATTTACATCAACTACCTGTTGAACGCTTACACGGTTACGGTCGGCAGCAAACAGGTAAACATCCCGGCTGAGAGCTTTATTAAAGTGGCTAAAGTGAACAACAACGATAAAGTTTTCTGTGTTGCATTTGAGGATGGTTCCAAGCTGTACATTAACGATTCGGATTCTTCCGTAAACGTCAATGCGGGCGGCAGAACCATTGAGATCCCTGCTGGAGATGCCAAGAGAATCGACGGCAGCGGAAATGAGTTGAACAGGTAAGGAGGAAGCGGTAAATGGATAAATCGATTAAAACCAAAAAAAGCAATGTAGACGTAAAACCCGCAACTCCGCAAAAGCCGGGAAGACAACGCAAAGTAACGACTTTGCAGAAGCAAAAATCAAGAATGGGCTGGGTCTTTATCTCCCCGTTTTTGATCGGCTTCCTTGTCATTTACCTTCCGATGATTACCGAGTCCATCTATTTTTCATTCTGCAAAATGAAAACCGGAAGCAGCGGCTATACGCTGAACTTCGTCGGACTTGAGAATTACAAATATGCAATTTTTACCGACAAGGACTTTGTCAGCAATCTTTGGAAAAGTATTTTAGACCTGCTTTTCCAAATACCTGCGATTGTTATTTTCTCATTGTTCATAGCAGTCCTGCTGAATGAGAAAATGAAGGGCAGAGCGATTTTCAGAGCGATCTTCTTTATCCCGGTTATCGTTTCTACGGGTATTATCGAGCAGATCGACTTGCAGAACTACCTTGCCGAAGTTCAGATGAACGCTACGGAAATCAGCCAGGGCGGCATGCAGGTCACGAGCGGCACGGAGATCATCAGCAGGTTGGAAGTGCAGCGATACCTGCAGGGTATGATTGTAGGTAATGAACTGGTTATATATATCACCAACCTTGTTAACGGTATTTACAACATCGTCAACAAGTCGGGCGTACAGATGCTGATTTACCTCGCCGGCCTGCAGTCCATTTCTCCCTCCATTTATGAGTCGTGCCAGATAGACGGCGCGACCGCTTGGGAGACATTCTGGAAGATCACCTTCCCGATGATCAGCCCGATGATTCTTGTTAACACGGTTTATACGGTCATCGACTCGTTTACGTCCAAATCAAACGTAGTGATGAACTACATTTCAAAGGTTTACAACACGAACAACGATGGAATGATGCAGGCTACCGCAATGTCATGGATGTACTTCCTGATGGTAATTGTGATTCTGTTGGCAATCGGCGGTATCATTTCTGCATACGTATTCTATCAGAGACGCGATGTGTAAGGGAGGGAAAGAACGATGGATATGCCTGTTAATGACAAAAAGGCGCAAAAGGCGCTGAAAAAGCAGCTGGAGAAGGAAGAGGCCTTAAGGCGCATCAGAGCGCAGGAAAAAACGCCGTTTCTTCTGCGTCTGAAGTACAAATACCTGACCTGGTATTTCGCAAAAAGGTTTGCCTGGGCTTTATTCAGATTTGTACTGCTTTTTGGAATTTCCTTTATCATTATTTTCCCTTACATTTCAAAAATCGCGGGCTCTATCATGAGCAGGGATGATTTTGTCGATACAACGGTTAAGCTGATCGCAAAATATCCCACGTTTGACACCTATAAAGCGATCATCAACGACAACCATTATTTCAAAGCGTTGTTCAACTCGACGTTATTGTCGTTGCTGTGCGGCGTATGTCAGATGCTCACCGCCGCGGTTGTAGGTTACGGTTTCTCGAAGTTTAAATTCAAGTTTAGAAACGCGATTTTCTATCTTGTAATTTTCACGATGATCGTACCGCACGACACCATACAGCTTTCCATGTTTATGAAGTTCCACTACTTCGATATCTACGGTATCGTCGGCGGAATCAAGAAGCTGTTGGGTTCGGCCGAGCAAACACCTGCGATCGCAAACCTGCTCAATACTTTCTGGCCTCTTGCGATACTGTCCATCACCGGACTCGCGTTTAAGAACGGTCTGTATATTTACATTATGCGGCAGTACTTCAACGGCGTTCCGGATGAGCTGGAGGAAGCGGCATACGTTGACGGCGCAGGCGTTATCAGAACATTCATCAGAATTATTCTTCCGATGTCCGTTCCGATGCTTGTTACCATTTTCATGTTTGCTTTCTCGTGGCAGTGGTCGGATACGTTCTATACGGAACTGTTCTTCCCGAGCAAGTCGGCGCCGCTGCTTCTGCCGAAGATCGTCGGCGTTCCGGCTTCGCTGGATACCAACTACGCGGCTCAGATCACCTACGAAACCGCGATCAGAAATACCTGCGGTCTGCTGATTCTTGCACCGCTCGTAATTATCTACCTGTTCGCGCAGAGAACGCTGATCGAGGGTGTCGAGCGCAGCGGTATCACGGGTTAATCGACAAGCAAAAAAAGGCTGTCTGTTCGACAGCCTTTTTCTTTTTTGCTTTCAAAAATATATTGTGGAATTGAGACAAAAAAAGTGCAAAAACGCACTAATATATTGTGAACACTTTTTTGACGGATGTGTTATAGTATAATCAGCAAGCAGAATCGTCGTTGGGTTGGGAAGGTACAGGATGAGGCAAATTATTCATTTCGTGAAAATCGTATTCACCGCTGTTTTTTTCTTACTGGCGCTGTCCGCTTTTTCAGCCTGTATGATAATGCCCGGCGAAAAGCCGCACGGCTCGCCGAGCAGCCAGGAAGCATCCCTTTCGGAAACGCCCGAAGCGTCCGAAACAAGCAGCAGTACGAGCAAAGAGCCGAGCAATACGTATTCCGAGCCCGCGTTTGTCGACACATTCTTCGCCGAAGACACGTTTATCAAATACTGCAACGCATCCGAAGAACCGAACTACGAGTCGGTCTACAAATTCGACGCGAACGGAACGGTTACATACTCCTATAATATGTGGGAGGGGTTTATTCAGTCCACGGAAAAATATTTTATTCGAAGGTACCGAAACGGAATCTATCAGGTTTATATCTATAAGGATCAAAAAGAAAACGCGAAGGCATTGTTCACGGTGTATAACGATAAAGATGTCAGCGCGGATGCCAGCGCTTCGTTTATAACAGAAAAAGAGTTTTTTGAGATTTATTCTTTCCATTTGGAATGGAATAAACAGGCAGCCGAACACGGTGACGAATAAAGCATATTTCTATCCCTTTTGCCATATAAATATAGCTGTAAACAGCAACAGGCGCAGGAGGGAAAAGCATGAGATTTCGTTTCTTGCTCAGAAGCAAACGCTACCGTATTCGAATACTTGCTTTTCTCATCGTTGTTTTTGCCGTAATGGCGTCCGCGTCGGCGATTTTAAAAAGCAAGAAAAACAATGCGGATGCCGCCGAGGTGTTTTATCCGATCAAAGGCATTCATACCGAAGAAAAAATATACGCGCTGACAGCAAACATCAACGGCGACGAAAAGGAAAAAGATATCGACATGCTCATCTCCGTCTGCGAGGGCATGGGCCTTCGAATCACCTTTTTCGTCGAACCGGACTGGATTGACGAAAACCCCAATATCGCCAAGAAGCTGCAGAAAGTCGGAACGCTCGGTCTTTATATCAACAAGAACTTAAACGGCAAATCCAGAAACTACATTATGGAATATATCGCGTCCTGCAACGACGATTTCTTCGAAACAAGCGCGAAATACCCGAAATATGTCCGCGTCGCCGGCAACCCCGATTCACTGACGACCAGGATTCTGAACTCGTACGGGCAGTACTGCATTTCCTATGACGCCGTATTAACGCAGGGCGGCGGGGGAACAATAGCCAAAGGAAGAATCATCGATATAGGACCGATTAACGAAAAAACCTCCTTTCTGCTCGCGCAGTCGGTCGGAGAAGCGATTACAGCCGGATTGACCTGTATCGAGATGGAGAACTTTTTGTATAAGATCGGGAGTGTGACGGATGAATACGGAAAACAATACGCCTGATATCCTTTTATCCGGTTTTCACGCTCCGTTTATTGGTTTCGCAAGCCAGCTTTTTCAGTTTGACACCGAAAAGCGAAAAGACTATTACCGCATAATCGCGATCGGCGAGACCGGAAGCGAGCTGGACGGAAACATCTCCTGCGGCTTCATCATCTGCCCGCAGAACATTCAGTTGAGCGGGAAGATCAAGTGCAGCGGCATTATTACGTGCGGCATGAACACGCGCTGTACGCTTTCTTATTCGAGTATTGACTATAACAAAGCCCTGCTCTCGATCAACCGGCGGCTCGACCTTGATGGCAGAAGCATTCATCAGTGCGAAAAACCGGTTGAATATTACGAACCGCTGACAGTTTACGAAAACCTCGTTCTGCAGGGGTTAAGCATCTTAACAATGTAAAAAATCACACTGCTGAAATAAGCAGTGTTTTTTATGCATAAAACCGCCGGTTGGAAATTTCGTATATCTATCAATCAAACGAGTTATTGATTTTCAATTTTAAAAATGTAGAATATAACCAGAAGCCGGCTTCCAATACCGCCCTTTAAATAAGAATAAGAAAGGATTTAGGTATATGTCGGCAGTTAAATTAAAGCTTGCGGAAAGATAGTTCTTATTTTTTCCAACCTTATTGTTCGAACCGTGTCTATATGGGTGAATTGCAATTCAAAACAAACGCTTGAGGGTAAACGGATGGATACGAAAGAAAGACGCAAAACCGCCTGCCGGATTGCTTCTGGATATTTAAAGCCGCTTTACGGGTTCACGCTGAAAAAGACCGGCAATTTGCAGGACGCGGAGGACCTTGCGCAGGAAATCTGCCTGAAGCTCTATAAAGCGCTGCTCGTAAAGGACGACATCGAATCAATGGACAAGTTTGTCTGGACGATCGCGCACAACGCGCTTGCGAATTATTATCGGGGCAAATCCAAAACCTATTATGGAAACATAGACGATTTGACCGAAATCATGCCGAGCGGGGAGGCTTTGCCGGACGAGCAGGTCATAGCGGACGAAACAATCGGAAAGCTGCAGCAGGAGATTGCATATCTCTCCAAAATACAGCGCAAGGTTGTTATCCTGTATTACTATGCGGGCAAAAAGCAGAACGAAATTGCATCTATTCTTGGGATTCCATGCGGCACCGTCAAGTGGCATTTAAGCGAAGCCAAAAACGAATTAAAAAAAGGAATGGAACGTATGCGCAACGCGAGTGAATTGAAATTCAACCCGATTGTATTTCGAACCATCGGCATCAGCGGTTCGGCGGGAACCATGGGCGGTCCGCAAAACTTTTTAAGAAGCGCTTTGTCACAGAACATTGCTTACGCTGTTTACAGAGAAGCAAAAACCGTAAACGAGATTGCCGACTGCCTTGGCGTTTCCCCGGTTTATGTGGAAAGCGAAGCCGAACTTCTGGAGAAGTACGGTTATCTAATTAAGAAGGGCGGCAAATATTTAACAAACTTCTTAATCGGCGAGCCTTCCGCGTTAATCAACGAACTGAAAGATAAAGTTAATATCGAAGCCGCCAAACTGGTCGGCAACGAGCTGTTCGACGCGCTGGCAAAAAGCGATTTGCTGGACAGCGAGGGGCTGTATTATCCCGACAAGGACAAAAACTTCCTGATGTGGACGCTGTTTTTCTATATCGCCGCATGGTCGGGCGAGAAGCTGATGGAAAAAAGCGTATCTTTCGAAGAAGCCGCGACCATCCGGCCGGACGGCGCGCAGAACATTACGTACGCTTTTGTTGCGGACGATGACGAACGCTCGAAAGATAGTTCCTATTGGTTCGGCCCGTGCTGGAACGCAAACGATGACATCTTTTTATGGCTGATTGATACGGATTGGTCGGAGAGGCGCGTTGATTTCAGTTACGAACAGCACGTCGGGCGCGACCTGAAGCTGTTAAAACGCTTCGCCGACGGCGAAAAACTGTCCGAGGACGAATACGCCGATATGGTTCAGAAAGGCTATATCCGCAAAACCGGGGACGGTTTCGAGTTTGCCGTCGTCTATATCAAAAACAAAGAAACGAAGAACAAACTGATGGCAATCGGCGACCATATCAAGGAAAAGCATTATCAAACGCTTGAGAAGTTAAAGAGCGCTTATGTAAAAGCTGTACTGGACGCGACGCCGAAGCATCTGCATAAAATGCAGAAATACGGACTGCAGTTTATGTTTCATTCAGACGGCGCGTTTCTGCTTCGCTGCGCAAAAGAACTGCTCGCGAACGGCAGGCTGAAGCCGCCGGCAGCGGAGCAGAAGCGGTCGCTGACGACGCTTTTGATCAGGAAATAATCTAAAGTGAGAATAAAAACGGCGGAAGGAGAGAAAACCCTTCCGCCTTTTTTATATTTACTTTGCTACGATTTTGGACAGGCTGTAAATGCTGTCGCAGGTGTCGTCGTTTTCGGTACGTAAAATCCATTTTCCGCGCGTGAAATCCGGGATGTTTACAGGCTTTCCGCCGCAGGCGATGGATTCTTCGCTCAGGCAGGAAATACTCATCCAGGTGGCGGTGTCATACGTATCAATCGGCGGGGTAATGCCTTTCGCGACGCTGTCAACGAACGCGCTGTAAACCAGCCAGTCGATGCCGTCGTGGCCGCCGATCGGGTTCTTTTTGTACTCAACCCAGAGCGGATGCTCGTACTTTTCATAATATTTGTCGGCGTTGTTCAGCTTGTTCGCGAGCGTATCAAACTCGTTCTCGCCGTCCATGTGAATGTAGTGACCGTCCTCGCAGTACATGCCCTTGGTGCCGCGCACGGTGAAGCCTCTGGAGTAGATTCTGGGCAGGGTGGTGTCCAGCGTCAGCACAATGGTCTCGCCGTTGGCGCACTTGATGACCGTAGTGACAATGTCGCCCTGGTTGAAATGCGCATTGTAGAGCGGATGCGCGGGGCCTCTGTGCTCGGCGATATACTGATGCAGTCCCTTCGAGCAGGAAGCGACGGAAGTGAGGTACAGCATCCTGTTTCCGCGGTTGATGTTCAACACCTGCGCGATGGGACCTAACTCGTGCGTCGGATAATTCTCGCAGTTGCGGGTGAGATAGTTTCTCTGGCGGTAGTGACGTTCGATGTCGCCGTCCGAAATCTCATGCCGCAGGTCGTGCATGTAGCCGCCGGAGCAGTGCACAATCTCGCCGAAAACGCCCTGCTTGACCATGTTCAGTACCATCAGTTCTTTTCTGCCGTAGCAGCAGTTCTCCAGCATCATGCAGTGGATGCCGGTCTGCTCGTAGGCTTCGACAAGATTGAAGCATTCCTGAAGCGAATAGGCGCCGCCGACCTCGATGCCGGGACGAATGCCCCGCTTCATCGCTTCGATCGCTATGTCGACGTGCGATTCCCAGGCGGTCATGACAAGCACCGCGTCCAAGCCTTTTATATCCAAAATGTCGCGGTAATTCGTGCTTTTTACCGGTTCTTTTCCGGTTTTTTCTTTCAGGAAACCGGCGGCATCCTGTACTCTGTCCTCGTACGCGTCGCAAACGCCGAGCACTTCGATGGTGCCCATCTCAATCATTTTGATCAGCACGGTCTTTAAAATGCCAAGCCCTCTTTTTCCAAGACCGATTATGGCGAGTTTTACAACTTTCTCATTTCGACTCATGGCAGCAAACCTTTCTATCCGAAAATTTTAAAAATGTATTATTTTAACCTATTTACAAAACAGGTTTTCTGTGCTATACTCCAAGCATAGCAGAACCAAAATCAAATTAAAATATAAAAATAGATATTTTTACTTCGATTTTAGATACGGAAGGGATGATGACATTGTTTCCGATCAAGTTCTATGATATGAAGGAAGTGCGAAGGCTTTTTCACGTCAACGCCGTCATTACTTCCATCGATGCCATTCGTCCGAAAGATTTCTATTTCAGCGGTGAAATGCACGATTTCTGGGAGGTAGTTTGCCTGCTGGACGGCAGCATCTCCGCGACCGCCGACGAGCGGGTTTACCAGCTCTCGGCCGGGCAGGTGCTTTTCCATAAGCCGCTGGAGTTTCATCGAATCTGGTCAACGAACGATACCTCTCCGCATGTCATCATCTTTTCCTTTGACGCGTCCGGCGAAGGAATGCGTTTTTTTGAGAACAAGCTCTTCACGATCGATGAAAACAAAATCGAAGAAATTAAGGATTTGCAGAAAAAGGTAAGCGCCGCTTTGGAGGAAGCGGAAAAAAACGGATTGAACTCCGACAGCTATATTTTCGCTTCGCAAAAAGCCGCAAACGCGATTGAGAATTTTCTGCTTAGCCTGTATAATACGGCAGCGATCAAACATACGGCTCCCGGAAACGAAGACTGCGAGGATTATAAAAAAATCGTCCGCGTCATGCACGAGAACGCGGATAAAAACTTAACCGTTGCCGATATCGCCGCACTCTGCAATATGAGCGTGAGCAGCTTAAAGAAAAAATTTTCCTTGTTTTCGGATAAAGGAGTAGGCAAATACTTTACGTATGTAAAAATGCGCAAAGCCATTACCATGCTTTGCAACGGCGTGAGCGCTCCCGAAATCAGCGACGCGCTGGGTTTTTCCAGCGTAAACTATTTTTACGCCGCTTTCAAGCGCGAAATCGGTCTTACGCCGAAAGAATACCTGTCTCAAACGAAAAATGAAATAGGAGGATAAATAAATGACACTTGTTGTTATGGCGGCCGGTATGGGCAGCAGATACGGCGGGCTGAAGCAGCTCGATCCCGTCGGTCCGAGCGGTGAATTTATCATTGATTATTCTGTTTACGATGCGATTCAAGCCGGATTCGACAAGGTTGTTTTTATCATAAAGGAAGAAAACCTCTCTTTGTTTCAGGAAACCGTCGGAAACAGAATCGCCGGTCATATCAAAGTCGAGTACGCGTTCCAGCGCCTGGAAGCGCCGCAGGGCTATCCGGTGCCGGAAAACCGAGTAAAACCGTGGGGAACCGGTCATGCCGTATTGTCGGCGAAGGATCATGTGGACGGCAACTTCGCGGTCATTAACGCAGACGATTTTTACGGCAGAGAGAGCTATCGCCTGATCGCCGATTACTTAAAGCAGCCGAAAACCGGGGCCAAAGCGCATTACTGCATGGCAGGGTTTGTTCTGAAAAATACCCTGACCGAGAACGGCACGGTGGCAAGAGGCATCTGCGAGACCGACGAAAACGGAAACCTTGTCAACATCACCGAGCGCACAAAGATTAAGCGCGTCGAGGACGGTACGGTAAAATTCTTCGACATCGACGAAAACGGAACGTCTGTGGACGAGAACACCATCGTATCGATGAACTGCTGGGGGTTTGAAAAATCCTTCTTCAATTCGCTTGAAAACGGATTTTTTGCGTTTTTGGAAGCGAACAAAAACGACCTTGCAAAATGCGAATTTTTCCTTCCGACAGCCGTTAAGGAATCGATCGCGCGGGCGGAGAGCGAGGTCAAAGTGCTGAAAACAAACGCAAAATGGTATGGCGTTACATACCGTGAAGACAAAGAATCGGTTGTAAATTATATTCGCGAAGAAATTCAGAAAGGTGTTTATCCCGAAAACTTATGGAACAAATAAAAAGAATCGCGTCCGAGTTTAAAATTTCCGGCAACGTCACCGGCGTAGAAAAAATCAATATCGGACATATTAATACCACATACCGTATTTTTACCGACGGCGAATACGATTATGTGCTTCAGCGGATTAACACGAACATTTTCAAAGATCCGTATAAGCTGATCGAAAATATTCGCGCGGTAACCTCCTTTTTGGCGGAAAAAATCAAAAAGAACGGCGGCAATCCGAAAAGAGAAACGCTGACGCTGATTGAGACAAAAAACGGCGGGCATCTTTTGGAGGATGAAAGCGGGTTTTACCGTATGTATTATTTCATCAAAGACGCGACAAGCTATAACGCCGTCGTCAGACCCGTTCTTTTCTACAACGCCGCCGCGGCATTCGGAAAATTCCAGAAGCTGCTTGGCGATTTTCCCGCCGAAACCCTGCACGAGACCATCAAGAACTTCCACAATACGCCGAGCAGATTCAGAGACTTCTGCAGCGCGGTGGAGCGGAATGCGACGGGCAGAGCGGACCAGGTCAAAGAAGAAATCGCATTTATTAAGAGCAGAGAAGCGTTCTGTTCGGCGATTACCGACAAAATCGCGGACGGCTCGATTCCGCTCAGGGTAACCCACAACGATACGAAACTGAACAACATTATGATCGACAACCAAACCGACGAGGGTGTCTGCGTAATCGATTTGGATACGGTTATGCCGGGCTCGGTGCTCTACGATTTCGGCGACAGCATCCGCTTCGGCGCTTCGAGCGCGGCGGAGGACGAGAAGGATTTGTCGAAAGTCTATATGGACCTTTCGCTGTTCGAGGTTTACACGAAAGGCTTCCTGAAGGAAGCGAAGGACACGTTGAATCAAACCGAACTCGAAATGCTTCCGATCGGCGCGATCATGATGACGCTGGAATGCGGAATGCGCTTCCTTGCCGATTATATCGACGGCGACAAGTATTTTACAATTCATTATGAGGGACAGAATCTTGACCGCGCGCGGACTCAGCTGAAGCTGGTCGCGGATATGGAAAAGAAACTGCCTGAAATGCAAAAAATCGTTCAAAAATATATTTAAAATAAACACATTGAGGTATCACGTATCATGCGCATAGGTATAGATTTGGGCGGAACCAGTGCCGCTGTCGGGCTTGTAGACGAGAATTATAATGTTCTTTACAAAACAAGCGTTTCCACAAACGATTGCAAAACGGAGAAAGCGCTTACGGAAAAATTAATCAACTGCGTGCACGACCTGATCGCTTTGAGCGGCGTGTCTTTGGACGCGGTTGATTCGATCGGCATCGGCAGCCCCGGTTCGATCGACATCGAAAACGGCGTCGTCTTGTCAGCGGGCAATCTTCCGTTGTTCAACACGCCGATCGCGAAAATTTTAGAGGACGAGTTCCATAAAAAAGTATATCTCGACAACGACGCGAACTGCGCCGCGTGGGGCGAGTTTCATGCCGGCGCGGCAAAAGAGTACAACAGCGCGGTTATGATTACGCTTGGAACCGGTATCGGCGGCGGCATTATTATCGAAGGCAAACTGATACACGGCAAGGACAACCGCGCGGGCGAAATCGGGCATATCGTTGTCGATATTCACGGCAAACGATGCGCCTGCGGCAGAATCGGCTGCTGGGAAACGCTCGCTTCAACCAGAGCGCTCATCGAGCGGGTAAAAGCGGAAGTCGCGAACGTTCCGTACAGCGTTCTTGGAAATGTCGTTGCCGAAAACAACGGCGTCGTGGACGGAAAAACTTTGTTTGTCGCGATGAAGCGGGGCTGCAAGGTTGCGAAGAGCATTTTTGCGGACTATATCGAGCTGCTTGGCGTCGGCGTTCTGAACGTTATAGAAGTTTTGCGTCCGGATATAATAATTATCGGCGGCGGTATTTCCAAAGAAGGCGATACGCTGGTCAAGCCGCTTGTTGACTACATAGGCGAGACTTCTACGATTATTCAAACGAGCCAACTCAATGATAACGCTGGAATTATAGGCGCCGCGCTTCTTTATCTGCAGTAGGTTATTTTACAAAAATTACTAATAATAAATTCCTTTTGTTTGAAAACAATATATGCAGAGGGAAACCTCAGGATATAAAACAAAAGGAGTAGTTAAGATGGCAAGCAGATCTAACAGGAATTTAGTTCCCGAAGCAAAAGCTGGTCTTGAGCAGTTCAAGATGGAAACTGCAAACGAAGTCGGCGTTACCCTGAAACCGGGTTACAACGGCGACATCACCGCTAAGCAGGCTGGATCGATCGGTGGCCAGATGGTTAAAAAGATGATCCAGAGCTACGAGAACAGCCTTAAGGGAAAGTCATAACAAGCCGATAGAATAACAAACGGATAGTACAGCTATAAACTGGAAGCGCGGCGGGAATACCTGCTGCGCTTCTGCTTTTTTGTTGATTTTATACGGATTTTCGCGGCTTTTTGGCGTCAGGAAAGTTCTCGTAAAAAAAGCGCGAAAAATAAAAAAAAGGTGTTGACAAACGGACAAAGGTATGCTATTATATCAAAGCTGTCCCGCGGGAGCGGGGAGCGCGAGGACATTGAAAATTGAACAACAACGACGAGTATAAATTCATGGGAAATGGATTTGTACAAAGAGAACTCGTTAATTCTTTAGAGCGAAGTAATAGAGCTAAAGCGAACTCTGTTTGATTTTAGCGCGGAGCGAGAGCTTCGTGTAAAATACAAATTATCAGAGAGTTTGATCCTGGCTCAGGATGAACGCTGGCGGCGTGCCTAACACATTCAAGTCGAACGGGCAGTAGCGATACTGTCAGTGGCGGACGGGTGAGTAATACATGAGCAACCTGCCTTAAAGAGGGGGATAACACTGGGAAACCGGTGCTAATACCGCATGACGCATAGAGGAGGCATCTCCTTTATGCCAAAGGAGCAATCCGCTTTAAGATGGGCTCATGTCTGATTAGATAGTTGGTAGGGTAACGGCCTACCAAGTCTACGATCAGTAGCCGGACTGAGAGGTCGGACGGCCACATTGGAACTGAGATACGGTCCAGACTCCTACGGGAGGCAGCAGTGG
>JAKPGJ010000043.1 GCA_029550965.1 Bacillota bacterium
CCATGGTTGCCGCCGCAGAAAGCAATCGGATGGTCTTTGTCGCCTACTCTGTATACATATTCCCAGTCGGTTCCGGCGCCCGCCAAGGGATTTCCGGCATAGGTCAGCGTACCGATATTCCAGGTGCCCCATGTCTTCTTCTCAAAGGTAAGCGTCAGCTTCTCGCCGTGATATTTGGTTTCCATCGTATATACGCCCTGAGAAGACTTCGTGAAGGTCATCGGATATACGATAACGGCTTCGGCGTACTTATTCATGTAGATGTTGTAATTTCCGAGAATCTGTCTCTTTATTCTGAGATAATCAATGGTATCCAGGCTGCCCGATTCGGTAATATACGCCGCCTGCAGATATGCGCCCGTAAGCGCATAGTTTCCTAAATAAGCCCTTTTGTACAAAAGGTAATCCATCGACGACAGCGTTCCGTCTCCGTCCAGATCGCCGTCGATCACGATTGTCTTGGCATCCGTAAGCTCGTCGTCAACCGTAAGCTCAAGGACGTCGCCGGTTGCAATAGGTCCGGTTTGCTTCACGTTGCCGTCGCTGTCTTTCAGAACAAGTCCAACGGGATTTATAAACATCGACATGAAATACGCGTAACCCGTATCGGGCTGGACGCCGTATATGTACTCACCGTCAACGAACATGCCGGTTTCGGGTTTCGGGTTTATGACGCGGATGTCGAGTTCCGGTTCGATGATTTCGCCGGGACCCGGATCAACCTCGCCGGGTTCGGAGTCAATTCCTTCCTCGCCGCTGTTGAATACCTCTATCTCGGAAGCGAAGACAAACATACCGGTGTCGGTCATAATGATCGCCTTGATGAAGCGGGCGGTGACGGTCGTTGTCAGCTCCAATGTATAATCATACAATAATCCCCCGCCAATAGCGCCGGTCTGTATAGGGGTTGCGGTTCCTACGGAAGTGAAATTTCTATTGTCATTCGAGATAAAATACTCGACCGATTTCGGTTTATAAATAGACGCTCCCGTGTTGTGCTGGAACTGCATGGTTATTTTTTTAATGCCAGGATACTTCAATTCCAGATCAACTTTAACCTCATAAGCATCCTGCCAGTAAAAACCATGCCATTCGGTTCCGTAATTGGTGGTACCCTTTACACCGTCCGTAAGCTCCTTGCCGTCAATCAGCGGGTATTGGTTCGGATTGTCGGTCGTGTTGGTGTAAGGCGTTGACGCTGTATAAGGCTTTCCGAGCGCGACGTTCACGTCGCCCGCCGCAGAAACGCCCATCACGCTCATCAGCGAAAAAACCATCGCGAGCGTGAGCAGCAACGCTAATCTTCTTTTCATGCGTGATTCTCCCTTTCTGATTTATTCTTCGTTTTCAACGTAAAAGGTCCACATGGAGCTCGTGTTGAACTTCGTGCCGCTTTTTACAAGGGTAGGCGAATTCTCATTATATTTAGAAAAATAGAGTTTGTTCTGCGTGGTGTTCATATCCCAATAAAAGGTCTTGTGCGCGTTTTTGAAGTTGTCGCAGGAATCGGCGACCGTGCCGACTTTGATTTCGAATTTGTATTCGGGCTTGACATATCCCCAGATGATGCAGCGGTTAGCCGCTTTTTTGCCGAGGAAGGGTCCCGAATAGTCAGCCGCGCCCACCTTGAGGGTCTCGACGGTGTCAATCAGCTTGTTCTCCGGGCTGATGAACGAGCAGTAAAGGCCGTACTTTTTGTCTACCGGGAACATGCAGGTATAGGAAAGCCACAGATAGCAGTCCTGCGTATAATCATAGGAAACGTCCAGCCGAATCTGGCTGCCGACGATCGTATAGCTGCGGGTGACGTCGCAGTAGGTTATGTTTGCGTCTCCCCAATGGAGTTTCGTGTTCTCGACAATTTTCAGGCAGTTGAGCTGAACCGGTTCTCCGGTATTCAGAACCAGCTCTTCGCCGCTTTCGCCGTCATAGAATTTAATGTCCATCAGAAGCTCGTTGCCGTGGTTTCCGCCAGACCAAACCCAGCCCGACGAATCCTTTCCGGCTCTGTAAACATACTCCCAGTCGGTGCCGCCGCCGGCAAGATAAGTGGAGACGCCTTCTTTGTCGATGACGTTCCAGGTGCCGATGTTCCAGGTGCCCCAATCCTTTTTGTCAAAGGTCAGCGTGAGCTTGTTGCCGTCCGGCGCTTCGCATTCCATCTTATACAAAATGTTCGAGACTTTCGTAAAGGTCATCGGAAACGACTCGATCACGCCTTGAGATTTGACCGCATCCGTATCCTCCGACGTTTCGGAAGAAACTGCCGGCGTTTCCGAAACCGGCTCCGATGTGTTTGCGTTATTTGAATCACACGACGTAAAATATGCGCTCATTAGAACCACCAATAAAAGAATGATTGCTTTCCTGCTGAATCTCCTGGCTGAAAGCTGCATGGTATTCTCCTTTCGTTACTGCGGACTGCAGGAATACTCCGTGCAAGAATGATTATACTACGGATTGTTTCGAATTGCAACATAAAATATTGACAGCGAAAAGGAATTTTAAAAATGCGTTTTAAATTTTATAAATCTATTGATTAAATATACACGTTGTGGTAAAATATGCGCGTCTTAAATGACAAAATTAACCGATAACGAGCCGGTAGAAAACCGGAGAAAGGATGTTACGATGATCAAGCTTACCCCGCCTATGGGCTGGAACTCATGGAACACCTTCGGACCGAACATTAACGAGGATCTGATTAAGGAAACGGCTGACGCCATGGTGAGCTCAGGACTCCTCGAAGCAGGCTACGAATATCTCGTCATCGACGACTGCTGGTCCGAGAGAGAACGCGACAAAAACAACAGACTTGTGCCGAGCAAAGAGAAATTCCCGAACGGAATGAAGGCGGTTGCCGATTATGTGCATTCCAAAGGGCTCAAGTTCGGAATGTACTCCTGCGCCGGCAACTATACCTGCGCCGTCTATCCCGGCTCCTTCGAGTACGAGTTTATCGACGCGCAAACCTTTGCCGAATGGGGCGTTGACTTCCTAAAATACGATTACTGCTTCAGGCCCTGCTTCCAACAGGGACACATTCTTTACAAGCGAATGGGACTGGCGCTCGCAAACTGCGGCAGAGACATTCTTTTCTCCGCCTGCAGCTGGGGCGTCGACGAAACGCATAAATGGATCAAAGAGACCGGCGCGCATATGTGGCGTTCTACCGGCGATATCAACGATTCCTGGCAGTCTATTAAAGAGATCGCGCAAAAACAGGTCGAGCTGCAACCCTTTAACGGCCAGGGCTGCTTTAACGATATGGATATGCTGGTCGTCGGCATGCGCGGAAAAGGAAACGTCGGACTTGCCGGCTGTACGGACGAGGAATACAGAACGCACTTCTCGCTCTGGGCGTTCCTGAACTCCCCGCTCATGATCGGCTGCGATGTCCGCAATATGGACGACGCCACGAAAGAGATTTTGATGAACAAGGATATCATCGCCATCAACCAGGACCCCGCCGGCAGACAGCCCTACCTGTTAGACAGGGATATCAACGTAATGAAGTGGGCTAAGCATCTGGAGGGCGGCGATATCGCGATCGGATTCTTCAACCTGACCGACAGCAATCAGTGCCCGTGGGTTCCGTTCGACAATTTAGGACTGAACCGCTCGACCGGCAAGGCGCTGCATCTTAAGAACCTCTGGACCGGCGAAGATTTGGACGTACATAAGGATATTTACCGCGCTCCGGTCATGGCTCCGCACACCTGCATGGTATTGAGAGCGAAAATTGTGAATGCTTAACCCTTCCGACAAATGCGTTCAATGCGGCGCCGTTCTTACCGGCGACGATATCGGCATTACGAAAAAGCTGATCAACCGCGGCGCGACGGCGTTCCTGTGCATACGCTGCGTCGCGCGGCGTTTCGGCGTAAGCGAAGAGCTTATCCGAAAGAAAATTGAGGAATACAGAGCGTACGGTTGTTCATTATTCACAGAAAACGCTCGGAAAACAAACTAAAATTTTATAAAACTCACTATTGACTTCAATTCCAAAACATGCTATGCTCTACCCAACAATTTACAATCGAATACCAAACTGATGAAGCGGAGATCAAACCAACATGGACGTACACAGAGAGCGGACGGTAGCTGAGAAGTTCGTTAAGATGTCGGTTGGCAAATGGACCGCTGAGGGCCGAGTGAACAATCTTTTGGAAAGGATCGCTTTTTTAAAAAAAGCAGCCTCTCCTGAAGGTTAAGTATCGAGGACGTGACTCCGCGTTAGCGAGAAGGAATGTGTTGGCATTCCATGAGGGGGCTTGACTACAGGTTTGCGAAGCAGACGTGTATAGAGCCAAATAAGGTGGCACCGCAGGTCTTTTTCAGACTTGTCCTTATGCTTTCATAAGGATAAGTCTGTTTTTTTAATCTCTTCCGGAAGAGAGAAGAAAAACCCTCTTTTTTGACTGTAAATCTTTATATAATTCCTTTTGACCAACACAAAAGGGCAACAAAAAACCTAAAAAAGGAGAAAGGAATTGCGCATCATGAAAAAACTATGCTTTATTCTTGCAGCCATTTTCGTCGCATTATCTTTTGCCGGATGTTCCGGAGATAAAAATGAAAGCAAAAAAGTCAAAATCGCCATCGTTCAGCCGATGGAGCATACCTCACTCAACGAAATCAGAGACACCATCGTTGCCGAGCTGAAAGCCAAGGGCTTTGACGAAAGCAAGGCGGAGATTATACTGAAAAACGCGAACGGCGACTCCTCCATGCTGCCCACGGTAATCAACAGCATCGTCGCGGAAAATGTTGACATTATCATTCCCATCGCGACCAGCACGGCGCAGGCGGCCGCTTCCGCGACCGACCGTATTCCGATTGTGTTCGCCGCCGTCAGCGACCCCATCGCCGCCGGACTGGTAACCGCGTTCGACAAGACCGATAAAAACATCACCGGCGTTTCGGACGCGATCGCTGTTGAGGAGATCTTCAAACTCGCCGGCAAGCTGACGCCGGACGCGAAAACCTTCGGCTTTATTTACAACGCAAGCGAGCCTAACTCCAACTCCAACATCGCCCGCGCGAAAGCCTACTGCGACGCGAACGGTTTGCAGTACAAGGAAGTCACTGTTGCGGGCACCGCCGACATTCAGCTCGCCGTAACGTCGATCGCCGGGGAAGTTGACGCGTTCTTCACGCCCGACGACAACACCGTCGCTTCCGCGATGACTACTTACGCGCAGGTCGCGATTGACGCGAAGAAGCCGATTTACGTCGGCGCCGACTCCATGGTCAAAGACGGCGGCTTCGCGACGGTCGGCATCGACTACATCAAACTCTCCAAGCAGGTAGCCGACATGGCCGCGAAGGTTTTAAACGGCACGCCCATCAAAGACCTGCCGGTAGAATCCGTCAAGGAGTATTCCAAAATCATCAACGAAAAAACCGCCGAAGCGATCGGCGTCACAATCCCCGACGACATCAAGAGCGAATTCACCTTTGTCGGGAAGTAATTCTTAGAAAAAAGTTCGGGCGGTTCTTCCGCCCGAACGCTTTAGTCTTTTGCGAACGGAAAGGATGAACGGATATGTCGCTCATAATCCTGGGCGAACTGCAGACAGGCATGATATACGCGCTGATGGCCGCCGGTCTTTATGTGACGTTTCGGATTCTTGACATCCCCGACCTGACCGTCGAGGGTTCGTTTACGCTCGGCATGACGGTCACGGTCATGATTACGTCGGCAGGCTACCCCGAACTCGCGCTCCTCATCGCAATCGCCGCGGGCGCCTGCGCGGGGCTGGTCACCGCCTTTTTGCAGACCAAAGTGAAGATCCAACCCATCCTTTCCGGCATCATCACCATGACCGCGCTGTACTCGGTAAACATGCAGATTATGGGCGGAAAACCGAACATATCTTTGTACAGCGCGGGCGCGGACACCATTTTTATAAAATTTGAACGCCTGACCGGACTGTCCGCCAACAATTCAAAACTATTGCTCATCTCCTTGATTGTCGCGGCAGTTATCGCGCTGCTGATTTTGTTCTTTAAAACCCGCGTCGGGCTTAAAATCCGTGCCACCGGCGACAATGAGGAAATGGTGCGTTCCTCTTCGATCAACGCGGACCTCACCAAATGCCTGGGGTTCGCGATCGGCAACGCCAGCGTGGCGCTCTCGGGCGGGCTTTTATGCCAGTATCAGCAATACGCCGACATCAACTACGCGGTCGGCATGGTGGTGGTCGGACTCGCATCCATCATCATCGGAGAGGCGTTCTTCGGCAGAAGAAGCGTTACGATCGGTTTCATCTCGGTTGTCGTCGGCTCGACGGCGTACCGGTTTATCATCGCGCTTGCCTTGCAGGTAAAACTGTTCGATCCGTACTGGCTCAAGTTTATATCCGCCGTGATTGTCGTCATCGCGCTGTCGCTGCCGGTACTGAAGACTTACTTCCAAAAATTATTCGCGAGGTTAAAAAATGAGCGCGGCAATGCTTGAGCTGATTAACGTATCCAAAACCTTTTTTCCCGGCACCGTCAACGAGCGCAAAGCGCTGCGGAATGTCAGCCTTTCACTCAAGTCGGGAGACTTTGTGACAGTCATCGGTTCGAACGGCGCCGGCAAAACCTCGCTGTTCAACGCCATCTGCGGCACGTTCTTCGTGGACAGCGGAAAAATTCTGCTGGGCGGGAAGGATATCACCGATATGCCCGACTATAAGCGGGCGGTGTCCATCGGCAGGCTGTTTCAGGACCCGATGAAGGGCACGGCGCCCCACCTGACGATTGAGGAAAACCTCGCCCTCGCATACGGAAACAGGGGCGGCCGGCACTTCTTCGCCGTCAATCGAAAAAACAGGGCGAAGTTTAAAGAAATGCTGGCGGCGCTTGAGCTTGGACTGGAGAACCGCATGACCACGCAAATCGGGCTGTTGTCCGGCGGTCAGCGGCAGGCGGTGGCGCTGCTGATGGCGACGATTTCCGAGCCGAAACTGCTGCTTTTGGACGAACACACCGCAGCGCTCGACCCCGCGACCGCGAAGAAAGTGCTCGAAATCACGGTTTCGATTGTTGAGAAAACCAAAACCCCGACGCTGATGATAACGCATGACATCCGCGCCGCGCTCGAGGTCGGCACGCGGACGATTATGATGGACGAGGGCAGAATAATCTTAGACATCGAGGGCGAAGAGCGGAAAAACATGACTATTGAGAAGCTATTGCAGCTGTACTCCAAAGAGAGTAAAAAACAACTTTTAAACGACCGGATGCTTTTTGAAATAGAAAAGCAATAAGGAAAGGCTGTCCGTTTCAGGACAGCCTTTTCGTTATAGCAATATGGCATCTATCTCAAACCAATGCGCTGTGAGCCAAAGAATCTCGTCCCTGTAGCGTCCTGCCTTTCCTATATCCTGCTTAAAATATTCGGGTTGTATCCACCACGGCGTTTCAATGCACCATGAAAGCCGCAAAGAATCCGCAATATCAGCCATGGTCAAGGGCAGATGCTGCCGATACCCTTCCAAAAAAGCATTGACCTTTGCAACATCCAATTGATGATCTTTCAGCGCAAAAGACAATATCGCCCTTCCGATATCATGCCAGATATAACTGTATGTACTGCGGTCAAAATCCAAAATTGCGGAAACATTCTGCTCATGAAACAGAATATTTGCCGCAGTGAAATCCTCATGGGCGATACCCTTAGGCAGTCTCACGAAAAAATCATCTGTCAGATCTTGTAAAATCGCTTCCTGTGCGAGCAAAGCATTTCGGTAGGCTTCATTTGCGTCAGCCGAAAGGCGCGTCCTTAACATTTGGTAGTTGTCCTGCAAAGCTTGAACCGTATACCCGGACAGACAATCGGAAAAAGAATTCGGCAGCTCTAAAAAAGCCTTGTGCATCCGTCCGCAGGCATTTCCGAGTTCATACATTTGCGTTATTGTAATTGTGTCCGGATTCTCTGTCCTTCCGTCGCAGAATTCCATTACCATGTAAGCTATGCTGTTGTCCGTATAGCGAATAATCTTACCATTATATGTTCGTATTGCCGGACAGGGGACGCCCGCTTTTCTGACAATAATCTGCCTTTGCAAAGCGGTTTCAACAGACTCCAACTTCCGTTTATCAAACCTTTTATTGCTGTATTGCTTAACGATAAATTTCCCGCTGTCGGTTGTCACCTTCCAAAGCTGATTCATCCAGCCGCCAGCGATCGGTTCGACCATGTGACAGGTCAGACCAAAGCTTTCTTTTAAGTCAGTTCGGATACAATTCTCCATAACATACCCTTTAGAAAAAATCACAAGCAAAAGTTGCTTGTGATTTACTTATTATGTTTTCTTATCAAACTTGTTCCTGCAGACCGGGCAGGTGACCGTGACGTTTCCCCGATGTCTCGGAACGCGCAGGGTCGCCGAGCACTTCGGGCATTTGAAATACTTATAGTTTTTGTCGGTCAGCTGCCTGTACTTGCGCCGGCAATACTTCTCGACAGAGGACGTCAGTTTTACGAACCTTTCGTTTTCTTTTTGCCTTCTTGAAATATCCTTCGATAAGAACCGGAACAGGAACAAGATAAAAACTACCGCTTCCAAAACCTGAATGACCAAACGGGCTGTGTCATGCACAAAAATCGAAACTACGCCGAGAATCAGCAGAACAACCGCGAAAAAAACATTGAGTTTATCGACGCCGTTTCTTCCATACATAAAACGGTAGTAAAAATTGTTCATTCTCAGCTTCTGTCTCCTTCTGTATCGAGCGGTTTTACGCTATTGATTCTTCTCAAAATTCCATGCGCTTCTGCACATTTCCTCCAGACCGTATTCCGCGGTCCAGCCAAGCTCTTCCTTCGCTTTGGTCGGGTCGGCGTAACACTCGGCGACGTCGCCGGGGCGTCTTGCGGTGAATTGATACGGAATTTTAATGCCGTTGACCTTCTCGAACGCATGAACGATATCTAAAACGCTGTATCCTTTTCCGGTTCCGAGGTTGTAAACCTTCACGCCCGGTTGGTCCATGTGTTCGATCGCCTTGATGTGGCCTCTTGCCAAATCAATGACGTGGATGTAGTCGCGCACGCCGGTTCCGTCATGGGTAGGATAATCGTTTCCGAACACGTTCAGGTAGGGAAGCGTTCCCTTCGCGACCCGGGTGATATACGGCATCAGGTTGTTCGGGATGCCGTTGGGGTTGTCGCCGATCAGTCCGCTCTCGTGCGCGCCGATCGGGTTAAAGTAGCGCAGCAGCGTGATGGACAGGCTGGGGTTGGCAACATATAAATCTTTGAGGATACCCTCGATATACAGCTTGGTCGAGCCGTACGGGTTGGTCGCGGACAGCGGGAAATCCTCTTTGATCGGCACCGTTTTCGGCACGCCGTACACGGTCGCGGAGGACGAGAAAACAAACTTCCTGCAGCCGAACTTCAGCATCGCTTCCAAAACATTGATGGTTCCGGTGATGTTGTTGTGGTAATACATCAGCGGCTGCTGCACCGATTCGCCGACCGCCTTTTTGCCGGCAAAATGGATAATCGCGTCGATGTTGTGCGCGGAAAAGATATTCTCAAGCCCCGCGCGGTCAAGGATATCCACCTGATAAAACGCGGGTCTTTTGCCGGTGATTTTCTCAATTTTATCAATAACGTCAGCTTTGGAGTTCGAAAGATTATCCGCTATAACAATGTCGTAGCCCTGTTTTATAAGCTCAACGGAAGTATGCGAACCGATATAGCCGGTTCCTCCAGTAACGAGTATGCTCATCGCTGTTACCCTTCTTTTTAAAATTTAATTTTCAATGTATTTTATCACACTCATTTCTCGAATTCAATACAATTTCCATAAACTTTTACTATAAAACTATAAAACAGGGAGAGGTGCGACCCTCTCCCTTAATCGTTTTTACTGATTCTTTTTGCTCTTTGTGACCGCAAGGCCTTCTCTGAACGCCGCGAGCGTTTCGGTCAGTTCGACGTCCAGCCGCAGGTAGTTGTTGATGTACTCCTGTCCGTCAACCGTTACGACGTCGTTGCAGGAGAACCAGATTGCATACTTGATGTTCCTGCAGAAAGCGTTCTCCGCGCTCTGGTTGTTGTTGAAGCATTCGAACATTTCCCGCACCCACTGCGCCTGGGAAACTTTGTTTCTGCCCTTCTCGGTCATCACATATTTCGACTGACCGTAGTCGTAATAGGTTTCTCCGCCGGCGCCGCAGGCAAACTCGCCGATAACCCACGGATAATTCTGGAAATAGGGCATGTTCTGGTTGTAAAGCGACGTGTACATATCCCGAAAGGACGCCGGACCTTTACCGTTGTTCATTTCGTAATAGGTCAGTCCGAGCAGCTGCATATAATCGCTTCCGGGCATGTAGCACAGCGTCTCTCCCCAGTTCGAATACGGGCAGGAGATGGCGACCGGATTGAATATCCAGATGCAGTTGTCCACGCCCTCTTCGCGGAAAATATCATACAGTCTTTTCCAGGTTTCGATAAAGATGTCCGGGTCGAGCAGCGTTATGATGCCGCAGTAGCTGGTCCAGTCCGTGTTCATCTCGTTGTTCAGACGGAAGAGCACCGGCCTGCCGTAATCCTTGATCTGCCGGGCGAGCTTGCGGAAATGGTTATCGTAGGCGCCCCTCAAAATATCGAACATGGGCGTGTACCCTTTGAGATTTCCGTTGTTTGACGCCGTAAACTGGTATGTGAACTGCAGTACCGGTTTGCCGTTGAATCCGTTTCCGCCCGCCGTCGCGTTGGCGATCTTGGTCGGGAACTCGTTATACGTGTCGTACCATCGCAACGCGGTATAGGTGGGCATGATATCGAACGTATAGTCGAACGCGTTCTCGAGCCTTTGGTGGTCTTCTATGATTCTTTGCATCTGCGAATCGACGTTGCTGGACTTGTCGTCCGGCATGGCGTAGTCGAAAATGCCCCAGCTTACATATTCCTGGTTCCGCAGCAGCTCAAAATACGCTTTGGTCTCGTCGCTCCAGAAATCCGGAATCTTAAGCTCATACGGCGTCTGGTCGTTCTCGGCCTTGCCCTGCGCCGGGATTTCGACAAAGGATTTTACGATTTCGTCCAGCAGCTCGAACTGCTTGACGGCCGATTTCATGACAAACAGATAGAACGTGTCGTACACGTCGTTCTTGCGAACGACGGCAATATCGTAAAACTGATAGTCCCAATCGACCTTCAGAGAGAACTGCGTATTGAATATCCAAACGGTGTACCCGTCGAGCATGTCGGTTGACACGACCTTCTGACGGGTGCGGCGCAGGCTGTTCGCGGACAGAAATTCCAGATCGTCGATATAGCGAATCAGCCATTCGCTGCTGTATATTTCCCAGCCGTTCGGCGTGTTTCCGTACGGGCTTTTATTCTCTTTGGTAATCGTCAGGCAGAAATTATCGCCGTAATAGCGCGTTCGCAAAGCGCTCAGCGTATAATCGACGGTGAACTTCTTTGTCGGGAGCGTAAAAACGTATCCGTCCGGGAAGTTGACAACGCGCGCTTTGTTTTCGCCGTAAAAGATATACTTGCAGTCGTCGTTGCCGATTTCCGCCGGGTCGTCGCCGCTCAGCTCGCGGTTTTTATAAAAATCAAAGCCGTAGATGGTGGAAGCGTCCGCAAAGCCGTTTTCGCCGTCCGCCCATTCGCTTTTCCATACGGCGGCGGCTTTCTCGCTCGGCACAAGCGGTTCGGCGCTCGCTTCCGACTCAACCTGTTTGCTTCCGTCGCCGCCCGCGCATCCGACCAGCGGCAGCGCCATGGAAGCCAGCAGCAAAGCAGCAATTAATCTTTTTGCTCTCATCTGGGGATATTCCTTTCTATGTATTTATAAAACTACCAAACATCCACAGAATAGCAGAGATATTGTCAATAGTCAAGCTTTTCAAGTGGTCTGCCGAAAGTTTGTCTTGCTATTTAAAAAAACCCCTTTCTTTGAAAAGAAAGGGGATTTTTTATCTTTTAATGTTTAAAATTAGCGTTTTTTTAGATTTTTCATATCATGATACAGGAGGATTTTTTATGCGTAAGCAAAACTGCCAGTGGGAGTTAACCACGACGGTCGGCGCCGCGGCCGCCGCCATCGCCAGAAATCTGACCGACGAACAGCTCGCGCTGCTCTCGGCGGTTCTGGTTTCGCTCGGCGACAATCTCGCTTTGATTCTGGCACAAAGGGAATGCGGGGAAAACAGAGACGTTAATCGTTCGGGAACGCCTCTGCGACCTTTAGCATAACCGCGCACTCAATGCGTTTGCGGTGCAAATCGCAGCCGATTTTGTACGTGCCGTTGATGTCGCCGCTCGCGTGATAAGAGTTTGCCGCGCAGCCGCCGCCGCAGTAAAGGTGCGCGAAGCAGTCCGCGCAGTCCTTTTTCGCGTAAACGTTGCACAGCTTGAACTGGTCGCGCAGTTCGGTATTGGTAATCCCGTCGAATACGTTTCCCAATAAAAACTTTTTGTCTCCTACAAACTGATGGCAGGGGTAGAGTTCGCCGGCCGGCGTAACCGCCATGTACTCGGTTCCGACGCCGCAGCCGGACAGCCTTTTGACAATGCAGGGGCCTTTATCCAAATCAATCATGTAGTGATAGAAAGTAAAACCGCTGCCCTTCCTCTGCCTCTTTCGCATTTCCGCGGCAAGAATCTCGTACTGCTCGCACAGCTTCGGCACATCCTCCTCCGTCAATGCGTACGGCTCTGTCGGGGGCGCCACAACCGGCTCGACGGATATTTCCTTGAATCCCAAATCCGCCATATGCAGGATGTCGTTGGAAAAATCCGTATTGAAATGCGTATAGGTTCCGCGTATGTAATAATTCTTTTGTCCGCGCAAATCCGCCATTTTTTTGAACTTCGGCAGGACGACATCATAGCTCCCCTTGCCGTTCCGATAGGTGCGGAAACGGTCGTGCACCTCTTTCCTGCCGTCCAGGCTCAAAACCACGTTGCTCATCTCGCGGTTTGCGAAATCCATCGCCTCGTCATCCAGCAAAATGCCGTTTGTGGTCAGGGTGAAACGGAAGTTTTTCTTGTGCTTCTTCTCCTGCTCCCGGCCGTACGCGACGATTTTTTTGACTACCTCGAAGTTCAGCAAAGGCTCTCCGCCGAAGAAGTCCACTTCGAGATTGGTGCGCGCGCCCGAATTCTGAATCAGAAAATCCAGCGCCGCTTTCCCGACCTCAAAGCTCATCAGCGACCGGTCGCCGTGATACTCGCCCTTGCCGGCAAAGCAGTATTCGCAGGCAAGGTTGCAGTCGTGCGCGATGTGCAGGCAGAGCGCTTTTACAACCGACGCCCGCTTTTTAAAATCAATCGCCATTCCCGCATAAATATCCTCTGCGAACAGCTTGCCCTGCTTTTTTAACGCCTCGATGTCGTCGAACACCTCGTTCAGCTCGGTCTCGTTCACGTCGGCTCTGTCCTTGTATTTTTCCAGCATCCGCCGGATAATCTCGTCTTTCGGCGCGCTTTCGTACAGCGAGATAATGTCAAAAGCGACATCGTCGACCGAATGAATCGCGCCGCTGTTGCCGTCGATGACGATATTGTAGCCGTTTAGTTTATAGCAATGAACCATATAAATATCCCTTTACAAACAATTTGCCGGTATAATACCGGCAAACAGCTTTTTTATTACTTGCTTGTATTTTTGCTCTGTTCGCACTGCTGATTGACAATGCTGCAGGATGTCTTGCTCGCCGACTGGCAGGAAGTCTGGCACTCACCGCATCCGCCCGTCTTCGCGGATTTCTCAAGGTCCTTTGTCTGCAGCGTCTGAATCCTCTTCATATACCGTATCTCCTTTGTAAGTAGCATTGCAATGATTATAGTATAGTGTACCAGCGTTCGCCCGATTTGTCAAGTTTATAATACAATTTTTATGCTTTCGGGCAGTTTTCCGTAACTGCTTTTTACTGCAACCCCCTGCGCGGACAGCCAGTCGATCGCATCGACAGCCTGCCGCGTAATCCGCTCGCCGGGGACAAGCATCGGCACGCCGGGCGGATAAGCGTAAACATACTCGGCGGATACTGCGCCGACGCATTCCCTGAACGGCGCAAACCGCGCCGGCGCGTGTTCCGCCTGATAGATGTTCATCACGACCTCCGGTTTTGCGGCGGCCGGTGTCTGGCGGTCTTTTTCGATACACTTCAGCCGCTTGTCTGTCTCAAGCAAAGCGCTCGCCAGCCGCTCGAACCCTTCGTCGGTGTCGCAGACGCTGGTCATCGCGAGCGCGTAATCCCCCATCGCCATCTCAAGCTGCAGCAGGTACTTGTCAAGCAGAATATTCTTTAGCTCTGTCCCGGTGATGTTCGTATTTTTAACAGAAAGAACAATTTTTCCGATATCGAAGTCATAAAAAAGCGGCGAGGATTTAATAGCGTGTATTTTCTCCAGCGCTTCGGTTTTTTGATAAAAGGCGTCGAGTCTTTTTTTGTATTCGTCAAACAGTTTTTCTTTTTCCCTGAAGAGCAGGTCGACACAGCCGTCCGTCGCGGCCATGAGCAAATAGGAAGGGCTGCTGGTCTCGAACACCGAAAGCTGCCTTTTGACCGCGTCCGAATCGACAAGACTGCCGTTTACGTGCAAAAGCGCGGTCTGCGTCGGCGCCGGAAGCGTTTTGTGCAGGCTGTGAACCACCATATCCGCGCCCAGCCGGACCGAACTTTCCGGAAACCCTTCATAAAAACCGAAATGCGCGCCGTGCGCTTCGTCCACCAGCAGCGGAACGCTGCGCTGATGCGCGATTTCCGCGATTGCTTTGATATCAGACACAACGCCCTCGTACGTAGGCGATGTGACGATGACCAGCCGAACGTCCGGGTTTTCCGCAAGCGCTTTTTCCACTTCCGCGGGCGGAATGCTGCCGCTGATACCCTCCGCGCCAACCGGCGGGACAAGATAGACGGGGCATAACTCGTTGAGCATAACGGCGTTATACACCGATTTGTGGCAGTTGCGCGCCATTAAAACCTTGTCGCCCTTGCGGACGCAGGCTGTAACGGCGGCAAGAATGCCGCAGGTGCTGCCGTTTATAAGGTAAAATGTCCGCTCGCTTCCGTAAAGCAAAGCGGCGCGCTTCATTCCCTGCGCAAGAATTCCGTTCGCGTCGTGCAGGTTGTCGAATCCGTCAATCTCGGTAATGTCCAGCCCGCAGTCAAACGGAAAATCGAGCAGAAATGCGTTCCGCTTATGCCCGGGCATGTGAAAAGGGTATATTCCGCTGTCTCTGTATAAAAAAAGCGCGTCCTGAAGCGTCAATGTGATCAGCCCTTAAATTCTAATTTCTTTCATATTATTATAAACTTACAGTTTTGTCAAGTTATGAAAAAGAACAGCAAAAAACCGCCCGATACAGCCACAGGCGGTTTTTTCAAAGGAGAATAAGAGCATGCGGTCTATTTGAAAACGAATTGGCGATATAAAATAACATTTTACGCGAATTTTCTTTTAAATACGAATTAGTTCGACATCTTTTGACATAGTACGCCCAATCGGGGAAAATGAAAGTGGAGTTATTTATATGCTCCAAATAACCCCAATAAACGAACTTCCGAGATACAGCCCCAGCACCGGACCCAACTGTCTGCGCTCTACCTGAGCCTGCGGAAACAGTTTGCGCGCGAGCCGGTAAACCAGCTCTATCCGCTGCGAAGGCTGAACATAATGAATAATCACGTTGGACGCGTTGTGCGGTATGCCGGCGAACATACGCTTGATTCTCGCCGAGCCCGCCGCGGTCGGCTGCGCCGCGATCGCGCCCTCAGACATATAAAACAAGGTTTTTTTGCTTAAGAAAGCGTCCACGGACCTGCTGACGTTTACGAGCCGGTGGCTTCCGCGCAGCCCCGAAAGGTCGTCCGTAACAAAACGAACCGATATGGAGGACATATACTTATAAACGCCTCCGGCGACCTCCTGAAGGCTCATGCCGGCGGAAGCAAGATGCCTTGCCCTTTTTATCAGCAGGTAAACCCCGCCTGCCGCAAGCCCGGAATCGATTACCTCAATCCGGCCGCTGTTCAGCTGCCTTCTGGCGAGCACGGCGTTGTAATACGCGCTGCTCAGCCGGGAGGAAAGCGTTACACATAATATATCGTAACCCTTTGCCAAAAGTTGAGAAAACGCGCTGTAAAAGTCCTCGACCTCCGGCTGTCGCGTGCTCATGACGGTATTTTTGGTATTCAAAATCGGATTTATCTCCGCGAAGGTGTCGGCGTAGGTTTCTTTGTACGCCCTGCCCTCGACGATATAGGTATGCGGCACTATCCTGACGCCGTAAGCGCCGGCTTCTTTCCTGGTCAGACAGGCGGTGCTGTCGGTTACGATAGCAATCACGATACTTCTCCGATCTTTCTAAATTTTTTATAGCGTTTTTTGAGCATTTCGTCAAGCAGTTTTTCTTTATCTTTCTCTTGCGATTTGTAATATTTATCCAAATATTCTATTAACAAAAAATAAATATTTTTGTAAACGTCCGCAAAATCTTCTTTTTCTTCAATTATGCGTTCTACCGCGCCCAGCCAAAGCAAATCCTCGGCGGTCAGTTTTAAGCACTCGGAGGCTTCCCTTACTTTTTTTGCGTCCTTCCAGAGGATGCTCGCGCAGCCTTCCGGCGAGATGACCGAATAAAAGGCGTTCGACAGTATCCACACCTCGTCTGCGACCGCAAGCGCGAGTGCGCCGCCGCTGCCGCCCTCTCCGATGAAAATGGAAACAATCGGGGTTCTGAGCGTCATCATCTCGTACAGGTTCTCCGCGATCGCTTCCCCCTGCCCGCGCGATTCCGCGTCAACGCCGCAGTACGCGCCGGCGGTGTCCACAAAGCATACGATCGGACGCCCGAACTTTTCCGCCAGCTTCATCTGGCGCAGCGCCTTGCGGTATCCTTCGGGATGCGCCGAACCGAAGTTGCGCATGACTTTTTCCTTCAAATCATGCCCTTTTTCAAGCCCGATTACGGTGACAGGGACGTCGCCCAGCATCGCGATGCCCGCGACGACGGCCTTGTCGTCGCCAAACCGCCGGTCGCCGTGCATTTCGACGAAATCGGTAAAAATGTTTTTTATAAAGTCAACGGCGGTAGGCCTGCCTTTTGCCCTTGCCGCAAGGACTTTGTCGTAAGCGCCCATTATGAAACACCCCTGCTGTGCAGCTTTAAGATTCTGGCGATATAGTCTTTCTGGTCCTTCCGCTCGACAATGCCGTCGATAAAACCGGTCTGCAGCAGATACTCCGCGCGCTGGAAGTTCGGCGGCAGTTTCTGCAGGATGGTCTGCTCGATGACGCGCGGACCCGCGAAACCGATGAGCGCGCCCGGCTCGGCGATGATGATGTCGCCCTGCATGGCGAAGCTGGCGGTCACGCCGCCGGTTGTCGGGTTCGTGAGCACGGCCACATACAGGTTGCCCGCGTCGCTGTGGTATTTGACCGCGCCGCTGACCTTCGCCATCTGCAAAAGCGAGAGGATGCCCTCCTGCATCCGCGCGCCGCCGGAGACCGTAAAGCCGACGACCGGAAGCGACTTTTTGGTCGCGTACTCAAACAGGCGGGTGATTTTCTCTCCCACGATCCTGCCCATCGAGCCCATGATGAAGCGCGGCTCCATCACGAAAAGGGCGCAGGGGTACCCGCCGATTCTGCAGACGCCGGTAACGACCGCTTCCCGCTCTTTGCTCTCCTTTTTCGCCTTTTCCAGTTTCTCGTCATACTCCGGGAACGCGAGCGTGTTCGTGGAAGTCAGCTTCGCGTCGTGCTCGACAAAACTCTTTTTGTCCGCGATCATGTCAATCCTTGCGCGGGCGCCGATTTTGAAATAATGCCCGCAGGACGGGCATACGCCGAAGCTCTCGTTGAGTTCCGCCTTGAAAACCGCCTTGCTGCAGGAAGGGCAGGAAACGCACAACTCGTCCGGGATGCTCGGCGTTTTCGGCTTTTGCTCGTCAGACTCGAGCTTGTTGCCGGGTTTTTTAAAAAGATCTTTCATCAACATCGGTTATAAATAGTCCTTTCTTGATAGAAAGTCTGTGGTATATGCTCCGGATTCGAATTCGGGGTCGGATAAAATGTTCAGATGCAGGTCGATATTCGTATGAACGCCCTCCACCACCAGCTCGCATAACGCTGCGCGCATTTTCCGAATCGCTTCCTCGCGGGTTTTCGCATATACGATCAGTTTTCCGATCATCGAATCATAAAACGGCGGTATCTCGTATCCCTGATAAATCGCCGTATCGAAGCGGACCCACGGTCCGCCGGGAATAAGAAGCAGTTCTACTTTTCCGCAGGACGGCTTGAAGTTGTCCAGCGGGTCCTCCGCGTTGATTCTGCATTCGATCGCATGCCCTCTTACAGGCGTATTTTTCTCGTTAAAATCCAGTTTTATGCCCGCCGCGGCGCGTATCTGCCATTTTACCAGATCGATGCCGGTTACCATTTCGGTCACCGGGTGTTCGACCTGCAGACGGGTGTTCATTTCCATAAAGTAAAAGTTTTTATCTTTGTCAAACAAAAACTCGATGGTGCCGACGCCGGTGTACCCGACGGTCTTGGCGGCCGTCCGCGTCGCCTCGTACAGCGCATTCCGGATTTTTGGCGTCACAAACGGCGACGGGCTTTCCTCGATAATCTTTTGGTTCTTGCGCTGAACCGAACACTCGCGCTCGCCCAAGCATACGACGTTTCCGTGTTTGTCGCAGATAAACTGCACCTCGATATGCTTGACCGGCGACAGGTATTTCTCGATATAAACCTCTCCGTCGCCGAACGCGCTCCTGGCCTCCGCCGCGGCGGTAAGAAAAGCGGACTCCATTTCGTCCTCGCTTTTTACAATGCGGATGCCCCTGCCGCCGCCGCCCGAACGCGCCTTGAGCATCACCGGATAACCGATTTTTTTCGCTTCTTCTTTCGCCTGCGCGGCGTCTTTGATTAATTCGCTGCCCGGGATTACCGGAACGCCCGCGTTTTTCATCGTGACGCGCGCCTGGTTCTTGTCGCCCATTTTGGCGATGGTATCGCTGGACGGACCGATGAAGTTGATGCCGCACTGTTCGCAAAGAGCGGCGAACTTCGGGTTCTCGGAGAGCAGGCCGTAGCCGGGATGAATCGCCTGCGCGCCACTCGCCACCGCAACGGTAAGGATGGCGCCCATGTTTAAATAGCTGTATTTGAGCAGGGCGGGACCGATGCAGTAGCTCTCGTCCGCAAGCCCGACATGCATGGCGTTTCTGTCCGCTTCGGAATAAACGGCGACGGTTGCGACGCCCATCTCCTTGCAGGCGCGGATGATGCGGACAGCGATTTCCCCGCGGTTTGCAATCAGTATCTTAGAAAACAAATTTAAGCGCCTCCATTAACCAAAGCAAAGGAAAATTCCCCGCTCATGCAAAGTTTTCCGTCTACGAAAGCCTTTCCTTCCACAAAGCTGAATATGCCTGTTTTTCCGATCAGCCTGCATACGAATTCTATCTTGTCGCCCGGCTTAACGGGCTTTTTGAACTTCACTTTGTTGATGCCGGTAAAATACGGCGTTTTGCCCTTCATTTCATCGGCAAAAAGCACGCAGCAGGTCTGCCCCGCCATTTCGCACTGTATTACGCCCGGGACCACCGGGTTGCCCGGGAAGTGCCCCTGCAAAAACCACTCGTCACCCTTTACGGTGTATTCGCCGTGCGCAAGTCCTTCTTCGTCAAGGTATGCGCTGTCGATCAGCAGCATCGGCTCCCGGTGCGGCAGAATTGTCTTGATTTCTTCTTTTGTCATCGTCATACTTCCTTTCGGGAAGGAGTTTGTTTGCGTTTAGTACATTTAGTACATAGTGAACAGCGTCTGTCCGTATTCCACAATCTGCTCGTTTTTAACGCAGATATCCGCGATTTCGCCGTCTCTGTCGGCGGTAATCTCGTTCATAATCTTCATCGCCTCAATAATGCAGAGCACGTCGCCTTTTTTGACCTTGTCGCCGACTTTTACAAACGGTTCGGCGTCCGGCGCAGGCGCGGCGTAGAACACGCCCGCAAGCGGCGCGGTGACCTCCGTCAGCCCGCTGAAGCTGGCGCTTTTTGTTTCGCTCTTTTCCTTTTGCTCCAAAGGCTTTTCAACCGGCTGCGGCTGAGGCAACTGCGCTGCCGGCTGTTCCGCTGCGACGCCGGAAGCGCGCCGCATGCTGAGTTTGAAATCCCCTTCGCTCACTTTTAGCTCGGTCAGCCCGTTTTTGTTCATGATTCTTGCCAGAGCGTCGATCTTCTTTATATCCATTTTGAAAGCCAGACCTTTCTGTGGTTTTATATCCGCTTTAACGCGATGCAGACATTATGTCCGCCGAACCCGAAAGAGGACGACAGCACGAAATCAATATCCGCTTTCCGCGCTTCGTTCGGCACGTAGTCGAGGTCGCATTCCTCGTCCGGAACCTTATATCCCATGGTCGGGGGCAGGAACCCGCGCGTGAGCGCGAGTACGCCGGCGATAATCTCGACCGCGCCCGCCGCGCCGAGCATATGCCCGGTCATGGACTTGGTAGAGCTTACCGGTATGTTGTACGCGTCTTTGCCGAACACCGTCTTGATGGCGAGCGTCTCGGTTCTGTCGTTCATCGGCGTGCTGGTGCCGTGCGCGTTGATGTAGATTTTTTCCTTGCCGGTGACGCCCGCTTCCTCCGCCGCCTGTCTGATCGCGTTCGCAGCGCCGGACGCGTCGGGACGGGGAGCGGTTATATGGTACGCGTCGCAGGTGTTGCCGTATCCGCATACCTCGGCGTAGATTTTCGCGTTTCTCGCCTTAGCGTGCTCGTATTCTTCCAGAATCACGATGCCGGCGCCCTCTCCCATGACAAAGCCGCTGCGCTCCTTGTCAAAGGGGATCGAACTTCTTTGCGGGTCGTTGTTCTCGCACAGCGCGCTGCAGTTCGTAAAGCCGGCGATGGAAAGCGGACAAATCGCAGCTTCGGAACCGCCCGCGATAATCGCGTCGGCGTAGCCGTGCTGAATCGCCCTGTAAGCCTCGCCGATGGTATTTGCCGAGGTCGCGCAGGCGGATACCACGGGCATGCTCGGTCCCTGTGCGTTAAAGCGCATCGCGACCGCGCCGGCCGCCATGTTGCTGATCATCATCGTGATAAAGAACGGCGAGATTCTTGAGGGGCCGCGCTCGAGCATTTTTTGCGTTTCCGTGACGAAGGTGTTGATGCCGCCCACGCCCGAACCGATATAAACGCCCAGCCGAACGGGGTCGATATCGGAAAGCCCGCTGTCCCGCATCGCCTGAACCGCCGCGCCCATCGCGTACTGGCAGAACAGGTCGGAGTGCCGAATCTCGCTCTTTTCGCTGTAATAATCCGAAGGGTTGAAGTCCCTGACTTCGGCCGCTATTTTTACCTTAAAATCTGTCGTGTCGAATTTTGTAATGTAATCAATGCCTACTTTGCCGTTTTTGATACTGTCGCAAAACGCTTCGATGCTGCTCCCGACGGGTGAAATGACGCCCATCCCGGTAATCACTACTCTGCGCATAATCCTCACCATCCTGACTAAATATATAATCCGCCGTCGACCTTAATAACCTCTCCGGTAATGTAGCCCGCGTACTCGGACGCTAAAAATACCGCAAGCGCAGCTATGTCCTCCGGTTTTCCCGTTTTCCCCATCGGTATGATTTCCGCAAGCGTTTTCTTCGCGGATTCGGGCATAGCTTCCGTCATATCCGTTTCAATAAATCCCGGCGCGATCGCGTTGCAGGTAATGCCTCTGGATGCGAGCTCCTTCGCGATTGTTTTGGTCAGTCCGATCAGACCCGCTTTGGAAGCCGAATAATTCGCCTGCCCGCTGTTGCCCATCAGGCCGGAAACCGAACTGACGTTGATAATCCTGCCGCTTCTCTGCTTGGCAAACTGACGGGCGGTGTGCCGAATCATATTGAACGCGCCCTTCAGATTGACCGCGATGACGTTGTCGAAGTCGGCTTCCCGCATCTGCATGACCAGTCCGTCGCGGGTGATGCCGGCGTTGTTGACCAGAATGTCTATCCGGCCGAAATCGCCGTATATCCGGTTTACTACCGCCTCGGTCGCCGCGAAATCGGCGACGTCGCACTGGTAGGCAATCGCTTTGACGCCGTATCCTTCCGCCTGCGCGCAGACCTCCGCCGCTTTTTCGGCCGAACCGGCATAAATCACCGCGATGTCCGCGCCCTCTTTCGCCATTGCGAGCGCGATCGCTCTGCCGATGCCGCGCGACCCGCCGGTGATGACGGCTATTTTCTTTTCTAACAGCATGAAATTCCAAGCTCCTTTAACGCCAGTTTGATGCTTTGTATGTCCGTGTGCTTTTCCGCATTGAAAACCAGTGTGCCGGGGGCTGTCTTTTTAATCAATCCGTTTAAAACCTTGCCGGCGCCGACCTCGATGAACACCGTGACGCCGTCGGCAATCATGTTTCGAACCGTCTGCTCCCACTTTACGGGGCTTTTCACCTGGTCCGCCATCAGCTTCGCGGCTTTTTCCAACTCGTACGGCTGCGCGGTCACGTTGGAATAGACCGGTATGCGCGGTTCGGAAAAACGATAGTTCTGCAGCTCGACATACAGACTCTCCGCCGCCGGCCGCATGAACGGCGAGTGAAACGCGCCGCTGACCGCCAGTTTAACCGCTTTTCCGCCGAGTTCTGTTACCCTTTTGATAAAGGCGTCCATCTCGTCGGCGGCGCCCGCGACCGCAACCTGCCCGGGGCAGTTGTAATTGACCGGATACATCCGCGAAAACTCCAGGCACAACGCCTCTACCTGCTCGTTCGTCAGCCGCAACACCGCCGCCATGGCGCCGTGGGTCTCCGTAGCCGCTTTGTGCATGTAGTATCCGCGCTTGACAACATAGCAAAACGCGCTCTCTTTGGACAGCAGTCCGGCATACGCGACCGCCGGCACCTCGCCCAGCGAAAATCCCGCGGCGCAGTCTGCGCGAATACCGGCTTCTTCCAGCGCGGCGGCGCAGGCAAGGTCCATCGCGAACAGCGCCGGCTGAGTGTTTTTCGTAATCGAAAGCTCCTCGTTTTCGGTTTCAAAGCACAAACTTTTCGTGCCCAGATGCAGGCTTTCCGCCATTTCGAATATTTCGCGCGCGGCGGGGGAATTCTCGTACAAATCCCTGCCCATTCCTTTGTATTGCGCGCCCTGTCCGGCAAAAACAAACGCTATTTTACCCACGCAGACACTCCTTTTAAAACCGCTTCCGCTTCCGCAAAGATTTCCTCGATTATCTCTTTGCAGGCCTGCTCCTTCTTAACCAGTCCGGCGCACTGCCCCGCCATGAAGCTGCCGTTTTTCAGGTCGCCCTCCCGCGCGGCGCGCCGGAGGGAACCGGCGAGCATTTTTTCCAGTTCCTCATCGGATATGGTTATATCATGTTCTTTGGCGGCCATCGTGCGCGCAAACTCGTTTTTAAGCTGTCTGACCGGGTGGCCGAGCCTGCGTCCGGTGACGATGGTGTCGCTGTCTTTCGCGTTTAGAACCTTTTCTTTATAGTTCTGGTGAATGGTACATTCTTTTGCGACTAAGAAGCGGGTTCCGAGCTGGACGCCCGCCGCGCCCAGCATAAACGCCGCGGCAACGCCTCTGCCGTCCGCGATTCCGCCCGCGGCGATGACCGGAATGCTTACCGCGTCGCAAACCTGGGGGACAAGCGCCATCGTGTTCAGCTCGCCGATATGTCCGCCGGATTCTCCGCCCTCCGCGACCACCGCGCAGGCGCCGCATTTTTCCATGCGCTTCGCGATTGCCGACGACGGCACGACCGGTATCACCTTGATGCCCGCGGCAAGCCAGCCCTCCATATACTTTACGGGCGAGCCGGCGCCGGTGGTGATGACCGGGATTTTTTCCTCAATGACGACCTGCGCGGTTTCGTCTACGTACGGGCTCATCAGCATGATGTTGACGCCGAAAGGCTTGTCGGTCATCTGCTTCGCTTTTCTGATTTCGGCGCGCAGCTGCTCGCCGTTGGAATTCATCGCGGCGATAATGCCCAATCCGCCTGCGTTTGAAACCGCCGAGGCCAACGATGCGTCGGCAACCCAGGCCATGCCGCCCTGAAATATCGGGTATTCTATCCCCAGCAAATCACATATCTTCGTTCTGATCACGTTTATCCCCCTGTTTCTAAAAAACCGGTTACTTTTTCTGCTGCGCTTCGATGTATTTGGCCAAGTCGCCGATTGTCTTTATGTCGGAGCTCATCTCAAGATGCACGTTGTATTCGTCCTCCAGCGTCATTACCATTTCGGCAACGTCCAGAGAATCGAACGACATATCCTCAAACGAGCTCTCCGCAGAAAGCGTGGAAGGATCCATATCATACTGCTCCGCCAAAAGCTGAATAATTCTCTCAACAATCATTTTAAAATAACTCCTTTCAAAAATGCATTTATATAAATTCCTGTTCGGAATTATAAGCTACCATTCCAAAATGCAGGTGCCCGTAATCAGCCCGGCGCCGAACCCGCACAGAACCAGCTTGTCGCCCTTTTTGAGCCTGCCCTGACGGTTCAGCTCGTCGAGCAGCATCGGCACCGTCGCGGACGACGTGTTTCCGTACCGGTCAAGGTTTACCGGGAACTTATCTACCGGCTGATTCAGTTTTTTGCGCGCCGACTCGATAATCCGGATATTCGCCTGATGCAGAATATAAAAACTCGGCTCGTCGGCGGTCATCCCGTTTTTTTCAAGAATCGCGGTTATCTGCTGCATGATCGACGATACCGCGAAAATATAGACCTCCTGCCCGTTCATTTTCAGAAAGGCTTTCTGTCCGGCCGGCGCGGCGTACGGACTGTTTCCGTCCCAGATCGGGACATAGAGGTTCTCATAGCCGCCGTCCACGGTAAAAATCGCGTCTTTAAAGCCATCGCCCTTCGCCAGCACCGCGGCGCCGGCGCCGTCGCCGAAGAGAACGCAGGTGGAGCGGTCGGTCCAGTCCACGATGCGCGACATGGCCTCCGCGCTGACCACCAAACCTTTTTCGGCCTTACCCGCCTTAAACATGGAGTCCGCGACGTCCAGCGCGTAAATAAAGCCGGGGCACGCCATATTCATATCCAGCACGCGGGTGCATACCGTGCCCAGCCGCTTGCTTAAAAGGCAGGACATGGAGGGCGTGATAAAATCTCCCAGCATGGTTGTAAAAATAATAAAATCCAGTTCTTCCGCCCCGACGCCGGCGTTTTCCAAAGCCGCCAACGAAGCCTCATATGCCAAATCGAGAACTTTTTCGTTCGTAAGAACTCGGCGTTCCTTGATTCCGGTCCGCGTCGAAATCCACTCGTCGCTTGTGTCTAAAAACTCCGCAAGCTGGTCGTTTGTTATACGCTTTTCCGGATGGCAGCTGCCTGTTCCGATGATGTGAAAGCTCAATGGTATCACCTGTCTTAACAAAATTCATCTAATCTTTTTTGCCGGCTTCGCCGTATTTTTTAAAATACGCGTTGATTTTCTCAAAACAGCGTTTTAAAACATCCAGTTCTTCCGCGTCGAACTCGTTGCGCAGACTTCTGACAAGATGCAGATGAAACAGCTTGTGCCCGGCGTTAATACGTCTGCCTTCGCGCGTCAGCTTTACCAAAACGTAACGGCCGTCCTCGGAGCTTTTTACCTTTTCCACAAGCCCCTTTTTTACCAACTTATTGACGCCGATGGTTACCGATGCCGTCGTGATACCCAAATCCGCAGCAATCTCGCTGATCGTGATTCCGTCCGGATACCCTTTCCCGACGCTTTCAAGAAGGTGGTATTCGCTGATGGACAGCTTAATATCATGCCTTGACTGAAGCGAATTTTCCTCGATTTTGGTTAACGAGTTAAACGTATCCACCAGCAGCTGGTTGAACACCGAGTCAAATTCATTTCTCATGCGATTCCCTCTATTTATAGCATTTCGTTTTTGTGCGCGAAGCCGTATGAAAAAATTAATTAGATAGTCTAACTAAATAATATCAGACAAATGCCGTCCTGTCAACCCGTTTTTTAAAAATTTATAAAAAAAAGAGGCAGACAAAATCTGCCCCTATTCTTCATCCTGTTACAGGAACGATCAAAACATGCTCTCCCGGCGGGATTTTTAGCGGCAAAGACGCTTCGGCGCCGTCCAAAAGAACCCGCTTCTCGTCCGCCGAGGCGATTACGGTCAGTTTGTAATCGTTGTACGTCAGCTCGGTTTTATAATCCGTAATCGGCTTGACGTCGATGACGCTGAACCCTTCCGTCAGCGTAATACCCATCACATATTCGAGCATCGCCTTGTAGTACCAGGCCGCCGCGCCGGTGTACCAGCTCCAGCCGCCCCTTCCCCGGTGCAGCGGCGAGGAGTAAATGTCCGCGCTGATGACGTACGGCTCGACCTTGTATTTCTTCGCGGCTTCATAGTCGGTGCAGCGGGCGGCGGGATTGAGCGCGTTCAGAATCTCAAGCCCCTGCTCCTTTTTGCCGGCGAGGATAAAGCCGATCGCGCCCCACACCGCCGCGTGCGTGTACTGTCCGCCGTTCTCGCGGATGCCGGCGACATATCCTTTGATATAGCCCACGTTCAGCTCGCCGTCCGCGAAGGGCGGCGTAAACAGATTCAGGATTTTATGCTTCTTATCGAAAAGCATTTCGTACGCTCGGTCCAGCGCGGTCAGAACCCGCTTGTCGCCGCCCTTGACCATCGCCGCGAAGCACTGCGGCAGAATGTCGATTTCGCATTCCTTTGACCCTTTGACGCCGATGAAGGTTCCGTCGTCGTGTATCGCGCGCGCGTACCACTCGCCGACGTAAGCGTGCTTTTCGAGGTTCTCCAGCAGTTTATCCGCCACCGCCTGGTAGTGCTCGGCGATTTCCTCGTCGCCTTTATATTTCATAATCGGAATGAACGCCCGGATGGTGAGGATATACAGAAAGGACGTAAAGACGCTCTCGCCCCTGCCCTGCACGCCCACCTGCGAAAAGGCGTCGTTCCAGTCGCAGGAGCCCATGAGCGACAGTCCGTGCGCGCCGAACCGCTCGCCGTTCGACAAAGCGCGCAGGCAGTGTTTATACACGCTTTCCTTGACGCCGCTCAAAGCGGGCAGTTCGTACCGCTCCGCGTCATGCCCGAGCATCGGGGAGGTGATATACTCGACCTCGTCGTCTAAAACCGAATAGTCCGCCGTCTTTTTGATATAATCGGCGGTCACATAGGGCAGCCAGAGGAAGTCGTCGGAACACTTCGAGCGGACGCCGCGGTTGGCGCCGTTTATCGTAATCGGGTGCCACCAGTGCTGGACGTCTCCCTCGGTGTACTGGTGCGCGCAGGCTCTGACGATATGCGCTCTGACCAGCTGGGGATTGGAGTAAACCAGACACAGGCAGTCCTGCAGCTGGTCGCGGAAGCCGTACGCGCCGCCCGACTGATAGAAGGAAGAACGGGCGAAGAAGCGGCACGCGGCGACCTGATAGGGCAGGAAGGTGTTAAACAGGATTGCCGCGGTACGGCTCCGGCTCTCGAACCGGATGTTCGGAATCATCGAACGGGCAAATCCGCGCGCTTTTTCATATTCGGCGTCGTAAAGCTCGCGGCTGACGCTGTCGATTAAAGCCGCGGCGGCATCCTCGCCGTCGCAGGCGCCGATAAAGTAGATGCAGTCGTTTCCGACCGCCGAAACGGCGACCACATCGTCCACGCCGCTTTCCTTTTCGAACATCACGGCGGCGTAATCGGTGTCCACCCTGCCGCCGCCCAGCACGCCCGTAAACCCAACGCCGTCCGAAAAATCGGCGCTGATATGGTTTTTATACAGCGCGCAGGCGGAATTCGGGGTGATGCGCCTTTTGACCTGAATGCAGACGTTTTCCATGATGCCGGAGCCCATCACCGGTTTTGTAACCAGCGCGCTGCGCGCCTTTTCTACCCCTTCATACCGAAGCCGGAACAGTTTCAGCGGCAGGCTCTCGCAGGTAAAGACGGTCAGCGTGTACGGGCTTTTGTAAACGCTGCCTCGGAAAACCGCGATGCCGCTCTCGTACCGCACCTCGCTCGCCACGGCGCACAGGTCGTAATTGTTGCCGCCCACCTGCAGGATGAAGCGTTCCCCGTCCGACAGCGAGTACGGATCGCCCTGAAACGAGGTTATCCGCTTTTCTCTTGAGTTGTCGGCGAACGTATAGCAAAGCGAGCTGTCCGACACGATGCTGCCGAACGCGCGTCCGGCCAGTATATAGGAGAAGGGCATTTTCAGCGGATGCGTCTTGTCGACGATAAAGCCGTTTTCGATAAAGCGGCCGCCGAACACCGGGAACCCTTCGTCGGTATTCTCGGAAAGCGGCTCGCTGACCGCTGTTTTGATTTCCTCGACAAACTGGATCGGCGCGGCGATCTTACGGCTGCCGATGTCGTTGAAAACGTCCACAAACAGCGCGGACGACAGCTTTAAGAACCGTATAAAGTAATCGTCGGCGCCGTCAACCGGCTTGATAAAGATTCCGCCGTTTCGGTTTAAAAAGGCATTCAGCCCGACCTGCTCGCAGAGCGTGCGGATAGACCGCTCGACGGGTCTGTAATACCGGTCCTCGTCTTTGATGAGGAACACCAGCTCAAAGCGGATATACGAGCTTGTCAGCACCAAAAACGCCATCAGATAGCTTAACGCCACGCGGTCGTTCTGCTCGGTCATAAACACGGTAATAATCGGGTAGTCGCCGGATATGCCGTGCATCCAGAGCGTGTTGATGGAACCGTCGGTAAAGGTTTTGACGGGACGCATATTGCTCGGGAACAAAATCGACTGCAGGACGCGCTCGGTTTCGGGCAGCATGCCGCAGACAACGTCCGGTTCTTTGGATTGTCTGCGCGCTTTGAGAATGTTCGACCTTGCTTCTCGTCTGCTGGCCGCCAGCGTGACCAGCAGCGCCGCCCTGCCGCCCGCGATCTGCTGGGTTCGGATGATGCAGACCGGATTGACGCAGGGTCCGGTCTCGTTTTGCAGGATCGCGTTCGGAATATTGTGCACCGAGTTCATTCCCCAGGCGTTGAAAGCGTCCTTTCTCGTCGTGAACGCAAACTCGGTTTGAATATCCTGCAATGCGACCGCGACGAAAACCTGCTTTTCATCCTCGCCGCGGGGACGGCGGGAGAAGTATATGATTTTTTCCTTCTCGTCGTAATCCGCCTCTATAAACAGCTTGGAGAAGGAAGCGTGCGCGAAATAGCTTCGCGGGTCCGCCATCATCGGCTCAAAACAGAAGATCAGGCTGTAAGAACGCTTGCTGTCCGCTCTTGTTTCGATAACGAAAGTATCCGCTTTCGGATGAATATAATACTTTACTCTGCCCGAAAAGGCTTTGCTCGAAGAAATATGCGACGCGTAAAAGCCGCCTTTTTCAAAGGAGTAGACGCCCTCCCGATACAGCGGCGCGCAGCCGAACACCTCGTTCTCGCTCTGGAACTGGACGGTCAGGGAGTGTTTGAGCGAATACCGGTCGAACGCGGTTTCGTTTATCGGGTATTTGCCCGACCGCAACTGCACGTGCCCGCTGCCGGTGCACAGAATGCTTAAATTCTCGCGGGCAATAAAGGCGACCGGCGGCATCTGCAGCGCCATCTGGTCCTCGGTAACGGTTTTGTATTTTTTGGGAAGCGGCAGCTTGATATCCGGCGCGAACCTTGAGCGCTCGTCCTCGAACATATGCGCGTCAATCGGGATTTTCTCCTGCAAAAGCTCATACGCGGCGCCCATGCTGCTGTCGCTCATAAACCGTTTGACAAAGCAGTTGTCCTTAATCGCGTTGGCGCAGGCGATAATGCTCATGCCCAGATGGTGCGCCATATAGCTGCGCACAATTACGCCGTTTTCGGTCTGTCCCGGCGCCGAAAGCCCGCCCGACCGCGCGGGCGTCATATCCATCGCTTCGTACAAGCCGTATTTTCCGTACATGCCCGCCTGCTCAAACCGCTTCAGGTTGCTGATGGCGCTTCCCCGCAAAACGCAGAGCGAAAGGTAGGTCGAGTAGGGCGACAATACCGCCTCGTCGCCGTTATACCGCTTTAACGCCAGCTTTTGCACGCCGTGCGCTTTATACTGGTAGTTCATATCCGAGTCGAACGAGTAAAACGCGCTTTCGGAGATGCCCCACAGATTGTTGTAGCGCGCGCGTTTCTGCTCCGCCAGCGCAAAGCATAAGCTCTCGTAGGTAAACGAATTCCGGTAGATGGGCAAGAACAGCTGCGGCATCAAATACTCAAACGCGGTGCCCGACCAGCTGATCATGCCGATATAGCCGCCGCTGGCGGTCAGGGTTCTGCCGAGCGATCGCCACAGTTTTTTCGGCACGATTCCCTTCGCGAGCGCGTAATAGGCGGTAAGCCTTGCTTCGCTCATAAACAGGTCGTAGCAGATGTTGTCGGGTTTGCCGGTCGCCGTATCGATTCCGAGCGTGAACAGGTTGCGCTTTACGTTGTACAGCATGCGGAAATCGTGGCTTTCAATGATTTCGTTGATCATCTCGATCAGGCGCGGGATGGCTTCGTGCTCGTCCTTGAGTTCCAAAAGCCCCTGCCGGAGCGCGACCAGCATGACGATAAAGTTGCCGCTGTCCACGGTGGAAACGTAGCCGTTTCCCAAAACGGTTAAGGTTTTAATATCGTACCAGTTGTAAAGGTTTCCGCCGTATTTCGGGAGCGCCTGTATGACCGTCAGGCTTTTTTCCAGTCTTGAAACCAGTTCTTCGGTCGTAATAAAGCCCAAATCTTTCGCCGCCAGCGCCGAGACCAGATAAAAGCCGATGTTCGTCGGCGAAGTGCGGTACGCGACGTGCTCGGCGGGCGAGAGCTGAATATTGTCGGGCGGAAGGTAATTGCTCTTTTTGTTGACGTTCTCGGCAAAATAGTTCCACATATCCCGCGCGTGCGAGAGCAGGTAGTTTTTGTCCGCGTCCGAGAAGTTGACGGTGATGATGTCCGAGCTGTGTTTGTTCAAGGGCTTTGACTCGTAATACGCGAACAGCGGGAAAGCGAAAAACAAAAGCCCGAACAGTTTCGCGACATAGGAAGGCGCGAAAAAGAACAGGACCGCGCCGCACACGGCGGACGCAATGCATTTATGGATATAGTAAAACACGCTGTCCTTGTCGATTCTGTCGCTTTCCTCCGCGGTGACCCACTCAAGCAGTTTGACGTGGCTGACAAACATCCGCCACAAGGCCCGCGCGGCCGCATCGACGGTCACCGCCGCCATATGCGCCGCGGCGCACAGCTCATAAAACGCGCGCGTCAGCGTCTGTATGATCGCCGTGGAAGCCTGCGAGAAAAAGCGCCGCAGCGCAAACGGTTTTCCCGAAAACAGAATGGTCAGAACCGCCAACGCGCAGGGCAGAACGATATATAAAAAGCTGAAAACATATAACAGCAGCGCGCTTGTCTGGTTTTTTACAATCAAGCCGCCGATCAGCGCCGTCAGGACGGCAAACAAAGGCGTCAGGTGTCTTAGCACGTTGGACAGCAGCTTGAATTTCGACAAGCCGTCGAACAGATCGCCTTTTAGAAATTTTAGGTTCTGGAAATCGCCGCGGATCCAGCGGTGCAGGCGGCTGGTGTAGGAAATGGTGTTTTTCGGCGTGGAGTCGGTCAGCGAAACATCCGACACGAAACAGGTGCGCAGGATGCAGCCCTCTAAAATGTCGTGGCTGAGAATACAGCCTTCCGGCAGTTTGGGGGTTACCAGCCGGTCGAAAAGCTCGACCGAGAACAAGCCCTTGCCGCAGAAAACGCCGCTGCCGAACACGCTTTGGTAGCGGTCAAACGCCGCGCTCTCGTAAATATCGGTGCCGCCGGCGCCCGAAATCAGCCGCGTAAACCGGGTCTTGAACGCGCCGCTCAGCTCGGTCCGCATGACCGGCTGAATCATCGCGTAGCCTTCCGTCACCCTGCCGTTTGCAATTTTCGGCGTGTTGAGCGGGTGCAGCGCGATGCCGAGCAGTTCGCTGACGCTTCCCAAAGAAAGGTTCGTGTCCGCATCAAGGGTGAAGATGTATTTGATGTCGCGGATAAAATCGCCGCCGGTGTATTGAATCTCGCTGTTTTCTTTTCCGCGTATAAAGCCGACCAGTTCGGTGACCGCGCCGCGCTTGCGCTCTCTGCCGCCGAAAATGCCGTCGGTTTTGTTCTCAACCCGTTCTCTTAAAAAAAGACAGAACCGGTCGCCGTATTTTTGGTTCAACAGTTCTATCTGCGCTTTCGCAAACCGCATGGTTTCTTCGTCGCCTGGCATAACCTTTTGCTTGCTGTCCGGCAGGTCGCCTAAGATTCCGAAAAAAATATTGTCGTCTTTGTTCAGCAGATAAAAGCGTTCCAGCGACTGAAAAAGCCGCTTGTCCTTTTCCGCGCCGAACAGCAGAGAGGTAATGACGACAAGGGTTTTCGCGTCGTCCGGTACTTTTTCCAGTTTTAAGCGCGGAATCGGGTTGCCCCTTATGAAAAACGCGGTTATAAAATCCGTCAGCAGAAACGCGGTTGTCAGGAGCGGCAAAAGCAAAAGCAGGCTCCAAAAGCCCGCTGTTGCGAACGACAGGCAGAACAGCGCGAAAAACAGGAACGCGCAAAGCGCGACGTACAAAACCTCGTCGCTTTTTCGTTTGACGAAAAGGAAGGACCCGATGGTCCGATCCTCCTTCGCGGCGCGTTCGGCAAGCAGTTTCGCCCCGTCCGGCTCGCTGATTTTGTGCGAGCGGCAGTAGCCCGCAAGCGCGTTGCGGTACTCGTTTTTGGTAGGCTCGGTGTATAAGGAATATCCTTTTTCGTATTGAATCAGTATCTGTTCCGGCAGCCACGCGGTCTCGAACAACGCCTCAATATCCAGCTCGCCGATAAAGCGGAGCAGGTTGACCGCGTTCGGAAGCACCGACAATCCCTCTCCCTGCTCGCAGGCTTTTCCGATTTTTATCAAAGACGCGCAGGCGAGCAGAATCGGGATCGCGTACAACTCCCGGCAGGTAAATATATGTGAACTCTGCAGCTTTACAAGATGCGCGTAAAGCTCTGCTTCTTCGATTTTATAATTCTTTTCCTCGCAAAACTCCTGAATCAGCGCAAAGCACCCGCTTTTCTCAACCGCGTGAATCAGGCGCTTTGATTTCAGAACGGCTCGATAATGCCGGTCGATGAGATAGAAGTTGTCGTAAACCCAGAGATATTCTCCGGAGAATACGTTTTTGGTTTGTTTGTACGCTTTTTTAACACGCTTGATGATACTGTTGTTCATATGACCATGCACCCCATTCGCGCAAAACAATTATAGCCGGTTGGTTTTGCGCTTTTGTTGTTTTCCCAAAAAATTGCTTCCTGTCTTAAGCATGCTGTTCCATACTGTCTATTTTGGGCAAAAAAGGAAAATTTATTCCATGCGAAGCGCACAAAAAAACAGCCGGATTCTATGCAAAATCCGGCCGTACTTCTTTTTCGTTATGCTACTTTTGCGACGTCATGAGCGTTTTGATAATGTCTTTGATTTTCTCCATCGCCTCGACCGAGACGAACTCGAATTTGCCGTGGTAGTTTTCGCCGCCGGTGCACATGTTCGGGCAGGGCAGACCCTTGTAGGACAGCGCCGCGCCGTCGGTGCCGCCGCGAATGGGAATCACCTTCGGCTCCACGCCGTTTTTCCGCATCGCGTCGGACAACTGCTCAATTATCTCCATGTGCGGCAGAATCTTCTCCTTCATGTTGTAATACGTGTCTTTGATTTCCGTCGTAATTAGCTTTCTGCCGTATTTTTTGTTGATAAACTCCGCAGCGTCGGCGGCAAGCTGTTTCCGCCGTTCAAATTTCTCTTTGTCGTGGTCGCGGATGATATAGCGCATAACCGTCTTTTCGGTATTGCCTTCAATCTCGTTTAAGTGGAAAAAGCCCTCGTACTTTTCGGTATGCTCCGGTCTTTCGGCGGGCGGCAGAAGCGAAGCGTATTCATACGCGATCAGAATCGAGTTAATCATCTTGTTCTTCGCGGTTCCGGGATGAATGTTGACGCCCTGCACGGCAACCGTCAGCGAAGCTGCGTTGAAGTTCTCGTACTCGATCTCGCCGAGCTCGCCGCCGTCCACGGTATAGGCAAAATCGCAGCCGAACCCTTCCACGTCAAAGCGGTCCGCGCCCCTGCCGATCTCCTCGTCGGGCGTAAAGGCTACTTTGATGGTTCCGTGCGGCGCGCCGCTTTGAATCAGCTCTTCCGCGGCGGTCATAATCTCGGCGATGCCCGCTTTGTCGTCGGCGCCCAGCAGCGTCGTGCCGTCGGTCACAATCAGCCTTTGCCCCTTGTACTTTTCCAGCTGCGGGAAGTCCTTGACGGTCATGACAATCCCCAGCTCGTCATTCAGTACGATGTCCCCGCCGTTATAGACGACTTCCTTCGGCTTGATGTTTTCGCCGCAAAAGTCGGGCGAAGTGTCCATGTGCGCGATGAAACCGATTTTTGTTTTGATGTCCGCGTTCTTCTTGATGGTGCCGTAAACGTAGCCGTACTCATCCATGCAGACGTCGGTCATGCCGATGCTTTTCATTTCTTTTGCCAGGTACTTTCCAAGCGCAAGCTGCGCAGCCGTGCTGGGAACCGTATCGCTTTTTTCGTCCGATTTTGTCGGGAACGAAACGTATTTTAAGAATCTCTCCTTAACGTTCATAAATCCTTATCCTTTATTTTCCCTGATGCAAATTGTAATTGCCCAGTATATGACGCTTGATGAGCAGATAATCCGCCGAATCGATGGTATTGTCCCGGTCCGCGTCCGCGAACGGCAAGTGCCGCTGCGGGATATCGGAGTTGCCGAGAATATATCTTTTCAGCAGCAGGTAATCCAGCGAGTCCACCTCGCCGTCGAAGTTCACGTCGCCGCGGTAGACGTCCAAAAGCTGCTCGCCAATCGCTTTGGAATACAGCGAATATCCCAGCGGCGTGCAGTGAACGCCGTCCGTGAGCAGTTTGCAGCGGTCGGCGTAAGCATCGCATTCCTTCCGCACGTCCGCAAGCCAAACTTTTTGTTCTTCGGCGACTTCGCGCACCGCCTGACAGTACATGTCCACAAAAGCCGCCGCGCCGCCGTAGGGGGCGAATACTTCCGCGTTGTGGCGCGTATAATACTGCGACTCCTCGATGTAGTTCGGGGTCACAAGAATCACGTTGACGCCCCGCTCTTTCAACGCGGCGATAAAGTAGCGGAGGTTGTTTTTAAAAGACTCTATCTCGACATATTTTTGCATATCTTTCGCCGAGTCGTTCATGCCGAAGCAGATGATGACCGTGTCGGGATTCTTCGAGAGCACGTCTTTCTGAAACCGCGCTTTTCCGTCAACGGTATTATTGCCGCCGACGCCGGCGTTTATGATATTGGTTCCAAACTGCTGGTTCAGATTCTGAATATAATCGCCGCTCGCCGTCAGGCTGTCGCCGAACGCGACAATCACCGGTCCGCCCGCCGCCGAAGCCGGCACCGCCAGTGCAAGCCCGGTAAGGCCGACAACAGCGCCCAAAACTGCGTACAGGAATTTTCTCATTAAAATTTCGCTCCTCAAATGTATTTTCTTGTTTTTATCTTATCATTACGACGCGGTTTTTTCAATAAAAAACACAAAACTGTTGAAAAATAACATTGCATTTGCTATATTGAACATAACCTCTTTAAAAGAAAGAAAGGATTTTGTTATGTTAAAAACAATAAAAGGCTCATGGTTTGAGTTTCAGCATCATAATATCCCGGAAGGCAAATACTGGAATCCGATTTGCCGGCATTTCTCCGAAGAGCAGTGGAGAGAGAAAATCCGCGAGATGAAGTCGCTCGATATGGAATATATCGTCCTGCTCTGCTCCTCGCTGGTTTATGAGAATTACGCCGAGAGCTATTTTGATTCCGGCATTTATCCGTTCGCAAAAGACTTCGGCTGTCCGAATCCGATCGAGGTCCTCCTTGACGAAGCCGAAAAACAGGATATGAAGGTTTTCATGTCGGTCGGCTACTACGGCTTCTGGGAGCACGCGTATGAGAACATGATCGACCCCGAGGTTACCAAGCGCGCGTTTGTCGCGATGGAAAAACTGTACGCGCAGTTCGGCCATTTCAAGAGCTTCTACGGCTGGTATTACCCGGACGAGGTCTGCATCAACAAGTATTTCAACGACGACTTTATGGATTATGTCAACAGGTATTCCGCGTTCGCGCACAGCCTGAACAAGGACCACAAGATATTAATCGCCCCCTACGGAACGAACATCCTCGTCGCGGACGACAAATACGTCTCGCAGCTTGAAAAGCTCGATTGCGACTTTATCGCGTACCAGGACGAGGTAGGTGTCCGCAAATCCACGCCCGACCAGACCGAGGCGTATTACGCGGCGCTCAAGAAAGCGCACGACAAAGCCGGCAGAGCCGCTCTTTGGGCGGATATGGAGGTCTTTGAGTTCGAGGGCGACGTTTACCGCTCCGCGCTCATCCCCGCGAAAATGGAGAGAATCGAGCGCCAGCTCAAAAGCATTTCTCCCTATGTCGAGAAGGTGCTTATTTACGAGTACCTCGGCATGATGAACAAGCCCGGCACAACCGCCTTCTGCGGACATCCCGATTCCATCCAGCTTTACAGAGATTATCAGGAATTTTTAAGAAGAAATAAGTAATGTTAAGAATCAGCTTTTCGCTTCCGATCGACGCAATTCCGAATATAAACGATACGGCCGCCGTTTCCGGCGGCCTGAAAAGGTACGCGTCGCAACTGCTCAAAATAAACGAGGAAGCATTTACCCTCACGGTTACAAAAAGGTCGCTTGACGCAAGAAAGGGCAGACCTTTTTTGTATGTATGGGCGGTGGAAGTTCATTTTAATGATAAAGAAAAAGAGAAAAAGATTTACCGGGACAGGAAACGGTATGCGCCTGCCGTCATCGAGTACATTGAAAAAGAGGAAGCGTACGCCTTTCCGTATTCCGCCTGCCAAGCGGCCGCCCGGCCGGTGGTGGCGGGCTTCGGCCCTGCGGGGATTTTCTGCGCCTTGATGCTCGCGCGCTGCGGGCTGAACCCGATTGTCGTCGAGCGGGGCGGCAGCGTGGACGAGCGCGTAAAAGCGGTGGAAACCTTCTTTCGCCGCCAAATTCTGGACGAAAACTGCAACATCCAGTTCGGCGAGGGCGGAGCCGGCACGTTCTCGGACGGCAAGCTGAACACGCTGATCAAGGATAAGAATTACAGAGGATACTTTGTCCTCAACGAGTTTGTCAAAGCGGGCGCGCCGGCGGATATTTTGTATATCAACAAGCCGCACATCGGCACCGACAGACTTCGCGAAGTGGTAAAGAACATCCGAAACGAAATCATCGCGCTCGGCGGAGAGGTGCTGTTCAACACCGCGCTCAAAGATATATATATCGAAAACAGCCGCATCTGCGGAATTTTATGCGCCGACAGCGCCGGCAGGCAGTTTGAAATCAAAACCGATACGGTTTTTCTGGGAACCGGCCACTCGGCAAGGGATGTCTTCGCCCTGCTCGCAAAGAAAGGCGTGCCGATGGAACGCAAACCCTTCTCGGTCGGCGTCCGTATCGAGCATTTGCAAAGCGAAATCGACAAAACGCAGTACCGCAACTACGCGGGCAGCCCCTGCCTGCCTGCGGCGGACTACAAACTGGTGTTCCATACCAAAAACGGCAGGGCTTTATACACCTTCTGCATGTGCCCGGGCGGAACCGTCGTCGCCGCTTCGAGCGAAAAGGGCGGCGTGGTTACCAACGGCATGAGTTATCACGCCCGAGACGGCGAAAACGCGAACAGCGCTTTGCTGGTCGCGGTTCAGCCGCAGGACCTGCCGAGCGACAGTCTCTTTGCGGGCGTGGAGCTGCAGCGCCAGCTTGAGAGAAAGGCTTTTGAACTCGGCGGCCGCAGCTACAAAGCGCCCTGCCAGCTGGTGGGCGACTTTTTTGAAAGAAAAGCGACAACTACTTTCGGCAGAGTAAAGCCGACCTACCCCTGCGGCGTGACGGGCGCGGTTTTGCACGAGCTGTTCCCTTCCTTTGTCACCGAGACGCTGCGCGAAGGCATTTTGGGCATGGATGCGCTTTTAAAAGGCTTTGCCGCGCCGGACGCGGCGCTTACGGCGCCCGAGAGCCGCTCGACCTCGCCGATACGGATTCTGCGCGGCGGGGATATGCAGAGCGAAGTCCGAGGGCTGTATCCGATTGGAGAAGGCGCGGGTTACGCAGGCGGAATTATGTCCGCGGCGATCGACGGCATCAAAGCGGCCGAAAGCTACTGCGCGAAAATTTCCAAATTTTATAAATGATAAAAGTTCATAGTATAAAATCTTAAAAAAGCACAAACTATAAATGCGGGAATCCGGATTCCTGATTTATAGCAGAAAGGATTTGCTAAAATACTATGAAAGAAAAAAAGCGCGATAAGAACAACGTTGAGGACCGCAACCGGAATAACCGCATAGAAAATAAGCTCGACGACATCCGGTTCGAGAACAAACAAAACATTCGCAACCGCGACGAAGAAGACCCCCTGAAAGCGTATAATAACAACATCAGACGCAACCGAGAAAACGAACATTTTTAACGACCGTTTTCACTCAGGATTCTAACGCGAGCCGTATTCCGGCTCGCCTTTTTTTAATCGGACAAAAAATTTTTTGATTTTTAATTTGCAATATGATGAAGTGGTTTCAACGGTTTTCCGCTTACGCACATAAAAAATTTCGGGGCAAATACGCCCCGAATTTCTTTATGCATTTATTTAAAAGCGTCCGGTAAAAACTCTGCGTCTATATACGTCTTGAGCGTTTTTACAAGGTTTTCTTTCGAAAACGCGCCGCCGACCAGGGTCAGCTTATGGGTTTTGTCCCATATTACGGCCGCATGCTGGGAAGCGAGTTCTTCTGTGTAATGCTCAAGATAATAAATCTTGTAGTTTCTTTGACCGGTGTCGTTCTTAACCTTAGAAACACCCTTCGTGTAGTGGGTTACGGTCGGATTGAAAAGCACGTTTTCAATCGTGACATTTCCGGTTTCGTCCTTGACGATATCGAAGCTGAGCGTTCCGCCGAGCAGTTCGTAGCTCTCCTGCATGCCGGAGATAAAGTTGCCCAGCGAGTAGGCGACCAGCGTCTTTTTGCCGCTGCTGTTCGTAATCCAGTTAATCGGCTGAATGACATGCGGGTGCATGCCGACGACCACGTCAACGCCCAAATCCGAGAACAGCTTCGCATACGACTTCTGCTCGCTGTTGGGGGTAAACGTATCTTCGATGCCCCAATGCGCGGAAACGATGATGCAGTCCGCCTGCTGTTTTGCCAGCTCTACCTGTTTTCTTATTAAATTCTCGTTAAAGTACGGAATATATGAAGAACTCGTCGAAGCGCTGATTCCGTTCGTGCTCGAAGTGTACGAGAGCAAAGCGATACGAATCCCGTTTTTGGTTATGATTGGTATGTTGTTTGTTGCGGCTTCGTTCGCATAATATCCGATAACGGTTCCGCCGCGTTCCGTGAAAAACTTATAGCAGTTTTTCAGGTATTTATCGTTCCCGGAATCGAGCATGTGGTTGTGCGCGACATTGAAAACATCAAAGCCCAGCTCTACCAGCGTTTCTCCAGCCGCTTCCGGCGTATTGAACATCGGATATCCGCTGATTCCGTTTTCGTTGCCGCCGATCAGCGTTTCGACGTTCACATATGCGATGTCCGCCTTCGCAATATCGGCGGCTACAAACTCATAAATCGGCATAAAGTCATATTCCGCCGTCGCAAGCGGCGTATAGACGGGCGCAACTCCCTTTTTCGCGGCCGCCCGCTCAATCGCGTCGGCGTAAACGGACGGATGAATGATGTTATCGGGGCAAGCGAGAAAGCTGACAACCGATTTCTGGCTGCCCGGTTCGCTTGTATTCGGATTTGATTCGTCGCCCGGCTCGCTCGTGGAACCGCCGCCCGAGCTGTCGTTGTTCCCGGAATTCGTTCCGCTGCTGACGGCGCCGCTGATAACCGAGACGGCGCTCAAATCCTCCGACACAGCCGGGTTTGACGACATAAACCATAATATCGAGATTATGGATGCGGCAACCGCAAGCACGAAAATCGTTGTTAGAAAAGATAAAACGCTTTTTTTCATTCTAATTCCTTTTTCCAATGATTTTTTGTATTCTAACATTAAAAGCCGTTGTCTGTCAACCGCTTAAGTATCCAGTCTTACCTCGTATTTGTTGATCATCATTACCGGATTATAGGACATTTTCGCGTTTCTCAGGCCCTCGTCGCCCATATCCTCTTCGCGGTTGATATATTTTATACCGTTCGTCGCGTTTTCGTTCGCGTAAAAATAATTGATCGCCTCGTACGCGCCGTCGTATTCCCTGAGCGCCTTTTCGACATGAACGTACAACGTATCGCCGATTGTCTCGCCGATGGTCATCGCGATCACTTTATTCGCCGCGAACAGCAATCCGCCGGTCTGGTCGAGGTCAAAAAACATATCCAGCGCTTTTCGGATAATTTTGCTTTCCGCAATAAAATACGCGTTGTCTTTTTTATACTCCGCCAGATAAACCTCAAAGAACTCTTTCGCTTTCTCGATATTCTCCTTTGTAATCGGTTCGTATCTGCACGCTCGGCATTCCGTGTCGCACTCGCGTAAGAACTTATTGAGCCGATTGCGTTTTTTATTAAATTTATGCCCTTTTAAAGTCTTTAAGTCCTCTGCGGCGTACACATAGTCCGACCAGCCCTCGATCGGCGTTATTTTCGCGTTTTCAAAATGGCACAGCGCGCGCTCGGGCACAAAGTAAAAGCGCGGCACGATATGATTCTGCCTGCAATACTCCTTAATATATTCGATCGCCGTTTCGGTTTTGAGTTTTCCGATCGGAACGGCAAAATCGCACAGATTGTTCTCGGTAATACCCTTTAAAAAGAAAGTATCCTCATATATGCAGTACGCATAGTCGTAGAATTCAGCCCACAGATAAATTCCAAACACTGTGTAATCACAGGAGCGGAAGGGCTGCATTTTGATATATTTCTTAATGTTTTCAAGATCGTTTCGGTCTTTTTCGTCTATTTTTTTAAACTGCAGCATAAAAACCCTTATTTCTCTTTTTTCTATCTCAATATATCAAAACAAGCATACAAAGTCAAGTTCAGCGGCTTTGTGTTATTATGGTTTCCAAGAAAAGAAAAAAGACACCTCATTAAAGGTGTCATCTGTGACTTGCCCCACTATTGCAGAGCATAGATGTCAGCATTGACCTATTTTCCCAGGCCGTGTCCAGCCAAGTATCTTCGGCACGAGCGAGCTTAACTTCCGTGTTCGGAATGGGAACGGGTGGACCCTCGCTGTTATAAACACTGACTTTTTTTAATCATC
>JAKPGJ010000047.1 GCA_029550965.1 Bacillota bacterium
ATCAACGCGACAACGGCTACGCTGACCGATGTGCGCGATATTTTAAATCAGACCGGCACGCTGACGAGCGTCGGCGGCATTTTGCTGTATATCGACGAAATTCAGTATTTCAATAAAAAACAGCAGCAGTCGCTGCTCGAGTATGTCGAGGACGGCAGGGTCACGCTGATCTGCTCGACGACCGAGAATCCGTTTTTCACGATTTACGGCGCTCTGCTCTCCCGCTCGACCGCGTTTGAGTTCAAGCCCGTCGAGCCGGAGGAGATGATAAGCGTACTGCGCCGCGCGTTTGATATCCAGAACGGCGATTTCGGCAACGCGAAAACCTGCTCCGACGAGGTGTTATACACGATTGCCTACGCCTGCGGCGGGGACGTGCGCAAAGCCATCGGCGCGCTGGAGAACGTGTATTTTGCGAGCGGCAGCGCGCTTTCCGTACCGCTTGCGAAAGAACTGACGCAAAGGTCGGGCATGCGCTTTGACCGCGACGGGAACGAGCATTACGACCTGCTGAGCGCGTTTCAGAAGTCCATCCGCGGTTCCGACGAAAACGCGGCGATCTTTTACCTGGCGCGGATTTTGGAGGGTGGCGACCTGCTATCCGTCTGCAGACGGCTGCTGGTCATAGCCGCCGAGGACGTCGGACTTGCCTATCCGATGGCAATTGTGATTACGAAAGCCTGCGTCGACGCGGCGCTGCAGGTCGGACTTCCGGAAGCAAAACTGCCGCTTGCCGAAGCGACGATTCTGCTCGCGACCGCGCCGAAGTCGAACTCGGCGATGAAAGCGTATCATGCCGCGCTGGAAGAGATGGAGCGCGGCAGAGGCGCGGAGGTGCCGAACCACTTGCGGGACAACCACGCGCCGAACGCGAAGGGCGGCTATCTTTACCCGCACGATTATCCGAACCATTACGTGCGGCAGCAATACCTGCCCGACGACCTGGTCGGCAAAAAGTTTTATGCCTACGGCGACAACAAAACCGAAAAAGCCGCCGAAGAATATCAAAAAAAGATCAAGGGGTAAAAGAATCGGCTAAGAAGAATCATTCTTCTCAGCCGTTTTTTTATACTTTGATTTTCTTGTAGAGCCGCTCGATGCCCGCCCTTTTTTCATCGGACTGCAGACTGATATACTGGTTCAGACGGTTCCGCAGTTTTTCCTCGTTTTCGTCAAAAGCGGCGGCGTCGTCTTTGCTCAGCGCGGCATACTTTTTCGCCAGAGCCGCGATTTCGTACACGCTGAGAATGCCGAACACCTCATACGCTTCCGCGTCGGTAAAGGAAGCGTCGAGCAGGATATCCTCCAAATCCGCAAGCGAACGGACGCTCGACTCGATGATCGCGATTTTGTCCGAAGTGTATCGGCAGTCGTTGATTTCGGTCAGAATCTGATTATATTCGATGGGGTTCATCTTCTGTCCGAAGTCAAACGCAATCTCGGCGGCGTCTTTCGGATAAGCGAATTCGATAAACACGCTGGTCAGGATGCGTTTCTCGCAGGCAATCGAAATAATCGAGGTGATCTCGGGCAGCGCGTTCTCCAGGTACTCGCGCAAAGGCTCGCTTTCAATATTCAGGCTTTCGCAAAGTCCGGCAAATGCTTGATGCACCGCTTCGCCGATTTGCTCTTTTGTCAGGCGGGACAAGCGTTCTTCCAGATGCGCCGCCTCGTCTTTGGAGATGCTCAAGCCGAGCGGGTTTTTGCCCAGCATCACCCTGCCCAGCGCGTTGGTCAGCACCAAACCGAAAATATTGATGACCAAATGCTTGTATTCTTCCGAATACCCGTACAGCAGGTTCTCGATATCGCTGTCCGGGAAGAGCTTGCAGAACTTGTTCTCGTAGTACAGGGATTTGATGTATCTGTGCATATATTCAATCCCCGCCAGATCATTGATCGGCAGAAACGTGGGATAATCCGCGGTTATGCAGATTTCCTGCGCGCTGAACTCGGGGTCGTAAATCTTAAAAAAGCCTCTGATGCCGTCCCGAAGCGTGGATTTGTACGTCAGGTTGTCGACGACCACCATATTTTTCAGCATGGACGCGTACAGGCGTTTGGCCGCCTGTATTTTTTTGTCGATAAGCCTTCTGCCCTTCACATACAGCGGTCCGACCCCGGCTTCCAGCAGCGCGTTCAGCGCGTCGTCGGGCGTCGGATAGGATTTCAACGCGACGCCTAACGTGTAAAGAATGGAATTGGATATGCCCTGCGCCGTTTCGACCGGTACGGAGCTGCTCTCGCCGTTGGTGTAGCGGTTGGTCCGCTCGCCCAGCAGCATAAAACAGTCAAACTCGATTTTGTCGATGTCTTTGCTGCTGATGAGCCCGTTTCGCTGCGCTTCCGCGAGCAGCGAGCTGAAATAATACTCGCCGCTTAAACGCTCGCTTCTGATAATCCCTGTTCTCTCAATCTCGTACATGCTCGTCACCGTTATCTGCTTCTTCGGTTTCCTCGATTTCTTCGGTTTCCGCTACATAGTCCAAAGGAAACCCGTATCGTACGTTTCTTGCCAGCCGGTCAAGTTCCGTGTCGGATAGCAGTTCGAGCGAACCCTGACACGGCCCGTCAAACGCTTTTTTCATGTATTTTATCAGCTCGTCGTCGCTGAGTTTGTCAAGCGTTTCGTTTTTATAATAATAAAAGATTCGGATCAGTTCCTCGAGCGTTTCCTCGTAATTGTCCTGGTTTATAAAAGGAGAATCGCAGAACTCTTTGATGATTTTGTCAATAATCCCGGGTCCGAACTCAATGCGCCCGTTGTCCTTGAGCGAGCGGCAGCGGGTTTCCACTAAGTTCATCGCCTGCTTCGGCGTCAGCGTCAGTCCGTATTTGGCGGTAAATTCGTTGCATTTTAATATTTGGTCGGCAGCCTGCCGGTTAATCAGATGATACCCGAACTGAATAACGTCAAAATCCATACACTTACCCCCAAAGACGAAAAGATATTGACAAATATCGCTTTTATATAATAAAATATTTTAAATAATAACGCGACTTGTAAAATTATGTGTACACATAAATATAACACTTTTGTTTTTCCAAGTCAATCGTTTTCAATAAAAATACCCGCGCTTTTGCGGGTAATTTTTGTAAATTTTTTCTTGAATAGCGAAGGATTTTTCGTTTTGGCTGTCTTCCCGGACCAAAGCGCAAACATCCTTTTCAGAGGGTTTCTGTATCCGCAATATAAGTAGCAGAAAAACGGATTTTGCTGGAGCTTTCAATATAACAGTAATTGCGATACAATAAAATACCCGCATTCCTGCGGGCATTTTTATACCAGCGTACCTCGGAGTTTTTCCATAATCTTTTTTTCCATGCGGGAGATTTTGACCTGCGTCATGCCGAAAATTTCGCCGACCTTGCTTTGCGAATAGCCTTTGTAGAACCGATAGTATATCAGCTGCTTTTCCTCTTCGGGAAGCGCCGCGATCGCCTGGCGCAAAGCGATGTTTTCGCACAGTTCGCTGATGTTGTCAAAGCCGAGAATATCCTCGAGCATCAGCTCGCCGACCGGCTCGGAAAACGACATGACGTCTAAGGAAGCGTCAAGACACTCCACGATTTCGTCGGCGGGGATTCCGCAGGCTGAGGCAAGTTCGGTCACGGTCGGCTCTCTGCCGTTCTGCGCGATAAAATTCTCTTTGGCTTTCAGAACCGTCACGCCCTTTCGCTTCAGCTCGCGGCTGACCTTGATGATTCCGTCGTCCCGCAGGTATTTGCGGATTTCGCCCATAATCAGCGGTACGGCGTAGGTTGAGAACATGGTTCCGTGCGAATGGTCGAAATTCCGAATCGCCTTAATCATGCCGATGGTGCCGATCTGGCATAAGTCCTCGAACTCCACGCCCCGGTCGCGAAAGCGCACGGCGATTGACTTGACAAGTCCCATATTGCTCTTCACCAGTTCCTCCAGCGCGGCCGCGTCGCCCTCCTGCGCTTTTTTTATCAAAGACAAAGTGTCGTCCGATATCATGCCTTACAGTCCTATTCTTTTTTCGATGACCACCGTCGTGCCCTTCCCTTTTTTCGAATAGACCCGGAGTTTGTCGGTAAAGCTCTCCATAATCGTAAATCCCATACCGCTGCGCTCGTTTTCCCTGTCGGTGGTGTACAGGGGCTGCCGCGCCAGCTTGACGTCTTCAATGCCGACGCCTTTGTCCTTTACCTTGATCACCACTCTGCCGTCCGAGTAATACTCGCCGTATATGTAAACGAACGCCTTGGATTTGTCCGGAAATCCTTTATAGGCGTGTACGATGCAGTTTGTAACCGCTTCGGATATAACGGTTTTCATATCCGAAAGCTCGCTGACGGTCGGATCAAGCTGCGAAATGAAAGCGGCGACGATCATGCGGGACAATCCCTCGTTTACGCTTTTAACCGGGAAAACGCATTTTAATGTGTTCAGCGGTTTAGTCTTGATTTGTTTTTTCATTGCAGATTCCTTTCCAAGCGCTTCTGTTATCATTTTTTGTTCCCTTCCTTTACTTGTTTTCGGCTGCCGCATACTTCTCGATCTTTACCAGCTTGTCCATTCCGGCGATATTTAAAATCCGGTTCACGGCGGGCGAGGGGTTGCGGATGACGAAGGCTGCGCCGAACTCAGCCGCTTTTTTCATCCTGCCCATGACAAGGCCGAGCCCGGATGAGTCGCAGAAGGTAATGTTCGACAAATCGAGATACAGCTTTTTGGGCGCGTTTCTTTCGATGAGCGCGTCGATTTCCTCGCGCGCCTGTTTCGCGTTGTGATGATCTATCTCGCCAGTCAGTTTTACATGCAGAACATTGTCTTTGAAGTCATATGAACATTCCATCTAAGCCTGTCCCTCTCATTTGCAGTAAAATCAGAACACCGGCGCGGTATTCTGTAAATCTTATTATGCCGTTCGTCAGGGCGAAATCTTTGTCAAACAGATGCCGTAAAAAAGGTCTATTTATCGTAAAAAAAAGAGGGTACGGACGTTTTTTGCCGTACCCGGACCGTTTTAATTTTTAAATTTTTGAATGATTTATATTGACGATCAATAAATGAAAAAGTATACTATACGCAACCTATCGAAAAACTAAAATATTCCGTACCCGCGAAACTGCAGCGCGGTACGAAAAAATACGCGCGAAGAGAATGGAGATGCTATATGGGTAATTTTTGCACAAACTGCGGCGCAAAACTGAACGAAAACGGCAATTTCTGCCCGAAATGCGGTCACCCGGTAAACGGTTCCCCGCCGGGCGGCGGCTCCGAGAACGTCGTGGACAAATTGACGCGGCAAATCAACCAAATGGCCGGCGGAAAGGGCGCGGTCAAGCTCAGAGTCCGCGATCTGTTTACCGACATCTTCAAAAAACATTCGCTGGAGGAGGCAAACCAGATATTCATCAGCGGCACTCATAGCACGACCCCGGCCGAACACGAGATCAGCGCCAGCTGGCCGAAGCCCTGGCTGTACTCGCGCGTATTCTTGATGTTCGCGGTGACGTTTATCATGCTGCAGATATGCGCGAATACTTTTGACAACATACTCGCGCTCGCGGGAATGATGTTTGTTGGCGCTTTGATGGTTCCGTTCGCCTGCCTGATGCTTTTCCAGGAGGTCAACGCGCCGCGCAATATCAGTTTTTTTGAAATCGTGCAGATGTTTTTTGTGGGCGGCGTTGCTTCGCTGGTTTTTACGCTTCTATTGTTCGAGATTTTTCCCGGCAGTACGGAAAGCTACGTCGAAGCCGTCATCGTCGGTATTGTCGAAGAGCTTGGAAAGCTCGCGATCGTAGCGTATTACATTTATAAAAAACCGAATATCAAATATATGCTCAACGGTCTGCTGATCGGAGCGGCGATCGGCGCGGGGTTCGCTACCTTTGAAACGGCAGGATACATATTCAGAGGTTTCTTTGAAGGCTACCGGCTGACAATGAGCATTCCTGCAGCATACGATTATATGCTGGATATCACCTATCTGCGCGCGATTTTGGCGCCGGGCGGACACGTCGCCTGGGCGGCCATCAACGGCGCCGCCATCATGCTGGTCAAGAAAAACAAAAAGTTCGAGACAAACATGCTTTTAAACGGGCAGTTCCTCAAATTCTTCCTTATCACCGTCGCGCTGCACGCGATTTGGGATATGCCCATCATGTTCAGCAAGGACAGAAGCAGTTTCTTTGATAGAATTTTCCTGATTCAGGACCTGCTCGTCATCATTGCGTGGATGATTATTTTAGTGCTGATTCAGGTCGGACTGAACCAGATTTCAAACAACGTCTTCGGCGCGCAGGCGGAAACGCAGGCGGAGCCGCAACAGACAGATGCTTAAATTAAACTAAAACCACTCGGCAAAACAAGGTGTTCTAAAAATGGCAAAAACGCAGGGAATCAAAATCTTAGCAATCGGCAACAGCTTCAGCATGGACGCGATGGAGTATCTGTATCAGATGTTCCGGGATTTTACGGACGAACCGGTCGTCCTCGGCGACCTGTATATCCCGGGCTGTTCGCTGGAAACCCATTGGCGCAACGCGGAAGGCAATTTGCCGAACTATGAGTACTATAAAAATATCGACGGAAACTGGGATATGCGCCCGAACGTAAGCATTTTGGACGCGATACTGCAGGAAGACTGGGATATTATCACCATGCAGCAGAACAGCGGAAGAAGCGGCCTGCCCGAAACCTACCAGCCCTATCTTTCCAATCTGATCGACTACGTTTTGAAAAACGCGACAAACCCGAACGTAAAGCTCGCGTGGCATATGACCTGGGCGTACCAGTCGGACAGCGCGCACCACGATTTTCCCAACTATCACAACAATCAGTTGGAGATGTATCAGAAAATCAAAGAGGCGGTGCGTACGGCCGTGCTGACGCTGAATCGGTTTTCGTATATCATCCCGGCGGGCGCGGCGATTCAAAACGCAAGAGCGTTCTTCGGCGACACGCTTACCCGAGACGGCTATCACCTGAGCATTCCGCTCGGAAGGTATATCGCCGGATTGAGCTGGGTCGCGGCGCTGACCGGCTTCGATTACGCAAAAATCCGGTATCTGCCGGAAGGCATCGACCGCAGCCAGCTTCCTTTGATAATAGAAGCGGTGAAAAAAGCGGCGGAACAGCCTTTATAAAGCAATATTTTCGGTTATAGAAAAGCTGCCAAGACGGCGGCTTTTTTATTATTGTAAAAAATATTATATTATACTATTGACAATAGTGTGCGGCATACAGTATAATGGCGTTGAAAAGATGGCAATAGAGGTAGTTATGATGGCAGAGATAGAGGAGATAGTGAACGGTCTTATACTTGAGTTAAGGCGCGGAACGCTGATATTGAGCGTTTTGAGCCGGCTGGACCAGCCGAAGTACGGCTATTCTTTGGTTCAGGAGTTGTCCGAAAAAGGAATCGAGATCGACGCGGGCACGCTTTATCCGCTGCTTCGGCGGCTTGAAAAACAGGGACTGCTTGAGAGCAGCTGGGAGCTGGCGGACTCCCGTCCGCGCCGGTATTATTTTTTAAGCGAAACCGGCCGTCAGGTTTACGATCGCCTGCGCGAAGAATGGCGGAAGCTGGTTTTCAGCATTGAAAATCTTATGAATTGAGGTGGGATCAATGGAACTGATTGACAGGTATATCTACGCGGTTACCAAAAGACTGCCGCTGAAGCAGCGGGAGGATATTGAAAAGGAGCTTCGCTCGCTGATCGACGATATGCTTGCGTCCCGCTGCGCCGGCAGAGAACCGCTAAAAGAGGATGTTATCGCGGTTCTGAACGAGCTGGGCGACCCAGCAATTCTTGCGGCGAAATACAGAGACGACAAATGTTATCTGATCGGACCGGAGTATTTTTATACATATTTGACGGTCATGAAGACCGTTGTCATCACATTGGCGGCGGGAACCGCGATCGGCCATGCGATCGGAATCGCGCTCGAACCACCGGAGCATGTCTTTGCAGGCATAGTGGAACTGATTGCCGCCGTCGTATCGGGCGCGTTTCAGGGCTTCGCGTGGGTGACGATTGCTTTCGCGGTTATGGAGCGGGTAAACAACAAGGACATTCAGAACGTCGCGAAAAGAAAGTGGAGCGTCTCCGAGCTTCCCAAAATTCCCAAAAAGGAAGAGCTGATAAAACCGTCGGACCCGATTACGGGCATCGTGTTCTCTGTGGTTTTTTTAGTCGTTTTCTGCTTGGCGTACCGCTATATCGGCGCGTATTTCTCTGACGGCGGCGGCATCAAGGTAATCCCGGTGTTCTCGGAACAGTTCCAGAACTTTATTCCGCTCATCATCGCGCTGTTCTGTTTTTCCGTTTTAAAAGAGAGCCTGAAGCTGATTGCCGGCAGATGGACAATCAACCTCGGCATCGCGGTCACCGCGATCAACATCGTTTTGTTTGTAATCAGCATCGCGGTTTTTACCAACCCCAACGTATGGAACGGCAACTTTGTTTCCGAACTGGACGCGGCGGGCATGGTTCCGGCGGATTTGGACATCAGCCTGGACACGGTTTTTGCGGGTTTAAGAAAGGGGTTTGTCGCCCTGCTCGCTTTCACTTACGGAATCGACGCGATTTTTGCGCTGGTGAAGGGCGTCAAATACAGCAAGTAAAGATTCGGAATAAAAATAATTAATTTTCAGTATTTAGGAATCGCTTAAATTTAGATTTGCTACCGTTCATTCTAATTATTGACTTGTTTGCTTAAATAAACCCATACAGTTGAATTTGTTTACACAATTAAAAATGACTAGTTTAGTTTTCACCTTCTGTTATAGTTAATGTATCAAATTATTAATTTTTTCCAATAGAATTTGACGTACTTTTTGATTTTTTGGTACTTCCACTACTCCATAACCCATAAAGTTCTCATCAAAACCTTTTCGTACAAATTGCCAAAGTATTGTGCTAAAAATCTCAATGGATTTAGAAAACCCTTTTAAGGCGCTGTTAAATACCCCAACGCAATAATCAGCTAATTGAATTCCAAAACTATGATGAGATAATTCAAAAGACAAACTATCTTTTATGTGTTTGTATTTCTTAATAAAGTCTCCAGACAGATAAATTCTTCTGTACGACTCTCTTATTAAATAGTCAGTATTATTATTTATAGGATCTAAAAACAAAATGGCGAGATTATTGTCATCATTTTGTATCTCCATTTCTATTCTTTGCATTGTATCTTGAAGATGCATTCTATACATTTCTTGGACATCTATTCTATGAGTAAGATTAGGGTCATTTAAAGTAATAGTATAAATTATTTTGCAATAAGAACATTCTGTAAGTAAACCTAAGCAGCTTTTTACAAACTCTATCAAATTGTCTTCTGTAAAATCTTTCAAAAAATAATAATCTTTATCCTTTGATAATGTTTCATTTTCTCGGTCTTTTTTTAATGACCAAATGTACGACCATTTTACTTCTTTCTCAGCAGGTATACCGTAACATTTTTTTACTTGATAAAATTTTTGATTTAACATTAACCAATCGTTTGAATTTATAATTAATGAAGCTCTAATAAAGAAAGGATGGGCCTTCAAAAACTTATCATTTCTAATTTGTTTATAACTACCTGTCTCATCCGAAAAAACAAAATATGTAGCCATAAACTCACCTTTTGATTTTAGTATTATTTTCTGAAGGCGTACTTAAATATTGAATAAAATACCTAAAATCTTCTTTGGTAAATCTATAATCCACGCCTAATTCCTTAGCAAGAGTAACCAATTCGTTAAAGGTAACAACCTTAACTACCTTCAAAAAGTCAATTCTCATTAATATCTCTTTTGTATACGGACGCTTTGAATCCAAAAAAGCAATTGATTTAATAAACTCCTGTACAATTTTACTGTTCAGAATTAACATTGCAATCAAAGATATTTTAAAATCATCGAATCCCAGATAATAGCAGGTATCATCTAACATAATTGGTTTACCTTGTTTATTATAAACCAATGCAAAAACTGACTTCTTATTAAATCCAGATATGGCCACCTTAAAAGGTTTAAATGCATAATCGCCCACACCAAAAATGGAAAATCTAGGCGAATTTTTATAGATTGATGATTTTCGTCCATCCAATAATCCTGAATTCTCTTCTAGGTACCTCCAAAGTTTTGGAGCATTTTGTTTTATGCTGTCGGTCTCTTCCTTAATCTTCTTTTGAGGAACAATAATACTTTTCCTCGTGGCTGTTATTACAACATTTTTTAAATCACTACTTTTAATTAACGGATAAATATAACCATCCTCAACATCAACTCTATTTCCCATCCCATTTAAGTAAGTTCCGTCTGGTTGTCTTGTAGATAATTCCATTACCTTTGAACAATCATGTTTAATACCCTGCCTCCACTCAAACTGACATTTACCATCTATATTAATTATCTGCATATAGTTTCCAATATCAGAAATAAAATTGTCACCTATCCAACCAAACATTCTTTTCTTTTCAAAAGGATTATAGAAATCATATACATCACAAACAGACTTTCCTTTTTCACCAAATCTCATTATTAGTAAACCGGCTTCACAACTAATTCCGAAAACATCTCCAGCGTCAAAGCCTAGAAACCTTATATCAGATAGTTTGAAATTAAATTTTCTCAAATCTCTCACTATATTTTTTGCAACAATATTTTTGCAGAGCATGGCAATGGTACAATTATAGTATTTAAACTCACTCAGCAATTGTAACAAAATATACTCGGCAATATCAAAATTACTTTTTCCAGTAATTGCATCCAAGCCATTCAGGCCTTTAAAATTATCTTTAAGAGGCATGTTTATACTTCCAATTAAACTAAGCTCGCTATTAGTTATCCAAGGAGGATTGCCGACTATAAGTAGGTTTTCGTTTTTATCTAAATGACTCTTAATATTATCAAAATCAAAAACAAATATATCATCATTGAAGAGATGTACCTCAATATCCCTTTTTATTACAGTCTCATCTATCCTTTTCTTACAAATATTAAAATAAGTTTTGTTAATCTCAACCCCGAATATCTTTTTTATGTTTTTAAAAGCCTTCAGACATCCAATAATAAAACTTCCTAGTCCAAATGTCGGCTCGAAAATTATATCGGGGTCAAGATTTAACTCCTTTCTTAAATATAGACAAATCTTATCGACAAAATAATCGGGAGTTTGATAATCTCCATATTCCTTAACAGTTTCACTTGTTCTATTCCCAATCAATGTTATATACTCCTTCCACTTTGTTTTTAAGACTTATTACTCTGCCGTACTGAAGTCTCCACTGTAGTGCATTTGATATAGTTAAATAACCCTGTTCTGGGGGGTTGGAAAGTACTTCCTGAGCCAATTGATTTTAAGTAATTTCATCTCCGGGGATGTTTCTATCCTCAAAATATGCAATTAAATCATCTATATTTGCACCATCTCTTAACATTTCTCTAAGCCGCATTGTTGTAGTGTAGTCAGCAGTTCTTTCCTTCTTAATAAAAGTACAATTTACAAATCGTAAAGTACAACTATTACTAGCATCTATTTTCTCATACACAAGCACTAAAAGATTATATCCTAAACCATATATTTTCTGTCTTGAGGATGCATATGGACAAGAAGATTGAGGCTGTCTAATTGAAGTCACTTTAATATCTGTATTTATATCAGGAGAAGGAAGGTCTATTCCAGAAGCACTGTTCCCAATTACAACCTCATACTTTTCATTTAAGTGCTCTTTAAACTTATGTTCTACATATGTACCGACAGCTTTGCCATCTGTTATACCAATCAGTTCAGTATGGTTAAGTTGAGTTTGCTCCTCACAAAACTGTTTTGCCTCTTGTATCAAACTTTCAATAGTCAAAGGTACCTTCATTCTAACCCCTCCATATTCTGTTATCTTTTATACAAACAATAAGATGACAAATTTACTTTCTTCTGTATGTTTATAAGGCATAGTTATCAAGTCAGCTTTTCCAAAACAATCGAGAAATCAAATTAACAACTCTCCAACCCCAAAAACTGCTGGATTTCCTTCATCTCCATTAGTTCCTCAACTGTCCAGTAGCGGTGGAACCGGTTTTTATAGCGCAGTTCCCACCACCTGCGGAAAAGCGGCTCGAGTTCATCGAACATCGGCCAGCGGTTCCACTTCATTTTCTCCCTCAGTTCTTCCAGCGTCCAAACGCTGCCGTCTTCCTTTTTGGGTATATTAATACGCCCGTCAGGTTGGATAACCACCTGCGGCTGTGCAACCTCTTTTTGGAGAACAGTCAACTGCGTCAACCTCCTTTGAATATTTATCGGATACAGTTATCAAACAATCAAGCTCAAAGCTCAAAGTTTGGTAATAATTCTTTTTTTGGGCTTACTGCCTGAAACCGCCGGGTAAGGTTTGCTGAAGCCCTGCAAGCGTGGAACCGTCGTCTACAACGCGGTCCCGCTTCAGCGG
>JAKPGJ010000009.1 GCA_029550965.1 Bacillota bacterium
ACTTGACAAGACACTATCTTTTTCCCGCTTAACGAATTATAAAATATTAATGTTTCATCATCTTTTACTAATACATTAAACTTAGATGGTTTATACACTATACTTTCCATTTTAAACTCTATTTTTACTCCTTTTGGTTTATAATTCTTGAGAATTTTTTACTCATCTTTTTCCTAATTTATAAAAATTTAATTTATTATCACTCTCACCGACATTTACATATACGCGTGAATAAAACCAAACCAATGCTAGTATTTCTTTGCTTTTACTTTCATTGCCTACTTCCTCTCCTTTGTTTTAATTTATATTTTGGTTATAATTATTATATTTTATATATAAAATACATTTTTGTCAACAACAATCATTCGACATTATTAGACTTTTTTCAATATATTAAATATATTTCATACTTGAATTTGACTAATCAACTATCTAATTTTATCCACAAAAAAAGAAGCTGTTACAATAAGGCTGACGTACAATACAGCCTGAAAAAACAACAAAAAAGGCCAGGGAAATGAACTGCACCCAAAAAGTTAGACATGCATGTGATATAATAAACACATGAATAACGAAAAGGGGTACAGTTCACATAGCGGGTGGTATTTCATTTTCGAGCAAAGCCCTAACCCCTACTGGCGACGCACAAGTGCGTTAATAATTGGCCTGCCAGCCACGCAACTATTACTTATTACCCGTAAACGGGTCCCTCCCGTGGGTCGAAAATGCTTAATTAATCACTTTCTTTATCTCTTTTTAGTTGCTCGGCTATATATTCTTTTATTGCTTTTGTGTTCTTCCCCACGGTATCAACATAATATCCCTTACACCAAAATTCATGGTTACTGTATGAAATTTCATATTTCCCCATTTTTGAAAAACCAATAATGCACTTTTCCCCTATATCCCATAAACCCCGAAACGCTCATTTTGGGCGGGATACTCACCAACATATGTATATGATTCTGGGCACACTTCACCTTCAATTATTTCTACTTCTTTCCATTGGCTTTCGCATTATTTCCCTTATCTCTAACCGCTTTTCTTCGAAAAACACTTTTCGTCTATACTTGGGAGAGAACACTATGCAATTCCATTTTGTATGTGCTAAACTATCTGCGTCTATGTTTACTTTTTTCATAGATAAATCCTCCAAATGTGTTTTTTGTGTCGACTGGCAGGTCATCTCTATACTATCACATTGGAGGTTTTCTTCTTAACGGTTAACCTCTTTTGAACCACGCGACTATCGCGTGGTTTTCGTTACACAAAAAAAGAGCATCCCTTAAGGACGCTCTTTTTTGTGGTGGGGGAAGGTGGATTCGAACCACCGAAGTCAGTGACAACAGATTTACAGTCTGCCCCCTTTGGCCGCTCGGGAATTCCCCCAAATAATATATATTCAATATGTAGTAATTGTCGTGTTAAGAGAATTCAATACATTCAATTGAACTCTCTTGTCGCTTCTCGTAGCATTTCTTGCTACATTCAAGTGGTAGAGAATTTCATTTATGAAATTCTCTTATCCGTTGCTTTGCAACGGATTTTGGAGCTGGTGAAGGGAGTCGAACCCCCAACCTGCTGATTACAAATCAGCTGCTCTGCCATTGAGCCACACCAGCATTTCCTGTCCGCGACAAGCGATAGTATAGCATACGACTTTTTTTTTGTCAATACTGTTTTTTTATTTTTGAGCGGTAATTTTTATAAAAAAACAGGGCGCAGCGCGCAGACTGCACCCTTGCACAGCGGCCGGATTCGACTTATCCTTACTTTACTGAACTCTTAAAAATTGGCCGCTGACATAGCCTTCGATGCCGTTGTAATTGATTCTGTACCAGTTGCCCGACTGCGACAGAACGGTTACCGTCTGTCCGTTGGGAATCTGGCCGATGATGTTCGCGTCCATCGACGGACCACTTCTTATGTTCAAACGCCCGCCCTGCGTAACGACGGTTCCAGTCCGCTGCGTCGGCTGGGTTGGCTGCGTTGGCTGCGTCGGTTGCGTCGGCTGCGTTGTGCCGCCGGGCGTTCTGAACGGCACGCCGAAATACGCCGCGATCGCGCTCGAAATCGCGCTCGCCATATTATAGATGTTGTTTTGAATCCATTTAGCGTCCTCAAGGTTGTCGTGATAGCCCAGCTCCGCGAGAACCGCGGGCGCAATGGTGTTGTTTAGCTCGTACAGGCTGGTTGTCGGGAGCGCTCTGACCAGATCCGGGTTGGGGTAGATTTTCTTGAGCTGCTCGACGATCAAATCCGCCGCGCGCTTGCTCTCTGCGCTGCCGTCATAATAGTAAATATCAATCCCTCTCTGCTGCCCCGCTCTTGCCGGGCCGGAAGCGTTGCTGTGCAGCGCGACGTGCAGGTCGTAGTTGCCGGCATTGGACAACCTGACCGAACCGCCGACTGTCAGGCTGGGGTCGTTGCGGCCGAACTGAATTCCGCTCGCTGTCAGAAAAGGTTCTATGGCATCGGCAAGCCGGTTCATCCAATACTCTTCGCTGCCGCTGCCGTCAACGTAAAGATTGTATTCCTGTGTGGAGGGGCTTAAAAATACTCTTGCCATGACTATGTATATTCCTTTCTACGATTCTTTGCTTATAATAAAAAAAGTCTTTGTTTTCTAATGAAAGTATATGCGCCTGCAAAAAAATTGGCAAAGAATATACCCTTCCGATCGACGCAAAACAGCCGGCGCGACGTTTTTTTGCCTGTTTCATTCATATAAAAAACGCACTCTTTTACAGAGTGCATTCTTTTTTACGAGCGGGCGGCCTTGTCTGCCTAAAAAAAGCGGCGCGGCGACGCGGAAAAACTTTGCCGCCGTCGTTTGCTGCGCGGCGTCCTATCAGTCATTTTTTGCGGAAAAAGAAAAAAAGCACCCTTTTTACAGAGTGTCTTCTTTTTGGTGCGGCTGATGGGACTTGAACCCATACGGTTGCCCATACGCCCCTCAAACGTACGCGTCTGCCAGTTCCGCCACAGCCGCATATTCACTTTTTGCTCTGCACTCCCCTATTCTCGGGGGCCATTTTGCAGCGCAAGGACTATTATACACCAAAAATGGCGTTTGTCAATAGTTTTTTCCCTTCTGACTTAGAAAGTTTTTTTCTTTCGTTAAAAGACATGGAACCAATCGGGGTCGGCGCTCTCGAACGCTCTCGGACGGCGGGGGTTTATTTTAAAAACGTCAAGGCTGAAATGCCGGCAGCAGCCGTCGGCGCAGACAAGCCCTTTTTTCCGGCATACGCACGCGTCCGACTCCATGATCGGCATTGAATGTTCGCAGTAGTAACAGATTCTATGTTCTTCGTCGACCTTTTGCTTCATCCTGATTCATTCCATTCCTTGTTTTATGCTATCATTATACCGTTTTTTCCGTTTGTGTCAAGCGATGCCGAATAAAAGAGAAAGCATTCCAAATATTGCCGTATTGATAAGCCTTCCGGCGAGGTACATTTTCGCGGACAGCTTCCACCGCATCGCCGTAACGACCTGCATGATCACGCACAGTCCGGAAAAACCAACGAACAGGCAAATCATGATAAAAGCAGGCTCGGCGCCGACCGCCGCCGCGGACGCGATGCCGGAGGAAAACTCGAAAAACCCTTTGATCAGCACCGAAGAAATCTGATTTGCCTTTATGACGCTTAAGAACAGCTCTCCCAGCAGAGAAAAGGTGATAATCAAGGCGCAGACCGAAATCATGGTAAACGTGCTGTCCATGACCGCCTCGGGAAACCCTCCTGTTTTCTCCTGCTCCGGGATGGGCGCAAAGGCAAAATCCTCTTTTTTCATAAAAAGAACGCGCAAAATCACCGCCGTCGTCAGCGCGGCGACAATCTGGAACAGGAACAGCCGGACGCCGACCGCGACGTCCGAATACAAAGCGCCGCCGACATAGCCGATCAAGAAGGACGCCGACGCGCCGTTTGTAAAGGCGCTGATAAACTCGGCGCGCTTTTTGCTGACCGCGCCGCTTTCATAGAGAAACACCGCGCATTTCGCGCCAACCGGAAACCCGCACAGAAGCCCGAGCGTCAGCACCATCGCCTCGATGCCGTACCTGCCCAGTCTGCCAAAAAAGGCGGCGGTAAAGGGCATGGCGATTATCAGCCGCGACAGAACCATAAAAATAAACAGCGACGGAACGATGACCCGGACGCACAGGTATATGCTTCGGGTCACCGACTCCGAAACCAGCGACGGATGAAACAAAAGATAAAAAAACGAAGCAAGAACAAGCAGGTTCAGCGCGGACTGCGCGCCTCTTTTTACGGATGTTTTCATAAAATCACTCCGAGAGCAGTATATTTAATACCGGGGCAGCAAACCGCAGGAGGTATTCCATATATATGAAATACATAAAAAAAGAAGACATTTTGGAAGGCGCCTATATCGAACTTCGCGGAAACAACGACCTGCTGATCGAGGGCTGCGACGGACTGCTCGGCTACGAAGAAGACCTGATTACGCTGCAGGTCGGCAAGCAGGTCTTGAATATCAAGGGCAAACGGCTGACCATGCGGTACCTTTCCGAAAAGAAAATCGGTATCAGCGGCTACATAAAAGGGGTCGAGTATGTATAAGCTTTTTCATAAAATATTCGGCGCGTACACGCTGCGGACCGACAGCAAAAGCGGCATCCGGCTCGTGAACCGGTTGACCAAAGAAAAGATATTGTTCTGGGGCTTAAAAAACGACGCGGACGGCTTTCGCATCAAAGCCTCTCTTTTTTCCTGCGAACCGATTATCAAAATCGCGGCGGCGGAAGGAATTCCGATAGAGATTATCCGGACGACCGGTGTTCCGTTTGTGTTCAACAAGTACAAAGGCAGATACGGGCTGATTATCGGGAGCATTTTGGGCATTTTTCTAATTTTTTTCTCCGAACTGTTCATCTGGGAGGTCAACGTCACCGGAAACCATACGGTTGACAGCCAAACCATTATTGCCGCGCTGGAAAAGTACGGCGTCAAGCGGGGCGCTTTTATCCCGGATTTGAACGTGGTCGTGGCGGAGGATGACTTTTTGATTGAAAACAAGGATATTTCATCCATCGCGATCAACATAAAAGGCACCTACGCGCAGGTGGACGTGCTGGAAAGAACCTATCCGCCGGAAATCGAGGACAAGAACGCCTATTACAACATTGTCGCCTCGCATGACGGAATCGTGGAAAAAGTCGAGGCGCTTAACGGGCATCCCGAGGTCAAAAAAGGGGACGCGGTTGTGGAGGGGCAGCTCTTAATCAACGCGTTTATGATGGGCGAGCTTGGAACCTACCGGCTCGCGAACGCGAAGGGGAACGTGTACGCCCGCGTCACCGAAAAGTTTACCATTTCCATCCCGCTCGAGCAGACCGAAAAGGTTTTTACCGGCAGAACCAAAACGGTTCGGCACGTCAAGGTGCTCGGACAGCCGATCGACTGGTTCTTCGACGACAATCCGCCGTATGAGTACTACGACATGACCGCGTCGCAAGAAGAAAAAAAGCTGTTCGGCTTTATTAAAATTCCGGTCGAGGTCGCCGAAGTCACTTTTATCGAATACACGATTCACCGCTATGCCATCACCGAGGAGGAAGCGAAGCGCCGCGCCGCCGAAGCCTTCGCGCAATACCTGAACCGGCTGACCGACGAGGTAAAATCCTACGAGTGCGACGAGCGTTTCGACAGCCAAAAGAACGCCTACACCCTGACAGCAACCGTAATCGTATTAAAAAACATAGCGGTACGGAAGCCGATTCAAATCATCCCATAACGCGACAAAAACAGCGCCCGCTTTTTGCGCAGGCGCTGTTCTTTTTAGGTAATTTCGCTTTTTAGCACATCAATGATATTTTCTTTGTTCAGCTTGCGCATGGAATACAGCATGGTCGCAAACACAACCGCAAAGACGCTGGCGACACTGATGATAATGCTCGTGTACGGCAGTATGAACGGCACGTCAACCCCTCCTGTTACGCTTTTATACATCAGGTAAGTAAGCAGGCAGGCGACCGGGAGACCGTACATCAGGGATTTTACGCCGTATAGGATGCATTCAAAATTCATCATCTTTTTAAAGCCTCCGTCGGTCATGCCGACCGATTTCAGCATGGCGAACTCGCGACGCCTTAAGTTGATATTCGTTGAAATCGTATTGAATACGTTTGCAACGGCAATCAGCGAAATCAGACAGATAAAGCCGTACGAGAATACCTTTATAATCACAGTAAGGTTGCGAATGGTTCGATAGTTATTAATAACATTATGCAAATTGCTGGTTGAAAGGTTGTTTTCGGTTAGGATTCGGCTGATTGCGGATTCTGCTTTTGTGTCATCCGCTGTTTTAAAGAACACCATGATAGGACCGAATGCATCAAACCCGTTTAATATTTCATTCGCGACGGATTCCGGAAGAATCACGATGATTCCGCTTCCCTTGTATGTGTCCGCGCCCGCGGGCAGTTCGTCTACTAAAGTGCAGCTCAAGCTCAGACTTTTTGTCTGCCCGTCGTCTTCGCGCAAAGCATAGCCGTACTCATACAGCGAAAAATCAAGTTTGCTTGGCGCCGAATTGAATACTTTATAATCCCTGTAGCGGTTTTCTTTAGAATTATAATAGCTCATCCGGGCATACACCAGCGCTTTCGGGCTTTCGCTGTCAAAATACGCGGCGGGGTTCAGCGACAGTTTTTCCGCAAAGGACTTAAAATAATCATCGTTGACCGCGAAAAGATACATCAACGAATCGTCCCCAATGACTTCTTTGTATTCATCGCTGTAATCATAATCCCCGGTCAGGCTTCCGTAAGCCCGTTCTATGTAGTTTGCCGCTGTTACATTATCCGCTTTGGCAAGTTGGGGAAAGATCGATTTTACTTTTTTGTTCTGCTTTACGTCGCCGTTGGTGTAAGAAATATCGTACGATACATCGCTGTAAACGGTGGAAACGCCCATGCTCAAATAATTACAGAAAGCGCTTGCGGTAACAAACAGAACAACGCTTAGGAACAAAGAGATAACCGTGCTGCGGTATCTGCGCCGCTGGCGCTTGAAGTTCTTGCTTGCGAGCATGCCCTCCAGCCCGAACAGCTTGTAGGTCAGTTTGGATACCCTTACTTTCTTAGCTTTGATTTTGATATCCTCGTTCTGCCGGATGGCATTGATAACCGTAAGTTTAGACGCGCGGCGAGCGGGGATATACGCAGAAATCAGAACGGTTATAAGCGCGAGAACCGCGGTGATAACCAGCGCGGCAGGTTTTAGATAAAGGTAGAACCCGTCCATCGCTACCGGCGACATAGACATAATCAAATCGCTGATAAAATAAAGCGTCACGCCGATTCCGGCGATTCCGACAAGAATGCCGAGCGGAATACCGATTAGGCTGACAACCAGCGCTTCGAACAATACGCTTCTGAAAAGCTGTTTGCCGGTCGCGCCCACTGAGGATAAAAGCCCGAACTGTTTGGTGCGCTCTCCGACCGAAATGGAAAAAGCGTTGTATATCAGCGATATCGAGCCGAACATAACCAGCGCAATCAGTATCGACACCAATCTATAGAGAATTTTGTTGAAGTTATCGTTATTGGACACCCCCATGAACATCAAAAGGTCGTTGTTAAACGAGTAATTAACGCCGCTGTAAACAGCGATATACTTATTGGCGAAATCATAAACGCCTTTTACGTTCTTGGTGCGCAGGTACAGACTGTTTACAGCGTTCTGATTGTTATCGGCCAGGGTGATAACCGTGTATCCCGGCGCAGCGTAGCTCTCAAAACTCGGGCGTTTGCATATACCGACAACCGTATAGGTTTTCGGCTGCGTATCCGTCAGTGTCTCGCACTCGTCGCTGTCAAAAACAGGATTGCTCTGCCAGAGAACAGTGCCGTCATCTGCCTGCCGGATGCCGACATCCAGATTCAGCGTGTCCCCTACCTTGATATCCACGCCGCCGTTGGTGCGGATATGATCGCTGACCACCACTTCGCCGCTGTTTTCGGGCAGTCTGCCGGATATCAGTTCTATCGGCAGCATATCAAAGGTTTCTTTGGAAAAGCCCGCCACAAAGAGGTATGGTTTGTCCTCATTCTGACCGTCTTTTAAAACAGCGTATCCGATATACTGCATCTTGGCGGCAGCAACTACTGCCGGATTTTGCCTTAACTGTTCCGCGTCGTCATCTTTGATGCCTTCCGCCACGACGTACCAGTCGCCGTCGGCTTTTTTTGTCGCTTCCAAAAGGAAGTTCTGCAAAGAGGTAATGCTGGTTGTAATCGCCGTAATCATTGCCGTAGCGAGGATTACGCCGATGATGGTTACAATGGTGCGGACCTTGTTTTTCTTTAATATCTCAAGCGTGACTTTATTGAGTATGTTCATTCTGCAGCGCTCCTCTGACTATCGGTCCAGTCTTCTGATTTCGTCTTTGATAATCCTGCCGTCCTCTATCGCGATTAAATGGTCCGCCTGGATTGCGATATTCTCGTCGTGGGTAATGACGATTAAGGTTTGATTATACTTTCTGTTGCTAAACTTTAGAAGCTCCATAATTTCATGGCTATTCTTGCTGTCAAGGTTGCCGGTCGGTTCGTCCGCAAGAACAATCGCCGGCGCGTTAATCAGCGCTCTGCCGATGGAAACCCGCTGCTGCTGACCGCCGGACAGCTGGTTGGGCAGGTGCTTTTGCCGGTCTTTAAGCTTCAACACATCCAAAAGCTCGTTTAAACGTTCCTGATTGACTTCCCGCCCGTCCATCAGCAAAGGAAGGGTAATGTTTTCTACCACATTTAAAACCGGTATCAGGTTATAGAACTGATACACCAGTCCGACCTGCCTGCGCCTGAACACCGCGAGCTGGTCGGCGTTCTGCGCGTAAACATCCTTCCCGCCGACATACACCTTGCCGGAAGTAGGCGTGTCAACACCGCCGAGAATGTGCAGAAGCGTTGATTTTCCGGAACCGGAAGGCCCGACAATGGCAACAAACTCGCCTTTTAAAACCGAGAAGCTGACATTGTCCAGGGCGCGCACGAGGTTGTCACCCGAACCGTAGGTTTTACATAGGTTTTCTACTCTTAATATTTCCATAAACTTACTCCCTTTCTTTTGTCAAGCATATACTACTAAACCCGAGTGACAATGAAATGACTTTAAAATGACAGTTTTGTCACAATAAAAATAACTGCTAAAAACGGCACCCGCAAAAAAGGGTGCGGTTCTAGCAGTCACTTAAATCACGCCTTTATAGAAACGAATCTGGAACATCGCTCCGCCCTCGGGCGCGTTGCAGGCTTTAATGGAGCCGTTCTGCCCGGAAATGATTGCCCGCGCGAGCGCAAGCCCGATGCCGATGCTGTCCTCGGACGCGTTCTTGCCGCGGTAAAAGCGCTCAAACAGGTGCGGCAGGTCCTCCTCATAAAAGCCGGAACCGTTGTCTTTTATTACAATCTCGGTAAACAGCGGATTTTCCGCTGCTGAAATGGTAATTGTGCCTTCTTCCGGCGTGTGCTCGATGCAGTTTTTGATTAGGTTCCCGACCGCTTCCGCCGTCCAGAACAGGTCGCCCTCAAACGAAGCGTTCCCGCAGTCTGTGACAAGACTTTGCCTTTTAATATCCAATTGCACCGCGAAGGGAGCCGCCGCGCGCTCGACTACTTCGGAAATAAAGACTTTCTTTTTCTGAAAAGCGACGGTGCCGGCGTCAATCCGCGCCATTTTCAAAAGCGATGTCACCAGCGCGTCGATTCTGGACGCGCTCTGCGCCAGTTCCCTTGCATACTCCAACCGCTTGTCCGTATCCAAAGCAGGCTCCCGTAAAAAAGATATGATTAAATTTATTGTCGTCATCGGCGTACGGAGCTGATGCGAGATGTCCGCGATGGATTCGGAAAGTTTTACCTTTTCCGCCTTTAGCGCGTCCGCCTGCTCCTGCAGTTTGATAACCAGCTTTTCCAGCTCGCTGTGCAGAATGGCTAGCTCTCCTTCTTTAAAATCCTCCTGCACAAAAGACTGCTCGCCGTGGAGCACTTTGTCGATCTTATGACTGGTCTGCGCGATTCTTTTATACCGCCACTTTGTAAAGAGAAGGTTTGCCGCCGTCAACACCGCGCAGGCGGCAACAGTCAGTATTCCCGCTGCCGTATTAATAAAGAAACCGATTGCGGCAAATAAAGTGCTTATAACAAAGAGGATAACGGTAAACCGTTTCACCTCGGGATTTCGAAACAAGCCCATTATGCATCCATCCTGTAGCCGAGACCCCGGACTGTTTTGATAATCTCAGGGTTTTTGGCATCGTCGCCCAGTTTCTCGCGCAGACGCTTTATGTATACGGTCAGGGTGTTGTCGTTGACATACTCCCCTGCCAAATCCCATATCTCATTCAAAAGCTTTTCTCTTGTCAAAATCACGCCCCGGTTATTGATGAACGCTAACAGCAGCCGGTACTCGAGCGCGGAAAGGAACAGTTCGGTTTCGTTTTTATAAACCTTGCCCTTTACCGTGTCGATTTTGATATCCCGTATTTCAAAAACCGACTGTGTTTTTCCGCTGCGCCTGAGCACGCTTTTGATGCGGGAAACCAGCTCCATCGGGCGGAACGGCTTGGTAATATAATCGTCCGCGCCCATGTCCAGCCCGGTCACAACCGAAATCTCATCGTCCGAAGCGGTTAAGAATATCACCGGCAAATCGGGCAACCGCTTTTTGATTGCCGAACACACCGCATACCCGCTTCCGTCGGCAAGCGCCAAATCCAAAAGCGCAAGGTCAAACTGCTCGCTCTCTAACTTCTCAAGCGCTTCTTTCTGCCCGCTTGCGCCTATAACCGAAAAACCCTCCTTCGCCAAAAGGCAGGAGAGGTTTTTCTGTATGCTTTTGTCGTCCTCCGCGAGAAGGATTTTAAACATTACACATTCAGTCCTTTTTTCATTTGTAAAACTTAAGTTTCACAAATGAGTTTTCACTCGCTTATCGCCGGAAACATCGATATATCGCTGTTTCCTCCCCTCCGTGAGTGGGGCACGCACAGCGTGCCTTAATAGGTGTTTTTCGGTTGGGGAACCTACCCGAAAAACGAATTTATTATAATTATTAAAGAAAACAAATCTTAAAAACTATCTATAGTTCTCCGCAAGGTTGAGGATGCTGAGGATATAGATGAGAATGGTTTTTCTCACTTCGGCTTTTGAGATATACTCGTCACGCTGATGCGCGTCGCCCCTGCCCTCGCCGAACTTGCCGCGCTCTTCCTGTATCGACGCGCCGAAAGCGACCGTATTCGCAAGCCAGCGCGCGTAGGTGCCGCCGCCCATCGTGTAGGGTTTGCATTCATAGCCGAGCACGGTTTCGCAGGCTTCGGTGAGCGCTTTGATCTTTTTATCGTCCGCGAAAACGTAATAGCCCTCCGAGGTAAGCACCGGCCGCACCGCAAAGCCCTGCGGCGTCAGCGTATCCTTTATCTGTTTCAGTACCGGTTCATAGGTTGTGTCCGGAATATACCGGATGTTGAAGTTCTGCACCATAATGCCGTCCGAAACCGTCAGCTTTCCGCCGACGCAGGTCAGATACTTAAAGTTCTCATCCTCCCGCGCAATGCCGAGCGTTCTGCCGAAATACTCGCCGCAGGCGGAAGCAAGAAATTCAAACGGCTTTTTGCCGCTGACCGGAACGTTTTTCAGAATATACGCCGCCAAAATGCCGATCGCGTTGATTCCGCTCTCGGGCATTGCGGCGTGCGCTGTCTTTCCTGTCGCGGTGATTTTCAGGCGTTTTTCGTCAAGTCTTTCGATTATAATATTGCTTTGCGCCGGAAAACTGTGTATATCCGATTTGTCGTCCCAAATCACCGCGTAAGCGGAATCCGGCACGGCGTTCGAAACGGTTCCGCCGCCAATTTCGGCAATTTCGGGCGGCAGTTCGCCAAGCATGACGTCCACCTGCAGGATGCCCTTTTCGCCGATGCAGACCGGAAACTCCGCGTCGGGCGTAAACGAGAAGAAGGGCGGTTTTGCGACTTTCGCGAAATGCTCAAGGTCGGAGCTTCCAACCTCCTCGTCGCTGCCCGCGATTAAGCGGATGGAAAACGGCAGCGATATGCCTTTTTCTTTCAGGAAACGCATGGCGTACAGCCCGCAGAGGAACGGTCCCTTGTCGTCGAGCGTACCTCTGCCGATATATTTGTCGCTTTCGACCGTCAGCTTATACGGCTCATAGCGCCAGCCGCTGCCGGCAGGCACAACGTCCAGGTGCGCCACGATGCCGATTTCGTCCTTTTTGTCGCCGCTGATGATGCTCGCGCAGTAATAGTCGTGGTTTTCGGTTTTAAAGCCGTACTTTTTGCCCATTTCCATCGCGGCGTCAAGAACCTTCGCGCACGAAGCGCCGAACGTATAAACCCCCTCTTTCTTCCACGCGACGCTGGGGATTTCAATCAGCGCGGCAAGGTCCGACTCGAATTCTTTTTCCACGCTGTCCAAATAGGCTTCTGCCTCTTTTATGATTTGATTTTTGTCCATGGCAATAACTCCTTAAAAAAACCGATAAAGTAAAAAGTCCGCTTCGGTCTTATTATGTATCCGTTTTGTCGTAAATATCTTTACCGGTCGAATCAATCGCCACGATCAGCGGAAAATCCTCAAAAATTAGTCTTTTTACCGATTCGCAGCCCAGCTCGGGGAAAGCGATTTCCTCGCAGCTTTTGATATGCTTTGCCGCGATGGCGCCCGCGCCGCCGATGGCGATGAAATAGACGCATTTGTTGCGCACGATCGCGTCGATGATCTCTTTGCTGCGGTCGCCCTTGCCGATCGCGCCGGCAAGACCAAAGTCAAACATCTGCGGATAGCAGTCCATTCTTCCGCTGGTCGTCGGTCCGAAAGAACCGCACACCCTGCCTTCTTTGGCGGGCGTCGGTCCTGCGTAATAGATAACGCTATCCTTGAGCGGGAAGGGCGGTTCCTCCCCCCTCTCAAGAATCGCGGCTATTTTTTTGTGCGCGGCGTCGCGCGCGGTATATACGACGCCCGACAAAAGCACCTCGTCGCCGCACTTTAGTTCCTGCGCCCATTCGCGAATATTTTCCGTGTTAATCTTTTTCATGCTTTTTTGAGGCAATCAAAGCCTCTACCTCACTTATCGCGTCCGAAATATGCTTGTGCGCCTGTTCAAGTCCCGCGGAAATGACCGTCTGCTTCTTTTCATACTCGCTGATCATCCTATATACGGTTTCGGCTTTTTGTTTTGCTTCCGCAATCAGCTTTTTGACCTCCGCGTTCGCCTCGGAAACCGCGGTTTCAATGATTCTATTTGCTTCCTCGCGCGCTTCGTTGATAATCTCCTGCGCGCGTTTATCCGCAATCAGGAGCTTCTCGCCCATCTGCTCGCAAAGACGTCTGTATTCTTCGCTCTTATAATCCTCCGTATGATCCTCCGCCGGCGGTTCGCACTGCCTGGCAGCCGGCTCGGGCGCTTCGACCGCTTCCGGCTCGGATGCCGCCGCCCGTTCCATTTTCCCTTGAAGCGCCTGTATCCTATCCAACAGTTCCTGCTTTTCCTGCGTGAGCTGCTTTATCAATTCTTCCAGCGCGTTTTTCTCCTGCGTCAGCCTTTCGTTCTCGGACTGCGTTTCCTCAAAGCGCCGCTTTAGTTCTTCGTTCTCGTTGTTCAGTCTTTTTGTCTCCGCCGCGAACTCCTGCTGCTTTTGCTGAAAATCGTTGTTCAGCTTGATGATAAAAGCTTCTACTTCCTCAGGGCTGTATCCTTTGAACACTTTGGTGAAGTAAATCTTGTTCATTTCGCGTTCCCTTCTTCCTGCAATTTAAAATAACCTTATATGATAGAATAACATATTCATTTTGTCATGTCAACTTTTTCAACCCTTGACAAAACCGATAAATTACAAAGTATTTCCATTGATATTATGTCTAATTTACGGTAGTATATAACCACTGCCCGACGCTGTGCAACGTCAAAGTTGCAGGCATGAAAAGAAGGAGGTTTATCATGAAGAAAATAAAAGCTATCATAATAGCGGCAGTGGTTTTCTGCGCGACGTTCATGACTACGAAGGTTTCCGCGGGCACTTACACGATTGTCGGCGGCGATACGTTATATAAAATCAGCCAGACTTTCGGCGCGACCGTTTCCGACCTGATGAAGAGCAACAATTTGTCCGACAGCATGATTTATCCCGGCCAAAAACTGTATGTGGACTGCGCTACATACACGGTCAAGAGCGGCGACACATTGTACGCAATCGCAAAAAAATACGGCGTTTCCCTTACCGACCTTCGGAAGGCGAACAACGTTTATACCGATTTCATCTACGTCGGTCAGGTTCTGAATATACCCGGCGTAAAGGCGGCGCCCGAAGCGCCCGCTTATTCCGCCAATGAAGTTGACCTGCTCGCAAGGCTGATTATGGCGGAAGCGGAAAGCGAATCCTACAGCGCGAAAATCGCCGTCGGCGCGGTGGTGATGAACCGCGTCAAAAGCCCCGATTGGCCCAACACCATCGCGGAAGTGATTTATCAAAACATCAACGGCTACTACCAGTTCACGCCGGTCGCAAACGGAACCATCAGCAAGCCCGCCAACGAGGAGTCCGTCCGGGCGGCAAAGGCGGCGATGAGCGGGTACGACCCCACCAACGGCGCCATGTTCTATTACGACACTTCGACAAAGAACCAATGGATGCTCTCCAGACCGGTTTCGGCAAGAATCGACAATATGGTTTTCGCGTACTAAAAAAGAAAACAGACGCAGTCCGTGTTGCAGAACACGGACTGTTTTTTATTCTGCTTCCATAACAGGCGCGACATCGTCCGAAAAATGCAAAGCCGTATGAGCTCAAACCGCCGACGGGCGCCGCGCATCATTCCGAATGTGATAGAGTATAGAAAAAAGCAAAGGCATACTGATAAAAAAGGAACAATCCTTACCCGAAGGATTGTTCCGCTTTTTTAATGGTCGTACCAGTCGTAAATTAAGAACTTGTCGCCCACTTTGCGCAGGTAAATGGTCTTGTCGATACTGTCCTTATAGTCCGGCTTCCCTTTTTTGGTCAGCACCTGCGTGAACGAAACGCGGCAGGAGAAGGTGTTCTCGTCGTACGCGTAAAACTCGCTCGCGCTCACGTCGATAAAGTGGTAGCCGGAATGGTCGATGACGAAATAGGTCTCCGAAGTGCGGATGTTGTCATACAGCGTTGAGGCCGGGTCGAAATAAGCCTTAATGTTCGAAAACCGCTCGTCGTTGCTCATATAAGCCGCGTACTTTTTCATCGCGGTCAGCACGGTTTCTTCGTACTGTTCTTTTAAGCTGTCGCTGTAAACGATATCTGCCGTGTATGTCTTCTTTTCCTCGTTGTACGAAAGCGCGCTTTCTTTGCCTTCTGGGTTTAGAACCTTCACCGCCGGGTCAAAGTACAAATCGTCGACCTGATAGGTGCAGTAAGTGATGCCGCTGACGCCTTCGGGCATGTGCTTGCAGCTCTCGGTCTGTATGTCCGATTCTATTATATACTGCGGCTCTACCTTTTTTCCGTTGATATAAACCGTGTAATTGGACGGGGCGGTAACGCGCACCGACTTCTCCGGCGCGATTCTCAGGGTGAACTGATAGGGTTCGTACACATCAAAACCGTTTTTGGTTTTTTTCGCGCCGGTTTTGATGGAGAAACCGGCAACGGCGCTTTCGCCGAACTGAACCTCGTACCGCTGGATTTTGACATCGGTTTCGTCTTTTTTATCGTCGGAGATGCCGCTGTGGTAGGTCACTTCGCAGCCGTCATACAGGCTGCGCAGGTATTGAACCAGACTCTCCTTGCTCTCGAACTCCGATATCTCGATGCCGCTGAGCGTAATGAGCGCGTCGAAATCCATGCTTTTGTAATACCGGTTGAAGATTTCCTCCGCCACATACTTCGGCTGGGCGCTTTCGTAATCGGCAAGATAATCGCTCAGGTACCGCATCGCCAATTCGACCGCGACGACGAATACCGCGATGAACAGAATTAAAAATATGTAAAATTTGGGCAATCTGTTTTTTCGGCGCATTTTTGCTAAATCCTCCTGAATCAGGCTATGCCTGCGGCTTTTTTACCACGAAGTAAGTGGGGATATATCTCGGAGGAGTGAACGCCTTATACTTGTTCACAAGACCTTTCTTCTGGTTGTCGTCCAGCGTGTCCGGGTCGATGTTGTATTTCGTATAATAATCCTCGTAATACATTTGCGTCGACGAACCGCCGTCCAGCATTCCCGCCGTGACTGCCCCGAACGAAACCATGATATTGATGACGTCGTTGCGGGTTGCGCCCAAACTGCTTGCTGTCCGGCCGTCGGTCACCAGAAGAATCACCGTGCCGTCCGCAGTCTGTCCGATCGCCGTCCGCTGCGCGGTTCCGACATCGCTGTCCGCGTAATACAGCCGCACGTTTTCCCCGTCGTTGTCGATTAAAACGTTTCCGGTCTGAAAGCAGACCGCGTCGCGAATGCCCAGCTTGTCGGCTTCCTCCCGCGTCATCGAGTTTTTCACAATCAGCTTGTTGTTTTTATCAAAACCGATAAACGTGCGCCGGATGCCGTCGTCCCACACGCATTTCCCCTGCGAATAGGTAAGTCCGACCGGCCGCTCGCCTTTTCCGTGTCCGCCGATGTCCGGGAACTCGCCGCCGTTAATCGCCGCGACCGCGCCGATGTCCTTGTAGCGGTTGACAACCGTAAAGATTTGCGCGCCGATGGTGGCGGACTGGTAATTCGAAGTAGAAGTGCCGACAAAAACATTCGCCGGGTCCTTTACCAATAAAACATAGGCTTTGTATGTAGAGCCGTTCAGGATAATCAGCTTCATCCCGTCGATCGCGTCCGCCCAGAAATCGGGGTCGTTCTCCTGCGGACCGGATGGATTCGGGTTGTTGTCCGACGGGTTTTTGATCAAATCCTCTACCTTAATCACGGTTTTGCTCTGCTGTTTGCTCTTTTCAACGATGCTGTCTACCTCTTCCTTGCTCAGGAACAGCTCGGGCACCCACTTGGTCGCGCTCGCCTGCATCAAAGACAGCACAAGCTGGTACTTCGCGGTCTCGCTCGGGCCGTTCGTAAGCACGTAACCGAGCCGGTAAACGGCAAAAACGCAGAGTATCAGCAGCGTAAGGATGAACAAAAGCGTCCTTCTGGCAACCATGAGCGCAAGACGCTTTCTGCGTTTTTTATGCAGTTTTCGATATCTTTGGTTGAGTATTTCGATTTCTTTCGGCTTTAACTTCTTTACGCACGAATAACGGGACCTTTTTGCGCCCTTTTGAATGGAAGCGAGCGCAAATCTTTTTTTATGAAGTTTCTTCGGCTTTCGATGGATATTTCTTTTTTCCATATAGGAATCCTTCCGTTTGCAAAACTACATACAGCATAGAAATAGTGGCGAAAAAAGCATGGAATTGTTTCAGGAAAAAAATAGCTTTTTTTGAAGCCGCGCCTGCTGTGTTTCGTTATAGCACATCTTTGTCAAAAAAGCTATATGGAAAATAGCAATATCTTATTTTTTCGCTTTCCATTTTTTTCTTTTAGATATAATACATAATTTCCGGACCGGACTTGCGCTTCTCCGCGTCAATCGCAAGCATCTCGAGGGTGACCGATTTTAAAGCGTCGCGCAGCGTTTCGTCGGCCTTGTCGAAAACAAGACAATTGATCGCGTCGTTGATTTCGGGCGCGTGCTGCTTTACCGTATCCTCCGCTTTTTCAAAAAGCGACAGCTCGACGGCGGATAAAATATCATAAGCGGTTATCTCTTTCGGGTGCCGCGCAAGATGGTAGCCGCCCTGCGCGCCCTTGATGGAGTTCACGATTTCCCCGCGTTTGAGCAGCGCGAAAACCTGCTCGAGATAGATTTTGGAAATCCCCAGCCTTTCCGAAATGCTGATGACCGTTATATGCTCGCCGCTCTCGTAGCAGGCCGCCATATATACCGCGGCCGCGAGCGCGTATCTGCCTTTTGCCGAAATTCTCATACAACTCTCCTTATCATTACATACTATTTTAATATGTATTATAAATCATTTTTCCCTTTTTGTCAAAAAAAATATGTAAAAAGCTATTGACAAATTCGGAAAAAAAGTATATATTGGTAATGTATTCATCGCATATATGATTAATATGTTTTTGTGGAGGTAGCCATCATGTCAAGCGTTTATAAAAATTTGGTTGAGTTAATCGGCAACACGCCGCTGCTGGAGCTGACCGGTTACGAGAAAAAGCACGCGCTGAAAGCGACGCTGATCGGAAAGCTCGAATACTACAACCCCGCCGGCAGCGTCAAGGACAGAATCGCAAAGGCTATGATTGAGGACGCAGAGAAGCGCGGCCTGCTGAAACCCGGTTCCGTCATCATCGAACCGACCAGCGGCAACACCGGCATCGGTCTGGCAAGCATCGCGGCGGCCAAAGGATACAGAATTATTCTCACCATGCCCGAAACCATGAGCATAGAGCGGCGCAAGCTGCTGCAGGCTTACGGCGCCGAACTCGTGCTGACCGAGGGCGCCAAGGGCATGCGCGGCGCGGTCGAAAAAGCGAACGAGCTGGCAAAGGAAATCCCGAACTCCTTCATCCCCGGACAGTTTGACAACCCCGCGAACCCGGAGATACACCGCAGAACAACCGGTCCCGAGATTTGGAACGACACCGACGGAAAAGTGGACATATTTGTATCAGGCATCGGCACCGGCGGAACCATTACCGGCGCGGGCGAATACCTGAAGTCCAAAAACCCGAATATCAAAATCGTCGCGGTCGAACCGTTCGATTCGCCGGTTCTTTCCGAGGGCAGAGCGGGCTCGCACAAAATTCAGGGAATCGGCGCGGGTTTCGTTCCGGCAGTGCTGAACACGAAGATTTACGACGAAATTATCAAGGTAAAGAACGAGGACGCTTTCAAAACCGGCAAAGAGCTGGGCAGAACAGACGGTCTGCTCGTCGGCATCTCCGCCGGCGCGGCTGTCTGGGCGGCGACCGAGCTGGCGCTGCGTCCTGAAAACGAGGGCAAAACGATCGTCGCCATTCTCCCCGACACCGGCGAGCGGTACCTTTCGACGCCCTTGTTCGAATAACCGATATAAAAAATCTTACGGCGGAAGAAAACCTTCCGCCGCTTTTTCTTTTTTATTTTAGCAGGTCTATTCCTTTATAAATCACGTTCGTTTCCTGTTCGCTTTTCCTCCAGTTCTGCAACGCGGGGCTGTCTCCCCAGTTTTTAATGCGGAAATCAATGTTGGCGATCAGGCATTTTTTCGCGTCAAACCCGACCGGCGCGATGGTAATCATTCTTCTGCCCTTGATGCCCTCGGAATCCGGGCCTTGAATGTCGGACAGCATAAACCAGAACAAATCCTTCGCGTAATAGGTCAAAAGCTCGTCTTTATCGACGGCGGCGCCGTTATAATTCGCCGACGCGGAGAATACGACCTCCTCCTGTTCCGCGATTTTCTGCCGCAGTTCGGAAATGTCCAAAGGGGTTCCGTCTTTATCGGAAAGATAGAGATTATAGGTGGGGTCAAGCATTACCCATTTGTTCAGCTCTTTAATCCAGCATTCGCAAACGACGTGGTTGTCGAAATCATACGGCGAAAACGGCATTATGTAAACTGCGCGCGCCTTCATGCCCAGCGCGAGCAGACATTCGGTCATCGCCAGCGACAGCGAGCGGCAGTTGATTCCGTGATAGACGCCTTTGTCAAACGCGTAATCAAACAGGTCCAACGCCGTGTTCCGGATGCGATTGTCATAGTTTCCGTAATGGAAGATATGCGACGAAATCCAGTTCAGCAGGTTTACAGCCCTGTCGAAATCGCTGCCCCCTTCCGCCGCCTTTTCGATCGGATAAGCGTTTTTCAGCTCCCAGTAATCCGCGTCGACAAGATACTTTACCCGCACGTCCGCCCCGTCGTCCCGGAAAACATCCATCATTTTGAGCATTCCCGAATACAAATCAAACATTTTTCGCTACCGCCTTTTATTTATTTTTGATTTCCTGCAGTAACTCTCTGACAACGCTGTCCGGAACCCCCGCGCGCTCGTCGGAATACCTTGCGCCGTTATAACATTCAAAAATCCGACGCTGACCGGGCGTTTCGGCAACCCTTTGCGCGATGTCCGACGGCGTCATCGCGCTGTCGAACCGGAATCCGCGCTTGATGCACTTTCTTACGAACATAATATAGATAAACCGGACCCGCTCCCGGTTGTTCTGCAAATCCTTCCATTTCGGCAAAGCGGGTCTGCGTTTCTTTTCTTCCTGCGCCCGGTTCCTTCTGATCTCGCCGAAGGCGAACTCGATTTTATCCCTTCCTTTGATATAAACAAGATTGCGCCGAAACCCTAACTTCGCGGCGGTTTTTTTGGCGGCAGTTCGAACATAGCGGATAAAATCTCGAATCCGTTTCACCAATTTTTCAAAAAACCCTTTTTTGCGTCTGCGCCTTAGTTTTCTGAGCGCGCGGAAGAACAAAATCACATCCGCCGCCATCAGAATAAACATAAACGACCGGATGAGCGTATCCGACTTATAGTCAAACATGAACTGGAGCAGTACAAAAAAGAGCACAAAGTAAAAGCAGGGGATGAAGTATTTCAGCATCTCTTTGTATTTTCGCGGTTTCATAACAATCCCTGTTCCAGTTCGGCTTTTTTGAGGACATTTTCTATAAAGTCATGTTTTCCATTCGTATATGCATTGATATCATGGCGGTAAACTTCTGATAGCGCTTGTTTTAGATTGGCATACTCGTTTCGTGCTTTTTCATGCGTGCGCAGATAGTCGCGAAAAAGGATTTGGCGTTTCATCTCCGGACTGTATTTCGGGCAGACATACATATGATAGTCCATAAAATCATCCGGCTGACTGCGTTTAAAACACTCGCGCATTGGAATTCCGAGATCGCCTTCATGTTCATAACCGATTTTACGCAACCGCTGTGCTACCTCTGGAAAGACATCGTACGAATCAATAATGATTATAAAATCAATAATCGGTTTTGCCGCCAATCCCGGCACCGAAGTGCTCCCGACATGAGCAATATCTATGATGATATCGCCGATATAAGGCAAAAGATACGCTTTAATTCGGTTGAACTCCTCGGGCCACGCGGGGTTATATGATTCTACAATGATTGTCCGCATACAGCTTTTCCCATCTGTACACAATTTTCAATGCGAATGTATTTGCGCTCGACACCCCGCCAGTTTTTCATTCGCGAAATCGGGAAGCGTTATGTCTATCCAGCGTAATAACGGTCACGCCCCTGCCCAGCCGTTTCAGCTCCCGTATCCTGCTCTCCAGTTCGGGGTCGGTATAAAAGTTGATAACGCAGATATCCGTATCGTATTTTTCTCTTTTGATGTTCTGATCAAACAGCGCGGTAAAGGACATCACCGAAGCGTAGTTCAGCTCCGACATGCATTTTAGAATCTCCTTCGCCTGCGCGCTGCCCGCCGCGGGCGGGAAATACACGCATAACGCGCCGTTTTTGCCCTTCGTGTTCGCCGCGAAACCGATTTTTCCGCCCTGTCTCGCAGCTTCGGTAACAATCGCGGCGGCGTAGGACAGCCCCGCTTCGATAAGCCGAACGTACTCCGGCGTTTCGATGCGCAAAAACTGCGGCGCGTCGAAGTCCATATAAACGGTAACATTCATCTGCGAGGAAAAATCATAGTTGTTCACCATCAGCTCGCGCATGCCGTTCCGCAGCGAGCGCGCGGAGGCTTTGAAGTTGATGCTGTTCATCGGATCGCCGGGCATATAATTGCGCAATCCGGCAATCATAAAAGGGTCCTTTATATATCTGCTGCGGGTCAGCTCGTTCCCGAGATAGTTCAGCCGCGCGACAACGCTGTTTTTGTCGCTGACAGCCGCCGGATAAACATAAAGCTCCGCCGGCGCGGAAATATAGACAAACCGCTTGTTTGTATATATCTCCACCTCGTCGAGCCTATAATAATTTCGGATATGGGTTTTTATGTCGTGCGTTCTGGTAATTTTGGTGAACGGCATCAAATGAAAGCGGCTGACGAAATACTGCACTTTCTCGTCCCTTTCCGCCGTCACGCCGTCGATTTCGATGCCCGTGCTAACATAACAGCCCACGTCGATAAAAAACAGCGGCACGATGGTCGGGTTGTAGATAACCTCCGTCAGCGTGAGCGTATCCCCGGCATGCACGCCTTCTTCCGAAAAAAAGCGTTTGTAAGCAATCTTCTCGATGGCGTACCTTCTGATTTTCAGCGCGAGCTTGTAAATCAGCCACGCCAGAACCAGCGCGGCCGCGATAAGCAGGAGCGCCTGAAAAAAATCTGATTTTACAAGCGATACGAACAGTTCGCCGAGTTTCGATACGGGGCTTTGCATACGCTTATCTTCCGTCAAAAACGCTCTCGGTCGGAACCGGCACTCTTTGTAATACCTCGCGTACGACCGCGACGTCCATCGCGCTCTTCACCCGCGCGGCGCTTGTGAGCATCAGCCTGTGCGCGAGCACCGGAACCGCCGCTTTCTTTACGTCGTCGGGGAGAACGTAGTTCCTGCCGGAAATCGCCGCATACCCTTTCGCGACTTTTAACAGGTGGATGCCCGCGCGCGGGCTCGCGCCGAGCAGAACTTCCCCGTGCTGCCTGGTTTCTTCGATGATGGCGCTGACGTAATCGATGATGTCGTCATGTGCGAAAACGTCGTTCAGACCCTCCGCGGCCGCGAGCACGTCCCGTTTGGAGAGGACGGCGTTTACCTCCGGCCGATACGCGCTGTTGTTTCGGATAATCCGGTTGCTCTCCGCGCGCGCGGGATAGCCCATCGAAGTCCGGACAAGGAAGCGGTCCAGCTGGGCCTCGGGCAGCGGAAAGGTTCCCATGCTGTCAATCGGGTTCTGGGTCGCGATGACCATAAACGGGCTTTCCAGCGGATAGGTTTTGCCCTCCACCGTAACCTGCCTTTCCTCCATGCACTCCAAAAGACCCGCCTGCGTTTTCGGCGTGGCGCGGTTGATCTCGTCCGCCAGCAGGATGTTTGTGAAAACCGGTCCGGGAATAAACGCGAACGTAGAGTTTTTCATGTCGAAGTAGTTCACGCCGGTCAAATCCGCCGGCAAAAGGTCAGGCGTGAACTGAATGCGCTTAAAGCTGCAGTCAATCGATGCCGCAAGCGTTTTTGCGAGCAGGGTTTTCCCGGTTCCCGGCACGTCGTCAATCAGGAGATGCCCGCCGCAGAACAGGGTGATAATCGCGAGGTCAACCACGTCGCTTTTGCCGACCACAGCTTTCTCTATGTTTTTTTTCAGTTTTTCATATACGAAGTAAACGCCGTTCATCGCCGACCGCCCTTTTTTGCTTCTTTTTTAACACTTAAATCTATTATAAAATTGAGAACATCCTGTGTCAAGTTGAAAAAATTAAAAAAATATATTGTATACATTGAAACATATTAATTTTTTGATAAAATAGAAAAGCGGGGTTTTGAATGGAAGAGAATAAGTACGGGGGTTTCTTTTACAATGTAACGATTTATACGGCCGCGATGATCGTCGCTTCCTTCTTCCCGTATGCCGTAAGAACGATCGCGTCTTTTTTCATAGATGCGCCGAGCGTTGTCGAAACGCAGCTTGACGCGACCCGTTTGCTTAACTCCGTTTATCCGATTGTGTTCGCGCTGACAACGGCTGCCTTTTTCATCGGCGGCTACGTCGCCTGCTATATTTTCGGCTTCAGAATCGGAAGAAAAACGGGGACCGAACAGCCGAAAAGAAGGGCAAGAATGCAGATGACCGTATGCGGTTTCCTTGTTTATCTGTGGAATATGTATATCGGTCTGTCGAAAGCGTTCTGCGGTCCTTTCGGCTTTCAGTTCTGGTATCCGGCGGCGCTGACCGGCAAGTGGCTCGGTTTGTTCGATATCTCCAACCTGCCGGCGAACATAGACCGCGCGGATATCGCAAGCAAAAACTATATCTTCGTCGGGCTAATCGGCACGATCGGGTATATCGTTTTCTGCTACTCGCTTTTGTATTCGGTATTATTCACCTGGATGTCCTACAGAGGCAGAATCAGCGGCGAAAAAGACGGTATCAAAGCGAAAAAACGCTTGGCCGGGAAATTGCAAAAGACCCCCGCGGGAAGATAACAAGATAGAAACGCAAGAAGAAACTGCAAGCAAACAGGGGCGGAATCGGAAAAAGATACCGGGTTCGCGCTCCGAAACGAAAGGATTATTCCTTTCGTTTTATTATTCCGATGATAAAAAAGTTCTGTAACCCTCCTTATAGTAAGCAGAAAGGCGGTGTAGAAATGGACAAAAAGGAAGCAGACATTTATTTCGGCGAAATATATGAGAAAACATATACTGAGCTCAGTACCTATGTAATCGCGCGAATCCGAAATATCGACGACGCAAAGGATTTGCTGCAGATTGCATATACTTCATTTTACAAGCGTCTGCTGAACAAAGGTGCCATACCCGCTCAAGCTGCCATCGCTTATTTAAAAACCACAGCAAAACATGAGCTTGGCAAACATTTCGGCTATATCCGGAAAAGAGAACTGCTCTCGCTGGAAGACGAGGAACTTCCGCAGTCTGTCATCGAGGAAATCGCTTCCGACAGCTTTGAGGAGAGTCTGCTGGACAGCCTGATGCTTGAGCAAATATGGTCTTATATCCAAAAGAAGGGCGGGCTTACATACCGCATCTTCATCCTTCGATACACATACGGTTTATCCCTTGAGCAGACGGCGTAATGTCTGTCGATTCCAATGCACAGCGTCGCGAACCGGATATACCGCACCATCAAAGAACTGCAAAAGCAGTTCTGCGGTCAGGAAAATTTAAGAAAGGAGCCGGTTGCAGAATGATCACGCAAAATGACATCAAAAAAGCAGCAGAGAACTTTTATATCAAAAAAGACGAACTTTTGAATGAAATTCTTTCTTCGGATCTTACGAAGAAAAAGAAAAGCAAAAAGCTAAGCCTTCCGCTTCGGCGCGCGATAGCGGCATTAGCGGCTGCGGCAATCCTTTTTGCCGGATATTTTACGGTTTACGCAATGTCTCCGGAGTTCCGGAGCTATATCAACCTCTGGTTTATGGGCAGTCCGCGCAAAGATAAAGTTCCCGAAGGATATATCGGCATTTATACCATAGAGGACCTTGACAATATCCGCAATAATTTAGGCGGAAAGTATATCCTGATGAACGACCTTACCTTCTCCGACAGCGACTTCGCGGAGGGCGGAAGGTTCGAGGGCGGCTGGACCGCGATCGGCGATAACGAAAACCCCTTCACCGGCGAGTTTGACGGCAACGGGCATGTCATCAGCAACATTACCTTAAAACAGGGTAAAACCTACACGGGTCTTTTCGGTGTATCCCAATTCAAAAAAATTAATGACAAATATTACAGTTATTACAAATCGGCATATGACGGAATTATAAAGAATCTCGGTTTGAACGGTGTTAAAGCAAATATTGAAATAAGCGTAGAGGACTATTATTGTATCGGTTCTGTTATTGCAAGTGGAAGGTATGTCACAGGTTGTTTCGCTGAAAATGTAATGTTTAATATATACTTTCCTGACTTTCAAAAAGAAGGGCCGATTGAAAATCAACAGTATTCTTTAAAAGGAGCTCTTTATATTGGCGGTATATGCGGCAGAGCGTACATTATAGATAGCTGTTATGCTGATGTGGATATCAAATTTCATGACGTCAATAACAAGCTGGATGAGAAGTACCGCAACGATTTTCTATTAGTCGGCGGAGTTGCTGGTATGTCCTGCAACATCGTGACCTCCTATTATACCGGCAATATCTCCTTAAATGAAAATGCTTTCGGTTCGGGAGAAGTCTTAAACTACAACACCATTATGCCGTATGTCATTACAGAAAAAAGATATAATGAAATTAATCAAAAACTTACCGAAAAAGCAAATATAAATGGCGGTCCAAACAAAGACCGCGATTGGAAGGTGTTCAACGCATTTTATCATAAAGAACCGCCGCACGCCATAGTACGCGATCTGCTGATGCGAAGTATTGACGAGTATGAGGAGTTTTATATTCTCGAATGGCAAGCAACCAAAAAAGAAATCATGCGGCTCGAGGCAATACTCTTACAAGTCTACGACCGAGAGGAGTTTAAAAATGGCACATTAGCAGACAGCGTCAAATCCGGCATCGACTTCTGCTACACGCTCGAAAAAGGCAAGGCGTACGACAAGAGCTACTTTGAGCACTTCGACTTTGAAAACATCTGGGTTATGAAGGATGGAGTTCCCAAACTGCGGATATTTCAGTAATCATAAAAAAACAACAGGGACGTAAAAACGTCCCTGTTTTGTTATGCTTTTAAACCGTAAGACATCAGAATCTGTCTATATTCTTCCACCTGTTCCGGCTGCGGCGGCTGAACCTCGGCAAGCGTGTACGGGATTTCATGATTTTCCCACTTGTACTCGCCGATTTTATGGAAAGGCAGAAGCTCTATCTTTTCGACGCAGCGGAAGTCTTTTAAAAATTCTCCCATGCGGCGCGCCTGTTCGTTGTCAAGCGTGTAGCCGGGCAGCAGAACATGGCGTATCCAGACCGGTTTGCCGACGCTTTCGCAGTATTCGAGCAGTTTGACGGCGTTCTCGGTTCCGGCGCCGGTTATTCTTTTGGAAAGCGCGCTGTCGATGGCTTTGATGTCTAAAAGCAGCATATCGACCTCGTCCACCGCGGCTTTGCATTTGGCAAGCGGAATACAGCCGGAAGTGTCCACCGCCGTGTGGAAACCGTTCTGTTTGCAAAGCCTGAGAAGCTCCAAAGCAAACTCGCTCTGCAGAAGCGGCTCGCCGCCCGAAAGCGTCACGCCCCCGTTTTTTATAAAGTTCCGGTAGCGTTTTATTTGCTCAACCAACTCTTCCGCTGTTGCTTCCCTGCCGCCTGACGCGTCCCAGGAATCGGGATTGTGACAGTACAGACAGCGAAGCGGACAGCCCTGAAAAAACACGACAAACCGGATGCCGGGGCCGTCTACGGCTCCGAAGGTTTCTATCGAATGAATCCGTCCGGTAACGCCCATACTGTCACACCCTTTCAAAGTCTATTAAAACCGCGTATGGAAGGTTCTGTTGATAACGTCAAGCTGCTGTTCCCTGGAAAGTTTGATAAAATTGACAGCGTAGCCCGAAACCCGGATGGTTAGCTGCGGATATTTCTCGGGATGCTCCATCGCGTCGAGCAGAACCTCCCGGTTGATGACATTGACGTTGATATGGTGCCCGTCCTCCGCAAAGTATCCGTCCAAGAGCGAGGTCAGATTTTTGATTCTCTGTTCCAGATCCTTGCCCAGCGCCGCCGGCACAATCGAGAAGGTATAGGAGATGCCGTCCTTCGCGTATTCATACGGGATAGAGGCGACCGACATCATCGAAGCGATGCAGCCGTTGGAATCCCTGCCGTGCATCGGGTTCGCGCCCGGCGCGAAAGGCTCGCCGGCTTTGCGTCCGTCGGGGGTCGCGCCCGTCTTTTTGCCGTAAACCACGTTCGAGGTAATGGTCAGTATCGACATGGTCGGCTTGGAATTTCTGTAGGTGCTGTGCTTGGACAGCTTTTTCATAAAGTGCTCGACCACCATGCGCGCAATCTCGTCCACCCGCGGGTCGTTGTTGCCGAACTTCGGGTAGTCGCCCTCGATTTTGAAGTCCACCGTCAGCCCCTTCTCGTTGCGGATCGGGTGCACTTTCGCGTACTTAATCGCGCTGAGCGAATCGACGACCACCGAGAATCCCGCGAGTCCGCAGGCGGAGGTCCGGTAAATCTCCTCGTCGTGCAGCGCCATCTGCAGGCTCTCGTAGCAGTATTTATCGTGCATGTAATGGATGATGTTGAGCGTGTTGATATACAGCCTGGACAGCCAGTTGCAGATCTGGTCGTATTTTCTCCAGACCTCGTTGAAATCCAGCGTTTCGTCGGATTTTATCAACGCCATTTCGGGTCCGATCTGCTCTCCGGTGTTTTCGTCCTTGCCGCCGTTGAGCGCGTAAAGCAGCGCTTTCGCAAGGTTTGCCCGCGCGCCGAAGAACTGCATCATCTTTCCGATTTTCATCGCCGAAACGCAGCAGGCGATGCCGTAATCGTCGCCGTACTCGGGGCGCATCAGGTCGTCGTTCTCATACTGAATCGAGGAGGTCTCGATAGACATGCGCGCGCAGTAGTTCTTAAAATTCTGCGGCAGCCGCTGGCTCCAGAGCACCGTCATGTTCGGCTCGGGCGCGGCGCCCAAATTGGTCAGCGTATGCAGGAAGCGGTAGGTCATCTTGGTGACCATGTGCCGTCCGTCGATGCAGACGCCGCCCAACGATTCGGTTACCCAGGTCGGGTCGCCGGAGAACAGCTCGTCGTACGCGGGCGTGCGCAGGAACCGCACCATGCGCAGCTTCATGACAAAGTGGTCCACGAACTCCTGAATCTCCGACTCGGTGTATCTGCCCTCCTGCAAATCCCGCTCCGCGTAAATATCGAGGAAAGTGGAAATTCTGCCGATGGACATCGCGGCGCCGTTCTGCTCCTTGACGGCCGCGAGGTACGCGAAGTACAGCCATTGAATGGCTTCCCGCACGTCCTGAGCGGGCCGGGAAATATCGTACCCGTACGTCGACGCCATTTCCTTCAGCGCTTCCAGCGCGCGGATCTGCTCGGACAGCTCCTCGCGCTGCCGGATAATCTCGTCGTTCATAATGTCAAAGACATAGTCTTCTTTTGCTTTTTTCTTTTGCGCAATCAAGTAATCCACGCCGTAGAGCGGAACGCGGCGGTAATCGCCGATAATCCTTCCTCTGCCGTAGGAATCGGGCAGTCCGGTAATAATGCCGCTGTGGCGCGCTTTGCGCATATCTTCGGTATAGGCGTCGAAAACGCCGTCGTTGTGCGTCTTTCTGAACTGGAATATCTTCTCGACCTCGGGGTCCATCTTTCTGCCGTATGCTTCCAGCGAGGATCTGACCATCCGGATGCCGCCGAACGGCATAATCGCTCTCTTGAGCGGCTCGTCCGTCTGCAGACCGACGATCAGCTCGAGGTCTTTGTCGATATAACCCGGTTTATGCGAAGTGATTGTGGATATCGTATGCTCGTCAATGTCAAGGACGCCGCCGTTTTCGCGTTCCTTGGCAAGAAGCGCTTTTACCTTATTCCACAATGCCAGTGTGCGTTCCGTCGGCGAAGCGAGAAAACTTTCGTCGCCGTCGTAAGGCGTGTAGTTTCTGACAATAAAGTCCCTGACATTGATGTGATGCTGCCATTTGCCTTCTTTAAATTCCATAATCAATACCCCTTTCACCCGCATATTTTCTTTGAGATCATTTTACCCGAATCTATTCTAAAGAGCAATAATATTTTTTTATAGTATTTCCGATTCTTATTATAACATTTTTGTGGTGAAATACCATATAAAAAAGCGGGGTTTAATTTTTTATTGCTATTATTAACTTTATATGATAAAATAATCAAGATAAATAAAAATAGGAGGAGTTCCGTTGAGAAGATTGCTCTCCTGCGTTCTTTTGCTTTTATTATTCGCAACTTCCCTTTCTTTTGCGGCAGCGGCGCAGAAGGAAAGTTATGTCTGGGGATTGCGGGAAGCGATCGAATACGCGAAAACCACTGAAATCGAAGACGATAATTTAAGAAACGCCGATAAGTGCGGCGGCGACGGGAAAATCGCGCTTTGCGTCTGCGCCGAAGGCGTCCTTTCCGTCGGCACGAAATATAGATACGAACTTGTCAACGAACCGGAACGGACCGAAAACGAGCTTGAGCAGCCGGCGAACCGAAGAGCCGCCGTCCGCGATATTTCCGGCGCGGTCTACGGCGTTAACGGAACGCAAAAAGCGCTAAGGGAAAACGACGAGATTGCCGCCGGCACTTCGGTCAGAACCGAAGCCAGCGCGAAGTGCGCGCTCTACTTTGACGATACCTCCTATTTTCAAATCTTATCCGACAGCGAGCTGCTTCTATCCAATGCGGAGCTAAAGGATACCGTCGTAAAGCTGGTCCGCGGAAAAGCATGGGCTTATGTTCAGCCGATCGTTTACGACGGCAGCTTTACGGTGGAATTAGCCAACGCCGATTTAAAGATCAAGGGCACCATTTTCGCAGTCGAAGAGGGACCGGACTATTCCGCGATATGGATGTTTACCGGCGCCGCCTCTGTCATATCCGCGAAAACCAAAGAGCTGACCGACATCGAGGCGGGGCAGAAAGCGACGTTTTATCGGGACGGCGCTTTTGCGCTTGAGTACTTTAGCGTAACCCAAAACATCGAACAGTGGGGCATCCCGATTACGGCAATCCGCGCGGACAGCGGATACGCGTGGGTAAAATACTTTGTCCTTTTTCTCTGCATTTTTACGCCTGTCGTGCTGACCGTGACGTTTGCGGCGAGCTATCGGAAGAAAAAGAAGAAGAAAATATCGGTTTCCAAAACCGCGCCGAAAGAAGGACACTGCCGGTTCTGCGGAAATCCGCTGGAACCCGACGACACCTTCTGCAAAATCTGCGGCGCGGCCGTGAAGAAAAAACCAAAGGATCCGAATCGATAATAAACTTATAAAAAAATAGAACAGAACAGGAGCAAAATGGAGAATACCGATCTTGCGATTCATTCGGAGTATCTCATAAAACTTTTGCGTTGTTCGCTCAACCAAGAAACCGTTCGGCGCATTCCGCGCGCGATTGATTTGAAAAAAATATACTATTTGGCGTCGCTGCATTCCGTGACGCCGGCGGTTTACCCGGCTTTAAAGGAGCTGCCCGCGCAGGTTATCGAACCGTTTAAGACAGATTATTTAAAAGCATGGCGCAAAACCGCGCTCCAGTATATCGAGAGCAGCTCGATCCTGAGCAAGGCGGACGAGTTCGGAATAGACTGCATTCCGCTCAAAGGCAGCGTTCTGCGGGAGCTGTATCCGTCGCCCGAGATGCGCACCATGGCGGATTTGGATTTTTTGTGCAATATCCGCAAAATCGAGGACGTCAAGCTGATCATGTACCAGCTCGGCTATATTCCCGAAACCGAATCCGAGAACCATTATGTTTTCTTAAAAGAGCCTTTGATGAAAGTCGAGTTCCACCCGAACCTGCTTGCGCCCTCCTATTTTTCGGAAACCATTAACCCGGGCTGGCAGTACGCGGTGGGAACCGGCAAGGACAAGCCGCTGCGCAACCTGACCAAAGAGGGCTTTTTGATCCACCTTGTCGCGCACGCCGCCCACCACTTCATCAACGGCGGCGTCGGCATCCGCGCGGTTATGGATATCTACGTTTACCTGAAGCATTATCAAAAAGAGCTGGATATCATCACGCTCAACCGCGAGTTAAGACACGCGCAGCTTTTGGAGTTTTACAACAACTTAAAATCGCTCGCGGCGGCCTGGTTCGGAGACGGCGAGATGACGCCGCTGCTTCAAGAGCTGGGCGACTATATTGTCAAAAGCTGCACCTACGGCACGCAGAAAAACCATATCAAAAGCAAACTGGGCGCTGATTGCGATTACAACCGCAGCCGAAGAAAATATGTTTTGACAACCCTCTTCCCTTCTTACGCCGTCATGCGCCTGAAGTATCCAAAACTGGTCAAGCTACCGTTCCTTTTGCCAATTTACTGGATAAGAAGGATTTTTTCCGTCTATTTCCGGCAGCATAAAAAAGCGAAAGCCTGGCTGAAAGACTTCCGCTCGGTCAATAAGAAGGACGCGGAGAAGAACCGCGAGCTCCTTGCCCGTTTCGGGCTGAAAACAATGCAAAAACCGCAATAAACCAGTCGGTCTATTGCGGTCTTTTTTTATTTTTTCGTCATGATCGGATTGATCACCGTTATCTGCGGTTTGTCGGATGACGCATTGCGCTTTTGCTGCATTTCAAGCTCCTGCTCTTCCTGCGTTTTATACTGATAGGTCGGCACAATTTCCGAAATCAGCGCCCGCGCGTCGCAGTTTTCGTTCCGAAGGGCTAACCTTAGCTTCTCCAGCTTGGCGAGGAACTCGTCGTCGTCGAACTCGATCGGTTTTCCGATATAAATCAGGTCGTTCTCGGTCTGCGTCATCTCTTCCTCGGCCATCAGAAGCTCTTCATACAGCTTCTCGCCCGGACGAAGGCCGGTGAACTGGATGTCGATATCCTCGTACGGCTTGAATCCGGACAGTTTTATCATCATTTCGGCAAGGTCGAGGATTTTGACCGGCTGTCCCATATCCAGTATGAATATTTCTCCGCCCTTCGCCAGCGCGCCCGCTTCGATTACCAGCGAAACCGCTTCCGGGATGGTCATAAAGTAGCGGATAATGTCGGGGTGCATGACGGTGACCGGTCCGCCCTCTTTGATTTGCTCTTTAAACAGCGGAACCACGCTTCCGTTGCTGCCCAGCACGTTTCCAAACCGTACGGCCACAAACTCGGTTTTGGAGCGGCGGTTGTAGCACTGTATGATCATCTCGCAGATGCGCTTTGTGGCGCCCATCACGTTGGTCGGGTTCACCGCTTTGTCGGTCGAAATCAGAACAAAGCGTTTCGCGCCGTATTTGTCGGCGGCTTTTACGGTTATCAGCGTGCCGAACACATTGTTCTTAATCGCTTCGTTCGGGCTTTCCTCCATCAGCGGAACATGCTTATGCGCAGCCGCGTGATAGACAATGTCGGGACGGTATTTTTCGAAAATGCTGTTGATTCTCTTTTCGTCCCGTACCGAACCGATTAAAACCGTTAAGTTCAGGTCCGGATGCTTTCTTTTCAGCTCGTTTTGAATATCGTAGGCGCTGTTCTCATAAATGTCAAGAATAATCAGCCTGCCCGGTTTGTGCCCCGCGATCTGGCGGCACAGCTCGCTTCCGATAGAACCGCCGCCGCCGGTCACAAGGATGGTCTTGCCCTCGACATAACCGAGAATTCTTTCCGTGTCAATTTTAATCGGACGCCTGCCGAGCAGGTCTTCGATTTCGACCGGACGAACCTTTGACAGGTCAACCTCTCCGTTCACAAGCTCGTAAATGCTCGGCAGCATCTTCAGCTCGCACTTGGTTTCCTTGCAGATGTTTAAGATATCGGTTCGGTCGGCGCTGAGCGCGGACGGTATGGAGTATATAATCTGGTTGACTTTGTATTTTTTTACCGCATCCGGGATGTCCTTTCTGGTTCCGACGACCTTGACGCCGCAGATACGGCTTCCGATTTTTTCCGGGTCGTCGTCAATGACGCAGACTACCCTGCTGTTGTTAAACTTCGCGCTGCTGCTGATGTCCCGGATTAAAAGGTCGCCGGCTCTGCCCGCGCCGATAATCATAATGTTTGTATGGCAGCGTCCAAGTTTCCGAACAAATTTTAAGATATGGTGGTACGTTTTGTTGGAAAACCTTAAAAGCGCGGTCAGGCAGATCAGCAGCAGCATGTATATGATATAGCAGCTTCTCGGAAGCCCCATATCCAAAAGCATGCTTCCGGTAAAGAAGGAAATCGCCGAGAGAAAACATGCGATCAGGATCCGAATCGCTTCGCTCATGCTGGCGAATTCCCAGATACTGTTGTACAGACCGAACGCCAAAAAGACAAGAAGGGTTACGATGATACTGTACGGCAGGTACGAAACAAGCCTTTCCGTATAATGCGGGTTTACCCTTTCAATCGAAAGATCAAACCGAAGCAGCAGTGCCGCGTAGGAGGAAAACGCGATAATGATAATATCGCAGAACAGCATTAAAGCGGTTTGTATATATTTTTTCAAAAAATTGCATTCCTTTTTCATTTGATACTCTGCATTAGGATCAACCGGCAAAAAACCGAAAAATCCGAATTCACCTTCCCTTCCAAGAATCGGAAGTAATTGTAGCACACATGTGTTAACAAAAAAACATTGTCCCGTAAAATCGGTTATATCGCCAAAAACAGGCTTTTTTATCAATATAATTTCTTACTATCGATTATTGACAATTTTAAATCAACGTACACGGTATTTCGCGAAATAGGGATTCCGCGCTTTTTCGTCCGAGAGCGTGGTGGGTCCTTCGTGGCCCGGATAGACCGCGTAATCGCCGGGGAGGTTATACAGCATTTTCAGCGTTTTTTCCATCTCTTGCGGGTCTCCGTACAGGTCGGTTCTGCCGATGCTGTTTTTAAAGAGCGTGTCGCCGGTAAACATAATGTCGTCGAAAATATAGCAGACGCTTCCTTTCGTGTGTCCCGGCGCGGGAATGACGTAAAATTCAAAACTGCCCACCTTATAGCTGCCCTCCTTGTCAAACAGAACGTCCGCTTTTTCAAAGGGGCGCGGATCATAGGGCAGCATCGCGGAAAACATGTCCCGCTCGGTCAGGAAATGCTCGTCGTGCTTGTGAATCCCGACCAAAGTGTTTGCATTCTTCAGGTCGCCCACCGCAAGAATATGGTCGAAATGGCCGTGCGTCAGCAGAATAACCCGGCAGGCAGCGTCCATTTTGAAAAGCGCGTCGCGTATGACCGTAATCTCCGCGCCCGGGTCAATGACAACCGCGTCCCTGGAGTCCTTTTTCCGAACAATATAACAGTTGGTGCGCACCGGTCCGACTTCGACTTTTTTTATGAGATACTCACCCATTGTTGCTTCTCCTTACAGTTATCATACACTTTTAACGATTCGGTATCAGTTTTTTAAGTATATTTCACGAAAGGTTCGGGAATAGTATTACTGCTCAGTTCAAACATACGATTCTGCAATCTTGACAACCAATAAGGCAACGAGAACGCGAGCAGCAAGCGGCGATTTTATTTTGTTTTTAACTTTTATAAAATCTCCATTTTTTATTATATCACACGTCGCGGATTATGTAAAGCGTTTGTTTTACATAGAATCAGGAGGTGAAACAGATGAGTCCGAAGGAATTGCTTTATATAGAAGACGCGCTCAATCATGTTCAGTTCTTAAAAACGCAGTGTACAGAATGCGCAAACCAACTTAAAGACCAAAATTTGAAAAACTTTGTAAACGATCTGATACAGCAGAACACCCAGCTTTTCAATCAGCTTTATCAGGTCCTTTAAACAATAGTTTTTTTAAAAGAAAGGAAACGGATTATGGACGATAAAACCTTAATGGAAAACCTGCTGATCACCGTCAAAGCCACCAGCGGCCTGCTTTACAACGGCACCATCGAATCCTCGACGGCCAACGTTCGCAGCGCGTTTGACAGCGTTCTGGAAAAAACCATGAATATGCAAAAAGACATTTACGCGAAAATGAGCGAAAAAGGCTGGTATCAGGTCACCCCGGTCGAACAGCAGAAAATTACGCAAACCGCGCAGAAATTCTCGCAAATGCAGTAAATTCCGACACGAAGATCCCGTATGACCTGTCAAAAAGCGGCAGGCGCATTTACGGGATTTTTTTATTGACAGAATTAAATAAAAAATGCTATGATGAAAATCATAAAATAATAAATACATTTTATCAGGAGCTTTACAATGAAAAGAATTTTAGCGGTTGTCCTTTTTTGTTTTATGGCGCTCGGCGTTTTTGCTCTGCCGATCTCGGCCAGTCCGGTCAATGCCGGCGTGACGGTTAAAATGCCCACGACCGAACCGGTTTTGGACGGCGTCGTCAGCGAGGGCGAGTACGGCGAGAAAATTCACACCGTCGATTACAGCAGCGACGAATTTATTGCCGAGTTCGACACAGACAAAGATATCCGGGCGGATTTCTACATGACCTGGAAAGAGGACAGCCTTTACATGGCGTGGGTTGTTTTCGCAGAGAAACACACGCCCATCGACGCTTCGATTGACTACAATCGCGACGGAAAAGCGGACGCCGAAATCGGCGGTACGGATTTAGCGTACATGTATTTAGGCTCCTGCGTGCAGTTTATGCTTTGCACCGGCGCGCCCGACATCCATCAGAAAAAATACCAGACAAACACATGGTCGGGGAATTACCTCGAAGCCGGTCTTGTCTATCTCAACGACGGCAAAAGCCAAAAATTCATGTGGAGCGTCCCGCAAAGCGCCGTTGACTTTACGGCGCAGACGTTTGACTTCTGCGGAAGCCGGGATGAGGAGAATAAAACTACCACCTACGAAACCAGAATCCCGCTTGCGGCGCTCGGCATGCAGAACATCGGCGCCGGAACCCGGCTCGGGCTGATCTATGCCGTCGGCGATCAGGAGAATTTTGAAACCGCGCCGAATATGTGCGAATGGCAGAACGGCATTTTAAACGGCAAGAATATGGACGCTGGCGCGGTCATAACCCTCTCGGACGCCACCACCGACGGGCTGATTGTAGGCGCGCCGGTTCAGAACCCCGACTACAACATCACAGTGTCCGCGCCGGCTTCCTATATGCCGGGCGATACCCTTCAGGTCAAAATGACGCTGAACGACATTCAAACGGCGGGCGGCTATCCTTACATAAAGCTTTCGCTTTATTACGATAAAGACAAGGTCGAACCGGTCGTCAAGAACGACGGAGACGTAAACGAAGCGATGTCGTCCTTCCTTGAAAAAGCGCCCAACAAGAACAGCTGGGAAGGCATATGCAGGCTGGACGAGAACGACGCCCGGTATGACATCTCGTTTATGAATCCGTCCTTCAACGGCGCGGCGGTCGACCACGGCGACCTTGTTATTTCGGTGCCCTTCAACGTCAAAAGCGGCGCAACCGGAAAGATTATCTTCCAGGTTCCGCATAAAAGCACCCTGTGCGTCGATACGAATCTGAAAAAGCATTACGGCAACGCCGGAATGGCGGCGGTCGAGCCTGCCGTCGAAGACGAGGATTTGACGCTCAAACCGGGCAGCAGGCTCACGATTGAAAGCGATAACGGTCGGCGCTATCTGAAGGGCATGCGGGATGAGACCACCGTAAACGAAATCAAGGCGGAATTCAGCGGCAGCGTTACCATCCTTGACAGGGACGGCAACCCGCTTTCCGGCAGCGACTATGTCGGAACCGGCTGTACCGTTACCGCCGGAACGAACACCGTTACCGTCTTCCTGCTGGGCGACGCGAACGGCGACGGCGTCGTCGATTCGCTCGACTACCTGATCGCGAAAAGAATCATTATAGGCACAGCTGCGTATGATGATTTGACGGTTAAAGCAGTATGCGTAACCGGCGGGGATACGCCCGATTCGTTAGATTATTTAAGAATTAAAAAATACTGCATAAGTACATACGATTTATACGGTGAAGGCGTTGCATAAATGGCAAGAAAAACTTATCTAATCAGACTTCTCATTTTCATATCGCTGTTTTCCCTGTGCTGGTCGGTATCTTCCTGCGAAGAAAAACCAGAAAAAGTCTATCTGGACGGAATGTACGCGAACGGCAATCTGAATGTCGGCTATGTCTTTTTTCCCGACGGAACCGGTTATCAGATTATCTCTCAGGAACACTTTTTAATGGAATACGAAATTTCAGAAGGCGTCATTACCATCACCACCCTTTTAAAAGACGCGAAAATCACCAAAGCCTTTCCGTTTGAAAAAAGCGGCGACGACATCGTAATCGACGGCGTCGTTTACAAGTATATTCCCGACGACGCGTCCGACGGTTCAGCGCGCGTTCCTTCCGGCGTTTCAGCATGGTAATGGATTAAAATTTTGCATTTAAATATATTGACAAAACCGAATTCGCAATATATAATAATGAAAAATTTAATAAATGCGTTGACGAGGACACGAGCAATTCAGAGTCTGGTGCGCAGAGAACTGCCGGCCGGTGCGAGGCAGTAGCCGTCTGCATTTGCTTATCACCTCCGAGCAGCAATACCGAAAGTATATATATGCTATGAGTAAGTATTGACGGAAAGCTCCGCCGTAAAAATGGAGCAGCGTTGTTGGACGCGGCAAATGAGTGGTTAATGAAGGCACATTGAATGGCTTCATCTCGTTGCAGATGAAGCCTTTTTTATATCACTTGAGGAGGTATTGAATGGAAAACCAGAATCAGACCAAATTAATCGCCGAAAGACTCAGGGGAGCAAGACTGAACGCTGAGATTTCAACCGCGGAAATGGCGCGCATCTGCGGAATTGACGAGGAAAAATATCTGACGCTTGAAAAGGGAGAAGAAGATTTTTCATTTACTTTCCTGTACAACTGCGCGAACGCGCTCGGCATGGATATTTCCGAGCTGGTTTCGGGCGACAACCCCAAACTGAACTTTTTCAACATCACGCGCGCCGGCGAGGGCATGCCGATTAAGCGCAGAGAGGGCTTCCAGTACAGACACATCGCCCCGCTTTTGAAAAACAGGCTGTCGGAACCCTTTATCGTTACCGCAAAATACGACGAGGAAGCGCAGAACAAACCCATCCCGCTTTCCGTACATAAGGGGCAGGAGTTTGATCTGGTGCTCAAAGGTTCGCTCAAGGTTCAGCTGGACGGCCATATCGTCACGCTGAACGAAGGCGACTCGATTTACTATGACGCCTCGCACAGCCACGGCATGATCGCGGTCGGCGGAAGCGACTGCGTGTTCCTTGCCGTCGTCTTTAAAGCCGAGGACGGCAGCGCGACGGATATCGAGCCGGTTCCCGTTATCCGCGCGGAAGTTCAAAAAGGCGCTTCGGAATCCAGATACGATCATCTGATTTATAAAAAGTTTGTCACCGAGACCGTCGCGGAGGACGGCACGCTGCAGTCGTTCGAGATTCATCCGACGCCGGATTTCAACTTCTCGTACGATGTTTTGGACGCGCTGGCCGAAAAATGCCCGGACAAACGCGCGCTTTTGTGGGTTTCCGCCGACAAGCAGACCGAGCGCAGCTTTACCTTTGCCGAAATGCGCAGCCTTACCAACAAAACCGCGAACTACCTGCGCTCGCTGGGCATCGAAAAAGGCGACCGGGTCATGCTGGTCTTAAAACGGCATTACGAGTTCTGGATGGCGATTCTTGCGCTGCACAAGCTCGGCGCCGTCGCGGTTCCCGCAACCCATCTGCTGATGGAGAAGGATTATGTCTACCGCTTCAACGCCGGCAAGATCAAAGCCGTGATTGCCACCGCCGAGGACTGGTGCACTGCGGAGATTGACAAAGCCGCTCCGCAGTGCCCGACGCTGACCGTCAAATCCATTGTCAAGGGAACCAAAGAAGGCTGGTCCAGCTTCGACAGCGGCGTCGCCGCGGCAAGCGAAGAATTCGAGCGCGTGCCCACCAGCAAGGACGATCCCTCGATTATGTTCTTCACTTCGGGTACCACCGGTTATCCCAAGATCGCGACCCATAACTTCGCCTACCCGCTCGGTCATATCATCACCGCGCGCTGGTGGCATCACGTCAACCCCGACGGCCTGCACCTGACGGTCGCCGACACGGGCTGGGGCAAAGCGCTCTGGGGAAAACTGTACGGACAATGGCTGTGCGAATGCGCCGTTTTCGTCTATGACCTGGAGAAATTCTCGGCGGAAGACCTGCTTCCGATGTTCGCGAAGTACAAAATCACCTCTTTCTGCGCTCCGCCGACCATTTACAGATTCCTCATCAAAGAAGACCTTTCCAAGTACGACCTCTCGTCAATCGAGTACGCGACCACCGCCGGAGAGGCGCTCAACCCCGAAGTATTCAACCGCTTCTATGAAGCGACCGGTCTGGTCATTTACGAAGGCTACGGTCAGACCGAGACCACGCTGACCATCGGCAACCTTTACGGCAAAAAGCCGAAGATCGGTTCGATGGGTCTTCCCAGCCCCGCGTATGAAGTGGATATTCTGCGCGAGGACGGCACCAAAGCCGATATCGGCGAGGTCGGCGAGATTGTCATCAAGACCGACAAGGAAGTGCCCGGCCTGTTCATGGGCTACTATCTGAACGAAGAGAAAACAAAAGAAGTATGGCACGACGGTTATTACCACACCGGCGACACCGCATGGCGCGACGAGGACGGCTACTTCTGGTACGTCGGCAGAACCGACGACGTCATCAAATCGAGCGGCTACCGCATCGGTCCGTTTGAAATCGAAAGCGTCATCATGGAGCTGCCCTATGTGCTCGAGTGCGCCATCACAGGCGTTCCGGACGAAATCAGAGGTCAGATTATCAAAGCGACCATCGTGCTTACCAAAGGCACCGAGCCGACGGAAGCACTCAAGAAAGAGATTCAGGAGTATGTAAAGCACCGCACCGCGCCGTATAAGTACCCAAGAATCGTCGAGTTCGTCGAGAGCCTGCCCAAGACCATCAGCGGCAAGATTAGAAGAGTAGAATTAAAAAATAGATAAAAAATCAAAAAACCGCTCCGTTAGAGGGTACTTCATAGGGGTTTTATGATGCAAAAACATTGGCATAGTTCGGTATGTATTTACCGGCTATGCCATTTCTTTATTATTCATGTTGCGTATACCGTCGAGAAGCAGTTCTTCAACAACCACATTTTTCCTAAAAACTCTAGCCTTTATGAGCTTTTGTGCCGCTTCGCCAGATATAATCATCGTCAGCGTCTCTTCTGTCTGATTTATTTGCCGTTTATCTTGGCGTAAGCTGTAGGATTCAAAATCCTGCGCTTGGTAAATAGCGTCTAACCTAAAAGTCTTCTGGTGATGTAATACTTATCAATAAATGTCGACATTTTATTGCAATGTTGCATGGTATATGGTAAAATAAAAAGTAAGATAAAAGTGGAATTAGATTGGGGTGTTCAAGATGGATAATGTTGAAAATATCTTGAGTTTATACAAATACATTAGACAGCTTTGTGCATTGAGGTATACGATTGTCACCGATTAATGAGCAATATTGGACATGCTTTCTAAAAGACATTCCAAACGATTCAGATAATATTACCGTTTACTATCGAGACCGTGTTGAAGAAGAGTCAAGTGATAATAAAGTATTGCTGGAGGTAAAGAAACCCGAATTTCAAAAATGCCCGGAACCGCCGGCTATAATTTCGGATTGGCTCGAACCCGGTTGGGAAAAATTTACAAACACTCCTACTTTGAAAAACTCTCTGACGGTTTTAATGAAGCATCAGGTGATGACAAGCTTTTACAGCAAGAAATAGAACATTTTGAAGATTCAACAGAACGAATTCAGGCTTATGAAAGATGGATAATATCCAGAGACAAATGGGCGAAAAAGCAACGGGTCATAAGTGAAACACGCGGCTTTTTTAACCGCCTTTATCACGCATATATAGATCTCGAACGTGAATCCGAAACTCTTGAGTTTATGGTGGGAAATGGTCTTATTAGCGATATAGAAAATCAAGCGGTTAATCATCCCGTCCTTTTAAAAAGAGTTAAGTTTGATTTCGATTCAAAAACAATATTATTAGAATTTGCGACACGGATACAGATCCGGAGCTTTATACTCTATTACTTCAGGAAATGGCAGAAATTAACCATGGTGTTGTTCAACAACTGAAGGATGAGCTTCGCGAAAACTTTTATCATCCGTTGGATCGATTTGATACGCCTGATTTTTTAGAATCGCTGACTCACTGGCTCTGTTCTGAAAGCAAGTTTATTATGATTGAAAATGACGAGCCGGGGCGTGATGACAAAATAGTAACTAGATGGGCTCCTGTCTATTTTATAAGAAAAAGAATTGGGGGTATGCTTTCTGCAATTGATGAGATAATAAAAACTATTGAAAAAACGGGTTATATGCCTAAACCTATAACCGAAATATTTGGCTCTGATAAAGTTGAAATACAGCTTAATGATAGTGAGTCATCGATTGACGAGCAATTAGCCGCTCTCAACGGCGAAAATGTAGACATCCTGCTTGCAAAGGAAGCCAATCGGGAGCAACTTGAAATTGCACAGCGAATTGAGCATTATAATGCTGTATTGGTCCAAGGACCTCCGGGTACCGGAAAGACATATACTATTGCCAATCTTTTAGGTCATTTTCTTGCTCAAGGCAAAAGTGTGTTGGTAACGAGCTATACAAAAAAGGCATTGTCAGTCCTCAAAAGTCAGGTGCCTGAGGAAATACAAAATCTATGTGTCTCGGTGCTGGATGATACAAATGAGGATATGGTTCGTTCGATTGACGGTATTTCTGAGAACATATCAAGATATACATCGGGTGAACTTAAAAGAAAAATAGAAACAACCGCCATAGAGCGTAATGAGATTATAAAACAGCTGTTGACGGATACAAAGGCGGCGGCTATAGACAAAAGTGGGAAATGTTGATTTCAGCGATAGAAGATATGAAAAATTCAAAATTGCGCATACAAAAAAACTATGGTATAATAAGTAAAACCTCATTATGTGTTTGTTCTTAGAACTTAATCGGATCGATAATATTATAGAAAGGGAGTGGGTGATAATGTTCCAATGCTTGCGTGTGAAATCCGATGAAGAAAAAGAACGCTAACCGGGTTATTGAAAACCCAGAGTGTGTAGAAAAAGGACAAATACTGGGATAAAATGCACAGCATGTTGTATGAGGTTTAGAAACAGCTTTCGCTTTTAATTGCGACGGCAACAATGGAGCGATTGAGTTTGAGTAAGCATTCAACAGTGAAAAATGGGATTTAAATTTTTTACGAATAATAAGTTTCTTAAAAATGCAACTTCGATGATCGTTGAGAAACTAAACAGCGTGTTGGCTGATAAGTAGTCATTCAATTCATTCGCATAATCAAGTAGTTCAATAGAATATTCATTGTATCGGAAGATATTATGGAGCAAAATACTTACCGTGCAAAGAATACCTCAGCACATAAATATAGTAAAGCGGTGGGAAGCGCGCCGTTCTGAGTATCAAAGGAGGTTTTACGTTGAAAAAAGCAATCAGTTTGGCAGTATTGTTCTTGATGAGTATCACATTATGTTCTTGCGAGGTACATTTCGGCAGTACAACCTACGATGTGTCATGGTGGGTGATAGCTGTTCCAGTTATTGTTTTTTCTGCTGTGGTTTTCTATATTGCCGGGAAAACAATCTCAAAGAAAAAATATACCTGCCCGTCATGCGGGCATACATTTCAGCCTAAATGGTGGAAAGCTATGTTATCCATACATATAAACAGTGACCGGGTCTTTAAGTGTCCGTCTTGTGGAAAAATAGATTTTTGCCACTTATCCTATGATTCTGAAAATGAGGGATAACAGAATCAAAACGAGTCGTGTCGTAACATTGAAAGCATAAGAAACTGTTGATACTTGACGGTGTGTGCTTGCCACAGTTGCAGAACCGGCATTACAGTCTTGGTAAAACAGATAAATATGATTATGCCTACAACTTGATACGAAGAACTGAGAATAATTATGAGATGAGACAGGCACTAATGAATTGGAAACTTACGGTAAAGAGGATAGGCAAAGGTACGGGGAAAACAGCCCCGGTGCTCAGAAGACGGGCCCGCGAATTGATGGCTAAGTGCCAGATGGCCGTACCTGCATGGATTATGCCTATAAGCAAAGCTCTCGAGAGTTATGACCCTTCTCAAAACTGTTTTGACGTTGTAATAGTTGACGAAGCAAGCCAAGCCGATATAACCGCTCTGGCAGTTTTATAATTTGCAAAGAAAGTTATAATTGTTGGTGACAATCAGCAAGTGAGTCCAATGACTGTCGGCATTGACGTTGACCGAATAAATGCACTACGCGACATGTATATAAAAGATTCTTTTGATACATGGCATCTTTATGACGCTAAAACATCTCTATACGACATTACTGCGTTAACATATCCACCCCTCATGTTGCTCGAGCATTTCCGCTGCGTACCCGAAATTATTGGCTACAGCAATAAGTTGTCATATAAATTTAGAATTAAACCGTTGCGCGATGCAAGCAATTGTGTTATAGGTCCTCCGGTTGTCAGTTATAGGGTTTATAACGGAAAGCGTGAAGGCCACAGAAAAATCAATACTCAAGAAGCGGAAACAATTGTCGCATTAATGCTCGCCTGCATTGAGCAGCCTAAGTACGCAAACAAGACTTTTGGCGTAATATCTTTGCTCGGTGACGTCCAAGCCAAATTGATTCAGCAATTAATATTAAGAATTATCGAACCCGACGTGATTGAAGAAAGACGGATTCTTTGCGGTAATGCGTCTCATTTTCAAGGCGACGAAAGAGATGTTGTGTTCCTATCAATGGTAGACAGCAACGAAGGAGACAGCCCGTTTAGATTCACCGGGGAGGGTATGGATCAATCCACTAAGCAAAGGTATAATGTCGCAGTTAGCAGAGCAAGAGACCAGCTTTGGGTTGTCCACTCTCTTGACTATTCAAAAGACCTAAAGCCCGGCGACATACGGCGCGATCTGCTTGAGTATTGCGAAAATCCGAAGGCAGTATTGCGTTCGAACAAAATTATTGATGCGAATGCTGAATCTCCATTTGAAGAGGCAGTGGGGAAATCGCTCGTTGCTGCGGGTTATCATGTTACTCCACAGTGGGAAGTCGGCGCCTATCGTATTGATATAGTGGTTCAATATAACGGGAAAAAGATTGCAATTGAGTGTGATGAAGAGAAATACCATAGTGGCGAAGAAAAAATACGTGAAGATATGGTACGACAGACTATTCTTGAAAGATTGGGTTGGCGATTTATTCGCATACGTGGGAGCGAGTACTATCGAAATCCGGAAGATACTATGGCTCGTGTAATAAAAGAACTAAACGACAACGGTATTTTTCCTGAAAAAAGTTACGAACAGGCACCGATTATAAGTTCCGAACTGCTTTTACGAGTAAAGAATCGTGCTATGCAAATTCTTGACGAGTGGCATGATAATTATGAAAAAATACCGAACAATAGCGAAGGCAAAATACTAAACATGTCTCTAACTTCAAATCTGGTTAATAAAAACTCAAGTAGTAAAATGCAACTACATATGTAACCGAACAGACTATAATCTTTGGGCAACAGAACAATAATAATTTCAGTGAATCAATCAGATTTGGAGCAACTCAAAGAGCTAATAAGGTAGAAAAATTTAAATACAGCAAATAAAAAGAGTTAAAGAATTGCTCGATGCCGAAATAATTATTTTGATAGCAGCGAAAAAAGTTAAAAAGATAAAGCCAGCAGCGTTTTAAATTCTGCTGGCTTTCTTTATTATATATTAGCTATAAGTTTAATTTTGATAAATTGCATGTTTCACGTTTATAGCGTCAAAGCATTATCCAACGCAAAAATTAATTTTATTTATCCTCCGTGCACGCAAAAGGTCCGCAGGAAGATTAGACCTGATCGCTTTGATTGCGGGAACAACGGACTGCAAAACGCAGACCCGCGTATGCGCGCGCCGCAAATTTTCTTCCATATTTTGCATAAAAGCCGACAATATGAGAAATATTATAATCGGAATACATCTATACATTTGCCATCAAACAGCGAAAGGAAGAAAAAAATGAAAAGAATCATGATTGCGGCGGCTGTCTTGCTTCTGGGTTTGTTCGCAATCACAGCGCAGGCGCAGTCCAGTGTCATATCCGTCGGAAAGTCCTATCAGCTGATTACCCCCGCAAGCGCCGGTTACCCGGACGACGGGAAGAAACTGACAGACGGTGTTTTCGCCGCAACGGCCGGAGGCGTGGGTTACGGCAATCCGGCGTTCGTCGGCTTCAACAAGAGCAACGCGAACGCAAACGGCGATTTTGAGATTATCATTGACCTCGGCAGCGTGCATACCGATTTGTCCAAGTTTGAAATCAGCTATCTGCACCAAACCGACGCCGGCATCTACGCGCCCGGTTCGGTAACCTTCTCGGTCGCGGACACCAGAAACGGTACCTATACCACGGTCGGCACGCAAACGATTGTCGAGCCCGCTTCGACGCAGATCAATAAAACGACGGTTACGCCGGACGGTCCGATCAGCGGACAATTCATCAAGGTGGATATCAAAATCAGAGCGCCCATCACCGACGAGAGCGGCGGCACAACCGTTACGCCGAGCTGGGTGTTCGTTGACGAAATCAGCATTTACGGCACGACGGGCGCGACCAGCATTCCCAGCGAATCCATACCGCCGCAGACCGGCGACGGCATCACGATTCTCGCATTTTCGATCATCGGCTTGACGGCGGTCGTAATGCTCTGCTTAATCATCAAGGAAAGAAAACTCAAAGACATCGATTAACCAAAAAACCCTCAAAGAGCAGACGGTCCCGCACCGTCTGTTCTTTTTTTTTAAAGACTTGCCGCAGCCAGCGGCCACGCAACCTGAAAAGCACGGTTGATTGCTTTCTAAAAACGCGCGGCCATCCCCCGAGCGAACAAAAATGACGCTTCGACAAAGCGGCCCGCTCCTCTTGTGACGGGGTTCGGTTTTTATCCGATCATCAACCGCCCGCTTCTTTGGCAAGCGGGGTTTTTGCTTTGTCAATCAAAACTGTACGCCATCCTACACGCGTCCATATCCACCCTGCCGTCGGGGAGAAACCGGACGCCCTCTTTCTCCAGCAGTTCGCGCTGCCGGTTCTCGCCGCCGAAGCGGAATGCCGGGGACAGCGTTCCGTCCTTCATCACCACCCGGTGGCAGGGAATGCGCGCCGGGTCCGGGTTTACATGCAGCGCGTAGCCCACCACGCGCGACCAGCGGTAGTTTCCCGCCATCGCGGCAATCTGACCGTAGGTCGCGACTTTGCCTTTCGGTATCTTTTTTACCTGCTCGTATATTTTCTCAAACGTCGTCATTTTTGATAAACTCCCATTCGCAATATTTACCAATCGAATTTTGGCATTATTTACGTTCGGCTGCTAAAACTATAAAGTGACATTTTTTATTATAATTCCAAAAAACAAGATTTCAACGGGATTTTTAAACGTCTTATTCATATTTTTTTTACAAAATTGAAGTTCTTGATACTATTGACTTATGTTGCTAAAAGAGTATAATAATCCCAGTGTTAGCACTCAATGGTTTAGAGTGCTAATTTCAAGGAAAGGAGGTCTGTTGAAGCTTGGAGCTTACCCCGAGAAAAAAAGCGATATTAAAATCCATAGTCGACTCCTACATCGCCACCGGCGAGCCGGTAGGGTCTAAATATCTTTCCGAATCAACCGATCTCCACCTTTCAAGCGCGACTCTGCGCAACGAGATGAGCGATCTTGAGCAAATGGGTTATCTCAAGCAGCCGCACGCTTCGGCAGGCAGAGTGCCGACCGCGCTTGGTTTTCGGACCTACATTGACAGTCTGATGGAAAGATATTTTTTGTCAATCGAGGAGCTTCAAGTGCTGGACGAAGTGCTCGACGACAAGGTGACCGAGTTCGGCAAGCTGATGGAGGAAGCGAGCCGCGCGATCAGCGAAATGACCAACTACACCTCCTTCGCTTACCTGGGCAACCCGGACAGCGTCGTCGACCGCTACGAGACGGTTTTCATCGACGATTACAGCTTCCTTTTGATAATGGTTTACAAAGAGGGCCTGGTCCGGAACCGTCATGTCAAAATGCACGAGCCGATTGACAGACGGATGACCGAAGTCACGAAAATGGCGCTCAACGAGGTGCTCGCCGGCGTGCCTGCGGAAGAGATTACCCTTTCCATAATCCTGAAGTTCGAAGAAAAAATGGGAAGATACAGGCCGTTCGCCAACTCTGTACTCAGAGTGGTGTATGAAATGCTGAATTCCTACGACAGCGAAAAGGTTCATATCGACGGCGTCACAAAGCTGCTGTCTTATCCGGAATTCTTCAATGTCTCGAAGGTTCAGAGCGTGCTGAGCCTTCTTGAGGAAAAACAGAAATTCGTCAAGCTTGTCAAGAACGCCCTGCCCGGGCAAACCAGCATTTTGATCGGAGACGACGAACAGGGCGACATCACCATCCCGGATACCGGCTTTGTGTTCCATCCGATTACAGTCGGCAGAAAGGTCATCGGCGCGATCGGCGTCATCGGACCGAAGCGAATGAACTACAAAAAAGTTATCGCGTCGCTTGATTATTTTGTTTCCGGTATTTCGGAGACATTATTAGAAAATACTTTGAAAGATGGAGTAAACGACGATGGAAAGCAAGAACAGAAACGAGAACCTCGAAACGGAACAGAACCCGGAAATACTGGATAACGAACAGAAATCCGCGGAAACGGAAAACGCTTCTGCTGAGACGAGCGCGGAAGCCCCGACGGAAACGGCATCTGAAGAAGCAAAAGAAAACGAATCCGGCGGCAGCGCGGAAGACACGAAAGAATCCGCCGAGGAAGAAAGCGCGGACTACAAGCTGAAAAAGGAACTGGAAAAAATGAAAAAAGAGCTCGACGAGCAGAAAGACCGTTATATCCGCCTGTACGCGGAGTTCGACAACTACCGCAAGCGCACGCAAAAGGAAAAAATCGAAGCGTACGCCGAGGCGAAAATAGACACCATCAAAGCCTTCCTACCGCTGTTCGACAACATGGAAAAGGCGCGCGAGTACGCGAAGGACGATAAAAATATCGAAGCGATCGTAAAACAGTTCGACGACATACTCAGAGCGCTGGACGTCAAAGTCATTGAGTCCGACGGCAAGCAGTTCGACCCGAATCTGCACGAAGCGCTGGTCCACGAGGAAGACGACAGCGGCGAGGAGAACAAAATTACGCAGACCTTCCTGAAGGGCTATATGTTGGGCGACAAAGTCATCCGGCATTCATTGGTTAAAGTTTTAAACTAAATCTTCACACCAGAACGAACCATTCCACATAAATTATCGGAGGTAATGAATATGTCAAAGATTATAGGTATAGACCTTGGTACAACAAACTCCTGCGTTGCAGTGTTTGAAGGCGGCGAACCCGTCGTCATTCCGAACGCGGAAGGCAGCAGAACCACGCCTTCTGTCGTTGCGTTTTCCAAAACCGGTGAAAGAATGGTAGGCCAGGTTGCGAAAAGACAGGCGATTTCCAACCCCGACCGCACCGTCATTTCCATTAAGCGGCACATGGGTTCTAACTATAAAGTTTCCATCGACGGCAAGAGCTACACGCCGCAGGAAATCAGCGCGATGATTCTGCAGAAGCTCAAAGCGGATGCGGAGAGCTATCTCGGCACCAAAGTCACACAGGCCGTCATCACGGTGCCCGCATACTTCTCCGACGCGCAGAGACAGGCTACCAAAGACGCCGGAAAAATCGCGGGACTGGAGGTTCTGCGCATTATCAACGAGCCGACGGCAGCCGCGCTCGCGTATGGTCTGGACAAGGAAATCAACCAGAAAGTCTTGATTTACGACCTCGGCGGCGGTACGTTCGACGTATCCATCCTTGAAATCAGCGACGGCGTTTTCGAAGTGCTCGCAACCTCCGGCGATACGAGACTGGGCGGCGACGACTTCGACCAGAAAATCATAGACTGGATTGCCGATACCTTCAAAGCCGATACGGGCATCGACCTCAGAAGCGACAAGATGGCGATGCAGAGACTTAAGGAAGCCGCCGAGAAAGCGAAGATTGAGCTTTCCAGCATGACCAGCACCAACATCAACCTGCCCTTCCTGTCCGCAGACGCAAACGGTCCGAAGCACTTTGACGCGACCCTGACCAGAGCGAAATTCAACGAAATGACCGCTTCGCTTGTCGAAAGAACCATCGGTCCGATGCGTCAGGCGCTCAACGACGCGGGTCTGAAGCCCGACCAGATCGACAAGGTACTGCTCGTCGGCGGTTCGACCCGTATTCCGGCGGTTGTGGACGCGGTCAGAAACTTCGTCGGCAAAGAGCCGTTCAAGGGAATCAACCCCGACGAATGCGTTGCCATCGGCGCGGCCGTGCAGGCAGGTGTTCTGGGCGGCGAAGTCAAAGACCTCCTGCTGCTCGACGTCACCCCGCTTTCTTTGGGCATCGAAACGCTGGGCGGCGTGTTCCATAAGATTATAGAGAGAAACACCACCATACCGGTTAAGAAGAGCGAAGTCTTCTCGACCGCCGCGGACGGACAGACCTCGGTTGAGATTCACGTTCTGCAGGGCGAGCGCGAGATGGCGGCCGACAACATTACGCTCGGCAGATTTATTCTTGATGGTATTCCGCCGGCACCCAGAGGTGTTCCGCAGATCGAGGTAACCTTCGATATCGACGCGAACGGCATCGTTAATGTTTACGCGAAAGACAAGGGCACCGGCAAAGAACAGCATATCACCATCCAGTCCACCTCCAACATGAGCAAAGAGGAGATTGAAAAGGCGATCAAAGACGCCGAAATGCACGCCGAGGAAGACAGACGGAAGAGAGAGGCCGCTGATGCGAAGAACGATGCCGAGAACCTGATCTTCCAGTCCGAAAAGACCTTAAACGAGCTCGGCAGCAAGGTCACCGAAGCCGAGAAGAAGCCCGTGCTTGACGCGATCGCGAAACTCAGAGAAACCATCAAAACCGGCGACACCGCCCGCATCAAAGCGGATACCGAAGAACTCAAGAAGTCGTTCTATGAGATTTCTTCGAAGATGTATCAGCAGGGCGGCGCAGGCGCAGGCGGAACCGGCTCGAGCGGCGACGGTTCAAGCGGACCGGACGGCGACGGCGTTTACAACGCAGAGTTTACCGATAAAACAAACAGCTAATCTTAAGTCATATCCGTCGAGGGAAGAATCGCCGCATTCTTTCCTCGACCCTGTAACGCCATCGTTTCACAACGAATTATTTTTACAATATAATTGTAGATAAAAGGCGTTTTATCCGTTAAGATTAGACAGTCGTCATGATTGACAAACCGCCCGCGTTTTGAAAGGCGGCGCGACCACAGCGCAGCGCTTTTTTAGCGGGTTATCGTAGAAAAAAGCCGTTTTCCCAACGACAAACGGCTTTTTCATTCGGAATTGTCGTTGGAGAAACGGACCTATGCTTAGTACGTGGGGATTTATATGGCTCAGAATAAACGGGATTATTACGAAATATTAGGCGTCCCTAAAACGGCGAGCGAAGACGAAATAAAGCGAGCGTTCCGCAGACTGGCGAAGCAGTACCATCCCGACGCCAACCCGGGCGACAAAACAGCCGAAGAAAAATTCAAAGAAGTCAACGAAGCCTATTCGGTACTTTCCGATAAAGACAAGCGGGCGCGCTATGACCAGTTCGGTCACGCGGGCGTGGACCCGAACTACGGCGCCGGATTTGGCGGATTCGACGGATTCGGCGGTTTTGATTCCGGCTTCGACGTCGGCGATATATTCGGCGATATTTTCGGCAGTTTCTTTGGCGGCGGTTCCAGAAGAAGCAGGCGGTATGACGCTCCGGTCAGAGGCGAGGATCTCTCGTATCGGCTGACCATCGATTTCGAGGAGGCCGCTTTCGGCTGCAGGAAGGAGATTTCTTACGCCAGAGTTGAGCACTGCGGCACCTGCGGCGGCACCGGAGCCGCAAAAGGTTCGACGCCCGAAACCTGCCCGATCTGTCACGGAACCGGTCAGGTAACGACGCAGCAGCGCACGCCTTTCGGCGTCATGCAGTCCAGCCGCATCTGCGAACGCTGCAGAGGCAAGGGAAAAGTTGTCAGCAATCCCTGCGCCGACTGCCGCGGAACCGGCTTTGTCAAAAAGCAGAAAATACTGGAGGTTTCCATTCCGGCGGGCATCGACAACGGGCAGAGAATCTCGCTTGCCGGTCAGGGCAACGCGGGCGAAAACAACGGGCCTTACGGTGATTTGTATGTGCTCATTTCGGTGCGTCCGCATCCCATCTTTGAAAGAGACGGCTATAATCTGAAGTGCGAGGTTCCCATCACGTTTGTCGAGGCGGCGCTGGGCGCGAAGGTCACCATTCCGACGCTGGAAGGCAAGGGCGAGCTGACCATTCCCGAGGGAACGCAGAACGGAACCGTTTTTGTCGTCAAAGGCAAAGGCATCCAGAGCATCAACGGCAAAGGCAAGGGCGATTTGTACGTAACCGTAACCATTGAGGTGCCCAGAAACCTTACCAAAAAGCAAAGAGACGCGCTCGCGGCCTTCGGCGACCTATGCGACGACAAAAACTACGCCAAAAAACAGTCGTTTTTCTCGAAGTTTAAAAAATAAAAAAAGGTATCTTTTTGGGAAACAGCCCGAAAGATACCTTTGTTTTTTTAAAAAACACATCTGCGCCGCCGCATTTTTCGCCGCTTTCACATCTATCCCGCTTTTAATATTGATTTTTCCGACTTATTGTGTTATATTATAATATTAATAGAAAATAGAATGGAGATGCAGGGATGAAGGTCGAGATACTTTCGTACACGCCGAACGGAGACAAGCTGATTGCCGCGGCAGCAAAGCTCTGTTATTCGGCTTCTGAAATTGATACCATTATGGACGGCCTGACGCCGGAAAAGACAGAGAGCTTCCTCAATATGCTCACCTCGTTCGGTCACGAAAGCCCGTTTGAGCATGTCTCGATCACGTTCGGCATCGAAGGCGTCTCCAGAGCGGTGCTGGCGCAGATCACCCGGCATCGGATCGCTTCGTTCAGCGTCCAGAGCCAGCGCTATGTCAACAAAGAGAATTTTACATACATTGTTCCGCCCGCCATCTCGGAAAACCCCGAAGCGCTCGCGGAGTTCACCGCGGCGATGGAGGAGGACCGGGCGCATTATGTCAAGCTGGCGAAAATTTTGACCGAAAGCCACAAGGCGAAGCTGATCGCCGAGGGCATGGACGAAAAAGCGGCTGAAAAGGCGGCGCAGAAAGCGGCGTTTGAGGACGCGCGGAGCGTGCTTCCGAACGCCTGCGACACCAAAATTATCATGACCATGAACGTCCGCTCGCTGTACAACTTCTTCCGGCTGCGCTGCTGCAACCGCGCGCAGTGGGAAATCAGAGCGCTCGCGACCGAGATGCTGCGGCTTTGCCGAGGGCTGTACCCGACGCTGTTTCAATACGCCGGGCCTTCCTGCCTGAAGGGTCCCTGCAGCGAGGGCAGCATGACCTGCGGAAAAGCCGCGGAAGTCAGAAAGAAGTTTTGGGAACTAAAATAACGCTTTAAGGACAATTCTCCGATGAAAAAGACTTTTATCGCCATAGACGGGCTGGACGGTTCGGGCAAAAAGACGCAGACGAATCTGCTGATCGAATACTTAAAGAAAAAAGGCGTTCCGTACCGCCACCTCGACTTCCCTACTTACGACAAAGACTATTCCTGCTTTGTCAATATGTACCTCTCCGGCGCTTTCGGCGAGGACCCGGAAATCGTCAACGCGTACGCGGCGTCCAGCTTCTTCGCGATGGACCGATACTGCTCGTATATGCTGGACTGGAAAAAAGACTACGAAGCGGGGAAAGTAATCGTAGCCAACCGCTATACGACCGCGAACGCGGTTCATCAGCTGTCCAAACTGCCGGAAAGCGAGTACGACGCCTTTCTGGCGTGGCTGTATGACTACGAGTTTGAAAAACTCGGCATTCCGAAGCCGGACAAGGTCATCTACCTTTCCGTTCCGCCCGAGATGTCTATAAAGCTGATTGAGAAAAGGTGCAAAGAAACCGGCGCCGTACGGGACATCCACGAAAAAAGCGTTTCCCATATCGAAAAAAGCTACAAAGCGGTGCTGTACTCGTCCGAGAAACTGGGCTGGCACAGAATCGACTGCTACATCGGCGGCAAGATGCGCTCGGAAACGGATATCCACGGCGAAATCGTCGCGTATTTAAAAGACGTCCTATGAAAACAGTCAGCGAAACCGAATTTGAAAAGCTAAAAGAACTCTACAAAATCTGCTTTGACACGGACGAAAAGGAAGCGCAGACGGTCCTGGGTTTTGCGCGGAAACACGGCGAAATCCATTTTCTTTCCGACGGCGGCAGAATTGTCTCGACGCTCTGCTTGTGCGCGCTCGAGGACGGGATAAAATACCTGTTCGCCGCCGCCACGCATCCGGAATATCAAAATCAGGGACTTTTTAAAAAGAATCTGCAGCTGTCGGTCAAAAGCGGCGATTCTGTCGTCTGCATTCCCGAAAGGCCGGACCTGTTCCCTTTGTACGAAAAGCTGGGCTTTGCAAAGTTCGGCGGCGTTTTAGAGGTAAAAACGAACGGAAACGGCGGTCTTTTGGAAAAAAGAAAAAAAACGGCCGACCTCCGTCAGCTGTATCGGATTTACCGGGCCAGTACGCTATATCCGAAAAAAACCGAAGAACTGTTTTTCTCGACGATTGAATATCATCTGCTGTATCAAGGAACAATTGTTACCGACGGCAGTTTCTACGCGCTCGCGGACGGAAAAAATATAAAAGAACTCTGCGTTCCCGCCGGAGAAGAGGACCGGCTGCCGGCGTTGATGGAAGGGCTTTCGGACGGGACAAACGCGATAGTGCTGCCCGCGTCGTTTCTTCCGTATTTAGCAAAAAAGCAAATTTCTTGCGAACACAAGCGTTTGTTCGCCCTAAAATCGGATACGCTTGAAGCAAACAAGCTATATATAAATATATTATACAATTAAACTTTCTATAAAAGGAGTTTTTATATGACAATATACATGCTGCTTGCTGATGGTTTTGAGGAAAGCGAGGCTATCGTTCCCGCCGACCTGTTAAAAAGAGCCGGCGCAACGGTGAAACTGGTTTCCATATCCGACAATCTGCTGGTAAAAGGCTCGCACGATATTACGGTACAGGCCGACATGCTGATCGACGAGGTTTCGAAAGATGAAATGGAATGCCTGATCCTGCCCGGCGGTCTCGGCGGAACCAAGCGGCTCGGCGAGAGCGTAAAGGTTAAGGCTTTGATTGACGCCGCGGTCGCGAAAGGCGTTTACATCGCGGCAATCTGCGCGGCGCCCTCGATTTTGGGCGATATGAACCTGCTGGACGGCAGAAGGGCGGCGTGCTATCCCACCTTTAAAGACCACCTGTCGCACAGCATTATCACCGGCAAGAAGGTCGAGCACGACGACATCTTCATCACCGCCGAGGGGATGGGCGTCGCTTTTGAGTTCGGCTACAAGCTGATCGAAATTCTTTTCGGCAACGAAACATTGGAGAGCATCAAGAACTCGATCCGCGCATAGCAAATGTTTTTTTGTCAAAACGTATGCAGGAGGTTCACATGGGCGAAGAAAAAATAAAATGGTACAAATCGCCGACTGTAACCACACCGATACTGGTCATCTTTGTTCTGATTATGCTTCGGCTGAGCAGCAACGTGCTTGCAAGCCAGCAGAACGGCAATATTTTCTTAAATATTGCGATTGTTCAGATTGCGGTGTTGGTGCTCCCCTGCATATTCTATTATTTTATTAAGGAGCGCAAGCTCTCCACGCCGGTCTTTTTATCGGTGTTAAAGCCTTCCCATATTGTTTTCACAATATTTACCTTGCTATTATTTATCAGCGGTTCTATCCTCATACAATATTTATATATCATCGGCGGAGGTCAGGGAACAAGCATCGCCGGATTTTTCGATTCGGTGACCGACCTTTCCGCCGAAGACAGCAACATCGGCATCATCATTTCGTTTATCGTCGTGCCGGCCGTCTGCGAGGAGTTTTTCTTCCGCGGGCTGGTGCTGAGCGAATACCGCAGTCTGGGAAGCGCGAACGCGGTCATTATTTCCGCTTTGTGCTTCGCCATGCTGCACTGCTCGATGGATAACTTTCCGATTTACTTTTTTACCGGAATAGTGCTTGGATTCGTAACCGTCGTTACCCGTTCCATCATTTCGGCCATCATCATTCATCTGGTCAGCAATACGCTGTCTATCTACGGCAGCGATATGTTTTTGAGAATCATCATACAAAAAAGCAACAAATTTTTTGTGTTTTTCCTGATACTGGTTGTTTTCGGTCTGTCGCTTCTCTTCGTCTTCTCAAAGCTTGAGCAAATCTATTTTTCCTACGCAGAAAAGCCCCCGATCACATCCATACCTCCCAAAAGTTTTCCGAACATATCCAGGGTGTTTTTATCCCCTACGTTTTTATTGCTGATCGCAGTGTTCATATTTATAACTGTCCTGAGATAGGAGGTGTATTTTGTTGCAGAACAACGGCCAGGAAAGCAACAAAAGCAACGGCTCAAGAGACGCAAGCGAAGAGATTCTTGAAATACTGGAAAACTACAGAAAGGCGCACAGCCAGCCCGAGCGTTCCGAAGAGCAGACCGACGACGGGCAAAAGACCGCCGAAGCGGACGAAAACAGCCGTGCCGATATAAAAAAACAGCCGGACAACAACGGCGATACGATTATATTGGAAAGCCCAAGAAAAAAGAAACCGCATGCTGCTTCCGCCGAAAACGCCGAGTTTACGAACACGATTCTGTCCCACTTTTCCGACGAAGAACCGATTCGCGCGGACGTCGGATACAGCGCGCACTTTTCGGACGCGGCAGACAAGGAAGTTCTTATGAAAGCGCAGAAAAACAGCAGGGAAACGCGCCTGCAGAAGGAGAAAAAGCCGAAAAAAGTGCTCGCCACGCTCGGCAAAAGCTCTATCCTTTTCAAAGCGCTGTTTTATATCCTGTTTATTCTTATTATCTCTGTATATTTATCCTATTACGTGATTACCATCGGCAACGACGTTTTCGCGCTGGTCAAGGACGATCAGGAAACCCGGATTATTGTGCCTGAGAACGCCACGGTGGACGACGTCTGCGCCCTGCTCGGCGAGAAGAAGGTCATCTCTTATCCCTGGGTTTTCAAGCTGTACCTGAAGTACCGCTCGGACAAAGAGTTTTCGTTTATTCCCGGCGAGCATACGCTCAACTCCAAAATGAACTACACGCAGATCATTCAGGAGCTCACCACCCTCTATACGCCGAGAAAACAGGTGCGCGTCGTCATTCCCGAAGGCTATACGGTGGACCAGATTATCGACCTGCTGGTGGAAAACGGCATCGGCTCGCGCGATAAATACGTGGACGCGATCAATAATTATCCGTATAAGCACGAGTTTGTTCAGGAGCTCAATAAAATCGGTTATTCCCCGTACAGAAAATACAGGCTGGAGGGATACCTCTTCCCCGACACCTATGATTTCTATACGGACACCGAGGAATATCTGGTCATTAACAAACTGCTCAACAACTTCGATGTCAAGTTCTGGCAAGACTACAAGACGCAATACGAAGAAGTCATTAAGCAGTATAAAATGAATTTTGACCAGATTATCATCCTTGCCTCCATGGTTCAGGCGGAAGGAAACAACCCGATTGACTTTGAATATATATCATATGTATTCCATAACCGGTTAAAAACCGGCGGAGAATTCTTATATCTTCAGTCTGACGCGACGATTCAGTATATACTGACCGAACGCCGTGAAGACTTGACAAAAGCGGATTTGGAAATTGACAATCAATACAACACTTACAAGTATCAGGGTTTGCCGCCCGGAGCAATCTGCAATCCCGGACTGGACGCGATTGCGGCGGCGCTTTTCCCGACAAAGCCTTTAAACGAAAGAGGACAGGAAATAAACGCTTTGTTTTTTGTTTCCAATAAAGCTGGAAAAACTTATTACGCCACTACCAAAGCAGGACACGATGCCAACAAGCAAAGAGTAGCGGAAGAAAACAAAGCTTTATCGAATGCAAACTAACATGATTAAAAAACCAGAGATTTTATCCCCTGCGGGCAATCTTGAGAAGTTAATATACGCCGTCAATTACGGAGCGGACGCGGTTTACTGCGCGCTCGACCGCTTCGGGATGCGCTCGGCGGCGGACAATTTTACGCCGGATGAGCTGAAAGAGGGCATCGCGTACGCGCACGCGCACAACGCGAAGCTGTATCTGACGCTCAACACCATGCCGAAGGACGCAGAGCTTGCAGTCCTGCCCGAATACCTTCGCATCGCAGAGGAACTGAAGCCCGACGCCTATATTGTTTCCGACCCGGGCGTGCTGGAATATCTAAAAGAGTATATCCCGGACGCGGTCATACACCTCTCGACGCAGGCGAACACCTTAAACGCCGCCGCCTGCCGGTTCTGGCATAAAAACGGCGTTCAGCGCATTGTGCTGGCGCGCGAGCTTTCGCTTTCCGATATCAAGCATATCCGCGCAAACACGCCGCCCGAGCTGGAGCTGGAGTGTTTTGTGCACGGCGCGATGTGCGTTTCCTACTCGGGCAGATGTCTGCTGTCGAATTATTATGTAAACCGGAACGCGAACAACGGCGCCTGCGCCCAGCCCTGCAGGTGGAAGTATTACCTGTACGAGGAAAAACGAACCGCCGACGTCATAGAAGCGGAGCAGTATCCCGAAGGAACCTACGTTTTCTCCTCAAAGGATCTCTGCATGATCGAGCATATTCCCGAATTGATCGACGCCGGCATCGACAGTTTCAAGATTGAAGGCAGGGTCAAGAGCGCTTATTATACGGCGGTAATCACCAACGCGTACAAAATGGCGCTGGAGGATTACCTGAAAGACCCGGAAGGCTATGTTTTTAACCCGAAATACTTAGACGAAGTGGAAAGCGTCAGCCACCGGGAGTATTCCACCGGGTATTTTTTCTCGACGCCGAGCGAGAACGCGAACATCGTAAAAAGCAACGAATATATCAAAGACAAAGCCTTTCTCTGCACGGTCAGCGAATTCGACAGCAAGAAGAAGCTGGCGAAATGCGTCCAGCGCAACAAGCTCTCGGTGGGCGACAACGCGAACATTCTCTCCCCCGGCACGACCGGCAGAGATATCGTCATCGGCAGAATGTACGATTTGGAGATGAATCCGATATCGTCCGCGCCGCATGCGAAAATGGAGTTTTACCTGGAGATTGACGAAGCGAAACCCGGAGATATTATCAGAGGAAAGTAAAAACATGGAGCAATTCCTGCAGAACAGAATCATCATCATCGCCGGACACTACGGTTCGGGAAAAACGAATATTGCGGTCAACCTCGCCGTTGCGCTCGCGAAGGCGGGCAAAAAGGTGTGCGTTACCGACCTCGATATCGTCAATCCGTACTTCCGCAGCGCGGACAACGCGCCGGAACTGAACGCGCTCGGCGTTCGGACCATCGTTCCGGAGTTCGCAAACTCCAACGTGGACCTTCCCACGCTGCCAAAAGAATATTACTCGATATTCTCGACAGACGAGTACAGCATTGTGGATGTCGGCGGCGACGCGGACGGAGCGACCGTGCTCGCCGTGGATTGCGACAAGTACGAGCAATGCGGGTACTCGATGTATTATGTGTATAACTGCTACCGTCCGATGACCAAAGACCCGAACGACGCCTATCTTTTGCTAAAACACATCGAAGCAAAATCCCGCCTTTCATTTTGCGGCATCATCAACAACTCCAATATAGGCGCCGAGACAACGGCAAAGGCCGTCCGGGCTTCCCTGCCGTTTGCCGAACAGGTCTCTCGGCTGAGCGGACTGCCCATCGTGGCGACGACCGCGCTGAAAAGCCTTGCGGTCGAGGGCGCTTTTCCGATCGAGAACAAGACGAAGCAACTGTTCTGACAACAATATTCTACATAGAAAAGGGAATCGAAATGAACAAGGTAACATTCAAAGTGGATTTGTGCAAGGGCTGCGGCTTCTGCGTCGCTGCCTGCCCCCGCAAAATCATTCTGCTGGACGAAAAGCAGATCAACGCAAAGGGCTATCATCCCGCTTACGTTATTGACCCCGCAAAATGCACCGGATGCGCGATGTGCGCGATCATGTGCCCCGATGTCGTAATCACAGTAGAAAAGGACGGTAAATAAGATGGCTGAAAAATTACTGATGAAGGGCAACGAAGCAATCGCGGAAGCAGCGATCCGCTCGGGCTGCAGGTTCTTCTTCGGTTATCCGATCACCCCGCAGACGGAAATTTCAGAATACATGGCGAAAAACATGCCGAAAGTAAACGGCCTGTGCCTTCAGGCGGAGAGCGAAGTCGCGGCGATCAACATGGTGCTGGGCGCGTCCGCCGCGGGAGCGAGGGTTTTAACCTCTTCTTCCAGCCCGGGCGTCAGCCTGAAAAGCGAGGGAATTTCTTATTTGGTCGGTTCCGACCTCCCCTGCGTCATCGTCAACGTGCAGAGAGGCGGACCCGGTTTGGGCGGAATCCAGCCGGCGCAGAGCGACTATAATCAGGCGACCAAAGGTCTCGGTCACGGCGACCAGCATATCATCGTCTTAGCGCCCGCGTCCGTACAGGAAATGGCGACGCTGACCGGCGAAGCGTTTGACCTGGCCGACATTTACCGCACGCCGGTAATGCTGCTCGCGGACGGCGCGCTCGGACAAATGATGGAGCCGGTCGATTTCGAGGAAAAACCGCACAGAGAAATTCCGCCGAAGGACTGGGCATGCACCGGACACGGCGGAAAGCGGAAGCCCAACATTATCAACTCCCTGTACATAGAACCGAACGATCTGGAGCGCACGGTGGTTGAACGCTACAAGAGATATGCGCTCATTGAAGAAAAGGAAGTCAAATACGAAGAGTTCCTGACGGACGACGCGGAAATCGTGGTCGTCGCTTACGGCATCACCGCGCGCATCGTAAAAACCGCGGTCAAAGCCGCTCGCGCGAAGGGAATCAAGGCGGGTCTGTTCAGACCGATAACGCTGTATCCGTTCCCGAGCAAACAGCTGGACGCCATCGCCGACAGGGAGCATGTAAAGGCGTTCTTATCGGTAGAAATGAACATGGGTCAGATGGTCAACGACATTAAAGTGGCAATCAACTGCAAAAAACATGTGTCTCACTTCGGCAGAACGGGCGGCGTAATTCCCACCCCCGACGAGATACTGGAGAATATTGAAAAGGTTGGAGGTGCAAACTAATGGTAGTATTCCAAAAACCGCACGCGCTGACAGACACGCCGTTCCACTACTGCCCGGGCTGCACGCACGGCATTGTGCACCGGCTTGTAGCGGAGGCGATCGACGATCTCGGCGTCGAGGGGGATACAATCGGCATCGCGCCCGTCGGATGCTCGGTATTTGCATATAATTATTTCAACTGCGATATGATAGAAGCGCCCCACGGCAGAGCGCCCGCCGTCGCGACGGGCGTCAAGCGCGTCCACCCGTCCAAAATCGTGTTTACCTATCAGGGCGACGGCGACCTGGCCGCGATCGGCACGGCGGAGACCGTTCACGTCGGCGCGCGGGGCGAGAACATCACCATCATCTTCATCAACAACGCGATTTACGGCATGACCGGCGGTCAGATGGCGCCGACCACGCTGCTCGATCAGGTCACCACGACCTCCCCGTACGGCCGAAAGAAGGAAATACAGGGCATGCCGGTCAAAGTCTGCGAAATGCTCGCCACGCTGGACGGCGTCGCGTACGCGGAAAGAGTTTCGGTTGACAGCGTCAAGAACGTGCTCGCGGCAAAGAAAGCGGTTAAGAAGGCTTTTGAGATACAGCAGAAAGGCCTGGGGCTTTCCATCGTAGAGGTGCTTTCCACCTGCCCGACCAACTGGGGACTCTCGCCGCTGAAGGCGGTCGAGTGGCTGCGCGAGAACATGATGCCCTATTATCCGCTCGGCGTTTACAAGGACGTCACGAAGGAAGGTGAACAGAAATGAGCGCGATTCTGATTGCCGGATTCGGCGGCCAGGGCGTTTTGTTTGCCGGAAAGCAGCTTGCGCTTGCCGGAATGAAAATGGATAAGCAGGTCAGCTTTATCCCTTCCTACGGTCCAGAAATGCGCGGCGGAACCTCCAACTGCTCGGTCAACATCGACGACGAGCCGATCGGCTCGCCGGTCGTTACCCGGCCGGAAATCCTTTTGGTCTTAAACCTGCCCTCGTTCGAGAAGTTCGAAAGCAAGGTGGTTCCCGGCGGAACCATGATCGTCAACAGCTCGCTGGTTCATGTAAAATCACAGCGCGCAGACATTCACGCGTACTACATACCCGCGACCGAACTTGCCGACCAGAACGGACTGAGCGGGCTCGCGAACGTCATTATGCTCGGCAAGATGTTAAAAGCGACCGGCATTTTTGAGTTTGACTACTTCCGCGCGTGTCTGCTGGCTTCGGCGCCCAAGTCCAGGCCGCAGCTCGGAGAAATGAACGCAAAGGCATTAGAGATTGGATATAACTATGAAGGATAACACTGACGCAAAAGTCAGCAAAAGACCTTTTGTCAGCGGTATTATCGTGGCAGCCGGCAGCAGCGTCCGCATGAACGCGGGCCTGCCCGCCGGAACCATCTCCAAGCCGCTGATCAAACTCGGCAGAAAAACGGTTTTTGAATACGTCATAGAGGCTTTCGCGGCTTCCTCGGTGGACGAAATCATTGTCGTCTGCGCGGACAAATCCGCTTTTCTGCCGCTGATCCCGAAGGAGTTAAAAAAGCCGGTTCGCTTTGCCGAGGGCGGAAAGACCCGCGCCATCTCGGTATATAACGGCGTGTCCGCTTCCAAACAAGGTGACGGACTGGTTTGCATACACGACTGTGCGCGCCCGTTTGTCACTTCCGAGATGATCGACAAAGTCATCGACGCCGCGGTTCAAAGCGGGGCGGCGACCGCTTCGCATCCGGTAACCGATACCATTAAATACGTCAATCCGGAAGCAAAAACCATCTACACGCCCGAGCGCAAGTACCTTGTTTCGGTGCAGACGCCGCAGGCGTTCTCCAAAAAGATATACACCGTATCCTTCGCGCTTGCGCAAAAGCAGAATATGACGGCGACCGACGAGACCAGCATGGTGGAAAACGCCGGTTTTCAGGTCACGTACGTCGAAACGCCGCGGACAAACATCAAGCTGACGACGCCCGAGGACATTAAAACCGCAAAAGCGATTCTGTTTTTGCAGGAGAGAGGAGAGCTGTAAATGAACGCTTTTCGAATCGGGCACGGATACGACGTGCACCGGCTTGTCCCGGGCAGAAAGCTAATCATCGGCGGCGTATGCGTCCCGCACGAGACCGGGCTTGACGGGCATTCCGACGCGGACGTGCTGCTGCACGCGGTCTGCGACGCGCTCCTCGGCGCGGCGGCGCTGCGGGATATCGGTTATCATTTTCCGGACAGCGACGACGCATTCAAGGGCATATCCTCCTTAAAACTGCTCGCGAAAGTGAACGAATTAATCAAAAGCAAGGGTTTTTCTGTCGGCAACATCGACGCCACCGTCATCGCGCAAAGACCCAAACTTGCGCCCTATATTGCGGAGATGAGAAAAAACATCGCCGAAACGCTGGGTATTGAAACAGAGCAGGTAAACATCAAGGCGACCACCGAAGAGGGTTTGGGCTTTACCGGAAAAAAAGAAGGAATCGCCGCGCACGCGGTTGCGCTGATTTATCAATAAATCTACGAAAGAATGATTGCTTATGGCGAAATGCAAAATTAAGGGAAACATCGTCACGCCGATGCGGATCATCGAAAACGGCGAGGTCTGCTTTGACGAAAAAGAAAACCGCATCACCTATGTCGGCGTTCAGAAAAACGATGACGGCGAGTACAAAGTTTATGATTATTCGGGCTGTTACGTCGCGCCCGGCTTTATCGACATTCACGTGCACGGCGGCGGCGGGCACGACTTTATGGACGGAACTGCCGAGGCTTTCCTGGGCGCCGCAAGACTGCACGCGTCGCACGGAACCGCGACGATGCTGCCCACGACCCTCTCCTGCTCCGACGAGGAGCTTTTCGAGGTTTTCAACATCTTTGACAAGGTGCAAAACGCCGAAAACGACGGCTCCTATCTTGCCGGTCTGCATTTGGAAGGCCCCTACTTCGCGCCGTCCCAAAAAGGCGCGCAGGACGAGCGTTATCTGAAGTTGCCGAAGAAAGAGCATTACGAAAAAGTGCTCGAAGCGGGCAAGGGCAAAATCCTCCGCTGGACCGCCGCGCCCGAACTGGAGGGCGGCATGGAGCTGGGCGTCGAGCTGAAAAAACGCGGCATTCTTCCCTCCGCCGGCCATTCGGACGCGTTTTACGAGCAGGCGTTGGAAGCCTATGAGCACGGATACACCATGCTCACCCATTTTTACAGCGGCATGAGCAGCCTTACCCGAATCAACGGATACCGCTATCCCGGACTGATTGAAAGCGGATACATGATTGATTTTGACGTCGAGATCATCGCGGACGGCTGTCACCTTCCCGCTTCCCTGCTCAAACTGGTTTACCGCACGAAAGGCGCGGGCAAGGTCGCGCTGATTACCGACGCGATGCGCGGTGCGGGACAGACCGAGGGCGAAACCGTTTTAGGCTCGCTGAAAAACGGAATGACGGTTTACATAGAGGACGGCGTCGCCAAACTGCCCGACCGAAAGGCGTTCGCAGGCAGCGTCGCGACGACCGACCGGCTGGTGCGGAACATGATGCAGCTCGCCGGCGCCGACGTCTGCGACGCCGTGCGGATGATGACCATGACGCCCGCGAAACTGGTCGGACTGCGCACAAAAGGCGCGCTCGCCGCAGGATTCGACGCTGATTTTACGGTATTTGATGATAATGTAGAGGTATCAATGACCGTTTCCAACGGCAAAGTCGTGTATCAAAAGTAATAAGGCCAAAGAAAGGCATGGACGGACTATGAGCTTGATAAAAACAGGGAAACAGGACCTTTTGACATATAAGATTTACCAAACAAGAGACGAGATGGGCAAAGCCGCGGCAGCCGAAGCCGCCGAAGCGATCAAAAAACTGTTGGAAACAAAAGGCGAGATTAACATGATTTTTGCCGCCGCGCCCTCTCAAAACGAGTTTCTGGCGGCGCTAACAGCCGACAAGAGTATTGATTTTACGAAGATCAACGCGTTTCATATGGACGAATACATCGGGCTGCCCGCCGACGCGCCGCAGCGGTTCGCGAACTTTTTAAAAAGAAGCCTGTTCGACAAGGTGCCGTTTAAATCGGTAAACATAATCGACTGCACCGCGCCCGACCCGGAAAAGGAGTGCGAGCGGTACGCCGCCCTTTTGAAGGAATACCCCTGCGACATCGTCTGCATGGGCATCGGCGAGAACGGGCACATCGCGTTCAACGACCCGCACGACGCGGATTTTGACGACCCGAAAACGGTCAAAGTCGTCTCGCTCGACGAGGTCTGCCGCCAGCAGCAGGTCAACGACGGGTGCTTTCGCAGCATAGACGAAGTGCCGAAATACGCGCTTTCGCTGACAATCCCCGCGCTAATCGCGCCGGAATACGTTTTCTGCGTCGTTCCCGCAAAAACGAAAGCCGACGCGGTAAAGAACACGCTGACCGGTCCCATCGACGAATCCTGCCCGGCGTCCATTCTTCGCAGGCATAAAAACGCGGTGCTTTATTTGGATATGGACAGCGCCGCGCTCGTATTATAAAAAAACTGGGTTACTATTGGTGCTTTATCGGCACAGAAAGGAAACCATATGACTTTTGAGCGTTCACAAATCAAAGAGGGCGTATCCCTCTCGGCCGTAAAAACAAACAAGTTTAAAACCAATCTTTTAACCGTCAATCTCCTTGTTCCGCTGAGAAAAGAAACCGCTTCGCTCAACTCGCTGCTGACCGACGTAATCAAACGCGGTACCGTCCATTACCCGACCATGCAGAGTCTGAACAAAAAGCAGGACGAACTGTATTCGCTCGGGCTTGCTTCGTATGTCCAGAAACGCGGCGAGGTTCAGGCCGTGGTATTTGAGCTGAGCGCGATTGACGACAACTATACCTTTGATAAAACAAATTTGCTCGAGCAGTCCATGCAGCTGCTGGGCGAGATGATCTTCAACCCGATCACGGAAAACGGCGTTTTTGTCGCGGACTACGTCGCGCAGGAAAAAAAGAACCTGATCGACTCGATCAAAGCGCAGATCAACAACAAGACGACGTACGCGATTACGCGCTGCCACGAGGTTATGTGCGCGGACGAGCCTTTCTCGGTCAATGTTGCCGGCGATATTGATATCGTCGAAAAAATTACCCCCGAACAGCTTTACGCGCAGTACAAGACGCTTTTGAACACCGCGGCGGTCGAAGTGCTGTATGTGGGCAGCATGGAGCCTTCGTATATCGCCGAACTGATTTCAAAATACCTGCCCTTTGACGCAAGAAAGCCCGCCCCCATGGAAACCGTCGTCAGGACCACGGCGGGCGAGGTGAAATACCATATCGACAAAATGCAGATCAACCAGTGCAAGCTGTCCATCGGACTTCGCACCGGCACCACCCTGAAGGACAAAGACTATATCAAATTCGCGCTGTTCAACGAGCTGTTCGGCGGTTCGCCCTCGAGCAAGCTGTTTATGAACGTCCGCGAGAAAAAGAGCCTTTGCTATTACTGCCAACCGATAGTCGAAGCCGTCAAGGGCGTCATGGTCATCGCCAGCGGCGTGGATATAAAGAACAAAGACACCACGTTCGAAGCGATTATGGAGCAGCTTAAAGATATCCAGAACGGCAACATCAGCGACGCGGAGTTAAGAGACGCCAGAAAATCGCTGGAAAACTTTTACCGCGAGATTACCGACAGCCCCGCTTCGATTTGCTCGTGGTATCTTGCGCGCATCATCGCCGGACGCGCCGATTCGCCGGAGGAAGCGGCAAAACTTGTGAACGCCGTCACCAAACAGGATATTATTGACATATCCAAGAAGCTGGTTCTTGATACTGTTTACAGTCTGGAGGCCTAATTATGTGTTTTTTAGTAAAAGAAAATAAGGAAATCAACGAGAAATACTACTACAAGGTTCACAAAACCGGGCTTCCGATTTATGTTTTCCCGAAGAATCATTCGACCTCCTTCGCTGTGTTCGGCACGCGGTTCGGCTCGGTCGACTCCACTTTCAAAACCGCCGACGACAAGGATTTCGTCACGGTTCCGGACGGTGTTGCGCACTTCCTGGAGCACAAACTGTTTGAGGACGAGAACGGCAACGACGCTTTTACCCGCTACGCGCAGTACGGCGGCGACGCGAACGCCTTTACCTCTTTTGTAAGAACCGCCTATCTTTTCTCCTGCACTAATAATTTCAACGAAAACCTCGAGGTGCTTTTGGATTTTGTAACCCATCCCTACTTCACCGAACAGACGGTAAAGAAGGAGCAGGGCATCATCGGGGAAGAAATCAGAATGTACGAGGACAACCCGAACTGGCGCGTTTTCTTCAACATGCTGGCCGCGATGTACGTCAACCACCCCATCCGCAGGGATATCGCGGGAACCATCGAGTCCATCTCGCAAATTACGCCCGAGATACTATATAAATGCTACAACGCTTTCTACAACCTGCACAACATGGCGCTGTGCGTCTGCGGCGACGTAACCCCCGAGCAGGTGGAAGCGGTCTGCGACAAGGTGCTAAAACCCGCGCCGGAAGTCAGCATCGCCCGCATGACCGTTGACGAGCCGGAGCACATTCATCAGGAAAGAGTCACGCTCAACCTCGAAGTGGCGCAGCCGCTGTTCTGCATCGGAATCAAGCAAACACCCGCGAAAACGCCTGAAGAGCGGCTGAAGAAAAGCGCGGTCAATAACATTCTTTTACAGCTTATGTTTGGAAAATCCAGCGACTTTTACAACCGCCATTACGAGAGCGGGCTGATTAACAGCAAGTTCTCCGCTTCTTTCGAGCAGGAACGGCAGTATGCTTTTGTCGATATTGCGGGAAGCTGCGAAAACCCCGACGGCGTAAAGGAAGCGGTCTGCGAAGAAATTACGAAACGCAAGGAGCAATTCTTTACGAGAGAGGAGTTCGAGCGCACCAAGCGCGCGGTTTACGCGAACTTCCTGTTTAACTTCGATTCCACCGAGAGAATTGCGACCGATTTTCTGACCTATATTTTCGCCGATACCGATATGCTGGATTTTCCGGCCGCAATATCCAACGTGACCTATGAGGACGCGATGGAGGAACTCTCGGCTTCGTACGACACAGGCAAATGCGTTTTAAGCATCATATTCCCGAAAAAATAAGATAAGGAGGCAAAACGCGGATGGCAAACATCAATCATGTCACCTTCCCCGGTCTCGGTCTTGATTTTCAACTGAACGAGATTGCCTTTTCCATCGGCGATCTAAAGGTCAGATGGTACGGCATTATTCTCTGCATCGGCATTATCGCGGGTTTTATCTACTTTTTAAACCGCGCGTCCAAAACGGAGGGGATCGACCCGGACCATGTGTATAATATCACGCTCATCACGGTTATCATCGCGATCATCGGCGCACGCTTTGTCTTTGTCGTTACAAACTTAGACAAATACAACTCCTTTTGGGAAATGATTAACATCACGAACGGCGGCATCGCGATTTACGGCGCGATCATTTTCGGTTTAATATCCATGCTGATTTACTGCCGCGTCAAGAAACTCAACACCTACGCGGTGCTGGATTCCGCCGCGCCCGGCGTAATGCTCGGGCAAATCATCGGCAGATGGGGCAATTTCGTAAACGCGGAAGCGTACGGCTATTCCGAAGGCGTTGAGAAACTGCCGTGGAGAATGGGTCTGGACGAAGTTTTTATAGACGATGTCTACAGAAGCGATATTCAGTTTGTCCATCCGACCTTCTTATACGAATCTCTTTGGAACCTGATCGGCTTTATTATCATCAGCTTTATATACAGAAAGAAGAAGTTTGACGGTCAAATCTTCTGCAGCTACATAGCCTGGTACGGACTGGGCAGAGGCTTTATAGAACTTCTGCGCACCGACAGCCTGCGTGTCGCGGGATTGAAGCTGAACTCAATCATCGGTTTTGCCTCCTTCGTTGTCGGCCTAATCCTGTTTATTATTCTTGCGCAGAAGACCAAGAAAGAGCTTGCGAGCGCGGTCAGCTACGAGAGCAAGTTCTCGGCGCTCAAAGTCGCGTCCGAGGGCGACGCGCTCAAGCCCATTGACGATTCGGTCCTGACCGGCAGCGATCCTTCTGCGGAAGAAGCTGAAGAACCGGGCGAAAGCGAAGAAGAAAGCGAAAAAACAGCAGAAGAAGACGCCGCGGAAACACCAGAGGACGCGGAAAACGCCGACGAAGCGGATTTTGACGCCGAAACGCTCGCAGAACAGGACAGCCTGGACAAAGACGCGGAGGATAAAGAATAGATGGCGCAGATTCTTGACGGAAAACTGGTTTCGCAAAAAGTAAAGGACGAGGTAGCCGCGGAAATCAAACGGCTTGCCGAAAAAGGTTTTCGCGCTCCCTGTCTGGCGGTGATTTTAGTCGGCGACGACGAAGCCTCGAAGGTGTATGTTCGGAACAAAAAGCGCGCCTGCGAAGCGGTCGGCATTCAATCGTTAGAGTACCTGCTTCCGGCGGACACCCGGCAGGAAGAACTGGACGCTTTGGTGGACCGGCTGAACCGGGACGACGCCGTGGACGGCATTCTGGTGCAGCTGCCATTGCCGAAGCACTTAAACGAGCAGAGCATTATCAACCGAATCGCTGTTGACAAGGACGTTGACGCTTTCCACCCGCACAATGTCGGCAAAATCATGCTCGGCGTACCAAAACTTCTGCCCTGCACGCCCGCCGGCGTCATGCGGCTGTTGGAAGAGTACTCGATCTCCGTCAGCGGCAAGGAATGCGTTGTGGTCGGCAGAAGCAACATTGTCGGCAAGCCGATGGCGCAGCTGCTGCTCGCGGCAAACGGCACCGTCACAATCTGCCACTCGCGCACGCCCGACCTCGCGGCGCACACCCGCAGAGCGGATATTTTGGTGGTCGCGATCGGCAAGGCGAAAATGATTACCGCCGATATGATTCAGGAAGGCGCGGTGGTCATCGACGTCGGCATGAACCGCAGCGAGGGAAAACTGTGCGGCGACGTCGATTTCGAGGGATGCTTGCAGAAGGCGTCCTACATAACCCCGGTTCCCGGCGGCGTCGGACTTATGACCGTAGCCATGCTGATGCAGAACACCCTTACAGCCTATAAGCTGCATATAAACATATAAAATGATCCTCGAAAGAAATATCTTTCGAGGATTTTTTTAAGTATCGAAGCGGAGAGATTTATCGGCGGCGGCATGGCTTTCTTAGATGCAAGCTGCCGAAATTTACATCAAGAAAGAAGGCCGTTTAAACCCGATTGAGTTGCTTGTGGGCAATATCGCTCCCGACTGCGGCGTTCTTCGACCTTACTTGCCGAAACCATCCCGCTTTTACAAGAAGCGTATAACAGAATACAACCCCAAATAAAAAACGTACGCTTTCGCGAATCGCCAAAGGTACGTTTTTTTGAGCAGCAGACTGTATTCAATCTAACTCCCTGCTTCTTACCTTACTTCTTACTTCTTACCTCTTACTTCTTACTTTTTATCTCTTACCTCTTACTTCTTACTTTTTATCTCTTACTTCTTACCTCTTACTTTTTATCTCTTACTTCTTACCTCTTACTTTTTATCTCTTACTTCTTTCCTCTTACTTTTTATCTCTTACCTCTTACTTCTTATCGAAAGCGGCAAAAGAAAAACCCGAAGGCGTTTATCCTTCGGGCTGCGCTTGATTGTTTATCAGTTTTTCTTTAATCATATCAATTGCCTGGTCGCTTAACTGCTCGAAATAATAAAAAACGACAACCTTTCCGTCATAAACCGCCGCTTTTCGATAAGGATACTCTTTTTCCTCATATACGGCGTCCGCGCCCCAAGCCGGGTTGTCGGTGCGTACGAAGTCCCGGTCCGCCTGCAGTTCCCAGCGGAGGTACGCGTCTATCAGGCAGTCGAATTTGCTGGCAAAGACCTCGTAGCGACCCCGCTTGATCTGCAGGTCCGAGAGATGGTTGACCGAATAGTCCTCGTATTCTTCATAAGAAGCAAAAGCGTTTCGATGCCGGATGTAGGTGCTTCCATAATAATTTCCGACCGTACGGCCCATATCGGACATGGTCAGCGGAAGTTTATCCTTATACAGCTTGGCGTAATGATAGTTTTCTTTGACAATCATATAGTCGCTGTACTCGTCCTTGACTACAAAGTAATCCGCGGTATAAACTTCATAGACGAAAACAACCGCCGCGACGACAAGCAGAACAAGCGCTCTGAAGCTGAAGTCGCGCTTGAGAAGGCTTCGAACCAGCAGCCAGGCGAAGCATATAAGCAGAAAGCCGAGCAGAAGAAACTCCGAGTAAAACTTTAGGTCGATGTAGTCCGCATTCGCGCGCGCGTCCGCAACGCAGAAAATCAACGCGCCCAGCATGATGATGTGCGGAATCAGACTTACGAAGTTTTTCGCCTTTGCATACAGCGGTTTTGTCGAAACAGGCAGTTGTTTTTTCTTCCAGCGCCGCCACAGCGCATAATAAACCGTGCCGGCAACCGCTTTTGCCAGGAGCGCCGCGCCCGCGGCCGGAATGAGCGGAAAATAAAGGTTCGCGGTAATTTCTATGTAGTTTTGCCTCGTAATCCACACGGCCAGCCCGGCATAAATCAGGAACAACAAGTATAAGACGCCGAGAAAATGCGGCGCGCGGCTCCATGGATTCTCCAGCTCTCTATCGTAGGTTTTCCCGGCTTCGGACACATACACGGTAATCATGCCGTTTGAGCACACATAATTCCAGCAAAACTGCGTGAACAGGTCTTTCCGTCTGTCTTTCTCCGAACCTTTGCGCCTGCAGCCCAGTACGTCCGCGGCATAATACAGCCGCTGCGGCGCTATGCGCTCATACCTGAGAATCCAGCCCGGGCCGATGCTTTTCAGCCGCCAGCCTTTCAGCGCCATTTCTTCCAAATGTTTGACGAAATATTCCGGTTCGAAAACAAAACAAAAGAATCTTTCAAACTTTACATTCATGATAAAACCCTCGTGGGAGAAAAATCAGCGGCCAGACGCCTTCCGCATCGCCGCAATGTTATCGCTGTCCGCACTGCCAAATGTATATTAACATCAATATCCGAAATTGTCCATAGCAATTTGAATCTTGTTTTACGTTATCACAATCAGCGGGACAATCATTTCTTCTTCCGTAAGCCCGGCGTGCGAAGCTTTCAGCGTTTGCGCCAAAGGACTATGTTTATTTTCAAGATTGGTTCTGCCCACCGCGACAGCCAGATAATCGCCGATAAATCCGTTGACTCTCGGATGATTCCCTGTGCCGAATAACCGGTTCTTTAGCGCCTCTGAGTTTTTCATTAAAATATAATCACTGCCGAACTCTTTTAAAAACGCTTTTTCGAAATCGGCATGATACCCTTGTTTTACAAAGAACGCCTTTGCCCTTGCTTCTATCGACGGAGCGCGGACAAGCATTTTTTGAATCTCGGGATAATCGGTAAGATACTTGTTTTCGATATCTGTCATCCCGTGGTCAGCGGTGATGATGACCAATGAATCCTCAAGTTCGGCGCACATCGCTTCCACTTGTTCTTCAATAAAAATCAGCTCATTCTGTGCTTCCTCACTATCTGTGCCCTCCAAATGCAAATCGTTATCGGGGTTCGTCCAGTAAGCATAAATGTATTTTCGCCCGCTCTGCGCGCAGATGTCCTTTACAGTGTTTACAATCCCTTCTACACTGCCGATTTTATATTGCGAGTAAGGCGAAACAATGAAGGTCTGAACCTCGTTTGCGGTCGCTGCGCCGATTTTCTCCCAAACCCTGCGCACCGGCAAATACCTGTTTGCAACATGATAATCCGCCGCGGGAACCCCGCCGCTTCCTTGAATGGTGTTCAGAAACAGCACGACGTTTTTGTCAACCTCTTCAAAATATAAACTCCAGCCCAGCCAGCCGTGTTCCGCGGGCGAAAGCCCGCTCTCCAGCGTTGTGAGCGCGGCCGTCGTCGTGGACGGGAACACGGAGGAAAGGTTTGCAAACACATGACTGCGGAAAAAGCCGTTTTTATGTAGATGTTTTTCCAAAATGTTTACGCCCATGCCGTCAAAAACCATCACGACAACATTTTTATATCCAATCCCTAATACTTCGTCGAGCAGTGAAAGGCTTTTGTGACTACATTCCGCGCCGTAATGTTTTAAAACGGACGAAATCAGCGACAAAATGCTGTTATCATAATCGGGGTATTTAATTTTCATACGCATTCCGCCTTTTGGGTAACAAATAAGAGCTCTCGATTGATTTGTATTCCGCTTTTATCTTTTTGTTAAGTTTGCGCTTAAATACAGCCAGCATATTGTCCGACAAATCAAAACCGATAACATGTTATCTGTTCGATACCATTCGCCTCTCTCCTTTCGATCTAATTTTCCCACTCCTCTTTCAGAATTGCATAGTGATACTCGCTGTACCAAATCTCTTGATCGCCCACTCTTCCGAAGCGGTTCTTTTTAAATTCCGCTTCCCTGCGCATGCCGCAGTTCTCCATTACCCGATATGATCCGTAATTCTCGGTGTTGCAGGTTGCATAGATTCTGTGTAAGTTCAGTTCTGTAAATCCGTACCGAATCAGTTCTTTCGCAAGCTCGGTTCCGTATCCCTGTTTCCAGTAATGACGGTTCAAAATCCAGCCGAGCATAGCCTCGCTTCTGCTTCTGTTCAAGTAAATTCCGCATCCGCCGATAACAGTTCCGCTGTCCTTTTTTACGACCGCGAACTCATACTGCATAATCGGATCGCACTGCCATTTTTCTTCCGCTTCTAAAAGAAAGTTTCTTGTCGCTTTTTCGTCATTCGGTCCCCAAACCATATACTTTACATTTTCCGGGTCGGAAGCATAAGCATGAACTGCTTGAAAATCCGCTTGTGTAAACGGACGGAGGGTCAGCCTTTCGGTATTTAAAACAACCAAGTTTTCTATACTCCGTTTTCTTTTATCATAATCTTCCTTTGTCAAGCCGTATAGGTCGCAGTCCTGAAAGCCCATGCGGCAGTAATACTTCTGTTTGGCATGACCTTCCAGCTTCATGCCCGCTTTCCGCATAACCGCGCCTGATGCTGGGTTGTTTACCGAATGATACGCTTCGACGCGATTGACGCCAACTTCTTCAAACAGAAACCGGATTACCTCTTTTACCGCTTCGGTTATATATCCTTTGCCCCAAAATGCCCTGCCGGCGCAGTAGGCTATCTCAGCCCGGTAATCGTTATCATAACACTGCGCGGAGATAGTGCCAATGCATTCGCCGTTTTTTATTTGAATAACCCAGAAATAATTGTTCGGGTTTTCATACAACTTGATATTTCTCTCTAAAAATTCCCGTACCGCTTCGACGCTTGCGTACGGCGTCCAGCGCAGATACTTGGTTACTTCCTCGTCGTTTGCCCAGTTTTTATACATATCCTCAGCGTCCTCGGCAGTGAACCTGCGCAGAATCAGCCGCTCGGTTTCTAATTGCTGCGTTCCTTTGTGAAACATTTTCAGTTCTGTACTCATGTTGATAAATTCTTTCTGTATCTGATTACGATCAGCGGTTTTCCGATGGTAATTTCCTTTTTAAACTCAGGCAGAAAACCGCATTTTTCATAAAATTTCCTGGCGCGTGTATTCTCTTCCAGCGTCCATAACGTAACCGAACTATATCCCAGTTTCTTAATATGTTCCAGCACATAATCCATCATCGGTTTTGCGATTCCTTTACCGAAATATTCCGGTACTAAATAAAACGCGGCGATTTCATAGGTATCCGGTTTTGCGTCGTCATCGCGGGATTCGGACATTCCGATGAATCCAGCAATTTCATGGTTGCATACACCAACAAACGCATCGGAATCATTCTTTAAAATTTTCTGCCATAACGAAAGACGTCTGCCGTTTACTGCTGCAATCGCTTGGTATGGAACAATTCCGCTGTAAGCCGCAATCCAGGAGCGGATTTGTAAAATCGCAATATCCCTTGCGTCCAGGATGTTTGCTTTTCGGATTATAAAACTCATCTTCCTACCTTCTTCCCGATCCAAAATCCGTGACAACTGTGTCCGATGATGTTCATACGGATTAATGATACTCATACCTTGCCCTCATCAAAACAATATTATGATTGCTTTCATACTGTATCCCGTTTTCTGCCAATATACATCAAATGCTCGGAATATGAGAGCAGGTCCTCCCGCTCGCAAACCCTTTCCGCAATGTCAAGCCACTTGTCAATGACTTCTTTTGGCTGTGCTTGTATGTTCGGTTCGTTCGGCGCAAGTATGCTCTCCTGCCCGAACAGATGTAGCTTTTCCAAGCCAAACTGTTCCATAAACGGTAAAACATCCGCATGCCGAATAAAATACGCTTTGGTAAAGGCATTCCCCGCAAAAGGTTTATCCTCCGCGAACAGCTGGTATTGATATTCGAGTTCAGGAACTAAAATCATTTCCGGCTCATACTTCATCGAATAAATAATCCCCGCATACGAGGAGATAAAAGAGATAAAAATCACACCGCCGGGTTTTAACAGCTTCAGGCAGGCTTCAACGCACTTTACACGGTCGGCTTCCTCAAGCAGATGGTACATCGGACCCATCAAAAGGATGCTGTCAAAAAGTCCGTCAACGATACTGTCAATTTCCCTGGCGTCACACTGATGCGCTTTTATACAAACGCCTTCTTCCTTTGCTTTTTCCTGCGCGAACCGAACGTTTTCCTCCGATAGGTCGGCGAGCGTGACGTCGCAGCCTTTTTGCGCAAGATAAAGAGAATACCTGCCCGGACCTCCGCCGACATCGAGTACCCTATCGCCCGGTTTTATGTAACGGTTTAGAAAGCGTTTGGTGAGTTCGAACTCAATAAAATGCTTTTCTAACCGTTCCCATTCATTCTGCACTTCGTTGTTGTAGTATTCTCTTACCGTTCTTACTTCGTCTTCCATTTACTCCACCTTCCTCACCTTTGCCCGCGCCAAAAGATGCTCGCCCGCATCCAGCATACTGTCGTTCAAATAAAAAGCTTTTTCAACCTGTACTAAGGTTTCCCATGCTGATTTATTCCCGTATAATTCTTCGACTTGGGGAACTGCCGCTGTTGCGATGCAAGGCACCGAACCGAAGGCCACCTCGGTAAACTCCTTGCGGTCAAACAGCTTTTTCATGGCTTTCGCATTGTAGAAAAACCGCTGCGGATGTTTTTGCCCCGGATACAGGGAAGGCTCAATCCCTTCATTTAACACCTCGAAAATACCAAATTCTTCCGGCTTTGCCCAGAAGGAGGAAGCATATCCCTCCCGTATGCACATGGTTCTGAAAATACCGCCGATGTTGTTGACGCTGATAAGTATCTCTCCGCTGTTTTTGGTTACCCGTATCAGTTCTTTCATTGCGGTTTCGGTCTGCTCGTGCAGGTAATTGAACACTGCTCCGTAACAGACCGTCACGTCAAAGGTATTGTCCGGAATTACACTCAAATCGGTGACGCTTGCATGTATGTATCCGTCTATGAAATCGGTTACTCCCGCTTGCGCGCATTTCTCCTTTGCAATACTCAGTTGCGTTTCCGACATGTCAAGCAGGGTGACGCGGCATTTCGCCCTCGCCATGTAAATGCTGAACCTTCCCGGGCCGCAGCCTGCATCGAGCACATGTTTTCCTTCCGCTAAAAACGGATCAAGGAAATCAGCATGGAGCAGAAACACCAGCTTTCCGTAAGCGGTCGCACCAAGCCGATTCCACTCCCGCTCACCGTAATTGTTATAAAACTTCTCCACCGCGCTTCTGTCAAACATGATTGCCCCTCTTATCTATATAAAAATCGGTGTAAGCGTTAACTGTTCTGTTAAGGCTTACACCGTTATCACCATATCTTGATACAGCTTATCTGCCTCGAAATGATAATAAACGGCTAAGCCCCCAAAACACCACGGAAGCGTCTGCGGGCTTGTATCCGTTGTCAATCATTCCGAAGAATAGCTTCATATACTTTCACCAAAAAGAGTCGGAAAATTTTTGTTAATACTACCATATCTCTATTTGCTTGTCAAGTTAAAAATAAATTTTTGTGAATTTATATGAATAAGTATAAAACAAATCATTTTAATTTTATGATAAATAAATAAACATCATATTGCAAAGATGTCGAAAGATGTGATAATATGGAATAAAGAAATTGAGCAAAAGGAGTAACAGTTTCATGCGGGGATTTTTCAAAAGGACAGCATCGGTCGTCGTTGCCGCAATGCTGATTCTTGCCCTGATTCCGATGTGGACGTTTTCAACCGCAGCGTCTGAAGTTTTCTACACGCATACCTTCACTTCCGTTCCGGCTGCCGGCGATAATGTTTTGGGTACGCTGACCTGGAATTTCAGCATGGCAGGCTATGGAACCATCGAAAGCGGCAGTTCCGGACGAGGCGCAAGATTTTCTATCGGCGACGATCCTTCCCATGAGTTGATTATAAAAACCACGGTAAACGATGTGTCCATCTCCGGCATCGTTGTGGAAGCCGCCATGGGCAGCGGCAGCGATACCAAACTGTCTATCACAGTCGGCGGAAAAACCGTCGCGTCTGACGTAGCGGTAAGCACGTGAACAAAGCCTACGCGTTTGCGGTGAACGGTCAAAGCGGAGAGATTGTCATACGCCTTTCCGCCACGGTTGCCGGAAAGCTGTCTTACATCAAATCCGTCACCATTTATACGGGCGAACCGAGCACGACAGCCAAAACCAATTATCATAACCACACCTACCGCTGCAGACACGCCGGTTCTTATACCGATAGAGAATATATAGAAGCCGCCATTTCCAACGGCTATACTGCCATCGGCTTTTCAGACCATGTCATGCTTCCGTATATCACCTACGAAAACAGCGTGCGCGGGATATACTGGGAATCCACGGAGTATTACAACACGATTCGCGCTTTGCAGAACGAGTACCAGGGTAAAATCGACATCCTCCTCGGCTGGGAAAGCGAATGGGCGTTGGGCGGCCTTTTCGAGGACTACTACAGGTACCTCGTCGACAACAACCTGGTTGACTATTTAATTCTCGGCAATCACTGGCAGATATTTGATACAAGCAGCAACCGGTTTATTGCCCCTCTCGAGGACGAAGCACACGAGCTGGAAAATGTTCAAAACTATGTTGCGGGTGCAATTGAAGCGTTAGACACCGGACTTTTCACCATTATGGCGCACCCCGAAATTTTCTTTGTAAAAGGATACGGCAATGTTCAAAACTTCACGCCCGTAATGAAAGACCTGGTCAGGGCAATGTGCGAAAAAGCGAAGGAAAAGGGCGTGGCGCTCGAGCTGAATCAGGGATATATAGACAATATGGAAACCCTTGAACGCTACACCGAATTCTGGAAGATTGTCAAGGAAGTAGGCAATACCGTCGTAATCGGGGTTGACGCCCATTATCCGGGAGCCTACAACGAATCGGTCCGAAACAGAGTTATTTCGTTCGCAAATAAAATAGGGCTTACCCTAACCATGGATTTAGGAATTACGCGCAAGACGCCCAAAAATGTACCGCTTTTCCGGCTTGAAGGTCAGTATGAGCCGACAGACGCGAACTATGTCGCAATCGCAAAGGAAAACCTGACCTGGGGCAGCATCCGCGGATTGAATGCTTCGGAAAACGCGGTTACCTTGCCGCTTGCCCTGCCGTCTTCGTTTAGGGACTGCACCGTCACATGGAGCAGCGATCAACCGGAGGTCATATCCAACGCGGAACCGTAACCCGTCAGAATACGGATACACTTGTTACGCTTACCGCGACCATCTCCAAAGGCGCAGCGTCCGACACCAAAACCTTTGCCCTTACCGTTTTGGCCGCCGGAAAAACTGCAGAACCCTATATACCCGATTTTATCGAGTATCCCTCTACATGGATTTCCAGTACAGTTGCCGCGTCGTCAAACGGCAATAAAGTCGTGTTTACCGCTTCGGCGGGCAGTTCTTATCAAAACACCAAGCTGAATTTGGGCGCAGCTTTTGTTGTACCCGAAGAATTGTGGGATGACACCTATCTTGTTTACGATTTTGATGTTACCGGCGGCAAGGTTCAAATAACAATGTCCTATACCGACAACACGACCAACACCACCGTGGTAAACCTCGGTCAGCTGATGGCGAACAATTTTGAAGGCGGCGCCGACCACTATCACGGGGGACAATCCGGAAGATTAAGCATCAGACAAATTGTCGATTACATCAATACCCGGCCGGACGCGGGATGGGGTCACATCGAAGCGATTACCAACGGAAAGTTTTATATTAAAGAAATCACAATCTGGTTTTCCGAAGCCGACACTTCTGTTTCATTTCATGAATTTCGCATTGCAAGCGCGGAATCTTCGACCGAAACGTCCGGCGGCAGCGGAGCGGAATCTTTAGAAAGCGGCAGCGAGGAAGCATCTCCGGATGCCAGCGACAGAAGCAAAATAATCCTTTGGTTTATCGTTTTCGCAGTTTTCTTAGCAGGAATTATTTATTTCTACAAAAAAAGAACCGCATAATTATTTATAAAATATAATATCATCAAACATATTCTTGGAGAAAAAAGCAGCATCATGAATACATTTTGTGTTTCATTAAGCTTAGAAGAGACTGTATTAAAAATCAACAATGCCGTATCTGTCAGCGTAAGCGGCAGCTTAATTGATAATTATAGTGTTACAGCGCCGAACGGAAAAAAATGCACGGTGCTTGTTTATGAAAAATACTATTTCCGCGTCAAGAATTATGTTACGCTTACGGTTGTGCTGGATAATTTTGACGGGAAAACACGGGTTCACATGGTCGGAAGCGGCGGAGGAAACGGACTTCTTAACTTAGATTTTGGCGCTTCAAAAGTCGAAAGTCATGGACAGATTGGAGCAATATAAAATTTAACCTGCGGCGCGAACCGCTGTGCTTTTTTACAGTTAGAATCCTTTTGCTAACAAAGAATCCCCGCCTGTCAGCGGGGATTTTTCGTTTTGGCTTGGCTATTTTCCCTTATCCTTTACTTTTTCTTTGGTCCTTTTCGCTTTACCCTGTATCTCCGGCACGGGAGGTACTTCGTTCTTCGGCGGTTTGTTCGCGTCAATCTCCGGGCGCTTCATGCCCTGCTTTGCCATTTTTTCTTCACCTCGCGCCATAAAGCTATGTTCACAACTGTATTATGAAGCGAAATGAGAGCGATTATGCAGACATCCCCGCAGCGAAGAAAAAATACTCCCGCCGCCGGGAGTATTTTTTCTTTTTTAATCATTTGCTTCGGCTTTTTTAGCTTTGGGCGGTTTTGTAACAAGCATCAGCAAAGCGCCAATAGCGGACGCGACCGACGCCACGATAAAGGCGATCAGCAAAATGTCGATATCCAAAACATTGGGGTTTGCTTCTCTGGCGGCATCCATAAAATATCCGCCGATGTAGGACGCCGCGACCGCGCCGATTCCAAAGCCGAGCAGGACCATTCCGTAAACCGTTCCGACATGTTTGGCGCCGAAATAGTCCGCCGTGAGCGCCGGGAACGTGCCGAGATACCCGCCGTATAAAAAACCGATTGCGGCGACCAGTACGAAGAAGAGAACGCTGGTCACGACCAGCTTGACAAGCAGAACCAACACCGCCGTACAGACAAGGAGAATTAAGATGGTGTTTCTTCTGCCCAATTTATCCGAAACCCAGCCCCAGAACAAGCGTCCGAACGAATTGAACAGGGTGACGGCCATGACGCCGGCGACCGCAATGTCTTTCAGTTCGGGCTGGTAGCTGGCGATGGATTTTCCAAACGCAATCATCATCAAACCTGCCATGCAGGCGAACATCAAAACGACTGTGATCGCGTAGAACTGCGGTGTTTTCAGCGCCTCCGTCGGGGTGAAATCATGCTGCTTTGAACCCGACTTCGAGACCGATGGCGTCCACCCTTTCGGCGCGTAGTTCTTGGGCGGATAGTTTACAAAAAGTCCGCCGACCGTGCATGCAGACAACAAGGAAAATCAACGAAAACCAGCGCAACGATAACAGCTCGCCGATACCGTCGACGCCGCCGCCGGTGGTTTTTATCAGAAACTCCGCGACGGGGGTAAAGACGACGCCGCCGAACCCGAGCGCCGAGACGATAATGCCGGTGATAAACCCGCGTTTATCCGGAAACCATTTCTGACAGCAGGCGATGGTTGTCGAATAGGTCATGCCCATGCCGAAACCGCCGATGACGCCGTATGTAACCCAAATCAGCCAGCCTGCCGACGGAGGAGTAAATGAGGCGAGGAAAAACCCCAGCGCAAGGACGACCCCTCCCGTTATGACTACCGGTCTTGTACTGAACTTATTCTGCAGATAACCGCCGATTGTGCTGCCGAACGTCAGCATGCTTAAGAGGATGGAAAACGCATGACCCGCGTCCGCGTTGTTTCCGTTAAACAGATATACGGCAACACCCTTTTGAAAAACGCCCCAAATATACGCAGTACCAAGACAGAGCTGTATCGCGATGCCTGCAATAACGGGGATCCATCGATTCTGCACTTTCGAACTCATTTACGCATCTCCTTAAAAGCAAAATTTGTATAATTATATACGAAAACTTATATTTATGCAATAGCAATAATAGCAATAAATATCAATAATTTCACAAATAAAACCATCATTATTCACAAAAATCCATTTTTCTTCATAAAACAAACGAAAAAAAGAACGCCGCGGCAGGTTGCCGCAGCGTTTCTTTATCGCATTGTCTATTCTTGTTTATCGTTACAGCTTCCGCTCATCGGGCAGCTCGAGCATCCGCAGCCGCAGGCGGACTTGCCTTTCTTTTTGTTTTTTATCATGGTGCGGATAACGCCCGCAAAGACAGCGGCGAGGATGGCGCAAACGATTATCGTGGAAAGATTCTCCGAGACCCATGCCAGCATGTTGATTCCTCCTTACTAACAATATAATATAAAGTTTTATATTATATTGCCTATACTTTTACTTTCGCTTTCAAAACCGCCGGTTCCTTATACGGCCTGAACAGCATATACAGCATGAACGCAGCCACCGCCAACGCCGCCGCAGCGCCTGCAACATTGCCCGCGCCGCTGAACAGCAGACCGAACTGATAGATAACCAGAGAGGCCGCGTACGCGAACACGCACTGATACCCGATCGCGAAGAAGGTCCACTTCGCGCTGTTCATCTCGCGTTTGATTGCGCCCATCGCCGCGAAGCAGGGCGCGCACAGGAGATTGAACACCAAAAACGAGTAAGCGGCAAGCGGCGTGAACACTTCGCGCATATTCGCCCAAATCTGCCAGCCGTTCTCGGCAACCTCCTCGAAGCTGCCGAACAGAACCCCGAAGGTTCCGACCACGTTTTCCTTCGCGATCAATCCGGTCAAGGAAGCCACCGCGCCCTGCCAATGTCCCCAGCCGAGCGGCGCGAAAATCCACGCGATCGCGGAACCGAACGCGGCAAGAATGCTCTCGTCCATCTCCACCATGCCGAACGAGCCGTCCGACCAGCCGAAGCTGGAGGTAAACCAGACAAGCACCGTCGCCATCAGGATAACCGTGCCCGCTTTTTTCACGAACGACCAGCCGCGCTCCCACATCGAGCGTAGAACGTTCTTGACCGTCGGCAGGCGGTACGCGGGCAGTTCCATGACAAACGGAGCGGGTTCGCCGGCGAACATTCTAATTCTCTTCAGAATTATGCCGGAGACGATAATCGCGGCGACGCCGACAAAGTACGCGCTGGGCGCGACCCACCAGGCTCCGCCGAACAAAGCGCCGGCGATCAGCGCAATAATCGGCAGTTTCGCGCCGCAGGGCATAAACGTGGTGTCATAATCGTCATTCTCCGGTCGCGGTCGTTCTCAATCGTGCGCGAAGCCATAATGCCGGGCACGCCGCAGCCGGTGCCGATTAGAATCGGAATAAAGGACTTGCCGGACAAACCGAACTTGCGGAAAATCCTGTCCATGACGAACGCGATGCGCGCCATATAGCCGCAGGCTTCCAAAAACGCGAGGAACAGGAACAATACCAGCATCTGCGGCACAAACCCCAGCACCGCGCCGACGCCGGCGACCATGCCGTCAAGGATGAGCCCCCGCAGCCAGTCGGCGACGTCTATGCTTTCCAGCCAGTTGCCCACGATCACCGGCACGCCGGGCACCCAAACCCCGTAATCGGCGGGGTCGGGTTCTTCGATGTCCGCGACGGAGCGATAAACGTCGTAATCCACCGGAACAGACTCGACGATGTTTCCCGCGTCGTCGTAGATATGCGCGGTGGTCTTTATGCCGGCAGCGATCGATTCAATCAGAACAACCGCGCCGTCTGTAGAATTTTCTTCGTCAATCGCGCCCGCTTCTTCCGCCGCTTCAAGGAACGCGCTTTGAACGGCGCCCGGTTTTACATAGGCTTCCGCCGCTTCCGCATACTCCGAAGAACCGATTCCGAACAGATGCCAGCCGTCGCCGAACACGCCGTCGTTCGCCCAGTCGGTCGCCCATCCGCCGACGGTCGTGACCGAAACAAAGTAAACAACAAACATGACGACAGCGAAGATCGGAAGCTCCAGCCAGCGGTTGGTGACAACCCGGTCGATTTTGTCCGAAACAGTCAGCTTGCCCGCGTTTTTCTTTTTGTAGCAATTCTTCAGAACCGACGCGATATATGTATAACGTTCGTTGGTGATAATGCTCTCCGCGTCGTCGTCCAGCTCGCTTTCGGCGGCCTGAATGTCCTGCTCGATATGGTCAAGAATCTCCGGACGCAGATTGAGCTGTTCCAAAACTTTCGCGTCGCGCTCGAAAATCTTGATCGCGTACCAGCGCTGCTGTTCGGTGGGCATATCGTGCAGCGCGGCTTCCTCAATGTGCGCCAGCGCGTGTTCGACGACGCCGCTGAAGCTGTGCGCCGGAACCGTTTTTTCCGATTTCGCCGCTTCAACCGCCGCTTCCGCCGCTTCCAGTATACCGAAACCCTTTAGCGCCGAGATTTCGACCACTTTGCAGCCCAACCGGCGGGACAATTCCGCCGTGTCGATATGGTCGCCGTTTTTCCGGACAACGTCCATCATATTAACGGCCACCACAACCGGTATCCCAAGCTCTGTCAGCTGGGTTGTCAGATACAGGTTGCGCTCAAGATTGGTGCCGTCCACGATATTCAAAATCGCGTCGGGGCGCTCATGAATCAAAAAGTTACGCGCCACTACCTCTTCAAGCGTGTGGGGCGAAAGGGAGTAAATGCCGGGAAGGTCGACGATCACGACGTCGTCGTGCTTCTTCAGTCTGCCTTCCTTTTTTTCCACCGTAACGCCGGGCCAGTTCCCGACAAATTGGTTGGAGCCGGTCAAAGCGTTGAACAAGGTGGTTTTCCCGCTGTTCGGGTTGCCTGCAAGCGCTATCTTTAAACTCATAATCCGTCCTCTCTGAATACGGTTAGCTTATGCTAACTCAAGATGATAAAAAAGAAGGGGTTTCCCCTATATTACCTCAATCATTTCCGCGTCCGCTTTCCGAATCGAAAGCTCGTAGCCGCGCACGTTCACTTCAATCGGGTCTCCGAGCGGCGCCACTCTGCGGACAAAGACATCGACCCCTTTTGTAATTCCCATGTCCATAATCCGGCGCTTGACCGCGCCCTCGCCGTGGAGTTTGACAACCTTGAGCGTTTCGCCGATTTTAGCCTGCCGAAGGGTTTTCATCCATGCTTCTCCTTTATAACTAAATAATGATTTTCGAAGCCAGTTCGCGGCTGATCGCCACTCTCGCTTCTTTGATGTTCACAATGAGATTGCCGCCGATGGCGGAAACCACTTTTACCGAACTGCCCGGCACAAAGCCCAAGTTCTCCAGATGCTTCTTAACCTCGGGCTTTCCGCCGATCTTTTTTATCCTGTTCTCTTCGCCAACAACTGCGTATGTTAACGGCATATCCCTCAACCTTTCGATATTTTCGGTTAGTAAAGGCTAACCGAAGCGTTTGAAAATAGTTAGCTTCCGCTAACTGATGCCATAATAGGATATTTTCCACGCTTTGTCAAGAACCGGCCTTTAATTTTGGCGTTTTACAAGAAAAAGCGGTTAGCGTATGCTAACCAATTGGGCAGGTTATACAATGCTGCGCGCCGGAAAGAGAATTGACAGCGCGCCGAACCTTGAATTATTGATATTTTTATGGTATGATGTACTTGATTTATTGATGATAAGGAAAGGCGGTATTTCCATGCAGCTTCAGGAATCTGGAGAAATGTATCTCGAAACCATACTGATTCTTTTAAAGAAAAACCCGTCTGTCCGGGCAATCGATGTCAGCGAGTATATGGGTTACTCAAAACCGAGCGTCAGCCGCGCGATCGGGCTTTTAAAGGACGGCGGTTTTGTGGTTACGGATAAAAACGGCTTTTTAAGTCTTACCGAAAAAGGCAGAGAAGCTGCAGAGAGAACGTACGAACGCCACACCCTGCTGACCGAATTCTTCAAACAGCTCGGCGTCAGCGCGGAAGTCGCCGCAGAGGACGCCTGCAAGATTGAGCATGTCATCAGCGAAGAAACCTTCAACGCGATTAAAAAACTGCATTTGCAGATAAAGAATTAGAGGCATCTATGAGCGACACGTTAAAAATATTCATCGGCGTAATCATTCCGTTCGTAGGAACCGCGCTCGGCGCGGGTATGGTGATCTTCTTGAAAAACGAGATGAAACCGCTTCTGCAGAAAACCCTGCTCGGATTCGCGTCCGGCGTGATGATTGCCGCGTCGGTCTGGTCGCTGCTGATTCCCGCGATCGATATGGCGGAGGAACAGGGCAGCGCCGCGTGGATCCCCGCGACGGTCGGTTTTCTTTTGGGCATGGGGTTTTTGCTGTTTCTTGACAGCGTCATTCCGCACCTGCACATGGATACCGATAAACCGGAAGGCGCGAAATCAAAGCTGGGCAAAAATACCATGCTGGTGCTTGCGGTGACCCTCCACAACATCCCCGAGGGAATGGCGGTCGGCGTCCTTTTTGCCGGCATGCTTGCCGAAAACGCGGGCATTTCCGCCGCAGGCGCGTTCGCGCTCTCCATTGGTATCGCGATACAGAATTTTCCCGAAGGCGCGATTATCTCGATGCCGCTTGTCGGAAACGGCATTTCAAAGCGAAGAGCTTTTTCGTACGGCGCATTGTCCGGAATCGTCGAGCCGGTCGGCGCGGTTTTGACCATCCTGCTGACCTCGCTGATTATTCCGGTGCTGCCGTACATACTGGCGTTTGCCGCCGGCGCGATGATTTATGTCGTCGTGGAAGAACTGATTCCCGAGGCGCAGGCGGGCGACCACTCCAACTTCGGCACCATCGGCGTCGCGTTTGGCTTCGCTTTGATGATGATTTTGGATGTAGCGCTTGGATAACTATAAAAAAGCGGTTTTCTGTCCCGAAAACCACTTTGCTTGTTTTTCGATCAAAATGAAAAGGCAGGGATGTTCCGTTGAAAAAGAAAATCATTATCATAGGCGGCGTCGCGGGCGGAGCGACCGCCGCGACAAGGTTAAGACGCTTGAACGAGGACGCTCAGATTATTCTGTTCGAACGGGACGAGTACATCTCGTTCGCGAACTGCGGACTGCCCTATTACATCGGCGGCGTCATACCCGACCGCGACGATCTGCTGGTGCAAACCGCAAAAGAAATGTCGGTCCGCTTTAAGCTGGATATCCGCGTCTTCTCGGAGGTGCTTTCCGTCGACCGGAACAACAGGACGGTCCGCGTCCGTGACCGGGTTAAGAATACCGAATACGACGAAACCTACGACGTTCTGATTCTCTCCCCCGGCGCAAAGCCCATAAAGCCGGCGCTGCCGGGCATCGATGCGGCCGAAAACCTGTTTACGCTCCGAAACATCGCCGACACGGACGCAATCAAAGCGTTTGTGACCGAGAAAAAGCCCAAAACCGCGGTCGTGGCGGGCGGCGGCTTTATCGGGCTCGAAATGGCGGAAAACCTTTGCCGGCTCGGCATCAAGGTTACGATTGTCGAAAAACTGCCGCAGGTGATTCGTCCGCTGGACTTCGAGATGGCGCAGTTTTTGCACAGAGAGTTGAACAGACACGGCGTCGACCTGATTCTGGGCGACGGCATCGCGGCGTTTCAGGATAAAGGCAGAACGGTCTGTTTAGAAAGCGGAAGAACGCTTTCCTGCAATATGGCCGTCCTCGCGATCGGCGTCTCGCCCGAGAACACGCTTGCCAAATCCGCGTCGCTCGCGCTCGGACCGAAAGGGCATATTCTGACAAACCATCATTTTCAAACCCTCGACGCCAAAACCGGAAAAACCGTCGAAGAGATTTACGCCATCGGCGACGCGATAGCGGTAACCGACTTAATAGACGGAAGCAAAACGGCGATTCCGCTCGCGTGGCATGCCAACCGGCAGGCGCACATCGTCGCGGACCGCATCAGCGGCAGAGCGGCAACCTATAAAGGCGCGCTGGGGACTTCGGTCGTCAAGGTGTTCGACCTGACCGCCGCCGCGGCCGGCAACAGCGAAGCGCAGCTGAAGGCGAAAAATATTCCCTACCTTGCCATCCACGTGCACCGGGCAAACCACGCGACCTATTATCCCGGCGCGGCCGATATATCGTTTAAACTGCTGTTTTCTCCGACGGACGGGAAAATCCTCGGCGCGCAGGCCGTCGGCAGAGCGGGGACCGAGAAAAGGATAGACGTTTTGTCTACCGTCATGAAGCTGGGCGGCTCCGTCTATGACCTGCCCGACCTTGAGTTCTGCTACGCCCCGCCCTATTCTTCCGCGAAGGACCCGGTCAACATCCTCGGCTACGTCGCGGTCAACGCGCTTGCCGGCGATTATAAATTCGCGCAGTATTACGAGATCGACGACGTCGTAAAAAAAGGCGGACTGCTCCTTGACGTCCGCACGGAATATGAATTTTCAGCCGGTCACATCGAGGGCGCCCGCAACGTTCCGCTGAACCAAATCCGCAGGCGTATTCATGAACTAAACCTGCCCAAAGAGATGCCGATTTATGTTTACTGCCAGGTCGGCGTGCGCGCGCACACCGCGCTGATGATTCTGAAGGGCATGGGATTTACCAACTTGTATAACCTCTCCGGCGGTTATGTCACCTACAAAATCGCAAAGTATAAACCGTCCGACAATGCAAATTGAGATTAGGCTTTTCACATTGAAAAATAAACAACCGCTTCTATACCGACTTGGTATAAAAGCGGTTTTCTTTATTAAAACTTCCGCCAGACCATATGGTTGACGATTCCGGTATAGCTCTGGATAATCTTTACAACCTTTGTGCTGACGTTTTCGTCCGTGTAGTCCGGCACTTGGACGCCGATATCGCCGTTCTTCTGCATTTCCACCGCCAGTTCGACAGCCTGAAGCACCTGCTCGGTGGTGATGCAGCCGATGATGAAGTTGCCCTTGTCGATCGCTTCCGGACGCTCGGTGCTCGTACGGATGCAGACCGCCGGAAAGGCGCGGAAGTATGAGCTTTCCTCCGGCAATGTTCCGCTGTCGGAGACGACGCAGAAGGCGTTCAGCTGCAGTTTATTGTAGTCGGAGAACCCGAAAGGCTTTAAACTCCGTACGTTCGGATGGAATTTGAACCCTCTCTGTTTGATAAACTTCTCGCTGCGCGGATGGGTCGAGTAGATGACCGGCATATCGTATTTCTCCGCAAGCGCGTTGACCGCGTTCATCAGCGCGAAGAAATTTTGCTCGTTGTCGATGTTCTCCTCGCGGTGCGCGGAGAGAAGAATGTATCTTCCTTTTTCAAGCCCCAATGCCTCTAAAATTTTACTGTTTTTAATCTTTTCAAGGTTCGCGGTCAGCACCTCCGGCATCGGCGAACCGGTCACATAAGTACGCTCCTTTGGCCTTCCCTCGGCGTTGAGGTAGCGCCGCGCGTGCTCGCTGTAACAGAGGTTTACGTCCGCGATATGATCGACGATGCGGCGGTTGGTTTCCTCCGGCAGGTTCTCGTCAAAGCAGCGGTTGCCCGCTTCCATATGGAATATCGGGATTTTTAGCCTTTTTGCCGAAATCGCCGACAAGGCGGAGTTCGTGTCGCCCAAAATCAGCAAAGCGTCTGGTTTGGTTTCCACCATCAGTTTGTAACTTTTCGCGATGATGTTGCCGATGGTTTCGCCGAGATCCGCGCCCACGGCGTCCAAATAATAATCCGGCTGCCGCAGCCCTAAATCCTCAAAGAAAATCTGGTTCAGCGTATAATCGTAGTTCTGCCCGGTATGTACGAGAATATGCTCAAAATATTTATCGCACTTTTTGATAACCTCAGACAGCCGTATAATCTCCGGCCTTGTCCCGATGATGGTCATTAGCTTCAGTTTACGCATTCCCTACACCTCTAAATAGTAAGTATCCGGATTGTTCGGGTCGAACGGCTCGCTCGCCCACATAAACGTGACAAGGTCGGTGTCGCCGATGTTCTGAATATTGTGCGTGTATCCGGTCGGAATATCCACTACTTCCAGCTTTTCGCCGCTGACATAGTATTCGACGACCTCGTCGCTGTCTATTCTGCGGAACCGGATGACGCCCTTACCGCTGACGACAAGGAATTTTTCGTTCTTGGTGTTGTGCCAGTGGTTGCCTTTGGTAACGCCGGGTTTGGCGATGTTGACCGAGAACTGCCCTCTGTCGGCGGTGCGGATAATTTCGGTAAAGCTGCCCCGGTTGTCAACGTTGGTTTTCAATGCATAGGAGAACTGATCGGTCGGCAAATAGGAAAGGTATGTCGCGTATAACTTCTTTGTAAACTCGTCCGCCATATTCGGAACGCCGAGCTGCTCGCGGGATGCTTTGAAGGAATAAAGCAGGTCGACAATCTCGCCGAGCGTCGCGCTGTGCACAACCGGTACGTAGCAGAATCCATCTTCGGTCATGCTCGGCTTGCCGTTCAACGCCCGCACCAGCTCTTCTACGACGTCGTCTATGTAAACCAGATTTAATCGGTTGTTCCGGTCGCTAATCGTAATCGGCAGACCGCGCGCGATATTGTGGCAGAAGGTCGCGACCGCGCTGTTGTAGTTCGGCCTGCACCATTTTCCGAATACATTCGGAAAACGATAGACATATACCGCGACGCCGTTTTTCCTTCCGTATTCAAACAGCAAATCTTCCCCCGCCTTTTTGCTTTGGCCGTAGGGGTTGTCCAGCGCCGCCTGCGTCGAGGAGGACAGCATCACCGGGCATTTGTTGCTGTGCTTGACCAGCTTGTCCAGCAGTTCCGACGTAAACCCGAAGTTCCCGGCCATATATTCCGAAGTATCCTTCGGACGGTTGACCCCCGCGAGATGGAACACAAAATCCGCCTGCGCGCAGTATGTGTCCAGAAGCGCCGGGTCGGTGTCCAAATCGTATTCAAAAATTTCGACGTATTTTCTGTTTTTCAGACCTGCGATTAAGTTTTTTCCGATAAAGCCCTTCGCGCCGGTTACGAGTATTTTCATTTTTTATTTGTTCTCCCATGCCGCGATTTCGTCTCTGATATATTGCAGCGACAAAAGTTTCTGCTTGACCTGCTCGACGTTTAATCGAACGGTGTTGTTCGAGTTAAACTCCGTAAGTCTGCTGCGCTTCTGGTCGCCCTGCGTGAAGTATTTTTCATAGTTTAAATCACGCTTGTCCGAAGGCACACGGTAGAAGTTGCCCAAGTCAATCGCGCGCGCGCACTCCTCGTTGGTCAGCAGGGTTTCGTACATTTTTTCACCGTGGCGGATGCCGATGATTTTGATTTCGTTGTCCGCGTGGAACAGCTCCTTAACAGCCTGCGCCAGATCGCCGATCGTGCAGGCAGGCGCTTTCTGAACCATAATGTCGCCGCTTTCGGCATTGTTAAACGCGTACAAAACCAGATCAATCGCTTCGTCTAAGCTCATGATAAAGCGTGTCATGTTGGGGTCGGTCACCGTAAGCGGCTTGCCGGCCTTTATCTGCTCAATAAAAAGCGGAATAACGCTTCCGCGCGAACACATAACGTTTCCGTATCTTGTGCAGCAGATGGTCGTCCTGTCGGGCGAGACCGTTCTTGATTTCGCGACGATTACCTTTTCCATCATCGCTTTGGAAGTGCCCATCGCATTTACAGGATAAGCCGCCTTGTCCGTCGATAGGCAGATTACCTTCCTTACCCCCGCTTCGATCGCGGCGGTAAGCACGTTGTCGGTGCCGAGCACATTGGTTTTGACCGCTTCCAGCGGGAAAAACTCGCAGGAGGGAACCTGCTTGAGCGCCGCGGCGTGGAAAATATAATCGACGCCGTACATTGCGTTCTTGACGCTCGAAAGATCGCGCACGTCTCCGATATAAAATTTAATCTTGTCGCTCTGATACTGATGGCGCATATCGTCCTGTTTTTTCTCGTCTCTGGAGAATATGCGAATCTCGCCGATGTCGGTTTTCAAAAAGCGGTTCAGCACCGCGTTTCCGAACGAACCCGTTCCGCCGGTAATCAATAACGTCTTGCCCTTAAAAATATCCAACATATGATCGTCCCTTTATATTTTTTATTACATCGCTTATTGATTTGATTATATCATAGTCCATATAGGGTGTAAAGGAATACTTTAAACGCATTTGCGGCGTTTTCCGAAACCGGAATGCCGCCTTCGGGGACTGCGCAGTACTTAAAAGCGGCACCGATGCAAAGCGCTTCTCTCAAGGACATATCAATTATACTTCTTCGCTATCGGTATTATTTTGTCGTAATCTGCGGGAAGATCGAATCTTCTTGATTCATCCCGATTTTTTATGATAATTCAACCAGTCCGGTTTTATGCTTTTTTATACTTTCTGCCGCACACCGGGCAGGGCAAACCGTCGCCGAGCGGCGCAATCGTAGACCCGGCCTTTTTGCCTTGCGCTCTCGTGCGCAAAAAATCATTCATCAAACTCGCCCGACATATCTTCGCTTCCGAAATCGGTCAGCGGAAGCTTGACCGGCTTTCCTTCCTTCTGACTTTTGTAAATCGCAAGCACCATCTCAAGCGCGTTCCTGCCCGCGACCGCGTCCACATACGGTTTGCGGTTGTTTTGAACCGCGTCGATAAAGTCGGCGTACAGACTTACGTGCCCGTTTCCGTATATGTTCTCGGTCGGTTCCACAAAACCCTTGTTGTTTTCAATAGCGTCGGCAAAATCCCAAACTTCGATGGTGTTGACGCACGGTCCGCCGATTTTCACCGTGCCCTTTTCGCCGGATATAAACAATGTTTCCTCAAGGTTCTGCTGATAGGTGTTCACCGTGCCCTCAATGGTAGCGACCGCGCCGTTTTTGAACTTTACTATGGCCATGCCGAGGTCTTCGCCTTCGATATAGTCGTGGAACTGCCTTCTTGTCGCGCCGTAAACCTCGTCCACTTCGTCGCCGAACATCCAGCGCAGAAGGTCAATGCCGTGTATGCACTGGTTCATCAGCGTGCCGCCGTCCTTCGCCCACTTGCCGCGCCATTCCGCCTGGTCGTAGTACGCTTTGTCGCGGTACCAGCGCACGTTGACGGCGCCGTGCGAGAGTCTGCCGAAATGTCCGGCTTCCAACGCCTTTCTCGTCTTTTGAATCGCCTGATTGAATCGGTTCTGATGGCTGACGCAGACCTTGACGCCCTTTTCCGCCGAGCGGCGGATGATTTCGTCCGCGTCCTTCATGTTCATCGCCATGGGCTTTTCGATGATGACATGAATTCCCCGGTCGATGCAGTACAAAGCCATCTCGGCGTGCTGCCAGCTCTCCGTCGCGACCGCGGCGACCTGCGGCCGGACTTCGTCAATCATTTTTTTATAGTCGGTATAACGCTTTATGTTTTGGTTTTGCAGGTTAAATTCGCGAAGCAACCCTACCATGTTTTCCGGCAAAATATCGCAGACCGCGGCAATATCGAGCCTGTTCTCCAATGCCGCGCGAATATGGTTTGGCGCGATTCGTCCGCAGCCGATCAATACGTATTTCATATTGAAACTCCTTTATTACAGCGCATATTTTTATAACAGCGTCGCATTACTGCCTTCCATTTTGTTATCCTTCGCCTGCCTATAAAACATCCGTTTCATTGTACCATATTCTATAATACAGGTCAACAATTTTAACATTTCTCTTAATTTTTATAGAATCCCTATTGATTTAACGCTCAAATCGCGATATATTACTGTAAAAAATCTCTATCAAATAAAGGAATGCAAAATGTACAAGTTTGACACGCATGTTCACACCGCGGAAACCAGCCCGTGCGGTAAAATCAGCGCGGCGGAAACCGTTCGTCTTTACAAGGAAGCAGGATACAGCGGAATCTGCATTACCGACCATTACACCAAATGGCTTTTTGAATCCTTTCGCAAAACCGACTGGAAGGAAGCCGTCGACAGATACCTCGAAGGCTACCGCAGCGCAAAAGAATACGGCGACAGACACGGAATGGACGTCCTTTTGGGCGCGGAAGTGCTTATCGACGGCACCAGCAACGATTACCTGCTTTTCGGACTGAGCGAAGAAATCCTATACGATTATCCGCGCCTGTACGCATACGCGCCGGAAGAGTTGAGCGCGTTCGCAAAAAAACACAATCTTTTGCTGTTTCAGGCGCACCCGTTCCGGTCGTACGTTACGGCGGAGAACCCGCTTTTTCTGGACGGCGTCGAGGTTTTCAACGGCAATCCCAGACACGACTCGCGCAACGATCTGGCGCTCAGGTTCGCGCAGGAAAGCAACCTGCTCATGTCCGGCGGCTCCGACTTCCATCAGGTTGAGGACGTCGGACGAAGCGGCATTATGACCGATATCCGAATCAAAGACGCGAAAACCTTTGTCGAAGTGTTGAAATCCGGCAGACTGACCGTAATCCGGACCGAAAACTAAATACTAATCCCGACCCAAAAGTCGAATCGAAAAACGGCATCGTTCAAACCGAAGCCGCAGAAGCAACCGCGCAATAAAAAAAGCATCCGGCATTTAAAAAATGCCGGATTTTTCTGCGTATATGCGGATTTTGAAGTTTTTTCTCCAGTTTACTCTTTTACAGTTTTCCTGCAAGGATGCGCTTCTTAGTGTTCTCCGCGTCGGTTACATACAACCTGTACCAGGTGATAAAGGTCAGAATCAGCCAGATATGGCGGTAGTAATCGCCCTTGCCGGTTCTGTGCAGCTCGAGCAGTTTGAGCGCTTCGGCGCTGTCGATATATTCGGTCGCGGTGCTGTTCTTGATGATGTTCGCCGCCCAGTCGTACAGCTCATCCTTCAGCCAGGCGCGCACCGGAACCGGATAGCCCAGTTTGGGGCGCACAACCGTTTCTTTGTTGAGCAGGTCGGCGAAAGCGTCTCTGAGAATATATTTCGTCGTGCCGTTTTTCAGCTTGTCTTCGTCCGCCAGCTCCCGAGCCGCCTTGAACACTTCCTTGTCGAGATAGGGCACCCTTGCTTCCAGCGAATGCGCCATCGAGAGCCGGTCGCCCTTGACAAGGATATCGCTGGGCAGCCAGGTGTATAAGTCGCAGTGCTGCATTTTCTGGAGCATCGTATAGTCGCCCGCCTGCGCGTAAATGTCTTTGGTGCGCTCGGTAAACGAGATACTGCCGTTGTAGGTTTTCAGGACCTTCTTTTTCAGTTTTTCCGAGAATACAAACGCGTTGCCAACGTAGCGCTCCTCCAGCGGCGTGCAGCCGCGGATGAGAAAGCCTTTGCCCTTTACCTGCTCGGGCAGAATGTTCGCGTAGGCGCGCAGCACCGCTTTCACGGGAGACGGCAGTTTCGCGAGCTTTGCGCTGGAAAGCGTGGTCATATACTGGCGGTAGCCGCCGAACAGCTCGTCGCTGCCCTCTCCGGACAGAATAACCTTGACATGCTTTGCCGCTTCGCGGCTGATTAAGTATATCGCCACGACGGACGGGTCCGCCATCGGCGAATCGAGGTGGTAGATGACGTCCTCGTAATGATCGGTGAAATCCTTGAGCGTGCACTTCAGTTTGACATGGTCGATGTCGAGGTGCGCCGAAATCGCGGCGGCGTCCTCCAGCTCCGAATAGCCCTTCACGTCAAAGCCGATGGTAAACGCTTTGATGCCGGGCGAAATTTTGGAAGCGATCGCCGTGATAATCGCGCTGTCAACGCCGCTGGAAAGGAAAGAACCGACCGGAACGTCGGAGAGCATATGGTACTGAACCGAGCTCTCGATCGCTTCGCGCAGTTTTTTCTTTTTGCTTTCGTATGTCGCGGTCCTGTTCGCCGAGAACACCGGCTTGTAGTAGGATATGACGCTGACCTTTCCGTCCTCTTTGCCGTCGTAGAGCATATAGCTTCCCTTCGGCACGATGAAGATGTCGCCGCTGATGGTGTCCGGCTCAGACACATACTGGAAGGTCATATAGTGCTGCAGCAGTCTTTTGTCGACGCCGAAACCCTTATAGCCGGGCGCGAAGAAAAAGCCTTTCATCTCGCTGCACAGAACAATTCCGTTTCCGTCGATACGGTAGTAGAGCGGTTTGATTCCGAACGGGTCGCGGCCGCACATCAAAACGTCTTTTTCCCTGTCGTAAATCAGAAACGCAAACATGCCGCGCAGCCTGCTGATAAAGTCGGCGCCGTACAGCGCGTACAGTTTGACCATGACCTCGACCTCGGAGTTGGTCCGGAAAGTTTCCCCTTTCTGCTCGAGCTCTTTTTTCAGCTCCAGGTAATTATAGACCTCGCCGTTGTAAACGCAGGAATACCGCCCGTCTTCGCTGACAAAGGGCTGCGCGCCGCCCTCTAAGTCGATAATCGACAGGCGGCGGAATGCGAAAATCAGCTTCTCGTTCTCATATGTTCTGTTCAAATCCGGTCCTCTGTGCCGGATGGTATGGGACATCTCCTTTGCAGCCGCTCTGTCCTCGCTCGTGATGCCTGATTTTTTGTATATACAAACAAAACCGCACATATTTTTCCCAAAACCTTTCGGATTTTATAAAAGTCTTACCGCTTTTGCGTAATCATCAATCATATATATCATATTCTTTCCGCACAAAATCAGCCACACGATAAACAGCGTAATGTATATGCCATTCATAGCGGCAAACGTGATCGGCAGGCTTATCTGCAAAGTTTTGACACAGACGGACGCGACGAAGATGATTTTTGTCAGGTCGAAAGTAGGCGGTTGATCCCCCGCCAGCAGATAATAATGCTTCTGAAGCTCGGCAAGGAAAACACCGACAAAATACAGCGCCGTCAGCGATTTTACAATCGCGACAATCGAGTTAACCGTAATGGTCTGATAAGAAAGCTGGAATAAAAACGAAACGTCGGTTTCATAAAAAATGTACATATACGCTTCTACCAAAAGCTGAACGATAAACACGGCCGGGAAACACCGGCGGGTCATTCTGAAGGCGCCGAACTTCATTTTGCACGAGGCTATATAAATCAGCAGAACCGCAACCGCCCACGGGAACACCTTGACGTTGTCGACGGATATGTCAAAAAAGAAAATCAGCCCCGCCATCGCGATATATAGCCCGTATTTTAAGTCTATGAAATTCTGTTTTTCGGGATATGCGAGAAAATCGGTTTGATAGTGTTCCTGAAGTTTTTCCTTGAACTCCTCTTCTTTTTTCGCGGCGCGCAGCATATTTACAACGCTGACATACCAGAAGATTCCGAGAATCAGGACTGCGAAAATGCAAAGCGCCTGCACAATCGGCTTTGAGCTCATCAGGTTTTCATAATAGTCAAATTCGCTGACGTCCACAACCTCTTTTGCCTCTATGAGCGCATAAAGCTCCGGCGCGATGTTGAGCGCGATCTTTGTTATAAAGAACAAAACCGACAAAAACTTCGCGTTAGGAACCGCGGCGGCGGTTTTGTCGCCCTTGTTTCTTTCCGCAAGATAGGAAATGCCCTCGAAAAACTCCTGTGTGAAGAAAAGGAGCAGTATGATTTCCGCCAAACCGAAACAGAAAACGGCAAGCAGCCGGTCGGTGTCCTCGCCGCTTGAAAAAATAGCAGGCGTGAGCGCGAGCTTGAACCCGCTGATGAAGATCAGGTATTGAACCCTTTTCCGCGCGTACTCCAGCCGCCCGTCGATCTGCGAAAGCTCTTTTAAGCCGGAAAAAATGAGCAGATACCCGATCACGTCCGGGAATACGTCGAGTATGTTTAAAAGCGGATTGAACAGGAAAAACATTCCTGCGGCCAGCTTATAATAGCTGCGGTCGTAAAACCTGATTTCCGTCAATGCTGCCACTCCTTTCCTTCAAATAACGCTGTCGGTATTCTATTTTTTCCATTTTTTGCGCTTCTCAAGCAGTTTTTTGTCCTCCTCGGCAAGCAGCTGCTTGTCTTTCTCATACTGCTTCTCTGAGGTTATCTGAATAAAGCATGTATGCAGAAACAGAAAATTCAGTACGATTACGAGATACTGCAAAGCATACAGCATGCCGGCCAGCGGCGCTGGCGCAACCTCTCGAAAGATCAGGATAGAAAGCGCGCCCAAAAGGAAAACCGCGGTGATATACATTCGGTTCATGGCTTTGTTCTCCAGCTTTTTGCTGTTGTTTTCGACCGCGATGTCTTTGACCGCCATCAGGTAATGAAACGACATGGACAGCCAGGCAAGAATAAAGATCGTGTAGCTGATGCTGTGGAACAGGGTATTCTCTTTCAGTTCAAGAACCTGCAGAACGTCCAGCAGGATAAACAGGGAATGCGGGAACATCGCGAGCGCCGAAAACGCCGCGGCAAGAAAGCGCTTGTGAAACCGCGAAGCAAGATAGAAGCCGTAGGCAAGCAATATGCTTGCGACAACGCCCCCGCCTGCTTCGTAGGTAAGCAGAAAACCATATCCAATAGTTGCTATTCCAAAACCCATATTGTTCTATTCCTTTATCTTCCATCGTTTTTCTGCTTTTCTGCCCGCAGAAATCCGTATCCAATTGTGGCAATACCAAATCCCATACTGTTCTATTCCTTTATCTTCCATCCATATCCTGCTTTTCTGCCCGCAGAAAGCCGTACCCTGTTTGCCGGCGCGCCGTATCGAAAGCTATTTGTTTGACGGGTCGCCTGCTGCCGGCGAGCCGCAGCACTTCTTGTATTTCTTGCCGCTTCCGCAGGGGCAGGGGTCGTTCGGTCCGACTTTGGCCGTCTTGCGCGTCGGCGTGGGCTTTACGGTTCCGCCCTCGCTCTTCATGGTAGCTTTGCCCGAAAGAACCTGCTCGCGCTGAATCTTCTTTCTCGGAACAACCGTAAGAATCAGCCGCACCGTTTCCTCGCGGATTGCGGAAACCATCTCGTCGAACATCGCGCCGCCCTGTATCTTGTACTCCTGAATCGGGTTGCGCTGCGCGTAGGCGTTCAGACCAATGCTTTCCTCCAGATCATACATCGCGTCGATATGATCGACCCATTTTCTGTCGACAGACCGCAAGAGAATCGCTCTCTCTACTTCTCTGAACACTTCGGGCGTGAACAGCTCTTCCTGAGCGGCATACCGCTTCTCCGCGCGCTCGGTCAGCATTTCGATAATAGACTCGCGGGTGACGGTGCCGATTTCCTCCTGCGAATAATGGAAATCGTCCTTGCCGCACAGGATTCCGCCCAGTTCGCTGCGGATGCCCTCAAAATTCCACTCGTCGGGAACGTCGCCCTGCGTGTAAGCGTAAACGACGCTCTCGATGTATTCTGCGACCATTTTCCAGATTTTATCCTTCAAATCGGTGCCGTCCAGAACCTCTCTGCGCTGCTTGTAAATCAGCTCGCGCTGCCGGTTCATGACATCGTCGTATTCAAGGACATGCTTTCTGCGCTCAAAGTTCTGACCTTCGATGCGCTTCTGCGCCCTTTCGATGGAGTTCGAAAGATACTTCGAATCAATGGGCTGGTCCTCGGGCATATTCAGCGAATCCACAAGTCCGAGCACCTTGTCCGAACCGAACAGGCGCATCAGGTCGTCTTCCAGCGAGATAAAGAACCTGCTCTCGCCGGGGTCGCCCTGTCTGCCGGCGCGTCCGCGCAGCTGGTTGTCGATACGCCTGCTCTCATGGCGCTCGGTGCCGATGATAAACAGACCGCCCGCCTCGCGGACCAGCTTGGCTTCTTTCTCTACTTCTTCGTCGTACATCGCCTTCAGTTCGCGGAAACGCGCCCGCGCGGCGGCGATCTGCTCGTCGTCGGTCGTGCCGAAGTTCATCGCTTCGTAAATCAGATAATCGTCAAAACCCTCTTTTTTCATCTGCGTTTTGGCAAGGAACTCGCTGTTTCCGCCCAGCATGATATCGGTACCGCGTCCCGCCATGTTGGTCGAAATGGTTACCGCGCCGAGCTTGCCCGCCTGCGCGATGATTTCGGCTTCTCTTTCATGGTTTTTCGCGTTCAGGACATTGTGCTTGATGCCCTCTTTTTCAAGCATTTTGCTCAACAGTTCGCTCTTCTCGATCGAAACCGTGCCGACCAGCACCGGCTGCCCCTTTTCGTGGCATTCCTTAATCTGCTCGATGATCGCTTTGTATTTGCCTTTTATGCTGCGGTAAACGACGTCGTTGTGGTCGATTCGAATCATGGGCTTGTTGGTGGGGATTTCCACGACGTCGAGGTTGTAAATCTCGCGGAACTCCATTTCCTCGGTCTGCGCGGTACCGGTCATGCCGGACAGCTTTTTATACATGCGGAAATAGTTCTGGAAGGTAATGGTAGCCTGCGTCTTGTTCTCCTGCTCGATCCGGACGCCCTCTTTCGCCTCAATCGCCTGATGCAGGCCGTTCGAATAGCGTCTGCCGGGCATAATTCTTCCGGTAAAGGCGTCGACGATGATTACCTTTCCATCCTTAACGACATAGTCAACGTCCCGCTGCATAATGCCTCTTGCGCGCAGCGCGTTGTTGATGTAGTGCATCAGCTCGATATTTTCCGAGTCGCCGAGGTTCTGGACATGGAAAAACTCTTCCGCCTTTTTTACGCCGTTTGCGGTCAGAACCGCGGTTCTCGCCTTTTCGTCAACGATATAATCCTCTTCGATATCCTCGTCCGTCCGCTTCGAATCGAACTCCTTGATGCGGTAGCACTTCAGCCTGCGCACGAAATCGTCGGCTTTTTTGTAAAGCTCGCTGCTCTCCTCGCCGGGGCCGGAAATGATCAGCGGCGTTCTCGCCTCGTCGATAAGGATGCTGTCCACCTCGTCGACAATCGCGAACTCATGCCCGCGCTGCACAAGATGTTCTTTATAGATGACCATGTTGTCGCGCAGATAATCGAAACCGAACTCGTTGTTGGTTCCGTACGTGATGTCGGCGGCGTAAGCCGCTCTGCGCTGGTCGGGGTCAAGGCCGTTGATAATCAGGCCTACGCTCAACCCCAAAAAGCGGTAGATGTTGCCCATCCACTCGCTGTCGCGCTTTGCGAGGTAATCGTTTACGGTAACGATATGCACACCCTTGCCGGTCAGCGCGTTCAAATAGGCGGGAAGGGTCGCGGTGAGGGTTTTTCCTTCACCGGTTTTCATTTCTGCGATTCTTCCCTGATGGAGCACGATGCCGCCCAAGAGCTGCACATAGAAGTGTCTTTTTCCGGAAACGCGCGTGGATGCTTCCCGCACCACCGCGAACGCGTCCGGAAGAATATCGTCAAGCGTTTCGCCCGCTTTCAGCCTTCTTTTTAAGACTTCAGTCTGCTCCCGGAGCATTTCGTCGCTCATGGCGGCGTATTTATCTGCAAGCGCCTCAATCTGCTGCGCGATGGGCTCTATTTTTTTCAGTTGCCTTTCGCTGTATGTCCCGAACAATTTGGTAAATAGCGACATAACCTTCGTTCCTTTCGTCTTTTTCGGAAATATATATAAAAATGCAGTGTAATCGGTTTTTAACTTTATAATAATATCACACATTCACAAAAAAATCACCCTCTTTTTGTAAAAATAATTGCAAAAGCAACAATAAAGCGATATAATAAATAGGATTTAGAAAGTATTAAGAGGTGTCCTATTCCTTTGAGCGAAATCAACATCGTTCTGCACGAGCCGGAAATCCCGCAGAACACCGGAAACATCGCGCGCACCTGCGCCGCGACCGGCAGTTCGCTGCATTTAATCAAGCCGTTCGGCTTTGAAATCAGCGATAAGCATTTAAAAAGAGCCGGGCTGGATTACTGGCAGTATCTTGACATACACTATTATGAGAATCTTGACGATTTCTTTGCGAAGAACAACGACGGCAAATTCTTTTATTTCACCACCAAAGCCGCGATCTGTTATACCGACGTGTCCTACGACGGAAAAGTCTATTTGGTTTTCGGAAAGGAAACGAAGGGGCTGCCCGAAGACCTTCTTTTCAAAAACAAAGAAAGCTGCGTGCGCATCCCGATGCTGGGCGATCTACGCAGCCTGAATCTTTCCAACTCCGTCGCTGTCGGCGTGTATGAAGCGCTCCGGCAAAGGAACTTCGCATCACTGAATTTAAAGGGAAAGTTGTTTGTATGAGAACCATCGCAGCAATCTCCACGCCCTACGGCAAGGGCGGCGTCGCTCTGATTCGAATATCCGGGGACGAAGCGATTCAAGTTGCGTCCCGCCTTTTTAAGCCCAAAAGCGGCGTCAGGGTTGAGGATATCAAGCCGAACACCGCGGTTTACGGCAGTTTTTTTGACAAAGACGGCGTTTTTGACGACGGGATTGCAACCATCTTCAAAGCGCCCAAAAGCTATACCGGCGAGGATGTCGTGGAGCTTTCCTGCCACGGCGGCATTCTTGTGACCAAAAAGCTGTTGGAAACGGCAATCGAGGCCGGCTGCGACTACGCGGAAGCGGGCGAGTTCACCAAGCGCGCCTTTATCAACGGCAAGCTCACGCTCTCGCAGGCGGAAGCCATCGGCGGCATTATCGACGCGAAAAACGAAAAGCACCTTGCTGTTTCCCTTTTGCAGTCGAAAGGCGCGCTTTCCAAAAAGATAGCCGAGCTGTCGGATAGGCTTACGCATCTCGCGGCGTCGGTTTACGCGTATATTGATTACCCGGACGAGGATTTGCGGGACGTTACTTCCGAAGAGATGAAGGAAACGCTTTTGTCAATCCGGGCGGACATCCTGCGCCTGATCGACACCCACCGGTACGGACAAGCCATCAGCGAGGGCATCAACACGGTCATTATCGGCAAGCCGAACACAGGGAAAAGCTCGGTGTTGAACTCGTTAATCGGCTACGACCGCGCGATTGTAACCGATATCGCCGGCACGACGCGCGACGTCGTCACCGAGCAGGTACGGCTGGGCGATTTGATTTTAAACCTTTCCGACACCGCGGGCATCCGCGAAAGCGGCGACCCGATCGAAAGCATCGGCATCGAAAAGAGCAAACAGGCGCTCGAGAAAGCGGAGCTGGTCATCGCCGTTTTCGACGGTTCGAAGCCGCTGGACGGCGACGACGCCGAAATTCTGGAGCGCATACGCCTTGCCGGCAAAGAGGACTGCACGATTTGTCTTTTAAACAAGAGCGATTTGGGTCTGGCGGTTCAGGACCTGCCGTTCGGCAGAAAAATCGCTTATTCCGCTCTAAAAGGCATCGGAAAAGACAGGCTGGAAGCGGAAATCGGCGCGCTTTTCGGTGAGGGCAATATCACTACGCTCGGCGAAATCATTCTCAGCGCAAGGCAGTTCGCCGCGCTCAAACGCGCGCTGAACGCCGTCGACAACGCTTTGGACGCGCTTGACAGCTTTACGCAGGATATCGCCGGCATGGATATCGAGGAAGCCATCGCCTGCCTTGGCGAACTCGACGGCAGAACAGCGTCCGAACAGATTGTCAACGAGATTTTCTCGCATTTCTGCGTAGGAAAATAAATAATTAGAGAAAAAGTAAGAAGTAAGAAGTAAAAAGTAAAAATTACTTTTCGTTATAAATCTATATTCCAAGTTTAAAAGGAAAATCTTGAATGAGCTATACTGTTTATACAGCAGAAGAATACGACGTGATCGTTGTCGGCGCGGGGCATGCCGGCATCGAAGCGGCGCTCGCCGCGGCAAGGACGGGGCAAAAGACCGCGCTTTTCACGCTCATGCTCGACCTTGTCGGCAATATGCCCTGCAACCCGTCTATCGGCGGAACCGGAAAAGGACATCTTGTTTTTGAAATAGACGCGCTGGGCGGAGAAATGGGCAGGGCCGCGGACGCGGTCATGCTCCAGAGCCGCATGCTCAACACGAGCAAAGGACCGGCTGTCCATTCGCTGCGCATGCAGGCGGACCGGCGCAAATATCAGGAATACATGAAGCATGTGCTCGAAAACACGGCCAACCTGACGCTTATTCAGGCGGAGGTTGTCGGCATCTCTGTCCAAAACAAAAAAGTGGACGGCGTTTATACCGCGTTCGGCGGTTTTTATCCGGCAAAAGCGGTGATTATCGCGACCGGAACCTCGCTGCGCGGGCGCATCATCTGCGGCGAGGAAGCCTATGACGCCGGACCGGACAACACTGTATCGGCTACCCGGCTTTCCAAAAGCCTTGAAGAAGCGGGCATCAAACTGGTCCGCTTTAAAACCGGCACGCCCCCGCGCATTCACGCGGACAGCATTGATTACAGCCAGCTGGAGGTTCAGTACGGCGACGAACCGCCGACTATGTTCACATCGGACACGCCGAAGCCCAATAAAAAAGTCTGCTACATCGCCTACACCAACGAGGAAACCCACCGCATTATCCGCGAGAACCTGCACCGCTCGCCGCTGTATTCCGGCGTCATCACCGGCACGGGACCGCGCTATTGTCCGAGCATTGAGGACAAGGTGGTCCGTTTCGCGGACAAGCCGCGCCACCAGCTTTTCATCGAGCCGATGGGCGAAAACACCAAGGAAATGTATATTCAGGGGCTTTCCTCGTCTTTGCCCGAAGAGGTGCAGAAACAGGTCGTCCATTCCATAAAAGGGCTGGAGCGCGCGGTTTTCATGCGCACCGCTTACGCAATCGAGTACGACTGCTGCGACCCGACACAGTTGTATCCGACGCTTGAGTTCAAGGAAATCAGCGGGCTGTACGGCGCCGGACAGTTCAACGGCACGTCGGGCTACGAGGAAGCGGCGGCGCAGGGGCTGATCGCGGGCATCAACGCTTCTTTGAAAATCCAGGGCAAGGAGCCGCTCGTCCTGCTGCGCAGCGAGAGCTACATCGGCACATTGATCGACGATCTCGTTACCAAAGGCACGAACGAGCCGTACAGAATCATGACCTCGCGCAGCGAATACAGATTGCTTTTGCGTCAGGACAACGCGAAAACCCGCCTGATCGAAAAGGGAAGGCGGGTCGGTCTGGTCAGCGACGAAAAATATGCGGAATACAGGAAAAATCAGGCGCTGCTCGAAGCGGAAATCCAGCGCCTGCGCAGCGAGACCCTGCGCTGCACGCCCGAGCTGAACCAGCTTTTGACCAGCTACGGTTATGAGGAACTTCACGACGGCATCCGCAAAGCCGAGCTGTTAAAACGTCCGCTGATAACCATTGACGACATATACCGGCTGGAAGGGCGCGTGCCGGATATTCCGAACTCGATTAAAAAACGCGCGGAAATCGAAATCAAATACGAAGGCTATATTAAAAAACAGCTTGCCGAGGTCGAGCGGTTCAAAAAGCTGGAGGAAAAGAAGATTCCGCCTGATATTGATTATAAAAAAATAAAAGGCATCCGGCTCGAGGCGATGCAGAAGCTGGAAAAAATCCGTCCGGAGAACATCGGACAGGCTTCGCGCATTTCGGGCATCTCCCCGGCGGATATCTCGGTTTTGCTGATTTATCTTTCACAATATGGACGCGGCAATGAATAAGATTATTGAAATCACAAACCAATATTACCCGCTTACAGACGAGCAGGCGCAAAAGCTGACCGTCGTCAGCGAGCGGCTGAATGCCATGAACGGCGTTCTGAACCTCACCGCGCTAAAAACCGACGAGGAAATCGCGGTTCTGCACTTTTACGATTCGCTCACGCTGTTAAAAACCGGGCTTTTCAAAGACAAAAGCGTCATCGACGTCGGCTGCGGCGGGGGCTTTCCGTCCTTTCCGCTCGCGGTGTGTTCTGAAAACTGCGCCGTCACCGCGAACGACGCGACTTTGAAAAAGCTGAATTTCGTGCAGGAAACCGCGAAAGCCGCCGGCATTTCCAACCTTGCTGTCCTGCCCGGCAGGGCCGAGGAAATCGCCCACACGCAAAAAAGGGAAAGTTTTGACGTCGCGGTCGCGCGCGGCGTGGCAAGGCTGAACGTGCTCTGCGAACTGTGCCTGCCGCTGGTCAAAAAGGGCGGTCACTTTGTCGCGATGAAGGGCAGCAAGGGCGCGGAGGAACTGGAGGAAGCGAAAACCGCAATCAAGCTTCTCGGCGGAAAGTTTATCGACATCATGCAAATCGAACTACCGCTTTTCGACCGCCAGCATACCTTAATTATTATCAAGAAGGTCTCCCCGACTTCGAAGGAATATCCGAGACAATACGCGAAAATCACAAAAAAGCCGCTATAAGCCGGCGTTTTACGCGAGGTGTGAAAAATGCTTTTGGATAAAAACGGCATGACCGAGAAAGAGTTTTTAAAAGCATACGACCCGAGCAAATACGAACGCCCGTCGGTGACGGTCGATATTATTCTGTTCGGCGGCAGAAAAGTATTGCTGATCAAAAGGGGCGGGCACCCCTTTATCGGAATGCGCGCGCTGCCGGGCGGATTTATCGAGCCGCACGAAACGGCCGAGCAGGCGGCTTTGCGCGAACTCTACGAGGAGACCGGCACGACCGACGTCGTCATTAAGCAGCTGCGCAGTTTTTCAGACCCGAACCGCGACCCGCGGACAAGAATTATCACCATCGCTTTCACGGCGCAGTTTTTGGGCGATCAAAAAGACGTCAGGGCGGGCGACGACGCCGCGGCGGCCGACTGGTTTGACATTGCGCTGATTCCAGAGAAATCCTACGCCGACAACAGCGGCAAAATCGCGTATTCGGTGCTGGATTACAAAATCAAACTCACTTCGCCGTCCGAGCAGTTAATCTGCGCCGTCAAGCGCAAAACTCCGATTCTTCCCTGCCCCGCCGACGTGATTTATGAAATTAACGGCACCTCACCGCTCGCGGGCGACCACGCGGTCATCCTCGCCGCCGCGATTGATGCAAGACAAGACCTGTGCGGCGAGCTTTCGCGGTAGAACTTAGCTATTGACATTTAAAATGATTTCATTTATAATTACGCAGTACGGCGTTCTGTTTGTTATAAAAAAACAGGCTGCCGAAAACTGAATACGGCCGTTTAGGGATATAGCCAAGCTGGTTAAGGCACAGGACTTTGACTCCTGCATCACGCTGGTTCAAATCCAGCTATCCCTGCCATTAAAAAACCCTTGAAAACGCTTGATGTTCGAGCATTTTCGAGGGTTTTTGCTTTGTCCGTTTTTTAACCCCGCGTCTCTATAAAAACCAATAAAAACCCACCTTTTTATCGTAAAAGTGTCGTCAGTTTGTCGTCAAAAAACGCCCCTCTTTCCAATAAGGAAAAGGGGAAATAATTCTACATCTAACGTTGACTAAAAATAACCCAAATTTCTTAAATTTGACATCTTTTAAAACAATCTTGATTTTTTCTATAAGAACAAATATAATAAAATATAGCACGGACTAAATTTTGAATTGTAAAATCCCGAGTGAAGTTCTTTCACGAGCATATGAGGAGATTCTTAATGCTTACCATCAATGTGGTTTTTTAGACGCCGGCACAACGACTGTTTTATACAGTAAGTTTGAAATCTTAGGAAGGTATTATGGATAGAACCGAGTATAATATTAGGGTCATCTTAATTTTCACTTTTGTTGCTTTAGCATCAATAGCTTTAGCTTTTATTTTAATTAAGGAAGGCCGAGATTTAGGGTGGTTCAAAAAGCGCTTTAACACTTTTAAAATAATAACTATTGTTACTGGTATATGTGTTTCCATACTAATTGCCGGGTATATGTTTTTCAGTATATCTTACAGAGAATCTGTTTTAGAAAATTTAGAGGTTGTCAACATCGAACATAGAGGCAGCTTATGGGGATTAATGGACACACATGTGCTGTTCTTAAAAAATAATGACGGTGATATTATAAGAGTGCAAACGATACTTGGATCCTCAAAAGCCCTATACAACAGCATCGAAAACCTAAAAGTCGGAGACAAAATAAATATAAAATATGTGGCTGGCGTGAATAATTTGTATTATATTGAATACTCTGACTGACTACTTTTGGCAATCTTTCGGAAAACGATTCTGCATTTAAGATTCGTGACTTCGAGGATGATCGTGTCCATTTCTTTTGCGAGTTTTTCAAAATGAAAAAGACTTGTCAGGAATATTCCTGAAATATTTCATAACTTGGGACAATCACTTTTTTTAGGCGCCAATATTGGTTTACCCATATTGGCGCATTTTTTATTGAAGAACCATCTTGCATTTAGATTTTTATACTGATTACAAAAATGTTGACAGCCCCGACGGAAAGTGATATGGTGAAGTGTACACATGATTCGGAGGAACGACATGGAACAGATTCGGTTCGATATTATAAACGCTATGGACGAATGGCTGCGGGCGGTGCGCAGGGATTTTCACCAGCACCCGGAAATGGGCAACAAAGAGTTCAGAACATCCGCGAAGGTCAGGGAATATTTGGACGAGTTCGGAATTGAATATAGGTCCTGCGGACCCAGCACCGGCGTCGTCGGGCTGATAAAAGGCGCGTATCCCGGAAAAACCGTCGCAATCCGCGCGGACATGGACGCGCTTCCGATTGCCGAACAGAACGACGTTCCCTATAAATCGCAAAACGCAGGGGTTATGCACGCCTGCGGGCACGACGCGCACACGACGATACTGCTCGGAACGGCGAAATACTTCGCAAGCGTCCGAAACAGCCTGCGCGGAAACATCAAGCTGATTTTCCAGCCGGCGGAAGAATCCTTAGGCGGCGCGCAGCATCTGATTGAAGACGGCTGTCTGCAAAATCCCGATGCGGACAGCATTATCGGGCTGCATGTCATCCCCAGCCTTCCCTGCGGCATGATAGAAGCAAAATACGGCGCGATGTACGCGGCGCGGGATACTATCAACATCACAATAAACGGCGTTTCCACGCACGGCGCGCATCCCGATACCGGCGTCGACGCCATCGCCGCGGCCGCGCAGGTCATAACCGCGCTCCAGACAGTGGTTAGCAGGAACGTCGCGCCGACGGACAGCGTAGTTTTAAGCATCGGCACCATCAGCGGCGGAACCGCAAGCAACATTATCTGCGACAAGGTCAGCATGTCCGCCACTTTGCGCACCATAAACGCAGACACGCGAGCGCTCGTCCACAAAAGAATTGCCGAGATTGTTCACGGCGTGAGCGCTTCTATGGGCTGCGGCGCGGAGATTGACATCATCGAAGGATATCCTTTGCTAATCAACCATGACGAAACGGTTGATGTAATTATCGCCGCCGCCAGCGAACTGCTGGGCAAAGACAACGTGCGGCTGATGGAGCGCGCAACGCTGGGCGCCGAGGATTTCTCTTTCTACTTAAAATCCTGCAAAGGCGCGTTTTATCATCTCGGCTGCGGCAACAAAGAAAAAGGCATTACCGCGCCCATTCACAACAACCGCTTCGACATCGACGAGGACTGCCTAAAGACGGGCGTTCTGACGCAGGTGGGTATCGCATATAAGTTATTGGAGAACTGACGATAAGGGTGGTTTTATGATAAAACCCAAAGCGCTGCGGGAAGGCGATACGATCGGATTAATTGCGCCGTCCAGCCCGATCGCAGACGCCCGCGCCGGCAACACAAAGCAGAAAATCGAAAAATGCGTCGCCGCTCTGAACGCGCAGGGCTATAACGTGGTTGTGGACAAAAGCTGTTATGCAAAATACGGCTATCTTTCCGGTTCCGACGAGGTTCGCGCCGAAGGCATCAACCGGATGTTCGCCGACCCGTCGATAGACGCGGTTTTCTGCATTCGGGGCGGCTACGGAACGCCAAGAATTCTGGACCGGATTGATTACGACAACATCAAAAAGAACCCCAAGCTGTTCCTGGGGTACAGCGATATCACCGCATTGCACATCGCGTTCAATCAGTTGTGCGGGCTGGTTACGGTTCACGGCGTGATGCCGGGCTGCGAGATGATCCGCGCGTTCCCGCCGTTTACGAAAGAAAGCTACCTGAGAGCGGTCGCCGCGACCGAGCCGCTGGGCGAACTCAAAAACCCCGACGGCGCGGAGATAAAATGCCTTGTACCCGGCAAAGCGGAGGGCGCGCTGATCGGCGGCAACCTCTCGCTGATAACCGCGGCCATCGGCACGCCCTACGAGATTGACACGAAAGGGAAAATCCTTTTTATCGAGGACATCGGCGAATACACCTACCGCATCGACCGGATGCTGACGCAGCTGCGGCTCGCGGGAAAGTTCAACGACTGCGCCGGCATCGTGCTCGGGGATTTTACGGACTGCAAAGTCGAGTACGGCAGCCGCTACGGGCTGACGCTTTTGCAGATTTTTGAAGATATCGTCGCGCCCGCCGGAAAGCCGACCATATACAACTTCAAAGCCGGTCACTGCGTTCCGACGTTGTCGTTTCCGTTCGGCGTCAAAGCGGTTCTGGACGCCGACAAGGGCAGTTTAACGATAACCGAAGCGGCGCTTATATAAATACAATGGTTTCATTCGGCTTATTGGAAGCCAGCAAACACTTTACAAATGTAGATGAATAGAAAAGGATGTAAACAGTGCCTATGTATAGCAATAAATATTTTTGGCAAGGAAAAAAGATAAGGCTGCGCGGTATTAAAAAAGATGATTGGGAAGAATGGCTGGATGATTTGGAAGACAGCAATGCTAACAGATTGCTCAGCTGGGGTTTAGAGCTGCCGAAATCTCCTGAAATTGCCAAATCGATTTTTTCTGAATGGGCCGACTTCAAAGACACTTCAAAACGTATATTGTTTTCGATTGAGACGCTTAACGGAGAACTTGTAGGCGGCATTAATATTCATTCGCAAGATATGAAAAACGGCACATTCAGTTTTGGCATCAGAATTAATCGCAAACACAGAGGAAAAGGGTATGGCGCAGAAGCGCTTAGGATTCTGTTGCGATATGGATTTTATGAATTGCGTTATCAGAAATGCAATTCAGGTTGTGTTCATATAAATGAAGGCTCGATCAAATTACATAAGAGCGTCGGATTTATCGAAGAAGGCAGACAAAGAAGAACGATCTATATGAACGGACAATACTACGATCATATTCTTTTTGGGTTGACGAGAGAAGAATTTGAAGAAAATGACAAGAATTATAATGCATAATTTTCGTGTGTACAAATAGTGCCTATTCCACTCGACGAATATAGATGGTCTTAATAAGATGGAGGATTACTTTGAAGCATAAAAACAACGTCGTAAAAGGTTTCGACCTTACAAGTTTAAAAGAAGAGCCTCTGCCGGGGTTTGCGCGATTCGCGCGCAAGGCCGCGGCGGAGGGTATTGTTTTGCTGAAAAACGACGGCGTCCTGCCGTTTCGGTCCGGGACCCGGCTTTCCATCTTCGGCAGAATCCAGTTCCACTACTACAAAAGCGGGACAGGCTCGGGCGGAAACGTCAATCCCCCGTATGTCACCAACATTATAGACAGCCTTCGGAAGCGCAAAGGGATTACTGTTAACGAAAAGTTGGCCGCAATATACGATAAGTGGATCAAGGACCACCCTTTCGACTACGGCAACGGGTGGACGCAGCCCTGGAGTCAGGCGGAAATGCCGCTTGACGACGCGGTGGTCGCGGAAGCGGCAGCCGAATCGGACGCCGCTCTGGTTATCATCGGGCGCACCGCCGGCGAGGACAAGGACTGCGCCGCCGTCGAGGGAAGCTACCTGCTCAGCGCGGCCGAGCGCGATATGCTCGCAAAGGTCACGAAGCATTTTGACAAGGTCTGCGTCGCGCTCAACACCGGAAACATCCTTGATATGAAATGGGTGAACGAGTACAAGGTGGGCGCCGTGCTCTATGTCTGGCAGGGCGGAATGGAGGGCGGAAACGCCGCAGCGGACGTGCTTACCGGGAAAGTGACCCCTTCCGGGAAGCTGAGCGATACGATTGCGTATGACATAACCGATTACCCGTCCGCCAAAAACTTCGGCGGCGATGCCGAAAACAAGTACGAAGAAGACATTTACGTCGGCTACCGGTATTTTGAAACCGCCGGCAAAGAGAAGGTCTTGTATCCGTTCGGGTTCGGGCTTTCCTATACCACGTTCCAGATTGAGGTGACGGCGGCCGCGAAGAACGGAAAAATCACCGTCAAAGCCGTTGTCGCGAACACCGGCGCTTACAGCGGCAAAGAGGTCGTGCAGGTCTACTTCAGCGCGCCGCAAGGCAGACTGGGCAGACCCGCGCGGGAACTGATTGGGTTTAAAAAGACGAAACTTTTAAAACCGGGCGAGCGCCAAACGCTGACCATCTCCTTTCAAATCAGGGACATGGCGACCTACGACGACAGCGGCGCGACCGGGCATAAGTCCTGCTATGTGCTCGAGCCCGGCGAATACACAGTTTACGCGGGAACCGACGTGCGAAGCGCGCAAAAGGTATTTTCTTATACCATCCATAAAACCCGCGTAACCGAAAAGCTGACCGAGATTATGGCGCCGGTCAAGCCGTTTAACCGGATGCGTCCGGTTCAAAAAGACGGCGGCTTTGTCATGGCATACGAGCCGGTTCCTTTGAGAACCATCGACCTTGCGAAGCGGATTTCGGACAACCTGCCGGAGGATATTCCCTATACCGGCGACAAGGGAATCCGCCTTATCGACGTTTACGAAGGCAGAGCGGAACTGAAAGACTTTGTCGCGCAGTTTGCCGACGAGGACCTTGCCTGCCTGTCGCGCGGCGAGGGCATGAACAGCCCGAAGGTTACCGCGGGGTCGGGCTGCGCTTTCGGTGGCGTGACCGACCGGCTGGTCGCGTTCGGAATTCCTCCGGTCTGCGGAAGCGACGGGCCGTCCGGCGTACGTTTGGTCAGCGACATCAAGGCGACCGCTTTGCCCGTCGGAACGCTGCTCGCCTGCACATGGAACGAAAAGTTAGTCGAGGAACTGTACGTTCTCGAAGGCATCGAGATGACCGCGTATAAGATCGACGTGCTGCTCGGCCCCGGCATGAACATTCACCGCAATCCACTTGGCGGGCGCAACTTTGAATACTTCTCCGAGGACCCGCTGCTGACCGGGAAAATCGCGGCCGCCATCTCAAGAGGGCTGAACAGAGCGGGCGTGACCGGCACGCTCAAACACTTTATCGCCAACAACCAGGAAACCAACCGCCATACGGCCGACTCGGTCATGTCCGAGCGCTGCATCCGCGAAATCTATACCAAAGCGTTCAAAATAGCGGTTCAGGAGGGCAACGCGACCGCCATCATGACCTCCTACAACCCGGTCAACGGCATCTGGACCGCGTCCAATTACGACCTGAACACCACGCTTCTGCGGAACGAATGGGGTTATACCGGTTTTGTCATGACCGACTGGTGGGCGATGGCGAACGACGAGGGCGGACCCGGCTCCAAAGAAAACCTCAAAGCCATGGCAAAAGCGCAGAACGATATTTACATGGTGTGCGCCGACGCCGCGACCAACAAGGACAACTTGATGGATGCGCTTGCTTCCGGGGAACTGAAGCGCGGCGAACTGCAAAGAAACGCGATGAACCTTTTGCGCTATATCCTGAAAACCCGCGCCTTCGCACGCTTTCTTGCGGACGGCTGTGCGCTCAAAAACAACCTTGCGGACAAAATCGACCGATTGAATACGGTTTATGAAACCGAGACCGTATCTTCCGGCGCCGAAATTGCGCTCCACCTTGCAGAAGCGGGGCAATACCTGCTGGTACTGGAGTTAAGGGCCGACACGCCGGTTCTGACGCAGACCAGCATGCGGATTTTGGTCAACGGGCACAGCGCCGCGTCGGTCGTCACAAACGGTACGGAAGGCGAAACGGCGACAAAAACCAGCGCGCTCTCCCTTGTCAAGGGCGAAACCCGATTCCTGCTTAAATATCCGAATGAAATAACGGTAAGAAAATTAAAACTGATGAAATAGCAAAAGAAGGCTTCCGCTTTTTTACGCGGAAGCCTTTTTTATCGAACTTATTTAATTGCCGTACAGTTTTTCGCGGATATATTTCTTGTTTTTCTCAAAATCCACGACCAAAGCCTCGACATAATAGTCGCCGACCTTCACATGCTTTTCTTCGGTGAACGTGCCGTAGGCGGGAATCTGTATGGATTCGATATTCAAGCTGTCCAACCGCATAAAGCCTTCCAAAAGCGAATAAATCTCGCTCAGGCTCAGATTGGTTCTGACATACTGAATGCCCTCGGCGATCAGATTCTTGACGGTGTTGAGATTCCTCGTATTATACATTTTGCTTAAAGCGGCGGTAATCACCTTGCGCTGACGTTCGGTGCGCTTATAGTCGTCGCCCGCTCTGTAGCGCAGTCTCGAGTAGCACAACGCGGCTTCTCCGTTCAGCGTCTGCAGACCGGGAGAAAGGTTGAGGTTGTAATCCTCGTTCAGCCTTGACGCTTCCAGCTCGCTCAATTCGATCTCCACGCCGCCGAGAATGTCGATAAGCTGGATGAATCCGTCAAAATCGACCGTAATATAGCGCTGAATGTCAAGGTCGTATATCTGGTTAATCGTGTTGATGGTCAGACCCACGCCGCCGAGCGGAAAGGCCGCATTCAGCTTTCTCCAGCCGTACCCTTCGATGGGCACGTACGAATCGCGCAGGCAGGAGGCAAGCACAATCTTGCCGGTCTTTTTATGATAGGAAGCGACGATCATGCTGTCGCTGTTCGTGGTTTCCTTGCCCACGAGCAGAATATTGATGATGTTCTCGTCAATCGGTTTGACCTTGTAAATCGGGCTTTGTTTACCGGTTTCGGGAACAATGTCGTCCTCCGAGATGGAAACCTCGTTCGGATTTCCGAGATAGTCGCTCGGCAGGTCCGGCATCACGTAAGGTCCCGACCGATCGACAAACGAGGTGTCCTCGTGCACCTGGTCGTAAACAATCATGATGATGGCGACGACGCATCCAATAAAAATCAGAACCAGAGCGGCGATCATCGTCAAAATCAGTTTCGCTCTTTTTTTGTTTTTCGCGCTATTGCTCTGTCCCGCAGAACGGCGGTTGACCGGCGTTTTATTGCTTCTATTGCCGTTCATTCTGTTACCGGGATTGCTTGTGCCTTTTTGCTCCATCTTATATAGAATAACCTTTCTTTACTTATAGATTTTTTCTTCTATCAAACGCTTGTTTTTCTCAAAATCGACTTTTAAAATCGCCATTCCGTTGTAGTAAGCGTTTGCGTAGGTGCCGTCCGCCGGTACTCTGAAGGTCTCTATGTGGATGCTGTCCTGATTCATAAAGTCGTACAGCAGAGAAGTCATGTCGCCCAAACTCAGGTTGGTTTTGACATACTTCAGCGAGTTGTTCATAAGCGACAGCGCTTTTGCAATATCAAACTCGTTGAACACTTTTGTCAAAATGGCGGTCAGGACTTTGCGCTGACGTTCCGTGCGGGCCTGGTCGTTGCCGATGCCCTTGCGGATTCTGGAGTAAACAAGCGCCTGGGAACCGTTCAGCGTGGCGTCTCCGGCAGGAATGTCAAGATTGCATTGCGTCTTTAAATAATTCGATTCCGCTTCGGTAATGTTGACCGTAATGCCGCCGATGCTGTCGATAACCTTTGTAAAGCCGCTGAAATCAATGCAGACAAAATGCTGGATATCCGTGCCGAATATCTGGTTAATCGTGTTGATGGTCAGACCGGGGCCGCCGTAAGCAAACGACGCATTAAGCCGGTTCCAGCCGTAGTTTTGGATATAGACCAGCGAATCTCTCATAAAGGAGGTCAGAACGATTCTGCCGGTCTTTTTGTTATAGGAGGCGACGATCATGCTGTCGCTTCTGCCGCCGTCTCTGCCGATTAAAAGAATGTTGATGATATTTTCGTCTTTCGGCGCCACCTTGTAAATAGGCGTTTCCTTGATATAATTGCTGTCGGTATTTCTATTGTTGTTTTTGCCGCTACCGCTCTTGCTGGTGTTTCCCGAATTGCTGGTTGTATTATCCGGCTCCTCCACAACGGGCTCGTCTTCCGGTTCTTCGTAGTCAAAGTCGTTCGGGTCGACGGATGTTTCAATGATATCGCTCGGAAGGTCGGGGACAACGTATTCCGATTCATAATCTATAAAATCAATATTGACATGAATCTGATTAAACGCAATCAGCACCGCTATCACGACCGAACTGATCGAAACAAGGATCAATCCGACAATCACAAGAATGATCCACTTAATCTTTTTTTTGCTTGATTCTTTCATATCGTTATTAGCTCCTCAAATTGTCAGAAAAAACCGCATAGTTTTTTATGAAGCTGACTTATTATACAGCGATATCATGAATAATAATATCATAAATCATTAATTTATATGGCCAATATTCAATATACGTTTAAATTTTTTTAGATTTTTCGAAAGTCTTGTTCGTCTTATTTTATGAGATTATATATGATAATAACAACATTTAAAAGCGAAACAACAAGATTTACCGCGAACCATTTCGTCTTTTTATTCGGATGATGTTTGTCTGAGAAAACAACCATTCCCGCGGACAATGCAACGATGAAAGCCGAAAGAAGCAAATAGATTGCCGTCGGCATGCGGTTTACGGATGAAAAACCGATTTGCGTTACCATGGTTTCGGGAAGAAAGAAAAAAGCCGCTATATTTAATACTACGGTAAAGAGGGTTGTGGTTGCAGCTGTGATGGAAAATTTGTTCAGTTTCATAATGATCCTCTGCCAATTTCGTGATTAAATTCTTGATGAAATAAGTTTGCCTTTCCCGTTGTGCAAACGGGAAAGGCTTTATTTTTATTTAAGATTTCAATTAACCCGGAAGAGCCGGTTCGATATAGAACGCCCAGGTGCTCTTGGTTTTCCAGGTTGTTCCGGCTGCTACCGTATCGTTTGTCTTGAACTTGGAAACATACAGCTTGGTCGCACCCAAGCTCATATCCCAGAGGAAGGTTTTCTCGGTATTCTTAAAATCGCCGCAGGAGGCGCTGATGTCATAAACCTGAACGTCAAAGGTGTATTCAGGATTTTTGTCGCCCCAAAGCTTAACCTTTGTAGCCGGCAGCTTACCGAGGTACGGGCCTGTAAAATCGGTCGGATACTTCTGTCTGTATTGATCCTTCGGCGTTGCGTCAACGCTGGTTACGGTACCATTTATGTTGTAGAATTCTGTATGCGTGCCATAATCCCTGTATACGGGGAACATGCAGGTATAGGAAAGATCAAACTTGCAGTCTTTTATTAATTTGTAATCAACAAGCAGTTCGATTCTGTTTCCTGCGATATAATATGTGCGGACAACATCGCACCACGCGGTACTGGATTCGTTGAACAAAATCTGCGTTTTTTCAACAATCTTTATGCTGTCGATCTGAATGGTTTCTCCGACGTCGAGCGTGAGTTCTTCGCCCGTTGTACCGTCATAGAACTTCAGTTCCTTCAGCGCTTCGTTTCCATGGTTGCCGCCGCAGAAAGCAATCGGATGGTCTTTGTCGCCTACTCTGTATACATATTCCCAGTCGGTTCCGGCGCCCGCCAAGGGATTTCCGGCATAGGTCAGCGTACCGATATTCCAGGTGCCCCATGTCTTCTTC
>JAKPGJ010000036.1 GCA_029550965.1 Bacillota bacterium
TAGCCGAGTTTGATAAAAATTTTGATGCTGCAACGGTCTTCAAAATTTAAGTGCTGGCCCCTTTCGCGATCGGGTGTAAATGTGGTAGAATAGGTCTGATCCATGGTCGTGGTCTCCTTTGGCAGGTTTTGTTGTGGTGACATAATTCTACCAAAAGAAATCCGACATGGATCTCTTTTATTTAGTTGTTCAATTTGATTTTACAATCAACCTATTGTAAAAAGATACTAATAATAATATAATTATAGAAAGCGATGATTGTGTATATAAATAGAAGCAGAATATGTTTAATAAAACGGAAGGGTTTGCAACTATGATTATCGGAGAATTCTGCGACGTATTTCCGCCGGAAACGGACGGCGTCGGTATGGTTGTAAAAAGCTATGCCGAAGAACTGACGAAAATGAATCAGCACTGTTATTACGTTGCGCCGAAAGCGCCGAACTGTACTGCCGTTCATTCATTCCCTACGTTTCAGTATTTAAGCATTGGTTTAAACGGTTCGACTTACCGCGCCGGCATTCCCCAGATTGATATTTCCTTCCGTAAAAAGATAAAGAAAATCGATTTTGATATTCTGCACGCACACAGCCCTTTTTCCGCAGGCAGAGAGGCGATGCGGATCGCGAAAAAACGAAACATCCCGCTTGTCGGAACTTTTCATACAAAGTATTACGACGACTTTTACAAAGCAACCAAAAGCAAGCTGATTTCAAATACCTGCATAAAATACGTGCTTGAGTTCTATAACGCCTGCGACGAGGTTTGGGCGGTGAATCACGCCACCGCCGACGTTTTGAGAGAATACGGATTTAAAAAAGAGATACGGGTTATGCCGAACGGAACAAACCTCTGGCATCCGACCGAAGAAGCGATCAAAGCGGTATCGGAAAAATACAATATAAGCGAGGAAGAACATCTGTTCCTGTTCGTCGGGCAGCAGAACTGGAAGAAAAACATCCGCAACATTCTGCACGCCGTACAGATTTATGCTACGGAAAACCAGAACTTTAAAATGATATTTGCCGGCAAGGGTCCGGACGAAGAAGAAATCAAGGAGCTTGCCAAAGAGCTTGGTCTGCGTAAAAAAGTGATTTTTACCGGACACATCACGGACCGAAACCTGCTGATGAGCCTGTATGCCCGCGCGGATTTGCTTGTCTTCCCTTCCCCTTACGACAACGCGCCGATGGTGGTGCGCGAAGCGGCCGCCGCCGGAACCCCTTCCATCCTGCTAAAGGATTCCTGCTCCGCGGAGGGGATTACGCACGGCTACAACGGCTTTCTGTGCGAGAACACGCCGAAATCCATTGCGGACTGCATCGTGGACGCGCTTCCCTACGCAAAGCAGGTCGGCGAAAAAGCAAGGGAAACCATTCCCCTTCCCTGGAACGTCGTCGTGCAGAACGCGCTTTCCAGATACCGGGAATTAGTCGGAAAGTAGGTCTTAATCTATAAAAAAAATACCGCTTGAAGCTGTCAGGGATTTCAAGCGGGCTTTTTTTATATTTTTTAAGAATTAAGTTCAATGTAATTGGCGACATCGCCAACGGTAACCAAACTCGGAAGATCTTTTTCATCGAAAACGACGTCGAATTTTTCCTCGCACAGAACGATTAAATCGGCAAGCTCCAGCGAGTTGAAGCCTAAATCGTTAATCAGTTCCGCGTCCGGCGTAATATCGTCGGGATTAATGCTCATTTCCTCAACAAGTACATTTTTTAGCTTTTCAAACATACTGTATACCTCTTAACCTAAATGTTTTATATTAAACTTTATGACGTATGATTTTTTTGGAAGAAGTCTTTTCAAACTCGCTCTTTTTCAGCTCGATATTCCGGATTTGCTTGAATATCGGAAGCTGTTTGTTGACCTTGAGAACTTCGGCTTTCATCCTTTCGATAATTTCATTCTGATCACAACCTTCAAACTTGCTGTAATCGGGATAAATGATCGCGGTGAGCACGACTTCGCCGGTGCTGCTCTCTCTGCCGACGACAACGCATTCGCTGATAACGTCCAGCTTGTAGAGGTATTCTTCGATTTCTTCCGGATAAACGTTCTTTCCGTTCGGCAATACGATGATATTCTTTTTTCTGCCGGTTATATACAAATAACCTTCCTCGTCGATATAACCGTAGTCGCCGGTTTTGAAGAAGCCTTCCTGCGTAAAGGTAGCGGCCGTCGCTTCAGGGTTCTTGTAGTAGCCAAGCATAACCTGAGGTCCTTTTACGCAGATCTCGCCGATTTCGCCCGTTTCGGCGTCGATTTCGTTATCGTTCTCGTCCTCGATGATAATTTTAACAATAGAATTCTTTACCGGGATTCCGACAGAACCTCTCTTGCGACGGAAATAGGGATTGACGGAAACCAGCGGCGAACACTCGGTGATGCCGTAACCGACGGAAATGTTGATGCCGAACTCGTCAAATCTGTCGACGTAATCCGGGTCCAGCGCCGCGCCGCCGCAGATGATTTTTTTCAAATTGCCGCCGAGCGCTTTTCTGATTTCGGCGAAGGCGATGCTCCGAACGTCAAGACCGACCCTGCGCAGGTTCTTTGTGACGGCAACCGCGCCTTTGAACAGTTTTTCCTTGTTCTTCTTTTGGATTTCCTCCATGATCTTTTTGTAGATGGTGGTGACGAACAAGGGAACAAGAACCATGCCGGTGGGCTTGAAGATATTGACGTTCTTCATGAAATACTTCAGGCTGTTGTTGAAGCATACGGTAATTCCCAGCATCAACGGCGTGAGAATTCCGCAGCTCATCTCATACGTATGATGCAGCGGAAGAACCGAGAAAAGCACGTCCTTGTCGCTGAAATTTACCATATTTGCCGAAGCATGCATGCAGTACAGCAGATTGTCCTGCGAAAGCATGACGCCCTTGCTGGTTCCGGTTGTGCCGGAGGTAAAAATAATCGCGCTCATCTTCGAGGTATCTACCCTTGCTCTCTCATAGTCGGTATTTCCCTCGGTAAGCAGTTTTTCGCCGTATGCGAGCACGTCCTTGTAGGATTTAAACCTTTCGTTTTCGCAATCGCATACGTTGTCGAAGCAGATAAAATACTGCACGCCCGGAAGCGTTTCCGACATGGATTTTACGGAATCGGCAAATGCCTCGGAATAGAAAAGCGCGTCTGCTTCCGCGAGCTCGATGAAGTTCCGAATCTGGTCCGCAAGCAGCTCCTTGTCAAGCGGAACGACAACACTGCCGGTGCAGAGCGCCGCCATGTAAGCGGTAACCCATTCGGGCCGGCTTTCGCCGAGAATGGCAACCCTCTTCCCCGCCAGCTTTAAGCCGAAGAAAGCAGTTCCAAGCGATTTTACGTCGTTGTAGAACTGTACAAATGATACCTCTCCGACATCACCAGTCTTTTTTATATATTTTAAATAGGGTTTATTACCGTATTTCTCTGCGCTTTTTTTAATTAAGGATCTGAAACTGTCCGGCTTGTCGTACCTTTCCGGAGGATAGAACTTATTCACTTTACCAATCCTTTCAAATAAACTCAAATACTGAATGCGATTGCTAACGCAACGGACAATTTCGCCGGGAAATCAGTATTTATGCGGTATTTACAGTAAATTTATAACATTTACATTTAATTATATTCAATATCATCCTCTTGTCAATAGTCTTGGTATAAAATTCAATTTTATGACAAGAATATTCATAAAACACAGAAATGAACGAAAGGAAAATCCAGCGTGAATAAAAAAGAGTATCTTGCTTACACGGAAAAGCGGGCTAAACGATCGAACACGGTCGTCAATTGCATCAAAGCTTTTCTGATAGGCGGGCTTATCTGCGCGATCGGACAGGGTTTTTTAGTGCTGTACCTCTATATCGGCGTCGCAGAAGAAACCGCGAAAACATTAGAATCGGTCACACTGATATTCCTTGCGGGCCTGTTCACCGGCATCGGCTGGTTTGACAAAATCGCCAAGCACGCCGGAGCGGGCACGCTGGTTCCCATCACAGGCTTTTCCAACGCCGTTACCTCCCCCGCGATCGACGCGAAAAGCGAAGGCTTCGTAATGGGCGTCGCTTCCCAGATGTTCGTCATCGCCGGTCCCGTTATAGTTTACGGCACTGTCGCCTCGATTATTTACGGAATCATTTACTTTTTTATCATGAAATAAGGTGGTACGCGTTGAAAAACAGTATTCTTCATTTCAGCAGCGTTTATCTTGCGCAGACGGCCTCTCTGGTCGGAAAAAAAGAATCGGAGGGTCCGCTCGCTTCGTATTTTGACGCGATTGAAGAGGACCCGTATTTCGGCACGGACACGTTTGAGAAAGCCGAAAGCGAAATGGCAAGACGGACGCTGAACATTCTGCTCGGCAAATCCGGAAAGCGTCCGGAGGATATAGATTTGCTGATGGGCGGCGACCTGTTGAACCAATGCATCGCGACCAGTTTCGCGGTCACAAAGACGCATATACCGTTTCTCGGGTTATACGGCGCCTGCTCGACGATTATAGAAGGTTCGATCGTAGCGTCCGCATTTATCAACGGCGGACTCGTGAAAAACGCGGCGGTGATGGCTTCTTCGCATTTCTGCTCCGCGGAACGCCAGTACCGTTTCCCGCTGGAATACGGCAGTCAGCGGACGCCGACCGCCCAGCATACGGTAACCGGCTGCGGCGCGTACCTGTTTCAGAACGAACCGACGCCGTTCCGCGTAAAGGAAGCCGTTATCGGAAAAATCGTTGATAACGGCGTCAAAGACGCAAACAACATGGGCGCGGCGATGGCGACCGCCGCGGTGGACACGATTCTGCGCTATTTTAACGAAAGTTCCCTTAAACCGCAGGATTTTGACCTGATCGCGACCGGCGATCTCGGCAAGGAAGGGCACGAGATTTCCATCGAGCTGCTCAAGCGATGCGGATACACGCTCGGCGACATATACGTCGATTGCGGAATGCTGATCTACGACATCGAAAAACAGGACATGCACGCGGGCGCGTCGGGCTGCGCCTGCATGGCGACGGTTTTCGGCGGCCATATCTTCAAGCGGATGCAGAACAACGAGCTAAAACGCGTGCTCCTGATCGCCACCGGCGCGCTCCTGAACAAAAAAAGCGCGCTGCAGAACGAGAGCATTCCGTCGATCGCGCATCTGATTCATATCTGCAAGGAGTAACGAAGGAGTTGGTCTGATGGATTTGAACAGTTTCCTGTACAGTTTTTTAGTCGGCGGCATTTTGTGCGTAATCGCCCAGATATTTATCGATAAAACCAAGGTGACGCCCGCGCGGATTCTGGTCGGCTATGTCGTTATGGGCGTTATCCTGACTGCCTTGCAGGTGTACGAGCCGATTGTGAAGTTCGGAAAATCCGGCGCGACGGTGCCCCTGACCGGGTTCGGCTATCTGCTCGCGAAGGGCGTAGAAAAAGCGGTCAGCGAACAGGGCCTGCTCGGCGCGCTGACCGGAGGACTCAAAGCGACCTCCGCGGGCATCACGGCATCTTTTGCTTTTGCGCTTTTGTGGTCATTGCTCTTTAAGAGCAAAGAAAAATAAGAAAAAACCATTTCAGAGCCGGTTTGAAAACCGACTCTTTTTTGTTTTAAGAAATTCTTAAGACAATAGCGTATTGGATTTTAAAGGAGTTTATGGTATTTTATTACCGGAGGGTTGATTATGTGTAATGTTTTGATCTGCGACGACGAAAAGGACATTGTATCGGCTTTGAAGATATACCTTTCAAGCGAGGATTACCGGACTTTTGAAGCGTACAACGGCATGGAAGCTGTGCAAATCGTAAAAGAGAATGAAATTCATTTAGTTCTGATGGACATTATGATGCCAGTCATGGACGGAATTACGGCGATGACAAAACTTCGCGAGTTCAGCAATGTCCCGATTATTCTGCTTACCGCGAAAAGCGAGGACAGCGACAAAATACTCGGACTGAATATCGGAGCAGACGATTACATAACCAAACCTTTTAATCCGGTCGAAGTGTTGGCGCGAGTGAAGTCCCAGCTTCGGCGCTATACCAAGCTGGGCAGCGCGGTGATAAAGCCGACGGCGCTTAAAATCGGAAACATCGCGCTGGACGACGAAACCAAAACGGTTACGGTAGACGGCGAGCCTGTCAGCTTAACCCCTACCGAATATGAAATTCTAAAACTCTTGATGCAGAACCCGGGTAAGGTATTTTCCTCTGCCGAGATTTACACAAAGGTTTGGGGCGACAATCCGCTCGGCTGCGAGAACACGGTCGCGGTTCATATCCGGCACCTGCGGGAAAAGCTGGAGATTAACCCAGCCGAGCCGAGATATCTCAAAGTCGTATGGGGTCAGGGCTACAAAATTGTAAAGGGTGTTGACAATGAATAAATTTAAACATAGTTTTGCTTTTAAAATAACAGCGGTTATTCTTTTTGCCGTTTTTTTGACCGTATTCTTTTTGTCCGTGCTGGGTATCGCAATCCTTGTAGACAACAATATGTTTTATAACAGCAATATTACCTTTTTTGAATCCAAGCTGTGCAAGAATCAGGCAAACGATTATGCCGCTCGGATTTTCGGCTCTTTTATGAAATATCAGTATGCAAATTCCAGTTCAAAACCGTTTATTTTAGAGGATATTCAAAAAGATATCTATAGTTCTGACAACTGCAATGTTTCGTTTACAGTTAAGGATTCTGACGGAAACATCGTTTTATCCAATTATGACGAACCCAACTACGGTTTCAAAGACGATTATTACTATGATGATAAATCGAGAGGTTATATTGTAACCGTTTCGGTACGCGCGAATCTGACCGAATGTGACGAATTCTATCAGCTAAAAATTATATTTGACATCATCCATTCGTTAGGCAGCAGTATTCTTATTGTTTTTGTTACTTTTAGCGGAATCTTTTCTGTACTGCTTTTTATTCTTCTGATGTGCGCCGCGGGGTACCGAAAGGGCATCGAGGGCGTTTCGCTGTACGGTATGGATAAAATTCCGTTTGATATTTTCACAGCCGCGGCAGGTTGCGTGCTCGTTTACGGTACGGAGATTGTTGCGAACGTGGACTTAGCTTCCAACTTCTTTTTGATTGTCATTCCAGTTACGTTTTTATGTGCTCTATCGCTCATAGTTTACTGCATGTCTTTTGCGGCAAGGTTGAAGGCGAAAACTTTGCTGAAAAACACCGTCATATATATAGTCTGCTTATTTATCTATAGGGTGTTCAAGAAGTTTTTAAGCGCTTTCCTGTTTGTTTTCCGCAATCTGAATGTTTTATTTAAGGTACTGCTGATTTTCGGCGTGATTACGCTGTTTGAGCTGATTTTGACGGCGTTCATGATTATCTCGAATGGTTCCGGCGGTTTGTTCTTTCTTTGGGGGATAGAAAAAGTTCTTCTTTGCAGCTTTATCTGCTATCTTACGCTGCATTTGCGCAAGCTGAAGGAAGGCGGAGAGAGAATCGCGAACGGGGATATCAGCTACAGAATTGATACAAGCAAAATGCTGTGGGATCTCAAAAAGCACGGCGAAAACCTGAACAACATCAGCGCCGGAATCTCCAAAGCGGTTGAGGAGCGGATTAAGAGCGAACGCATGAAAACTGAGCTGATTACGAATGTTTCGCACGATATCAAAACGCCGCTCACGTCGATTATTAACTATGTCGACCTGCTTAAAAAAGAGAACATCGAGAACGAAACCGCAAAAGAGTACCTTGCGGTGATAGACAGACAATCCGCCCGGCTGAAGAAAATGACGGAGGACCTGGTGGAGGCGTCAAAGGCTTCATCCGGCAGCATCAACGTTTCCCCTGCCCGCACCGACATCAAAGAGTTGCTCTCGCAAGCTGTGGCGGAATATGACGAGCGTTTGAAGGCTGTTTCTCTTGAACCTATCGTAACCCTACCGGATCACGAAACGCCGGTTTTCTGCGACGGCAGGCTCTTATGGCGGGTGTTTGACAATCTGCTGAGCAATATCTGCAAATATTCCCTGCCGGCTACAAGGGTTTACCTTTCGGTTGTCGAAACGGACGGAAAGGTGCAAATCGCCTTTAAAAACATCTCAAAATACCCATTAAATATCTCGAGCGACGAGCTTACCGAACGCTTTGTCCGCGGGGACAGCTCGCGCTCGACCGAGGGCAGCGGACTGGGGTTGTCGATTGCAAAAAGCCTGACCGAACTGCAAAAAGGCAAATTCGAGCTGTCTATCGACGGGGATTTGTTCAAGGTGGTCATAACATTTGATAAAATGGCATAACAAAAGGGCTGCGTTGTCGCAGCCCTTCGTTATTCATCGGTATCTTCTTCGTATTGATCAGAGTAAATACACTTATCTATACATTTACCGCATTCATTACAATTTTCATCAACGGTTGGTGCGTAAAAGCCCTGTTCATTCAGACTGAATGTGATATGCTCGCAATCATTGCATGCACTGCATCCGGTACACCTACCGGAGAGAACTACTTTCATGATGTTATTCATAATTTCCTCCTCATGCAGGGTTAGGCGGGAGCAAGCCCCCGCCTTGTTTTTTACTGAAAATATTTTACCGCGCCTTCGAAGAGCCGGTTGTCGTATTTGTACTGCGGAACGTTTTTGTAAAGGTACGCACCCGCGCGCTCGGAATGGCCCATTTTGCCGAAGATTCTGCCGTCGGGAGAGGTAATTCCCTCAACGGCGAGCAGCGAGCCGTTGGGATTGTACGCGATGTCTGCGGACGCTCTGCCGTTCAGGTCCGCGTACTGCGTTGCAATCTGACCGTTCTCAATGAGCTTTTGCGCAAGTGTGTCTTCGCAGATAAACCTGCCCTCGCCGTGCGAAATCGGAACCGTTACCACTTCGCCCGGCTCATAGAGCATAAACCAGGGCGATTTGTTGGAAACAATTTTGGTGTTGACCAGCCTGGACTGGTGTCTGCCGATGATGTTCGGACCGAGCGTGGGCGAAGAAGCGTCCGGCTCCATGATTTTGCCGAACGGAACCAGACCGAGCTTGATCAGCGCCTGGAAGCCGTTGCAGATGCCGCCGATCAAGCCGTCGCGTTTCTCAAGCAGGATTTCGACCTGCTCTTTGATTTTCGGGTTTCTGAAGAACGCGGTGATGAACTTCGCGGAACCGTCCGGCTCGTCGCCGCCCGAAAATCCGCCGGGAATCAATACAATCTGCGACTCGGCGATTCGCTTTACCATCAGGTCGACCGATGCGGTTATATCAGCGCCGGTGAGGTTCTTGATGACCGTAATGACCGGCTCGGCGCCCGCGCGCTCAAAGGCTCTGGCGCAGTCGTACTCGCAGTTGTTGCCCGGGAAAACCGGAATGCAGACCTTCGGCTTTGCGGTCTTTACAGCCGGCGCAAGGCGTTTTTCTGCTTTATACAGCGGAATATCAAACACCTTGATGTTCTGCTGTATGTTGCAGGTGAACACGGGTTCTAACTTCTCTTCATAGATATTCAGCAGGCTGTCGAGCGAAAGATCCTCGCCGTCTTTCTCAATAACAGCGTTATCGGTCGTATATCCGAGCGTAATGCCGATATCGGCGTCTTCTTTTAGTTCAAGAATAATGCTTCCGCAGAGGCAGCCGAACAGGTCAAGGTTCAGGTTGTCCGCATATTTAAAGCCGATTTTGTTGCCGATGCACATTTTAAAGACCGCCGCCGCGATGCCGCCGAACGTGGGCGTGTACGCAGAAACCGCCTTGCCCTCCTGAATCAGGGTCTGCGCAAGGGCAAGGTTGTTTTTCAGGCTTTCGATATCGGCTTTGCCGTCCTTCATTTCGGTCTTTAAAAGGATTACCCGGCTGCCTACCTTTTTGAACTCGGGCGAGATGATGTTCTTCGCGTTCGTGACCGTGACCGCGAAGGAAACCAGCGTCGGCGGAACGTCAAGGTTCTCGAAACTGCCGCTCATCGAGTCCTTGCCGCCGATCGCGCCGATGCCCAGGTCAATCTGCGCCTGCAGAGCGCCGAGCAGAGCCGCGAACGGAAGCCCCCAGCGCTTCTCGTCTTTTCCGAGACGGCAGAAGTACTCCTGGAACGAAAGATAGCATTTATCCAGTCCCGCGCCGGCGCAGACCAGCTTGGTGACCGATTCGACCACCGCGTTGTAGGAGCCGGCGTACGGGTTCGCTTCGCTGACAAACGGGTTAAATCCGTACGCAAACACCGAAGCGGTGTCGGTTTCGCCTTCCAATACCGGAATCTTCGCCGCCATCACCTGCGTCGGCGTGAGCTGATACTTACCGCCGAACGGCATCAAAACGCTTCCGGCGCCGATGGTCGCGTCAAAGCGCTCCGATAGTCCGCGCTTGGAGCAGACGTTCAGGTCGGCGCAAACTTCCCGCATGCCTTTAGCAAAACTTTTGTAAGATTTATCCTTGTAGGTTTTCCATTGTTCAACCTTGACGTTCGCGTGCTTGACGGCGCCGTTGGAGTTGAGGAAATCGCGGGATATATCGACGATTACCTTCCCCTTCCAGCGCATGCGCAGGCGGTTGGTATCGGTTACGACGGCGACGGCAGTCGCTTCGATGTTTTCTTCCGAAGCGAGTTCCATAAAGCGTTCGACGTCGTTCTTGTCGAGCAGGACCGCCATTCTCTCCTGCGATTCGCTGATGGCAAGCTCGGTGCCGTCCAGTCCCTCATACTTTTTCGGAACCTTGTCGAGGTCAATATCGAGTCCGTCCGCCAGCTCGCCGATCGCGACCGAAACGCCGCCGGCGCCGAAGTCGTTGCACTTCTTAATCAGTCTGGATGCTTCCGGATTTCTAAAAAGCCTTTGCAGTTTGCGCTCTTCGGGCGCGTTGCCCTTTTGAACCTCTGCGCCGCACTGCTCGAGCGATTCAAGCGTATGCGATTTGGAAGAACCGGTCGCGCCGCCGCAGCCGTCCCTGCCGGTTCTGCCGCCGAGCAGAATGACCACGTCGCCCGGCGCCGGTTTTTCTCTTTTTACATTTTTTCTGGGCGCGGCGCCGAGTACCGCGCCGATTTCCATGCGCTTTGCGGCATAACCTTCGTGGTACAGCTCGTCGACCAGGCCGGTGGCAAGCCCGATTTGGTTGCCGTAGGAGGAGTAACCGCGCGCCGCTTCGGTAACGATCGTGCGCTGCGGGAGTTTGCCCTTCATGGTCTGTTCGATGGGCGTAAGCGGGTTTGCCGCGCCGGTGACGCGCATTGCCTGATACACATAGCTTCTGCCGGAAAGCGGGTCGCGTATCGCGCCGCCGATGCAGGTCGCCGCTCCGCCGAACGGCTCAATCTCGGTCGGATGATTGTGCGTTTCGTTTTTGAAAAGGAGCAGGTACTCCTCGTTTTTGCCGTCCACGTCCACGTCAATCCTGACCGTGCAGGCGTTGATTTCGTCGGATTCGTCCAAATCTTTCAGGATTCCCTTGCGCTTTAAGTATCGCGCGCCGATTGTCGCGATGTCCATCAGCGTAATCGGGCTGGTTCTGCCCATCTCTTTGCGCAGTCTTAGATAATTCTCGTACCCTTCCGCCGTCTGGCTGTCGTCGATGACGATGTTGTCGATGTGGGTCGTGAAGGTCGTATGCCTGCAGTGGTCAGACCAGTATGTATCAATCAGCTTAATCTCGGTAATCGTGGGATTGCGGTTTTCTTTTCTGTAATAGTCCCGGCAGAACAAAAGGTCGTCAAAATCCATCGCCAGTCCCTGACTTTGCCGGAATTCTTTCAGCTCGTCGTCGGTCATGGTGATGAAGTTCTCGACCGTCTCGACCGAATCGGGCTGAACCGTCTTCATCTGCAGCGTTTCCGCTTCTTTTAGCGAAGCAAGCCGGCTCTCGACCGGGTTTATCAGATGATGCTGTATTCTTTGAATATCCTCGTCCGTAAGGTAGCCGTAAAGAAGATAAACCTTCGCGCTTTTGACAATCGGTCTTTCGCCCTGCGACACAATCTGTATGCATTGGGACGCGGAATCCGCCCGCTGGTCATACTGTCCGGGAAGATATTCCACGGCGAAGACCTTCGCGCCGTCGTCCGGAAGCGAATAATAAACGTTGTCCAACTGCGGCTCGGAGAAAACGGTTCCGACGCAGTAATCGAACAGTTCCTTGGAGATGTTTTCGACGTCGTATCGGTTTAGAACCCGGACTTTTGTCAGCGTTTTTATTTTCAAAAGTTCCCGGATGTCGTTCAAAACCGACTTCGCTTCCGCAGCGTATTCTTCCTTTTTTTCCGTATATACTCTGTAAACCATTCCCTGCTCCTCTTTTTTAGCGTTGTAGAACCGCAAGCGCCTTTTTGCCGATGTCCTTCCGGTAGAAAGAACCCTCGAAACTGATTTTTTCTACGGCTTTATACGCTTTTTCAACCGCTTCCGCCAAATCCTTTCCGGTCGCAGTAACGCCGAGCACCCTGCCGCCAGCGGTGAAGAGGCTTCCGTCCTTATCCAGTTTTGTGCCCGCGTGGTAAATCAGCAAATCGTCGCTTTCCCGCACGTCGCCGAAATCTATTTTCTTGCCCTTTTCGTAATGCTGCGGATATCCGCCGGACGCGATGATGACGCAGCAGGCGGCGCCGTTGTCAAAAACAACCTCCGTTTCGCTTAAGGTACCCTGCGAAACGGCGAGCATAATCTGCAAAAGGTCGCTCTTTAAAAGCGGGAGCACGACCTGCGTTTCGGGGTCGCCGAAGCGGCAGTTGTATTCGATGACCTTCGGGCCGGTTTTGGTAATCATCAGTCCGAAGTACAAACATCCCTTAAAGGTCCTGCCCTCGCTGTTCATCGCCTGAACGGTGGGCAGAAAGATTTTTTCCATGCACGCGTCGGCGACTTCTTTTGTATAATACGGGTTGGGCGCGACGGTGCCCATGCCGCCGGTGTTCAAGCCCTTGTCGCCGTCCAAAGCGCGTTTGTGGTCCATCGAGGAAACCATCGGCTTGATGGTCTTTCCGTCCGTAAAGGCGAGCACCGAAACCTCCACGCCGGTAAGGTATTCCTCTATCACGATTTTATTGCCGCTTTCACCGAACGCTTTGTCCAGCATGATGCTTTTGACCGCGTTTTTCGCTTCTTCGAAGTTTTCGGCGATGATAACGCCCTTGCCCAACGCAAGCCCGTCGGCTTTGATGACGGTGGGATAGCTGTTCTGATCGGAAATATATCGTATCGCTTCGTCCGCGTTGTCAAAAGTCTGATAGGTTGCGGTCGGAATGCCGTATTTGCGCATCAGATCCTTTGCGAACGCCTTGCTTCCCTCAATCATGGCTGCCGCTTTGTTCGGTCCGAAGCAAGGGATTCCCTTTTCCGCAAGCGCGTCCACGGCGCCCAGCACCAGCGGGTCGTCGGGCGCGACAATCGCAAAATCAACCTTTTTTTCAACCGCGAAGGCTGTGATGGCCGGAATGTCCTTCGCGCCGATATCTACGCATTCAGCGTCCGAGGCGATGCCGCCGTTTCCGGGCAGGCAGTAGATTTTCCCGCATAGCGGGCTTTTTTTGATCGCTTTGATAATCGCGTGCTCGCGGCCGCCGCCGCCGACAACAAGAATGTCCATATCGATCTCCTATACTCTAATTTCTTGATTGCGAAAAAACCATTAATGTCCGCTGTTTAGTGGTGGAACAGGCGAACGCCGGTAAACGCCATGACCATGCCGTACTTGTTGCAGGCTTCAATCACAAGGTCGTCGCGGATGGAACCGCCCGGCTGCGCGATATAGCTTACGCCGCTCTTCGCCGCTCTTTCGATGTTGTCCGAGAACGGGAAGAACGCGTCGCTGCCCAGAGAAACGCCGTTGATTTTAGAAAGGAACGCTTTCTTTTCCTCCGCGGTCAGCGGTTCGGGCTTTACCTTGAAGGTGTTGCGCCATACGTCGTCGCCGATGACGTCCTCGTAATCGGCGGAGATATAAACGTCGATCGCGTTGTCCCGGTTCGGGCGGGCGATATCGTCTAAGAACGGCAGCTCCAATACCTTCGGGTGCTGGCGCAGGAAGAAGTTGTCCGCCTTATTGCCCGCAAGGCGTGTGCAGTGCACTCTGGACTGCTGTCCGGCGCCGATGCCGATTGCCTGACCACCAAAAGCGTAGCAGACCGAGTTTGACTGCGTGTATTTGAGCGTAATCAGCGAAATGATTAAATCGCGTACGGCGGATTCGGGCAGTTCTTTTTGCTCGGTGACAATGTTTTTGAGCATCTCGCGGTCGATTTTGACGTTGTTGCGCGCCTGCTCAAAGTAAATGCCGAAAACCTGCTTTACTTCCATCTCTTCGGGAACATAGTCTTTGTCGATTTTTACGATGTTGTAGGTGCCCTTGCGCTTGGTTTTGAGCAGCGCAAGCGCGTCGTCGTCGTAATCCGGCGCGATGACGCCGTCCGAAACCTCCGCGGCAATCAGTTTCGCGGTGTCCAGGTCGCACTTGTCGCTCAGCGAAATCCAGTCGCCGTACGAGCTCATCCGGTCCGCGCCCCTCGCCCTTGCGTACGCGCAGGCAAGCGGAGAAATATCTTTTGAAGGAACAAAGAAAATCTGCTGGAGAATATCGTCCAGCGGCTCGCCTACCGCCGCGCCCGCCGGGCTGACGTGCTTGAACGAAGCGGCCGCAGGCATGCCCGTCGCTTCCTTCAGCTCCTTTACAAGCTGCCATCCGTTGAACGCATCCAAAAAGTTAATATAACCCGGTTTTCCGTTGAGTACTTCGATCGGTAGACTTCCTTTATTTATGTAGATTCTTGCCGGCTTCTGATTGGGGTTGCAGCCGTACTTCAGCTCAAGCTCTGTCATAACACACACTCCCGATTACTGATTCTTGTTGTAGATTTTAGTTTTATAGGAACCATCCTTGATCGATATGCTGCGGACAAAGAGAGAAACTTTGTTCTCCTCGTTCAACGCGTTCCAGATACCGTCCGCGAGCGATTCGAAATCCTTGTCGCAGGCGAAAGCCGCCGGCTCGCCTTCGAAGGAGGGAATCGGGTTGCCGTCCGATTTGTATGTATGGATGAGATGCCCGACGCCCGGCGCGGTGTTCTCGTACTCAAAGAAGAACCGGTCGCAGGCGGCAGACGCGCAGGACTTTTTGAGGATGGACAGTTTATAGGAGAGTTTTCCGTTGTGTATGGTCGCCAGACCGCTGATTCTTGGCGTGTAGTTGGGCGCGTCCGGCTCGTAGCCGCGCGTGCGCAAAGCGTCCGCGAAGGTCTTGCCGTCCCGCAACGAATTGTATATCGTGTCGGTCTGGTCGCCGTTTGTCACGATGGTATGCTCGCCGAAAACGCGGACCGGCGCGTAAATGATTAACGAAGGGTCTGTCAGCTTGCTCTCGTCGAACGCTTTGGTGCGGACGCTTCCGTCGGCGTTCTCAACAAATACGCGGTTGCGGCTGTTCACGCTTCTGCCCATGATAAAATAAATAAGATACGCTTCGTTTCCGTCGGCGCTTTTGCCGATGGCGATTCCCCTGCCGGGATAGCTGTTTGAGGATAAATAGTTGAAGATATCTATCATAGTCAATCCCTTACTCTGCTTTCTTTTCTTTCAGCAGTTGTTTGCAGACCATTTCGCAGGCTTTGGGAAGGATTCTCCATTCCGCCTTCATCATAACCCGCCTTTGGAGGATTTCGGGCGTGTCGTTGTCCTTGACGTTGACCGCTCTCTGCAGAATGATTTTTCCGCCGTCCGGAATTTCGTTGACGAAATGAACGGTGGCGCCGGTAACCTTTACGCCGCGCTCCAACGCCGCCTGATGAACCTTAAGCCCGTAAAAACCTTCGCCGCAGAAAGCGGGTATCAGCGACGGATGGATGTTGATGATTCTGTCCCGGTACTCGTTGATAAAATACGGGCTTAAAATGATGGTAAATCCGGCAAGAACAATCAGCTCCGCGCCCTCGCTTTTCAAAATCTCAATCAGCCTGCGCTCGAACGCCTGCTGGTCGGGGAAATCCCTTTTCGGCACGCAGTAGGCTTTGATGCCGTTGTCTTTCGCTCTTTGCAGCGCGTACGCCGTTTCCTTGCTGGATATGACCGTTTTTATCTCGCCGTTCTTGAGCGTTCCGGCCTTGCTCGCGTCTATCAGCGCCTGCAGATTGGTTCCCGAACCGCTGACCAGAACAGCAATATTGATCTTTAACAAATCAGAACACCTTCCCCGTTCTCTTGATTTATAATTTCACCGCAGATATAGGCCTTTTCGCCGTTTTCGTTCAGCACGCTGACCGCTTTGTCCGCGATTGCTGAATCCACAACAACGCTCATGCCGACGCCCATATTGAAGGTGTTGAACATATCGCGCTCGTCGATGTTTCCCGCTTTTTGAATCAGCTCGAAAACAGGAAGTATCTTTAACGCTTTCTTATCGATTTTGACGGCGAACCCTTCCGGTATGCTTCTTGGAATATTCTCGTAGAAACCGCCGCCGGTGATATGGGAAACCGCTTTCACCTCGACCGTTTCCATCAGTTTCAGCATGGGTTTTACATATATTTTGGTGGGCGTGAGCAGCGTTTCGCCCAGCGTCATGCCCAGTTCGGCGTAATATGCGTCAACGCCCTTATGTTCGACGTCGAATATCTTTCTGACCAGCGAGAACCCGTTGGAATGCACGCCGGAGGAAGGAAGCGCGATGACGGCATCGCCTTTTTTAATTTTTTTATTGTCAATAATTTTGTCTTTATCGACAACGCCCACGGAAAAACCCGCCAAATCGTATTCGTCCTCCGGGTAAAAACCGGGCATCTCCGCGGTTTCGCCGCCGACCAGCGCGCAGCCCGCCTGAACGCAGCCTTCCGCTACGCCGGAAACGATGGAAGCGACTTTTTCGGGGATATTCTTTCCGAGCGCGATGTAATCGAGGAAAATAAGCGGTTTCGCGCCGCTGCAGATTATATCGTTGACGCACATGGCGACGCAGTCGATGCCGACGGTGTCGTGCTTGTCCATCAGGAAAGCGATTTTCAGCTTGGTGCCGACGCCGTCCGTGCCGCTGACAAGAACCGGTTTTTTGATTCCGGTCAGGTCCAGCTCAAACAATCCGCCGAACCCGCCGATGTCGCCGGCGCCCGGGATCAGCGTGCGTTTGATATGGTCTTTCATCAGCCTGACCGCTTCGTAGCCGGCGGTAATGTCAACGCCGGCCGCCTTATAGCTATCGCTGAAACTTTTCATTGGTTTGCCTCCGTTCGTTCGCTCAGCTTGCGCTCGTATTTGCTTTTTCGGTTATAGCACGGAATCTCCAACGGGTAAGTTCCGGAGAAACACCCGGTGCAGAAACCGTTGTCGCCGGTTTCCGCCAGTTTCTTAACGCTGTCAATGCTTAAGAACCCGAGCGAATCGACGCCGATCATCTTTGCCATTTCCTCGATGGAATGATTGGCGGCCAGCAGATGTTCCGGCGAATCAATATCCGTGCCGAAATAGCAGGGATGGCGGAAGGGCGGCGCGGAAATGCGCATATGCACTTCCTTTGCGCCCGCGTCGCGGATTAGTTTGACAAGGCGCGCGCTGGTGGTTCCTCTGACGATGGAATCGTCGATTAGAATTACTCTTTTATCCTTCAATACGCTCACGATGGGACTCAGTTTGAGCCGCACGCCGACCTCGCGCTGCTCCTGACTGGGCTGGATAAAGGTTCTGCCGACGTATTTGCTCTTAATCAGCCCGACGCCGTACGGAATGCCCGACTGCCGCGCGTATCCGATCGCCGCGTCTATGCCCGAATCCGGAACGCCTACCACGACATCCGCCTGAACCGGATGTTCCAGCGCCAGAAATGCGCCCGCGCGCAGGCGCGCTGTATGTACCGAAGCGCCGTCGATAACCGAATCGGGACGGGCGAAGTAGATGTATTCAAACACGCAGAGCGCGCGTTTTACCTTATTGCAGTGATTCTCAAAGCTGCGCATGCCGTTCTTGTCAACCACGACGACCTCGCCGGGCTTGACGTCCCGCAGGAAGGTCGCGCCGATCGCGTCAAACGCGCAGCTCTCGGAAGCGAAAACGTAGCTGTCGCCGAGCGCGCCGATGCACAACGGCCGGAATCCGTAGGGGTCCCTGACCGCAATCAGCTTGGTGGGCGACATAATCAGCAGCGAATAAGCGCCCTTGATTTTTTCCATCGCGTGAATGACCGCTTCCTCAATCGACACGGCGTTCAAACGCTCTTTGACGATTACATAGCTGATGACTTCGGTATCGCTTGTGGTGTGGAATATCGAGCCTTCCAGCTCCAGCTTTTCTCTCAGTTCGCTGTCGTTTATCAGGTTGCCGTTATGCGCCAAAGCCATGCTGCCCTTGACGTGGTTGACCAGAAGCGGCTGCGCGTTCAAGCGGGGACGCGTGCCGGTGGTTCCGTACCGAACGTGACCGATGACGATATTGCCCTTGCCCAGACCGGAAAGCACTTCGGGCGTGAAAACCTCGTTTACCAGCCCCACGTTTTTGTGCAGGTTCATAATGCCGTCGTCGTTCACGACGATACCGGCGCTCTCCTGTCCTCTGTGCTGCAAAGCGAACAACGCGTAGTACGCGTACTGGGCGATATCGATATTCTCCTTTGAGAACATGCCGAAAACGCCGCATTCTTCCTTGAGCGTATCAAACATAAGAATCCTCCAAAAGTTATACATTAGGTAAGAAGTAAGAGATAAGAGGTAAGAGATAAGAAGTAAGAGATAAGAGGTAAGAGATAAGAAGTAAGAGATAAGAGGTAAGAGATAAGAGGTAAGAAGTAAGGGATATAATTTAAAATTCATAATCGGCCCAAAGCTGGTAAAAAGATAGATGCTGGCAAGAGATAAACTTTAAATTAAAGAATCAGTATGTAAAACTTAGAACTATCTTTTACTTTTTACTTTTTACTTCTTACTTCTTCCCTTTTATTATCTCTTACCTTTTACTTTTTCCCTTTTACCTATTTCTCTTATTCTCCAAGCAGTCTTTTTAAAATCTCTTTATATGCGTCCTCTACGCCGCCAAGGTCACGGCGGAAACGGTCTTTATCCAGCTTTTCTTTCGTTTTGGAATCCCAGAAACGGCAGGTGTCCGGCGAAATCTCGTCCGCGAGGATAATCTTTCCGTCGCTGGTTCTGCCAAACTCGAGTTTGAAATCGATCAGCTCGATGTTTAGGTCTTTCAGATAATCAGTCAGGATTTGGTTGATTTTAAACGAGTATTCGGTGATTTTCTCAAGCTCTTCTTTGGTCGCCAGCTGCAAGGCGGCGATGTGATACTCGTTGATCATCGGGTCGCCCAGCTCGTCGTTTTTGTAGCAGAACTCGAGCACCGTGGTCGCGAGCTTGGTTCCTTCAGGAAGCCCGAGCCGCTTGGAAAGCGAGCCTGCCGCGATGTTCCGAACAATCACTTCAAGCGGAACGATGGAAACCTTTCTGACCGCAGTTTCGCAGTCGTTGAGCTGCTTTACAAAATGCGTCGGGATTCCTTTTGACGCAAGCAGCTTCATCAAATGGTTGGTTACTCTATTGTTGATCGCGCCCTTGCCTTCGATGGTGCCTTTTTTCAGCCCGTTGAACGCAGTCGCGTCGTCCTTATACGAAACGATATAAACCTCGCTGTCTTCGGTTGTATAAACCTTTTTTGCCTTGCCCTCGTAAAGCAGGTTGATTTTCTGCATGTTTTACTCCTCCGATGTTTTGATGTATGTATGCTTAATAGCTGATTTTTCCGCCGAGACTTTCGTCTTTTTTAACTACCGACTTTGCCATCTCCAGGCGCATTTCGTTGAGCTTTGCCGCAATTTCCTTGTCCTCGACGGAAAGTATCTGCGCGGCGAGAAGGGCGGCGTTTGCGGCGCCGTCGATGGCAACCGTCGCGACCGGTATTCCCTGCGGCATCTGAACCGTCGAGAGCAGAGCGTCAAGCCCGTCCAGCGTGCTGGATTTAATCGGAACGCCGATGACCGGCAGCGTTGTCTGCGCGGCGATCGCGCCCGCCAAATGCGCTGCCTTGCCGGCACAGGCAATGATGACGCCGAAACCGTTCGCGCGCGCGTTGCGGGCAAACTCCGCAACCTCGTACGGCGTGCGGTGCGCCGATAGAATTCTCGCTTCATACGGTATGCCGAGCATGTCCAGCTGCTTTGCAGCGGCCGATACGACCGGAAGGTCGCTGTCAGAACCCATTACGATTGCTACTTTCTTCATGGTTTACCTCGCTTATGTTTGATTCATGGATTTTTTATAGAAAAAAAGATAAGACCAAGCCGCAAAAGCTCAGTCTTATTTATAATCACAATTATCCCTGTTTTTGTGCACAATGATTCCGCCGGAGTTCTTAAAAGCGCGCACTTTGATTTCAGGGCGCACGAATGCTTTATAAAAAGTAATTTTTATGCATCCCGAACAACGCATCGCTTTCACTCTCCAATAAAAATCACGTATATTTTAGCATAAAGCGGTTGTGTTTGCAATGTATTGTTTACATATATTTTGTTGAGAAAAAAGAAGACAATCGCAACATATTGCATAAAAACCTCCGAGTATGCTGAATACGCGGAGGTTTTGGGTGTATAATTATGAGTTTTAAATTACTTTTTTCTTTTGTTCAGCATCGCCGCTCTGACTTTGATGGGCAGACCGAACAGGTTGATAAAGCCCTCGGCGTCGTGCTGGTTGTAGACCTCGTCCTTGTTGAAGGTGGCGATTTCCTCGCTGTAAAGCGAGTACGGAGAAGTTACGCCGGCGTTTATGATATTGCCTTTGTACAGCTTGAGTTTTACGTCGCCGGTAACGGTCTCCTGCGTTTTGTCCACAAAAGCGGAAAGCGCCTCTCTGAGCGGTGTAAACCACTGTCCGTAGTATACCAGCTCGGCGAACTTGTGCGCGATCAGCTCTTTGTAGTGCTGGGTGTCGCGGTCGAGCGTTAAGGACTCCAGAATCCTGTGCGCTTTGTACAGAATGGTTCCGCCGGGCGTCTCATAAACGCCTCTTGACTTCATGCCGACAAGGCGGTTTTCAACAATGTCCGCGATGCCGATTCCGTTTTCTCCGCCGATTTTGTTCAGCTTTTCAATCAGCTCAACCGGGCCGTATTTCTTGCCGTCCAAAGCGACGGGAACACCTTTTTCAAAGGAAATCGTGACGTAAACCGGCTTATCCGGCGCCTGCTCGGGCGAAACGCCCATCTCCAAAAAGCCGGGCTTGTTGTACTGCGGCTCGTTCGCCGGGTCCTCCAGGTCCATTCCCTCGTGCGAGAGGTGCCAGAGGTTCTTGTCTTTGGAGTAGTTGGTCTCTCTGCTGATTTTCAGCGGTATGTTGTGCGCTTCCGCGTACTCGATTTCCTCATCGCGCGATTTGATGTTCCAGATTCTCCAGGGCGCGATAATCTTCATATCCGGCGCGAACGCCTTAATCGTAAGCTCGAAGCGCACCTGGTCGTTGCCCTTGCCGGTGCAGCCGTGGCAGATCGCATCGGCGCCCTCTTTTTTGGCGATTTCAACAATGCGCTTTGCGATAACCGGACGCGCGAACGAAGTTCCGAGCAGGTACTCGCCCTCGTAGACGGCGCCCGCTTTGAGCGTCGGGAAAATGTACTCCTCGACAAACTCTTTCTTCAAATCCTCGATATACAGCTTGGAAGCGCCGGTCTTTAAAGCCTTCTCCTCAAGACCTTCCAGCTCCGAACCCTGTCCGACGTCGGCGGATACGGCGATGACCTCGCAGTTGTCGTAATTCTCCTTCAGCCACGGAATGATAATCGAGGTGTCCAGCCCGCCGGAATAAGCGAGCACGACCTTTTTGATTTTATTTTTATCGCTGCTCATAACATCGTCTCCTGTGTGTGTGATTTCTTACATTATACACCAAATATACAGTTTGTCAAGTGTAAATGTAAAAATATACACAAAAAAACGCAAATCAATGTATATATTTTACGTCCGACCGTTTATTTTACGCTGATGTCAAACGTGATCTCGAATGACCGCTTCCACGGCTGGCTGTAATTCGAAACGCTCACGGTGCCGATTTTCTGCGTTTTGTACGGTTTCAAACTAACGATAATCGGGCTGTTGTTGATCAGATCGATCCATTTGCTGTATTCTTTGCCGCCCTCCAGCTGATAGCCGATATCCTTTATATAGGCAAAGGTCATGCTTTTCAAGAAGCCGATATTCGAATCACGCGTGATTTCCGAGCAGTTTTTCAGGTAAACAACCCTCGTCCCACCCTGGCTCAATGCGATTCCGATGGAGTTGCCGACGGTGTTCCAGTTGGAATAGCCGACCAGCGTTGTCAGCGGAATATTCTTGGATACAAACAAATTCTGCAGCGTTCTCTTCTCCTCCTGTGTGGAAGCGTCAATCACAATGGTCGGGATTTGCTTGGAGATGTTGTCTTTCAGTTTCTCAATCAACGTGTCGCAGGCAGCGGTAAGAGAGGTTTTAACCGGCTTGGTAAGAACCAAAACACTCACGTCCGCGTCGCCGGCTGAGGTTGTGATTTCGGCGTCGATGGAGATAATGTGGTGCTCGATGTTTTCTTTCAGCGTTCCGATATCGTAGTTGTCAGCCGGGGAGTTTTCTCCGCCGCCGAAGTAGCTGACCGCGATCTTCAGCTTATTTGCATAAACATCCGATGTCAGTCTTGTGACGCACATCAAGCCGAGTTCGTCGCATCCCGCGAAGAGCCTGCCGTTGACCAGTTTCGATTGAATATAGTTAATCTCGTTGGTCTGAATCGTGTTTGTCGGGTTTGAATCGTCAACGCCGTAGTAGCAGTATTGATAATCTCCGTTGAGTTTTGCAAGGAAATAGTCGGCAAGACGCAGCTTTCTCTCGCGCGCTTCAAGATAGGTGTTGAGCTGTTCCGACGTCAGGTTAACTGGAATTTCCGCGCCGTTTTCGCCGTACCGATAGCCGGCTATAATTTTTTCAATCGTCAAGTCGGCGCCGGAAAGCAATTTTCTGCCGACAAGTCCATAATTGCGTGTCGCGGTATACTCATCCGATTGATAGCCTTGGTAATCTACCGTAGAAGCAAGGCGCATGACCGTATCAAAGAAGTACACATAGTTGTTTTTGCTCAATTCGGCAAGATAGTCGATGATGCCGTACTCGTACGACAGGTCGGTGTTGTGCATCGCGCGCGAGCTGACAAGACCGCCCGAGAGCATCTGGTCAAGCGAAATGACAAAATAGTCGCACTCCGCGTCCACCGACTTGAGCCATTTCACGAGCTCCTCGCGGTTGCCGAACTGCGTTCCGTTGGAGTTGAAGCCTCTGCCGTCCAGCTTGGTCGCGTAGTAATCCGGGTCGGGCATCAGCAGCTCGAATCCGGCGGACTGCGCGAGGTATCTTACCCTGTCCACATTTACAGGACGGTCGTCCAACGGTATGTAAGCGATTTTTAAGCCGTTAAAGTTCATAGTCGTGTCCTCATAAAGGTTGTACGATCCGATGCAGTGTCTTTTGACAAGCAGATAATCTAATGAGGAAAGCTCTTCCTCGCCCTGAATAGAAGCTGCCAATAAATATGCTTCTTCAAGGGTTGCCGAACCGATGATGGCGCGCTTCATCAACAGATAATCGATGGAGTCAACCTCGCCGTCGCCGTTTACGTCACCCTTGACAATCACCGTCAGTTCCGAATTGCCGTACTTCACTTTCGAGCCGGTACCGACGAACGCGTCGTTCTTCACAATCGTGATTCCGGAACCATCAAACAGCTTGAGAACGTCCTCGGTCGTGCTCCGTTCCTTTACGCCGCGCAGATAACTGCCGTCCACGTAGCATCCCGTGTTTTTCTTCAGCAGTCCAGCCGCCGATTCTTTTCCGCAGGCGGAAAGCGACAACGTCGGTAATAAAATTACAAAAACCAACAAAATAGTACTGGTAAGCAAAAGCAGCCGTTTCATGGTAACCTCTTCTCTACATATTGGATTAATAGCAGAATATCATTTATATCGTCGATAATCAACGTTTCTTTAGCGCCTAAAATATGGTAATTCGGCCATCCTCAGTTTTGCGCAGCCGTACGGAATCAACCTGACCTTCTGCGCCGGCGAGCGCCGTTCGCAGGACAAAGGCTTTTCGGCGCATATGCCGTCGGTGATTTCCCAGTCAATCCGAGCCATTTCCGCTTCGATCTCAACGGGCGGATTTTCAGCGGAAAACGGAACGTCGCTTACGCTGTTCTCCCGGACCGTAAAGACATCCGACGCAAAGCAGTACCGCCACTCCGACTCGGGGAAAAGCTCGTAATCGCAATACGGAAATTTGCGCTCGACACCGTTTCTAACATATTCATGCATGACTTTCCGCGCTTTGACGGGCAAAGCGTACAGCAGAGGGCCTCTCACAAGGCAGTACATGCCGGAGGGGCGTTTTACCAGTTCGGCTTCAAAGTCCAGTTTTATGACGACTGTTTCCCTGCCGCTCCAGGTTTTCTCAATCGTGTAATACTGTCCGGTCTGGACAAGGCTGCCGTTTACCTCGGCTTTTTTCGCGAACTGAGGAATCCTGACCGAAAACGCGAACGCTTTCGGCTCGCTGACCGATATGGTATATTTAACCTCGCCACTGAACGGATAATCGGTCTCGCATTCGCAGTTGATGACAGCACCGTCGTATGAAAACGAAACCGACGCGGGCAGCAGCAGAACGGCGGCAAAGCCGTTTTGCGTACGCTTGAATATGTTTAGCGCCAGTTTCGGGAATCCCTGCCCGAAATTCGCCGTGCAGCAGCCGTAATTGGGTTCAAGCCCGAACAGGTTGGACTCGCCGTTGTTGGTGCCGAAAACCACCTTTCCCTCCGGCTGAATGGAACACTGCGGCTGATTGGTCATCTGGTCGTACTGGTGCGTCCACATATCTTCGCTGACCGCCGCCGGAAGCGCGTTCAGCGCCAGCCTTTCCAGCGCGTCGCCCCATTTCGCGGCGGCCGAATATTCCGATAGGATTTCATACGAATACATCGCTTCCACAACGCCGCACAGTTCGCTGCCGCGCACCGGACTGTCTCCTGCCAGACATTCGTCGCCGGTAAAGTGAAACGCCGCCATGCTGTGGTATTTCATCAAACAGCTTAACGCTTTCTCAGCAAAAGCGTCCGGGTCTTCTCCGCTAATGCGCGAATATAAAGCGCCGGATTTTAAGCACATGGCGAGGTTTACGACGTGCGTGTCGTACCGCCATTCGTTTTTCGGGGCTGTTTCGGCAAAGCTGTCAAACCATTTGTCGTAATCAAAGCCCTGATTCTTTAGTTCTTTTGCTAAGTCGATCAGCCATTCTGCTTGAACCCGGTCGTACAGCCAGAAAATCGGAATCAGACACTCAAACCAGCGCATTTTGCCCCAGTTGAACAGCGGGTGTTCTTGAATATGCGCGTACAGGCATTTCAGCGCTTTATATAGAACCTGCTCTATCCGTTCGTCTCCGCTGCAGTCGGCGTAAACCGTCAAAACCTTGCAGATCAGCAGATACGCCCAAACGTCGTAGCCCGCGCGCTCGCTCTCCGAGCAGGGACAAATCCAGCCGTCGTCCGCCTGACGCGAAAGAATGGCGTCTACATACTTTTTCGCCCGCCGAACAAGGTCTTCCCGTCCGAGCAGGTACGCCATCGGGATAAAGCCGTCCAGCCAGTATGGAACGCGCTCCCAACCGTCCCGCGTTCCGCCGATCCATTTGCTGTCCTGCACGTCGGGCCAAACGCGGTCAAGGTTGCCGCACAGTCCGTCCGCCTGAATTTCAAGCTGCCGCTTGAGCCATCCTGCCGGCTGAATCTCTTTTGTTGTGAAAGAATGAAAGGCCGTCATCGCGCGTTCCGCTCCCATCTTCTTGACTTTTATAAATAATAAGGTATACTGGTATTAATTCGAGAATTGTTTACTTAAATACAAAAACGGTCGCTCTGTCGTACGGCACGCCTTTTTTGAGAATCGCTTCCCCGTTGTTCGGGCTGTTCGGCGCGAACTGCGTTTCCAGGCAGAGCGCGCGGTGTTTTTCCTGCTTTACGCCGTTTTTAAAAGGACGCTCGCCCGTCATAAAGTTCGCGGTATAAAGCTGCAGGCAGGGCATATCGGTGTAAACCGTCATCGTGTTCTTCTCGGCGGAAAGAACCGCCGCTTCGTGCATAACCTTTCTGCCGGTTCGGATGCTGTCAACATTTTGCTTATTCAGGATAAAGTTATGGTCGTAGCCGCCGCAGATTTCAAGCTGTCTGTTTTTTACGAAAATGTCCTGTCCGACCGGCTTCGGCGTGCGGAAATCGAACGGCGTGCCGGAAACGTCGGCTTCGCGGACGGGTATCAGCCGCTCGTCGACCGTGCAGTATTTGTCCGCGTTGATTTTTAAAACATGGGAATAAATATCCCCGCTGTCGTACCCGTTCAGATTAAAATAGGAATGATTGGTTAAGTTCACGACGGTGTCCCGATCGCTTTTCGCTCGGTAATGGATGGTCAGGCTTTTTCCGCTGAGCGTATAGACGACTTCTACCTGCAGATTTCCGGGATAACCCTCGTCGCCGTCGGGACTGAAGTGGCTAAGCGCAAGCGAGGCGCTTCCGTCCGCGAACTGGGACGCGCGGTATTTCCAGACGGCTTTGTCGAAACCCTTGTTTCCGCCGTGCAGGTGCGTAACGCCTTTTTCGTTTCGGTTCAGATGGTATTCTGTTCCGTTTAGCGAAAAAACGCCGTTCTCAATTCGGTTCGCGTATCTGCCGATGACGGCGCCATGATAGCCCGTGTCCGCAAGATACCCTTCGAGATCGTCGAATCCGCAGACGACGTCTGCACCGTTCACAACCAGACTGCGCAGGATCCCGCCGTAATTGAGAATATCCGCTTTCATCGAATCGTTCTCGAGCGTAAAGCATATAATATCCTCATTCCCGATTTTCCCGAAGCGATTTGTTTTTATCATAAAACTACCTCCCGTCATATCCGCCCGAACAAATCTCTTACCTTATACCTCTTACCTCTTACTTCTTATCTCTTACCTCTTACCTCTTACTTCTTACTTCTTATCTCTTACCTCTTACTTCTTATCTCTTACCTCTTACTTCTTACTTCTTATCTCTTACCTATTTCTTCTACTTTATATCCATTTTTATATTCTGTCAATAAAAAACATAAAAACCGTTGACACAGAACAAATGTTCTGATATACTTAGGACAACAAAAAAACGAACATTTGTTTTGGGGCGGTAGTATGATGACAGAGTACGGCGAAATACCGGAAAAAGTTGTTCTTCACTGCGATATGAACAATTATTTCGCTTCGGTGGAGTGCTTGTATAACCCGGCGTTGAGAAAGGTTCCGATGGCGGTCTGCGGCGACCCGGATTCCCGACACGGAATTGTTCTGGCGAAGAACGACCTTGCCAAGCAGTTCGGCGTTGTCACCGGCGAGAGCATTTATACCGCAAAAGCGAAATGCCCTTCGCTGACGACGGTGACCGCCAATTACGACCGATACCTTGAATACACCCGCAAAGCCCGCGCGATATACGCAAGGTACAGCGATATGGTCACCCCTTACGGGCTGGACGAGGCGTGGGTGGAGCTGGACAAAAGCAAGTACGCTTTTCATAAAGGGATTCAAACCGCCGAGGAAATACGGAACAGCGTAAAAAAAGAGCTTGGGCTTACGGTTTCGGTGGGCGTCAGCTACAATTATATTTACGCAAAACTCGCTTCCGACCTCAAAAAGCCGGACGCGGTGACCGTCATATCCAAAGACAACTACAAGCGCACCGTCTGGAACCGTCCGGCGTTCGAGCTGCTGTTCGTCGGTTCCGCGACCCGCAGGAAACTGTATCGGCTCGGGATATTATCCATCGGCGACCTTGCGACCTGCGACCCGGTCAAGCTCAGCCGCGAGATTGGAAAACGCGGATACACGCTCTGGGAGTTCGCGAACGGCGACGACCGGAACTTCTGCCCGACCATCACCTCCGACGACGAGCTCAAAAGCATCGGCAACACCATTACGGCGCCTGCCGACATCGACAACCAGGAGGACATCGCGGCGCTGTTGTACGTCATCTGCGCCTGCGTGTCGAAGCGGCTGGACAAACACCGGTTTAAAGCGCGGTGCGTCGGCATTCATGTCCGCAGAAGCGATTTTTCGGCTTACAGCAGGCGCGAGAGCTTTGCGAACGCGGTTGGCTCGCCCGACGAGCTTTTTGAGATCGCGTACCGGATTTTTTCGGAAAGCTACGACTGGTCGAAGCCGGTCCGCAGCGTCGGCGTGTTCGCGGAAAAACTCTGCGACGCGGAATACGAGCAGTTATGCCTGTTCGACGAAAGGGCGGCGCAAAAACCCGATATGATACGGCTTGTGCAGAATCTGCGCGAAAAATTAGGGCGCATCAAGTTTGAGGAGACCGCGACGCAGATGGACGAGGTGCCGGATATCGACAGTCTATTTTGCTAAAGGAGTTACGTTATGTGCGGAAGATACACTGCAAACACCGAGGACGAGGTTATTGAAATAAGAAAAATCCTCGCCGGGCTTACCCTACGCCTGGCAAGCGCCGACGACGGCGACATCGAGGCGGTCAGGCAGTCCGGGATTTTAGGCAAAGAGGTTTTCCCCTCTCAAAACGCGCCGGTCATTTCGAAGCAAGGAAGGTTTTTGCTGTCAAAATGGGGTTTTGAGAAATGGGACGACAAAGGCATCATCATTAACGCGCGCTGCGAGACCGCGGACAAAAGCCGCTTCTTTTTGCCTTACGCGAAGAACAGCCGCTGTCTGATTCCGGCGAACAGCTATTTCGAATGGAAGAAACGCCCCGGGATTTCCCCGGAGAAATATAGAATCGGAAACGGGCGCGTGCTCTTTATGGCGGGTTTTTTGAAGCCCGCGAACGCTAAATCCGATTTGGACAGGTTCGTAATCCTGACAAAGCCGGCGGACGAGAAAATCAGCCTTATTCATGATCGGATGCCGGTGCTTGTCAAAACCGATTTGATCGAGCCGTGGCTTGACGGTTCGATTACGATCGACGAGCTGACCCAGCTCAGCTTTGACGATTTGCAGTACGAAACCGCATCATAGTATATAACGGGGTTGCATATGGAATTGAAAGAACAGGCAGTTCCGCCTTATTCTGACGATTCGGCGCTTGCGGAGCAGCATATTACGCGCAGAGTCCCCAGCGTCGTTTATATGGAAAAGCTCTATTCAGAAGAGCATTATCTGGATATCGGCTGCGAGCCGAGACCGATTTTGCGGAACATCAATATCGACATTAAAAAAGGCGAAATCTGGGGCATTCTCGGCCGGGAGCTGTTCGATTTGAAACTGCTTCTGGAAATTATGGCAAACATCAAACCGTATTACAGCGGAACTTGCCAGCTGCTCGAGCGCGGGATGTTTAAAAACAAGCGCATTATTCACCCGGATTTGTTTTACTTCGCGAGCACCAGCATGGCATACACGAATATGAAGGTGCTTGAGTTTTTGATGTTCACGACCGCGAACAGCAGCTTTGACCAAAAAACGCAGGCGGAGCGGCTCTCCGACCAGCTTTTTTTGTTCGGCCTGGGCGGCATCCGTAACACGCCGATTTATAAGCTGTCTTCAGAGTATAAGTCGATCGTTCTGTTGCTCGCCGGATATTTTTCTTCTAACAGGCTGATTATCATGAACCTGCCGACGCTAATTTACAACGAGGAACAGCGAAAGGTTCTTAAAAACATCGCCGAGAAAATCCGTTCCGCCGAGCAGACGCTTGTGTTCTCGACAATGGACGAAACGCTAATTGAAAAGGTATGCGGTCATACCGCCTATCTAAAAGACGGAACCTTTCTTTACGCCGGCGCCGTCGAGACGCTGATAAAAACCTACGACAAGGTCGTCATGACGGTCAAAGACCCGGACGTCAGGCAGATAAAGCGGATTCTTTCGGAATCCTTCCCGGACTATATGTACAGAATCGACGACGACGTATTGTATATCAGCAGCAGCACCGGATACGGCAGGCCGAGAGCGCTGTATGAAAGAATCGTTATGGAAGGCTATGCGCCCAATGACGTCAAAATCAACAACAAGACATTGCAAAACGCGATTAAGGAATTGACAAAGCAGAACTATGTATATGAACAGCTATTTTTATAAAGAAATCCGTCAATCGAATATCGAGCGCAGAATCGGCGTCGTCAACGGCGCGTTCTTCGGCGTTTTCGCGGCGATGATCGCATTTTTGGCGCATATGGCCGCGCTGCGTCTGAACGATACGGTCTTTGCGGCCTTTTATCCTGACCTGATTGCAAAGGACTGCTTTGCGCCGCTGTATATTTATATCAAAGTATTTGCGTTCCTTAGCGTCGTGTATGTTCTGATCAGCTACGAGCATATCGTTTTGGGCGAGATCAAAAGCAACCGCTGGTATCTGCTCGCCAAAATGGGATACAGCACGAAAATGATGGTATCGGTCAAACTGCTCGTGCAGATGATCCTGCTGCTGTACGCCTTCATCATCGGTTTTGTCGGCACGGTCGGCATGGCGACGCTGTTGGGGTATTCGTTCGCGAACGTATATCTTCCCGCCTTGTTTTTGGCCGGCGTCGTTGAGATTGCGTTTCTATGCGCGCTCACGACCGCTTTGTCGGTGCTGTACCGGTTCCGCTCCGCCTTTTTTACGCGATGGTGCATCACGCTGACAGAAGCGGCTTTAATCCCGCTCAGCGACCTGACCGGCTACCGCGAGGCTTTGTCCTCGAAGAGCTTTATCGTCAAGAACGGGCCGTTCGCGCCGTTTTCTCCGAGCGTGAGCGTTTATTTTGTCATCCTGTTGGCGCTGATCGCCGTCTTGTACGCGGCGAGCCTTTTCAACGCTAAGACCATCGCGATGTATTATGACGAACCGCTTGAGAATACGGACTTTACCCTGCCCGCCGGACGGGTTCTTGCCCGGCTGGACCACCGAAACGGAATGTTCTACCTTTTCCGCAGAAAAAGTAAGTCGCTGGCGGCGGCGGTTCATATGCTGATAGTAGTTCTGGTCGCTTCGATCGCGCTGTTTACCATTGTCCTGAATCTGTTTTACTACCGCTACCGGAACAACACCGTTGTAAAAGTCGGCGATACCGTTTATTTTTTAAGCGACAGAGAAATTGTAAGCGGGCACCTCGACGACCCGCATATATACAAAAACGACTTTCTTGTTTTCAAAGCGGAAAGCGACGCCGAACAGATCGACGACGGCAAAATTGTTCTGATTCAGAACGGAGACAAACTGGAAGCGGTACCCTACGCCGCCGATTTGAAGGACGCGGAAATCCTGGGCAAACTGGATTCGGTCAGCCGATGGACGGGCGCTTTGGTCCTTATGGTCTGCAACACTGAGGGCATCATACTCTTTCTTGTTTTGCCCTTGCTGACCCTGCTGTTCTTCGGCAGCATCAAAAAACTGCTGGAAAAAAAGCCGGTGCCGATCGAATAGGTAAAAAACTGTTTGTAAAAATAGTTATTGACAAATAAGTTTATCTATGCTAACATAATCAAAAACATCAAAAGGATAGGTTATTCTGCGATGATAGCTGTACTTTTTGCTGCAATATTTTTTTACTTTTATTTTTTCTCGCATGAGAACAAAATAAAAGTGATTTCGCTCGCAGCAAAATCGGTATAACCGATCGAATTATAGAAATTAGAGGGTTCTGCGGTGATATCACCAGTAGAACCCTTTTGTTATCATTACAAACCCGATTGAATTTTATCTGAAAGGATTTGCTTATGATCGTCGTACTGAAGAACAGCTGTGACCCGGAAAAAGTGGAGAATCTGAAAAATTGGCTCGAGAGCCAGCATATAAAAGTGCACGTGTTTAAAGGCGAGTTTCAAACCGTGTTCGGGCTCATCGGCGACACCTCGCACATCGACATCGGCCTTTTGGAAGGGCTGGACGTGGTCAAGAGCGTAAAGCGCATCAGCGAGCCGTATAAAAACGCAAACCGCCAGTTCCACCCGGAGGATACGGTTATCACCGCCGCCGGCGTCGATATCGGCGGTAAGAACTTCCGGTTCATCGCCGGTCCCTGCTCGGTCGAATCAGAGGAACAGATTATCGACATCGCCGAAAAGGTCAAAGCCGCGGGCGCGTCGTTTCTCCGCGGCGGCGCTTTCAAGCCGCGCACTTCCCCGTACGACTTTCAGGGGCTGCAGGAAAAAGGCATTTCGCTTCTGCTGAAAGCGAAGGAAAGAACCGGGCTTCCCATTGTGACCGAGATTATGAGCGCAAACCACCTTCCGCTCTTCGAAAACGTCGATATTATTCAGGTCGGCGCACGGAATATGCAGAACTTTGAGCTTTTAAAAGAGCTGGGCAGGACAAAAAAGACCATCCTTTTAAAGAGAGGGCTTGCGAACACCATCAAAGAACTGCTGATGAGCGCGGAATACATCATGGCGGGCGGAAACGAGAACATCATCCTTTGCGAAAGAGGCATCCGCACGTTTGAGAATCAAACCAGAAACACGCTGGACATTTCGGCGGTTCCGGTGCTGAAAGAACTGTCGCACCTGCCGGTAATCGTCGATCCGAGCCACGCTTCCGGAATTTCCCGGTATGTCAAGCCTTTGGCGCTTGCCGCGGCCGCCGCGGGCGCGCACGGCGTGATGATCGAGGTGCATAACGACCCGCCGCGCGCCTTGTGCGACGGCGCGCAGTCGGTAACGCCGGAACAGTTTTTGGATATCAAAGCGTCGGTCGATAAAGTTTTGGCCGCGCTGAAGGAGTAGACAGCATGGAAAAAGTAACGGTTCGCGCGTCAAAAGTGTATGACGTCGTCATAGAATCCGGCGTTCTCAAAAACGCCGGTGAATACGCGAAAAATGTAGTCGGCGCGGGCAAAGCGGCCGTCGTGACCGACGACGTTGTCGACAGCCTGTACGCCGGAATGCTGATCGAATCGCTTCGGAAAAGCGGGTTTTCGGTGTTCAAAATGGTTTTCCCAAACGGCGAGACCGTAAAGACGCCGGAAAACGCGTTTGAAATCGTCAACTTTCTTGCCGAAAACAAGTTTACCCGCAGCGACACGGTGTTCGCGCTCGGCGGCGGAACCATCGGCGACCTTGCGGGTTTCGCGGCGTCGATATTTTTACGGGGCGTCAAGCTGGTGCAAATCCCCACTACCCTGCTTGCGGCGGTGGATTCCTCGGTCGGCGGAAAAACCGCGGTCAACCTCAAGGCCGGAAAAAACCTTGCGGGCAGCTTTTACCAGCCCGACCTGGTGCTGTGCGACACCGACGCGCTGTCCTCCCTGCCGGAAGATATTTTCAACTGCGGCTGCGCGGAAGTGATTAAGTACGGCGTGATCGCCAGCGGCGCGCTTTTTGAAAAGCTGAAAAAAGGCATCCGAAACGACCTCGAGAGCATTATCGCGGAATGCGTGCGGATTAAAAGCGACATCGTTTCGGTTGACGAGCACGACAGAGGACTGCGGCAGCTTTTGAACTTCGGGCATACCGCGGCGCACGCGATTGAGCGGGCTACAGACTTTGCGGTTCCGCACGGCGAAGCGGTCGCGGTCGGAATGGTCATCGCGTCCAATTACGCGTGGCGTACCGGCTTTTGCGGCAAGAAAGTATATGACGAGATAAAAGAATTGGTTGCAGCATATCATTTACCCGCGACAACCAACCTGACGGCGGACGAACTGCTGAAGTCCGCGTTGTCCGACAAGAAGCGCGAGGGCGCTTCCATATCGCTGGTTCTTCCCGAAACCATCGGAAAAGCGGTTACCAAAAAGGTTGGCATCGAAGGACTTGCGGAGTTTTTAAAAATCGGCATGACAGAAACGGATGGTGCTATATGACGGTAAAAATTACGCCTTCCGCGCTGTCCGGCAAAATAAAAGCGATTCCCTCCAAATCTGCGGCGCACCGCGCGTTTATCTGCGCGGCGTTGTCGGAGCAAAAAACCGAGATTGTCTGCGAGAGCATCTCCGAGGACATACAGGCGACGATAAACTGCCTTGCCGCCTTGGGGGCGGAGATTGCCGAGAACAACGGGGTTTATACGGTCAATCCGATTCAACATACAAGTTCGCAGGAAGCGCATTTAAACTGCGGCGAGAGCGGCTCGACGCTGCGCTTTATCTTGCCGGTGGTTTCGGCGTTGGGCCGACGCGCGCGCATCGACGGGAGCGGGCGACTCCCCGAACGTCCGATAAAGCCGCTGACCGAACAGCTCAACGCGAACGGCGCCGTTATCGGCGAGCGTTTTCCGATTCAGTGTTCCGGAAAATTAGCAAGCGGTGTTTTCCGCGTCGCCGGCAACATCAGCTCGCAGTTTATCAGCGGTCTTCTGCTTGCTTCTCCGCTGACCGGCGGCGACTGCAGGATTGAGATAACGACCGCGCTGGAATCAAAGCCCTACATCGATATGACAATTTCTGTTATGCGGCTGTTCGGCGTCGAAGTCGAGGAAACCGAGAACGGCTACTTTGTCAAAGGCGGACAGCGGTATGCTTCTCCCGGCGCTTTTATCGTGGAGGGCGACTGGTCGAACGCGGCGTTCTGGCTGGTCGCGGGCGCGCTGGGCGGAAGCGGCGTAACCTGCGCCAATCTTTCGTTGAACAGCGCGCAGGGCGACAAGGCGGTGATCGAGATTCTTCGGCAGTTCGGCGCGAAGGTCGAGATGCGTAACGACGCCTTTACCGTATCCCCCGCGCCCATGAAAGGCATCGAAATCAACGCCGCGGATATTCCCGATTTGGTTCCGGTGCTGTCGGTTTTAGCATGCGGCGCGGTCGGAGAAACCCGCATTTACAACGCTTCGCGCCTGCGGTTTAAGGAAAGCGACAGGCTGGCGAGGGTTTATGATATCATAACCAGGCTCGGCGGAAACATCAAACAGACCGACGACGGTCTGATTATCAGCGGCGCCGGCAGGCTGTCCGGCGGCAGAGCGGACGCGTCCGGCGACCACCGGCTGGCGATGAGCCTTGCCGTCGCTTCGATAATCTGCGAAAACAGCGTAATCATAGACGGCGCCGAGTCGGTGAACAAATCCTACCCGAGATTCTTTGAGGATTTCAAAGAACTAAGCGGGTTTGCAGAGAGGGTGTAGAAAAATGTCGTCAACATACGGTGATAAAATAAAGGTATCGCTTTTCGGGCAGTCCCATTCCGCGGCGGTCGGCGTCGTCATAGACGAATTCCCCGCGGGCGTGGAGATTGATTTTGAGAAACTACAGTCCTTTTTAAACCGCCGCGCGGCGAGAGGAGCCATTTCCACCAGCCGTCAGGAGCCGGATGTTCCCGAGTTTTTGTCCGGTTTTACCGGAAACGCCACCTGCGGCGCGCCAATCTGCGCCGTTATCCGCAACACCAACGTCCGCAGCGGCGACTACAAGGGTTTGAGCAACACGCCCCGCCCCTCGCACGCCGATTACGCGGTCGGCTGCAAGTTCGGCGGTTTCGCCGACTTCAGCGGCGGCGGGCACCTCTCCGGCAGGCTGACCGCCGCGCTCTGCGTTGCCGGCGGCATCTGCAAGCAGTATCTGGAAAGCCTTGGGATTACGGTCGGCGCGCATATTTACGCGATAGCCGGGATAAAAGACAAACCGTTTGACCCGGTCAAGATTGATAAAGACACCCTGCTGCAGGTTGCCGCAAAGGACTTCCCGGTGCTCGACGATAGCGCCGGGCAGAACATGCGGGAGCGGATTCTGCAGGCGAAGCAGGACTGCGACTCGGTCGGCGGCATTATCGAATTCGCGGTTACCGGGCTGAAACCCGGAATCGGCTCGCCCCATTTCGGCGGGCTGGAAAATCGGATCGCCGCGGCGGTGTTCGGCGTGCCGGCCGTCAAAGGCATTGAGTTCGGAAACGGGTTTGCCTGCGCGGAACTGACCGGCTCGCAGAACAACGATTCTTTCTACTTTGACGAAACCGGAACCGTCCGCACAAGAACGAACAACAGCGGCGGCATCAACGCCGGAATGAGCAACGGCATGCCCGTCATCGGGCGCGTCGCGATGCGGCCCACGCCGTCGATCGCGAAAGAGCAGGATACGGTTGACCTTGCGAACAAAACCGATGCAAAGCTGGTCATTCACGGCCGTCACGACCCCTGCATCGTGCACAGAGCGGTTCCCTGCATCGAATCCGCCGTCGCGATCGCGGTTGCGGACGCGATTCTGGCAGATCAATAAAAGCATTTTGATATTTTATGACGAACGGGAGTAATCGACAGATGGACATACAATCATTACGAAACGAAATAGACCATATTGACGCGGAGATTGTACGACTGTTCAACCGCAGGATGGAAGCGGTTGAGAAAATCGCGGAACATAAAAAGCAGAACAATCTTCCGATATACGACAGCGAGCGCGAGCGGCAGCTGTTCGACAGGGTCGCCACGCTTGCGGGCGCAAAAACCGAATCGTACGTACGCACCCTGTTTTCGGTCATTACCGACCTAAGCCGTTCCTACCAGGGAAGAATCATCCACGGCAAAAGCGAAACCGCTTTGCGCATAGAAAAAGCGATTGCGGAAACGCCCCAGCTTTTCCCGCAGAAAGCGACCGTCGCCTGCCAGGGCGCGGAGGGCGCCTACTCGCAAATCGCCTGCGAAAAGGTTTTCGAGCTGCCGTCGATTATGTATTTCAACTCCTGGGAAAACGTTTTCGGCGCCGTCGAAGCGGGACTGTGCCAGTACGGCATTCTTCCGGTTGAGAACAGCACCGCCGGTTCGGTAAACCGCATTTACGACCTGATGGCGAAGTACAACTTCAGCATCATCCGCAGCGTCAAGCTCAAAACCAACCATACGCTGCTCGCAAATCCCGGCGTAAAACTTGAGGATGTCCGCGAAATCATCTCGCACGAGCAGGCGATCAACCAGTGCTCCGTATTTTTAAGAAGCCTGAAGGACGTAAAAATTACCTACTGCGAGAATACCGCCGTCGCGGCGAAGATTGTGCGCGAGTCCAACCGCAAGGACATCGCCGCCATCTCCTCCCGCGCGTGCGCCGAGCTGTACGGTTTAAACATCCTTTCGGATTCCATCCAGACTTCGGAGAACAATTACACCCGCTTTATCTGCATTTCCAGAAAAACCGAGATTTATCCGGGCGCGAACAGGACCAGTCTGATGATGGTGCTGCCACACAAACCCGGTTCGCTTTACCGCGTAATGTCGAAGTTCTCCGCGCTGGGCATTAACCTTACCAAGCTGGAAAGCCGCCCGATACCCGGCAGAGAGTTCGAGTTTATGTTCTATATGGACCTCGAATGCTCCATCTACTCCCCCGCTTTCACGCAGTTGATCAGCGAGCTTGAGTACAGCGTCGAGTCGTTCCGGTATTTGGGCAGCTACAGCGAGTTTTAAGTTTGAAAAGAGGGATGCATCTTGCCGTTCGGTCTTTTGGGCGAGAAGCTGGCGCACAGTTTTTCCCCGCTGATTCATTCGGTTTTCGGAGATTACGAATATATACTTTTTCCGGTTGAGCCCGAGGAAGTGCCCGACTTCCTGCAGCGGCGCGAATTTGACGGCCTCAATGTCACCATTCCGTACAAGCAGACCGTTATTCCCTACTGCGCTTCGTTGTCGCCGATTGCGCGGCGCTTAAACAGCGTCAACACGATCACCGTGAAAAACGGACAGCTCTACGGCGACAACACCGATTACGCAGGGTTTTTGCATCTGTTAAGAACAAGCGGCATAACCGTGAAAGGCAAAAAGGCGCTGATTTTGGGAAGCGGCGGGTCTTCCCATACCGTCAACGCGGTCTGCGCGGACGAGGGCGCGCGGGAAATCATTGTCGTTTCCAGAACCGGAAAGGTAAATTACGAGAACATCGCCCTGCATTCCGACGCGGAAGTCATCATCAACACCACGCCCGTCGGGATGTATCCGAACAACGGGGAAAGCCCGGTTGACCTGGCGCTGTTCCCAAACCTCGAAGCGGTCGTGGATATTATATATAACCCGCAGAGAACCGCGCTGCTTTTGCAGGCGGAAAAACGCGGACTAAAGCATGTCAACGGCCTGCCCATGCTCGCGGCGCAGGCGAAATACGCCGCCGAGCTGTTTTGCGGCGCCCGAATAGACGACGCGCTGATCGACAAAGCGGTAGAGGTTGTGAATAAGAAAACCCGCAATCTTGTTTTCATCGGCATGCCGGGCAGCGGCAAGAGCACCATCGGCAGGATGCTGGCGAGCCGGCTCGGCATGAAGTTTATCGACACCGACGAGCTGGTCCGCGAAATGACGGGCAGAACACCCGCCGAAATTATCAAAAACGACGGCGAACCTGCCTTCCGCGCGATTGAAAGGCAGGCGGCGAAGGAAGCGGGAAAACAGACTTCGTCGGTAATCGCGACCGGCGGCGGCATCGTGCTGGACGAGCGGAACATCGACGCGCTCCGCCAGAACGGACTTATCATCTTCCTTGACCGCAGCCTTGAAAAGCTGGACACCAGCGGCAGACCGCTTTCTTCCTCCTATGAATCTCTAAAAAAACTGTACGAGTTCCGCTACCCGCTGTATCAAAAGTACGCCGACATCGTCGCGGACAGCAACCTAAATTTGGAAACGGCGGCGGAAAAAATCTATCAGCTTTTGCAATAAAAAAACCGGTTTACAAACCGTCTTGGTTTATAAACCGGATATTTTTTATTCGCTTCTGAGCGCCTCGACGGGGTCTTTCTTCGCCGCTTTCAGCGCGGGAATCATGCCGCCCAGCAGCGTCAGGCATACGCTGAGCGCGACCAGCCCGAACGCGTACAGCGGATTTAAGTAGGCAACGTTTTCCAGCGTCGTCAGGTTATACAAAATCGCGTTGACCGGGATAATCAGCAGATACGCAATCCCGATGCCGAGAAGCCCCGAGAGGGTTCCGATGATGAACGTTTCGGCGTTAAACACGCGCGAAATGTCTTTTTTCCTTGCGCCCAACGCGCGCAGAACGCCGATTTCCCGCGTTCTTTCCAGCACCGAGATATAGGTGATGATGCCGATCATAATCAGCGAAACCACAAGCGAAATGGCCGCGAACGCGATTAGAACGATGGTGATTCCGCTGAGAATGTCGCCGGTCATGCTCGAGATGGTTTTCGCAAGGTCGGTAACGATGATTACGTCTTTTGCGTCCCTGCCCTCGTTGTATTTGTCGATATACTCGATGATTTTGTCCTTCTGTTCAAAGGAGGTCGGGTACAAAAACACCATAAACGGCTTTTTGGAAGCGCCGAGAAAATAAAGCATGTTTTCCTTTTCTTCGTCCGTCACGTCCGCCAGCGTAAACACGTTTTTATCCGATTCCCGCTGCGCTTTGGCGATTTCGGAATTAATTGAGGTTTCAAAAATACGCTCGACCAGCTTGTCGCTGTAAGCGATGCCGTTGCCGAGCACGCCGACCTTTACGCCTTTTTTCAGGCGCACGATGCCGCTGATGCGGATTGTGACGCTGTTTTCGGCGTTGTACATCGCCTCGTAATCCTGTGAAGGAACGAAACTGCCCAAATTGGTCTTTTTGTAATAATCGTCGTTTGAAATTAGCTTAAACTCTGTGCCGACGATATCGGAGAACTTGATGGCTGCGCCGCTGGTGTCGAACCCGAGATTCTTCATCGTGTCCAGGTCCGCTCTGTTTTTTGAGTCAATCACGAGCACAATATCGGTTTCGCTTTTCGGGTATTCGCCGTACAGAACGTCATAATTGCTCTCAAGGTAGGAAGGCTCGCCTTCCCGGATGACCGTTGGATAGATTGCCAGCCCGGCTGCGTCCATAGTCGTCAGCCCGCTGTTGCTTCGCGATGTGAACCCTGTGTTTATGTTTACGGGAATAATTTTTCCGTTTACGTTTCTAACGAGGTCCATGCCGGTGATATAGGTGTAACCGATGCTGCCGCAGATGGCGGGGTCGATGTTGTTGACATACTCGACGAATTCTTCGGTTATATTGTTTTTATGGCGGATGCTGTTTTTCTCCGAATCGTACAGTTCCACCTCGTCGGTGTCCGCGAACTCCTTGCGGTCGGTAAAGACGTTCAACGCTTCCCGCTGCCGTTCGGTCGTGTTCTTGTCGTTCGCGATGGTTGCGTTGGGAATATAAATCGGGAACTCGGCGAGCGCGTCTTTTTGGAATTCGTCCACCTTCGTCTGAAATCCCTGCGAAAGGCTGAGGATAAGCGCGATGCCGATGATGCCGATGCTGGACGCAAACGAGGTCAATATCGCGCGCCATTTTTTCGTGATGATGTTTCTGCCGGATAGCTTCAGCGCGGTGAAAAACGACATCGCCGTCTTTTTCAGTTTATATACGCCTGATTCTTGTTCCGCTTCGGGCGGGTTGCTGTCCGATTCGATTTTTCCGTCGATAAAGCGTATGATACGGTCCGCGTATTTTGCCGCGAGCTCGGCGTTGTGCGTTACCATGATCACGAGCTTATCTTTCGCGATTTCCCGAATCAGTTCCATAATCTGAACGCTGGTCGCGGAGTCCAGCGCGCCGGTCGGTTCGTCCGCAAGGATGATGTCGGGGTCGTTCGCGAGCGCGCGCGCAATGGCGACCCGCTGCATTTGACCGCCGGACAACTGTCCGGGTTTTTTGCGCATATGGTCCTTCAGACCGACTTTTTCCAGCAGTTCTTTCGCTTTTACGCGGCGCTTTGAAGCGGAAATGCCGCTTAAAGTCATGCCAAGCTCTACATTCTCAAGCACGGTCAGGTGCGAAATCAAATTGTAGTTCTGAAAGATAAAGCCGATGCTGTTGTTGCGGTAGGCGTCCCAGTCTTTATCCGTAAAATTCTTAGTGGATTTGCCGTTGATGACGATGTCGCCGCTGTCGTATCGGTCAAGGCCGCCGACGATGTTTAGGCAGGTGGTTTTGCCGGACCCGCTGGGGCCGAGTATCGCCACAAATTCGCTTTCGCGGAAGTCGATGCAGATGTTGTTCAGAGCGGTTTGCGAAAACGACGCGGTCCGGTAGCTTTTGCTGACGTTCTTTATTTGAAGCATTACGGTATCCTTTCTGGCATTTTCTGAAAGTGTACCATAAATGTTTGAAGATGTAAACAATATAAAATAAAAATTTCTACTATTGTCGCACGATGCTGTGGCGTCCATTATTGACTTTTCTTTTTACTTATAATAAAATCATACAAGATACGGAGATTTGCTATGAAAATAGGATTGTTCGCAGACCCGCATTATGCAACAAAAAAGACCGCGTGCATAACGCGCAGGCCGTCGTTGTCTTTTCGGAAAGCAACAGAAGCAGTCCGCGCGTTCAGAGACGCGGGCGTACGTTTTATCGTTTGTTTGGGGGATTTGATCGACAGCGATTTTTCGCGCAAACAGGAGGAGAAAAACCTTGCGGAAATCGGCGAGCTTCTTGTTTCGAGCGGTATTCCCTGCTATTGCTGCATGGGAAACCACGACGCGTTTATTTTCAGCAAAGAAGCGTTCGCGCAAATATCCGGCCTGACCGCCGCGCCCCGCTCGTTTTCTGATGAGAACAAGCTGTTTATTCTGCTGGACGCCTGTTATCACAGCGACGGAAGCGCGTACTCATGTAAAAACACCGACTGGACCGATTCTTTTATTCCGAACGAACAGGTCGAATGGCTGAAAAACACCCTTCAAAGCAGTTCGGCGGCGGAAGTAACGGTTTTTATTCATCAAAACCTTGACCCGACCGTAGAGGAGCGCCACATTATCAAAAACGCTGCTCAAATACGGGAAATACTGGAGCGCGACGGCAGGGTGAAAACCGTATATCAGGGACATTACCACCCCGGCAAAACCACCGTTCACAACCATATTCGGTACGTTACGCTCAAAGCTATGTGCGAAGGCGACGACAATTCGTATATCATCATCGACATTTAAAATAGAAAGGATGTTCCTACATGAGCGAGTTTATGAACGAGACCATTCAAACCATTCTTACCCGCAGAAGCAATCGTTCTTATCTGGACAAACCGGTCGAAAAGGAGAAAATCGACCTGATTCTGCAGTGCGGCGTTTATTCGCCCACCGCGCGCGGCGTGCAGCCCTGGCATTTTACGGTGGTTGAGAACCGCAGACTGCTGGATAAAATCAGCGAGATCAACAAAAGAGAATACTTTGCGAACAACAACCAGAACGCGAAAATGTCCGGTCTGACGGAGGATTACGACAATTTCCGCGGCGCGCCGATGGCGATCATCATCTCCGGCATGAACGGCGAAAAATACGCCGAAGTGGACTGCGCGAACGCGACGACGAATATGGCCGTTGCGGCGCATTCGCTGGGGCTGGGTAGCTGCTATATCGCCTCTTTCCGCCCGGCATTCTCTGCCCCCGAAGGAGAGAGCCTGATAAAAGAGCTTGGCATTCCCGATGGGTACACCCCCTACTTCGCGCTCGCGCTCGGATATGTCAAAGAACCGCCGCAGGAGCGCGCCGCTCGACGCGAAGGCATAATCAATTACGTAAAGTAATATCAGTCGCCGATGATAATTTCCTCATAGGCAAAGGGCAGCAGGTCCTTTGCCTTTACTTTTACCGGTTTGCCGGACGCGTCGTTGACGATGACGAAAATATCCGGGCAGTACTCCATCATCAGCTGCCGGCAGTTGCCGCAGGGGGTTACGATGTTGTTCGGCGCCAGAGAATGGACGGCGACGATCGTGTCGAACTCCCGCTGCCCGTCTGCGACCGCGGCGCCGAACGCGACAAACTCCGCGCAGGAGCCGTGGATTTTGCCGATATTGATGCCTTTGTATATTTTCCCGTCTTTGGCGCGCAGCGCGCTTGCGACAACCCTGTAATGAAAACCGTAGTCGCGGTTCTGCTTTTCGGTTTCCATCGCAGCCCGAATCAGTTCTTTGTCTTTTTCAGTAAGCTCATATTGAATCATTTCCGCTGCCTCCGATGTGAATTGTATATGTTGTATATGTAATTATTTACTATACGCCATGCGGATTTGTCAATAGCAACAAAATTTTAGCTTAAATCGTACTGTTTTTTTACCAATATAATATTGCAATTGTATAAATTTGTGTTAGAATAGCGATTAATGACATCCATTATAAAGGAGAACATATTTGGAATGAAAAAATTTAAGGCGGCTATAATCGGATGCGGCGCAATCTTCCCGATGCACGCAGTAAGCGTTGTTAAATACTGCGATAACGTAGAGCTCGTTGCAGTCTGCGATGTGAAAGAGGACCGCGCGAAGCAGAAAGCGGCTGAATTCGGCTGCAAGTACTATACCGATTATAAGGAAATGATTGAAAAGGAACAGCTTGATGTTGTTCACCTCTGTCTTCCCCATTATCTTCACTCTGTCGTTGCCATCTATGCGATGGAGCGCGGCATTCATGTCCTGACCGAAAAGCCGATGTCTATCACGCTTGACGAAGCGAAAGCGATGATCGAAACGGCCAAGAAGAACAACGTTACGCTGGGCTGTATCTTCCAGAACCATTACAACGCAGGTACAGTTCTTGTGAAGGAAGAAATCGCAAGCGGTCGTCTCGGCAAAATTCTTTCCGGCAAATGCTTTGTCACCTGGAACAGGTCCGACGAGTATTACGGCAAGAGCGACTGGAAGGGCACCTGGGACAAAGAAGGCGGCGGCGTTGTAATCGACCAGGCGATTCATACGCTGGATATGATGCGCTACATCATCGACGAGGATATCGATTACATTGAGGCGACCATCGCAAAAAGAGGTCACGCGAAAATCGAAGTCGAGGATACTGCCGAAGGCATTATCGTTTACAAGAACGGTCTTGTCACCAACTTCCACGCGATCAACTATTACAGCTACGACGCGGACGTAGAAATCGAGTTCCACTGCGAAAACGCGATTGTAAAAATGGTTGCGGACAGAACGACCATCAAATACAACGACGGCAGAACCGTCATCGCCGAGAGAAACCCGAACGAGAAGTTCGACTACGGCAACGTAAAATCTTACTGGGGCATCAACCACTCCAAACAGATTCGCAACTCCTATCACTGCCTTGAGACCGGCGAGGAAATGTTCATTCCGATCGAGAGCGCTTACAAGACGCAGGAAATGATCTGCGCGATCTATCAGAGCGGCAAAGAGAACAAAAGAGTTTATCTCAATCGTTAAAACCGATTCGCAATATGTTTTAAAAATCCGAAGCGGTTCACCCTGCTTCGGATTTTTCTTTCCCTGAAATAAAAAAAGGCTGCAGCGTTAAAACTGCAGCCGCATATTTTATTCAAGAATATTGGAGGTGATAAAGTCTACGCCGAGCGCCACAAGATGCTCCGCCGCTTCCTTGTTGTCGCAGGTCCACGCGTTGATGAGAATGCCGGCTTCTTTCAGCTGCTTGACGTTCTCTTCGTTCAGGCGCGTATAGTAAATATCCAAATCAAGGTTGTGCTGTTTGAGCGTGTCGATCAGCGTATCCGACCATTCGGCGGTCAGGAACTGCGCGGGCTGGTCGGGCAGAAGCTCTCTTAAATAAATCAGGTTCTGCAGCGAGAAGGAAATGAAAATGACCTTGTCCAAATACTGCTCGCCGTTGATGATGTCGATCATGCCCTGAACCTCTTCTTTGGTATAGGAGCCTTTCATCTCAAGGACGCAGTATTTCTCGTACTTTTTGCAGATGCGGATATACTCCTCCAGCGAGGGAATCCTCAGGTCGGTTCTGCCCTTTTTGCCGTCGATATCGACAAGCTGAATGGTTCTGAGAAAATCGAAGGTGGAAGACTCGACGCTCACGTTGTCGATCGCGACGCGCGCGGTGTCGAAGTCGTGAATGATGACATACTTCCCGTCTGCCGTCTTGTGAACGTCGGTTTCAACGCCGAAATAGCTTCTGTTGCCCGCAGCGACAAAAGCGGCGTTGGTGTTTTCCTTCTCAAGACCGCTCACGCCTCTGTGGGCGATCATCTTAACGTTGCCCTTGTTAATTTTTATTGTGTCCATAACAATATCCCCGTCTCATTTATTTGCCGACGCTTTTTGCGTCGTGCTTTAGACATAATAATTCTTTCATTTCCATTTGTCAAGAAAAACATAAAGAATTATTTCAATCTGTTTTTCAATCGGTTCTGCGACTGCAGCATATAATCGGCAAGCCGCTTGAAGTCGCCTGTCAGCGCGTTTTTGACCTGCTCGCTGACCGCGGCGTCTTTTTTGATTTCGGAAATAATATTGTTCAGCTCTTTTGCGGTTTTCTCCGCATAGTCAATTTTCTGCTGTACGGTCGCGCTGGAAAGATTGAACAGGTCGGCGTCGGACTTTAGTTTCTCAATAAGCGGCTTTATTTTTGCGTTCAAGCTGCCCGTTTCGCCGCCGTAAACGTGTTCGATTTTTGCGAGAATCTCGGTCAGTCCGGCAGAAACGGTTTTGTTCAGTTTATATGTCTGAACCGCCTTTATGGAGTAAGGACCGTACTTCATGCAGTCGTAATAATTATCCTCCGTAATGCTGCCGAGCGAGAACACGGCGCTGCCGTTTGCGAAGCAATCCCGTACGGCGTCAAGCTGGTTTGCGAAATCGACCGGCGTCGTCGTGCCGAAAGCCATAATGCCGGTTGAATAGAAGGCTTTGTCGCCCACCGTTTGCGCAAACTTCTGCGCGTTTTCGGCAACAAAGGCGGTATCGGCAGAGTAAGACATCGAGAATACCTCGTCTATCCAGCCGTTTTCAAGCCATACCCGAACGTTTTGGAAAATGGTTTTCGGCGCGCTGTCAAGGTCCGGATAGCATGCGCAGCTGATCCAGAGGTCGGGTTTTGTCTCTTTAACAAGATGATAAACTTCCTCGACCCAGCTGTTGATAATGTCCTCGCGGAATTTGCACCAGGCGTAATACAGCGGGTCGCTCTTGGACAGCTGTTTCGGGTTGACGTCGGTGTTGTGTGCCTGCTGGAACCCGTTTATAATATCCGCGTTGTAGCCGAAATCGTATTTCTGGAAGTTCGGCTCGGGGAACCGGATATAATCAAGATGGATTCCGTCGATATCGTATTTTTGGATAATTTCTCTATATACGTTCAGCACCAGTCTGCGGTTCTCTTCCTGATACGGGTTGAGGAAGACATAGTCGCCGTATATGGTGCGGTTGTACGCGTTGCCCTGGCTGTCGATCAAATGTCTGCCCATGGTCTTGTTCACCAGCGTGTCCTCTTCCTGCGAGTTGCTCAGCGTGCCGATGAAGAAGTTCTCGACCCAGGCGTGAATCTCAACGCCGTACTGGTGACCGATTCGGCAGAAGGCTTCGAGCGCGTCGAAATCGCCGTGGGCTTTCTGATGATGCTTGATCAGTTTGTCGTCGGAATATCCGATCACCATTCCGTTGTACCAGGTTTCGAGGTAAATGGCGTTGATGTTGAGCGAAACCGCTTTTTCGATGACCGCGGCAACCTCTTCGTCGCTCTTTTCGTTCGAACGATACCACGCGGCTCGGTTCTCGACGGCGTTGCTGCGGATCATCCTATACTGCAGCATGTCCAGTCGGTCGCTCATATCCGAAATATAATTGATGGCGTCGGGGATGTTGTTCTCTTCGAGTGCCTGCTTTGATTTTTCCGAAAGCGCGGCGATTTCGTCTATTTTGCTTCCGACCGAAGCGTAGTCGATGTTGTAAAAGGCTTTCTTCGCTTCGTTTAGCTTCTTTTTCGCGCTGTCGTACATTCTCTGCGCGCTCTCGATCATCAGCATGGGCGTGTATGTGACGGTAACCGTCCGGTTCGATTCGTCTATCTCCACTTTCGCGCCGCGCTTATAGACGTTCTGAAGCGCTTTTGCCTGTTTGCCGTGACCGGACAATACGAATCCGCCCTCCGGTATTACCGCGTTGCCCGCGCTGCTGTCGCTGACCATGTTGCCGTCGGCGTCCACGATAACCTCGTAGCCGTACTCGTTTGTTTCCGTGGAACGCTTCTCCTTGTAAATGATGAGCGTATCGGTGCCGCGCGCGACGTTGATGCCGTCGTAGGTCAGCGTCGTCATGCTGTAAACGCAGCCGGATAAGGACAGCTTGAAACTGTCGCCGGCTTTCAGCATGCCGATATATTTGCACAATCTGTTTGAATTGTGAACGCTCAGCACATAGCCGTTTTCGGGAATCTCGGCGCCGCCCTTTCCGATTTCGATGGAAGTAATCTGGCCGCCGTTGATAATGATTTCGTTTCCGTTGCTGTCGGTGCCGGTATTCCTGCCGTACGCCGACGTATAGAGCACGATTTGGCTGTTTTCACTGCGCGGCTTGTTCATCGCCGTAATTTCATAGATGTTGCCGCCCGCTTCAAAATACATTTCTGGTAAATTACGTGTTTTCATAAGTATAATCGAAATTTTGTCTCCCGGTTTCAGATTTTCAGCGATACTCGCTTCGCTGCCGGCAAAGGTAACGACAACGCCGTTGTTGGACGGTATGAGTATCCGCTTGTTTTTCTCGCCTTTGTAAATCACTTTATCGTTGACCACGGCGACGCTGTAAAAATCCAGTTCTGCGGCTGGAGCGGCTAAAGACGGATAATACGCGTTGTACAGATATACGCCGCTTTCGGTGATGGCGCTCTGGTTGGTTCTTTCGTCGCCGACCCTGTAAACCGCGTCGCCTATTTTTAACGCCGAAGTGTCGCTGTACGGCGAGATTTTATCAATGTTTGAAATATATAACTTATCGTCCTGCTTGAAAAAGGTTTTCGCGAACTGCCGATTGTATTCGCCCACAAAAACAAGCGCGTTGCTTCCTTTGGGAACGACGCCGCCCTCCTGAACGGAGTTGATTCGGTAATTGTCGCTCGCGACCAGCCGTATCAGCAAAGCGACCGCGCCGTCGGGAAGCGGGCAGTCCTTTCCGTAAGCGTTGGTAATCAAGGTAATGCAGGGCTGCTCGGTGATTCCCGCGACGGGGTTTATATAAGAAACCCTGCGCGTCAGCACTTTGTTTTCCGGAATCAGCGTTCCGAAATCGAATCGTTCGTACTCGGGCGCGATTTTCTCAAATCCTTTTACGCTGATTTCCTGATTCTCCTTGACGTTCAGGTTCTCTACGCTCGACTTGGGCAGGCTGACGACAAATCCGTTTACGGGGATCGGCGTATTTGACTTGTTGTTGTCCGAGGCGTCCGCCGCGATGATGGTAAACTTCTCGGTTCCTGTGTCTTTCGAGTACCGGACTGTGTAAACGGCTCTGTCTGTATGCGACCCGCCGATGGTAAACAGGATTCTTCCCTTTTTGTCTTTGTAGTCGCGCGTATAGACCGCAACATCGTCGCCGCTGACCACGCTGTTGACGATGTCCGCTGTGAAGGTAGCGTTCCCGATGGTAATCTCAAGGTCGGTATTTGTTTTTTTATTGTTACTTCCTGCGCAGGATGACATGACTTCTACTATAAATCCCAGCAGAAGGATAAAAGAAATCAGTTTGAACTTGAGCAACAGAACGAACCCTTTCCTTGATAGATAGTATAAAGTCGAACGATATGGTTATAGACATAAATTTGTAATATTATAACAAAATAATGATAGCTGTTATCATAAGAATTGTCAATTCAAAACAATAAAATTTACAATTGAATGAATTACAATTAAAAAACGCTTCATTTTTTGTTCAATTGGTTCAAAGCCGTTCGCCTTAAATTGTTAACAATTGTTTAACCATTTTTTCTAAAGCGATGGTATAATAAACCATAAGTTCGAAAAGTTTGAAGGAATTGAATATAAAGGGGTACAATCGATGCTTAGCAAAACACTTGACGCGGCGGTAAAAAACGCAGGATTCACGGTTACGCCCGATTATGCGTACGGAATATACGGCGGATTCCTTACCACCGTTTACGAAACAGGAAGCAAAAAGACGGCGTTCATCAACTTTTTGCTGGAGGAAGACGCCGACGAGAACAGCGATACTTCCCTGGCAGCGTTTCATATTTCCGAATCCATCAAAAATAATCTCGAAAAGTACGCTATCATCGATTATAATCTCGCCGATGACGGACTTACGGTTACGACCGCGGGAAGCGCCGCCGACTTTTTAAAAATGCTGGATTTCTGCGTAGAGCTTTTAAACGAGTACAGCGAAAACCTGCTTGTGAAGAACAGCGGTTACTGCTCCTACTGCGGAAAAAAGATCGGCAAACGCTATCCGAAAAAACTTACGAAAAACAAGAAAAACTATCTGCTCTGCGAGTCCTGCGCGCTCGAAGTGCTGGAGGAGCATCACAATCACAACCAGAATATAAAAGAGAAAATCCCGTCAAACCAGCTTGTCCTCGGTGTTGCGGGCGCCGTTGCCGGCGGCCTTGTCGGTTCGCTGCTTTACCTGGCTGCGTATAAGTGGCTTTACCCCGTCGTTAGCGCGTGGGACAGGTTTATTCTCAGCTTTATGTTTTCGCTGCTCGGTTTTGCGACCGCTTCACTTGTCTATCTCGGCTATAAGCTTTTCTGCAGCAAACCTTCCACGACGGCTTATGTTTCGGTAGCCGTTGTCTCGGCGCTGTTTGCTTTATTCGGTCAGTATCTCGGCATTATAGTTCGAATCCTTGCTGACCACGGCAATATCAGCCTATTTTCCGTTTATGACGTCGTCTGGAAAATGCCTTTCAGAAGCACCGCCGTCGGCAAAGCGGTCAATTACAGCTCGGATTTTTACACCGGCGCGGTTATGTCCCTGCTGCTCGCGGGCGCGGGCGCGGCGATTCTCCTGCTCGGCATGTATGAGAAAAGCAAGGGCGTTAAGGAAAACATTAAGATAGAAACCATCAAAATAGAAGGTTAATTCTATATAAGTTTTTTAACTGGGAGGTCTTGACGGACTTCCCTTTTCAGTTAATTTTAAGCGAAGTATTTATAATGATTATCAAGATGAACCGAAAGCGGTGTTTTCGATGCGGGTTTTAATTGTCGAGGACGAGGTTCGGCTTGCCGACACGCTCGGCGAGCTTCTGCGCACGCAGAAGTACAGCTACGACATTGTCTATGACGGCGAAGACGGGCTTGCCTACGCCGAGAGCGGCATATACGACGTCATTATCCTGGATATTATGCTTCCGAAGATGAACGGATTTGAAGTCGTGCGGAATCTTCGGAAAAAGAAGATAAACACGCCCGTCATCCTGCTGACCGCGCGCGACGAGGTTTCGGATAAAGTAAAGGGGCTGGACAGCGGCGCCGACGACTATCTGACCAAACCCTTTTCTTCGGAAGAATTGCTCGCCCGAATCCGCGCGCTTACCCGCAGGCAGGGCGAAGTTGTGCTGGACGAACTGACTTTTTCCGACCTTGTTTTAAATCTGGCGAACTATCAGCTCAGCTGCGGCGGGAAATCGATACACCTCGGATTTAAAGAGTTTGAGATTATGCGGCTTCTGATGGCGAACCCGGCGGCGGTTCTCTCGAAGGACGAGCTGCTCTCGAAAGTCTGGGGGTATGATTCGGACGCGGAGGACAACAATGTCGAGGTATACATATCGTTCCTGCGCAAGAAACTGCAGTTTTTAGGCTCGAAAGTCAATATCGCGACCGTACGCAGATTAGGGTATCATTTGGAGGAAAATTAATTGATTCGCAAACTGAAAGCAAAGTTCATACTGACGAATATGTTTTTGATTTCCATCGTTCTGGCGGCGACCTTTGCTTTTATGTTTTATTCGACGGCCGAGAACCTGGAAAACGAGAGCATTTCGGTTATGAAGAATATTACTGCAAACGGCGGTACGATTCAGAGCAAAAGTTTCGCGTTTTCCCCGTACAGTGTGAGCGGCGACCAGTACTCTTATCTCCAGCCCTTTGTGATTGATGTGTATTATATCAGGTTTTCCGTTTACTATAACTACAACGGCATCGATATTAATACCGGCTATTTTACCGAAGACGAACGTAATAGCATCATCGCCCTTGCGCAGAACGTGTTAAGCAAAACGAATGAAAACCCGGGCGTTTTGGACGAGTATAACCTGCGGTTCTATGCTTCGGACATTTACACGCCGGATTTTTTCGGGAACATCATGCCCGGAAAGCGCATTGTTTTTCTGAATAAGAACTACGAGGACAATACCTTGCGCCAGCTGGTCGTGAACTTCGCGCTGGTCGGAAGCGGCGCTTTGGCTGCGTTTTTTGTCATCAGCGTCATCCTCGCGCGGCTTGCGGTAGCGCCCGTCGAGCAATCGCTGCGCCAGCAGCAGCAGCTGGTTGCGGACGCGTCGCATGAATTAAAAACGCCGATAACGGTGATTTCCGCCAACGCCGACATACTGCTCGCGAATAAAAATTCCACCATAGCGGAACAGGCAAAATGGATCGAATATATCAAAACCGAATCCGCCCGCATGACCGCTTTGATCAACAATATGCTTTTTCTCGCGAAGACGGACGAAACCAAAAAGGCGGAAACGCAGACGCTGATGAATTTAAGCGATACTGTCAACGGCTGTATTCTTCCGTTTGAAAGCATCTGCTATGAAAAACATAAAACCCTTGAGTCCATGATCATGCCGAACGTGTATATCAAGGGCAGCGAAAACTCCATCAAGCAGTTAATCGTCATCCTCGTGGACAACGCGTTCAAGTATTCGGACGAAAACGGCAAAATTAAAGTCAGCGTCACCGAGGAGCAGGATAAAGCGGTGCTGACGGTCTGGAACACTGGCGCGCCCATTCCTTCCGACCAGCTTCCGCATATCTTCGAGCGCTTTTACCGGGTGGATAAATCGCGGTCGCGCAAAGAGGGCGGCTACGGCTTGGGACTCTCGATTGCGAAAAGCATTATTGAATCGCATAACGCGAAAATAACCGTTCACAGCACCGCCGAAAGCGGAACGACTTTCCGCTGCGTTTTTAAAAAAGCAAAATTTAAGCTCTAAAAACAAAGCGCGAAGAATAAAGCATTCCGTTTTTTATAAAAAAATATTGATTTTATTGCGGATGAATGGTATTCTGTAAAACAATTACGCGAAAGGATTTATATTTTTATGATTCGTTTGGAAACAGTATCGGAAAAGACGTTTTCTTCGGTCGCGCGATTGAAAGTCAGCCCGGAGCAGGAGCAGTTCGTGTCGTCCAATTTAGTGTCGTTGGCGCAGGCATGGCTGTATTATGATTTTGCGAAACCGTTCGCCATTATGGACGATGACACGGTCGTCGGTTTTATGATGCTCGACTGGAATGAAGACGAACGGACGGTAGGCGTCTGGAGAATGATGATCGGACAGGACTTCCAGGGCAGAGGATACGGCCGCGCGGCGATGGAAGAAGCGATCAGAATGATCCGCGAAGCCGAGAAGTTCGATATGATATACTTAAGCTATGTCCCGGAAAACACTGCTGCGCAGAAGCTGTACGCTTCGTGCGGGTTCTGTGAAACCGGCGAAAAGATTGATGACGAAATTGTCATGAAGCTTTTCTTGACAGACCAGCCGAAAGTCGGGTATGCGCTGGTAAAAGAGTACAATATCGAAGAAATTATGGAATGGACGGACAAAGAAAAAGCGAAAGGCAAAACGCTTCCGCCGATTCTCTCTTCAGCAGAGCTTCTGCAAACCGCCGTAAAAAACAAGCAGGTAAAAATGTTTCTTATCATGGGAGAAGTGATCGGACTCTGCATAGACGACGAGATCGTATTGTCGGACGAATACGCCGAGTATTTAGAACAGGCAAAAGAAAAGGTCAACGCATAAAAAACGGCCCGTTCGCGGCAAAACCGTGCGCCGGTCTCTTTTTTGCTGATATGATGCGCCCGATCGCATAACGGCCCGTTCGCAGACAAAAGCGATCTTCTCGTCGCTTGCGACGTCTTAAGAAAAACCGGAATGATTTTTCATTCCGGTTGTTTTTTACATCTGCTTTTTTATTTTTTCGAGCGCGTGCTTCTCAAGCCGGCTGACCTGCGCCTGGGAAATGCCGATTTCTTCGGAAACTTCGGTCTGCGTTTTGCCGCTGTAAAAACGCAGAAGCAGGATTCTCCGCTCGCGCTCGCCTAACTTTTTAATCGCTTCGCTGATGGCGATGTTGTTCAGCCAGGTTTCGTCCGTGCAGGTCGTATCGCTGATTTGGTCCAGCACGTAAATCGAGTCGCCGCTGTCGGAATAAACCGGGTCGTATAAAGATACCGGATCCACAATCGCGTCCAGCGCGTTGGTGACGTTCTGCGGCGTCTCCCCGATCTCGTTCGCGATCTCTTCAACCGTAGGCTCCCTGGACAGGCTGACCGAGAGTTTTTCTTTAGCCTGCAGTGCTTTATACGCGAGGTCGCGCAGAGAACGGGACACCCGGACCATATTGTTGTCGCGTAAGTACCGTCTTACCTCGCCCAGAATCATAGGCACAGCATAAGTTGAAAACTTTACGTCCAAATTCATATCAAAATTGTCAACAGCCTTGATCAGACCGATGCAGCCGACCTGAAACAAATCGTCCGGGTTCTCGCCGCGGTTCTGAAAAGACTGTATGACGCTTAATACCAGCCGTAAATTACCGTTGATCAAATCTTCTCTTGCCTGCTTGTCCCCCGCTTTCGCTTTCTTTAAAAGCTCTAATTTTTCCTCGTTCGAAAGAACCTTTAATTTTGCGGTATTGACACCGCATATCTCTACCTTGTTATACATAAAATCCTCCGAAGTTGGTTTACATAATAAGTTTTCCCAATTCTCGGAGAATGAATACTTGACAATTTTATTGATTTTTTAAAAGATTGATATATAATAATATCAAGGTCTTACAGAAAATTTAACTCTTTTAAAGAAAGAAGAAATGTCTGGTGATTCAATATATTGTTGACCGTATTGAGAAGAATTATGCGGTCTGTTATGACGAGAAGAATCAATATACGGAGATTCCTTTAGAGAAGTTCGGCTTTCCGGTGCGGGAAAGCATGGTCATTCTCTACGACGAGCAGAAAGACAGCTATGCTTTTGACAAAGAAACGACCGAAAGAATGCTCGAGGAAAACAGAAAAAAGCTGAGAAGTCTTTTTGACAGAAAATAAATAGGCAGCCGGAGGAAGTTCTCCCGACCGGTAAGAGAAATATTTCCCGGGAAATATTCATAGAGCGGATAAGAATGAAAAAAGCTTTTGTCCTCATATAATGCAACGGATGTGGTTGTATGAGGAAAAAGCTTTTCTTTTTTTTGATTATATTTTTTGTTTTGCTCGGAATAGCGGGATATTTTTTTATAAACGGCTTTAACAGAGCGGCGGACTCGTACGCCAGGAGCGAAGCCAAAATGCTGCTGATTTACCGCATCAACAATGATATTCATAAAAAAATAAGCGAAAGCGGAATGAAGTATTCCGATTTCGCTACGATTCGAACCGATGATTCGGGCAGAATAACCTCGATTCAGGTTGATTCCGTAAAGCTGAACCTGACGGCGTCCGAATTCTCCGTTCTGATTGTAAAAAGCATCAAGAGCATCCAAACCGGCGAATTCTATATCCCGCTTGGAAACGCGTTCGGAAGCAGGCTTTTTTCCGGCCGCGGACCGAAAATCAACGTAAAAATCATTCCGATCGGCACCATATCCAGCGATATTAAAAGCGAATTTCGGTCGGCGGGCATCAATCAGAGCCTGCACAGACTTATTATCGAGTTTAAGGTTTGCGTCTCGATTATGTCCCCGTTTTCCAACTCGACCAGCGAATTTACCGTTCCGTTATGTATTGCGGAAACGATTATTGTGGGCGAGGTTCCGAGGGTGATTTGGGGAACCGGACTCTAACTTTTTCGCGACCTCAAACGAAATAATCGAAACCGCGCTGGAAGCGGAGAGCGCAAAATGGCACTCGCGCGGGTATTTCAGCTTCACGACCAAATCGGACATATCGATAATCGAAGCGGATATTCCCCTTTTCTCTCCGCCGAAAACAAGGCATATCGGGCGCTTCAGGCGCACTTTATACAGGTTCCTGGCTTTATCGTTCTTATCGGTGGATACGAGCATAAAGCCTTTTTCTTTTGCCAGCCTGCAGGCGCCCGCAAGGTCGTCCGTCGCCGCGATTTTTAAAAGTTCGGACGCGCCCGCGGACGACCGGACGACGATTTCGTCGGACGATAAGAAGTTGCGCTGCGGCAGGATAACGCCGTCGACGCCCGCCGCGTACAGCGTCCGCAGGGCAAAGCCGAAATTGTAAGGGTCCTCAATACCGTCCAGCACCACGATATACGCGTTCTGCTGGTCCAAAACCTCGTTTAAATCCGAGTATATTCTCTCCCCCGCATAACACGCGATTCCGCCGGCGCTGGTGTTGCCGCATATCGCAAGGAAGGCATCCCTGCTTACAAACTCAATCGGGATGCCGCTTTTTTTCAAGGCTTTGTACTGCCTTTTTTCGGTTGCGTGGAAACTGGACTTTTGGATATTCTCATACCGTTCTTCGTCCAGTATGATTTTATAAACTTCCCTGCTTTTTGCTTCGATGGCGGTTCTGACCGAAATATAGCCGCTTAAAACTCGTTCGTTCATTGGGTTACACCGGTCAACTGCGAAAGAACCGTCGTATACTGCTTTCTGTTGGCGTTGGTTACATAATTCATAAACAGAACGTCGTTGATTCCGAGTTCTTTTGCGAGGTCCGCGATGACGCCCGAGTAATAGTTCGGGTTGACATAATGAATCTCGCTGTAATGGGTCAGCAAATACGGAACAAACGCCGCGGCGCTCGTGTCGGAGATAATCAGCAGCTTGCCTTTGTCCTCGGCGCCTGTGACGATTTTGTAATACTCCGCTTCGATGCCTAAAAATACGTTATAGCCGTTCGCGGTCGAGGAGACCTGGTTTCCGACGACTTTATAACCGGTATAGGTCGCGCCCCGCAAGTAGGCGGTGAGCTTGCATTTGTTGTCCTTGTCCGTCAAATAGTATTCGATGGTGTCCGGCGTTTTAGCCAGCGACTCTTCTCTGGACGCGGTATAGAACCTGCCGAGGAAGCCCTCGTAGCGTTCTCTTTCAAAATCCGTCAACAGGACGGGCTGGATACCGGCGGCGTCGGCAAACTCTCTGTACGCATAGTAAGCCGCGAGCGGCGTCCAGTTAATGTCCGTGCGGAAGTACAGATACTCGCTCTTATGCGCGTTTATGGTGTCATAGATGTTGATGGCGGTAATGCCGCTGTCGAGCAGTTCGTTGATCGCGTTGATGCTCTTTTTCTGAGAAGAATTGTAGAAGTTATCCGCAACGTAAATCTCTCTCGGAATTTCTACAAACTCTACGTTTGTCGGGACAACGATACAGTACGCTTTGATGTTTTCGGGAAGCGTTTTGTACAACGCGTTGATGGTATCGGCATATCTTTGCTGCGTGGCAAGCGTATCGTTAAACTGCTCAAGCCCGATATTGCCGTAAACATAGGTGTAGCCGAGATTGTTGATGACCCATTTGTGGACCAGCTCGCCCGTTTCGGAAGTCGTGCCGGAGCTGTTTCCCGAATTGTTGCCGGGCTGGCTTGAACTCTCGGACGTTTGCGAGCTGTCTGCTATAGAGGATGTTTCACTGGTTGCCGCAGAACTGGTAGAACTGGTGTCCGTATGACCGCCCGATTCCGTATTGCCGATGCCGGAAACCGTGTTGTTTGCAGGGTTGTCGATATTGCCCGGTACCGTCTTCCTTTCGGGAAGGAACAGAATAACGGCGAGCACCAGCAAAGCGACTACAAACACGACGATGAGCGTAATCAGCACCGCTTTTCGCTCGTCTGCTTTTTTTTCCTGTATTATCCTGCTATGTTCCTCATCCATGATAAAACCTTCCTCCAACTTTAGTAATTTATTCCGCCGCATGTTGGATGGCGTCTATGTTCATTATAGCCTAAAAAAACCGATTTAACACAATAGTTCAACAATTTTGCAACAACAATAATCAGAAAAAGGGGCAACAAACGTTGCCCCGTTTATAAATGCTACATTAACCCGTCAGAGTTTTCGGTGTGATTGGGGTTATTCATTTCTTCGCTTTTCCGTTTATTCTCCTCGATAATCTGCTCGTTGCGTTTACGGTTCGCTTCGATGCTCTCGTTCACCTTGCGCTCTCTTACCGCGTCAAGCATTTCCGGCGTTACGCCCTCTGTAAAGCAAAGCTCGAATTGCTCTGAATCCATAACCTCGTGCTTTACAAGATAATCGGCGATGAAGTGGAGGACATGCATGTTATCCTTGAGTATCTTCTCCGCCATGTTGTACGCCTTTGTAATAATGGCGTGAATCTCTTTGTCGATTTCAGCTGCCACGTTCTCGGAATAATTGCGCGTCGTGGCGTAATCTTTGCCTAAGAAGATCTCGTCATGTCCGGTGCCGTAAACGATCGGTCCGAGCTTCTCGCTCATGCCGTATTGCGTAACCATTTTGCGCGCGATTTCGGTAGCTCTTGAAATATCGTTCGCGGCGCCGCCGGAGATATCGTTGAGCACCAGTTTTTCCGCAGCTCTGCCGCCCAGCAGCGTGGCGATTGTTTCCAAAAGCTCCTGCTTATAAACGTTGGTCTTGTCAACCTGCGGCAAAGATAAAGTATAGCCCAGCGCTCGGCCGCTCGGGATAATCGAAATCTGATGGACAGGGTTCTGCGTCGGGAGGAATCTGGTCACGATCGCGTGGCCGGCTTCGTGATATGCGGTCTTGCGCTTGTCTTCTTCCTTAATTACAAGCGATTTCTTCTGCGGTCCGACCAGAACCTTGATAATCGACTCCTCGATTTCGCGCATGCCGATTAAGTTCTTGCCTCTGCGCGCAGCGAGCAGCGCCGCTTCGTTCAGCAGGTTCGAAAGATCCGCGCCGGTAAAGCCCGCGGTGCTCTTGGCGATGGTCTCGAGGTTTACGTCGTCCTCAAGGGGTTTGTTGCGCGCGTGAACCTTCAATATTTCGGTACGGCCCTTAATATCCGGGTAATTTACCGTAATCTGTCTGTCAAATCTGCCCGGTCTTAAGAGCGCCGGGTCAAGAATGTCAGGCCGGTTGGTAGCCGCAATGACGATAACGCCGTCGTTTGCACCGAAACCGTCCATCTCGACAAGCAGCTGGTTCAATGTCTGCTCGCGCTCGTCGTGACCGCCGCCCCAGCCGGCGCCTCTGTGTCTGCCGACTGCGTCGATTTCGTCTATGAATATAATGCAGGGCGCCGTTTTCTTCGCGGTTTCAAACAAATCTCTGACTCTGGACGCGCCGACGCCGACGTACATCTCGACGAAGTCCGAACCGGAAATCGAGTAGAACGGAACGCCGCTTTCGCCGGCGACCGCTTTCGCAAGCAGCGTCTTGCCGGTTCCCGGCGCGCCGACCAGCAGAACGCCCTTCGGAATCCGCGCGCCCAGATTTGCAAACTTGCCGGGGTTTTTCAGGAACTCAACGATTTCCTGAAGCTCCTGTTTTTCCTCGTCGGCGCCCGCGACGTCGGAGAAGTAAACCTTGTTCTTTTCTTCCGAGCCCAGTCTGGTTCTCGCCTTGCTGAAGGAGTTCATCCTGCCGCCGAGGCCGCCGATTCCGCCGCCGGTGCCGGTGCCTTTGGTGGCTCTCGAAATGAACATCCACCAGACGAACACCATAATGGCGATAACGATTAAATAAGGCAGAAAGTTGACCCACCATGGGAGGTCCGTAGGCGCGATAAAGTCGTACTCGGCTACGTTCTTCTCATATATTTCGTGTAAATCCTCATAAAACAACTGTAAGCTCGCTAACTTATAGGAAACCTTGGTGCCGTCTTTTTTAACGATCTTCAGCTCATAGTCGGGTTCGACTTTGAAGGACTGCACTTGATCGTTCTTGAACATTGCCACAATGTCGCTGTACTGCAGTTCCTTCTGAGCTGGCTGATTCATTACATAGCTTCCTATAAAAATGATCGCGAGCACAAACAATATATAAAACATTAAAACTCTTCCGTTATTCTTCATCTACAACCTGCCCTTCCTGCGAAATGCCGGTAAAACGTACATTTATGAGTACTGAGTTTTCGGAGTTCCCGCGGCAGTAAACGCGGTCACTGGCGCCGATAAACGGGACATATACAATACCCTTGTCGTCAAAGAATACCGGTACCGCGTCCCTTATAAAGGCGGGAACGCGATTCGCAATAAACTCTTTTTTTATGCTTCTGTTGACGCCGCGGCAGAAGATTCTGTCGCCCTCCTGACGCTTGCGGTATCTCACATTGCCAACAATTTTACCAAAATCAAGAATAATATGTGTGTAATTATTGTAAATATTTTCATTGAAATTAGAGTTTATTCTTTGGCACAGAATATTTACTTTCCCGCCAGCAAAACTATTTTCGCCAAACTTCAGTTCATAAATGCCGTCATCGGAAAGTTTTTTTATGTTTTCAAGCTCTTTTTTCAGCAGGAACTCTATTTTTCCTTCCGAAACCCTCGCAATTACTCCGCCGGGAAGGGACAACATTTTTCCGGTTTTGTTTGACGACAGCGCCGTCAGCGCTTCCAGATGAACCGACATCAGGCTTCTGCCGCCGGTTTTTTTCGCATAAGCCTGCTGCAGCCGTCGCCTGAGCAGCGCCGGGTGCAAGTCCGCGTCCTTTACGTCTTCCGGCAGATTGTTCAGCACGGAATCAAAGTAATCCTCGTCGGAACGCGCGTACGCGGAAAGCCGGTCCGCCGCCTCGACAACCTGCGGGTTGATTTTTTTTGCGCCGGGCAGCAGACAATTGCGGATATAGTTTCGCGTAATATCGTTATCCTCGTTCGAGCTGTCTTCGACGTAAGAAAAGCCGTTCGCTTTTAAAAACGCTTCGTTCTCTTCCCTGCTGATTTTCAAAAGCGGGCGGATGATGTTTCGGTTCACCGGCGGAATGCCGCAAAGCCCGCTGACCGTCGTTCCGCGGATAAGGTTCATATAAACCGTTTCGGCGTTGTCGTTCTTAGTATGCGCAGTCGCAAAAAAATTAATATTTTCTTTTACGCCCAGTTCTTGAAAATAGCCGTATCGCGCGTCGCGCGCGGCTTCTTCGACAGACTTGCCGCTATTTTTCGCCAGCGCGCGCACGTCTATTTTGGTCCTGAACAGCGGCAAATCCAGTTTTTCGCAGAGTTCAAAGCAGAACTGCTCGTCTCGTTCCGATTCTGCGCCGCGCAGCATATGGTTTACATGAACCGCGGACAGGTTATATTGAAACCTGCTTTTTAGCTTATACAGCGAAACCAGCAAAGATACCGAATCCGCGCCGCCGGACAGACAGACGCAGACCTTTTTTCCGGTCCAATCAACGTTCAGTTCTTCGAGAAAACGGCTTACCTTGTCAAGATAGCCCGATTCACGCATTATATCTTTCCTCAATTTCGGTGTATTTAAACAGATGCCCGTACCATCCGAGCGGAACTATGCTTGTTCTTCCGTGCCTGTTTTTCGCAACGCTGCATTTCGCAAGAATCTGGTTTGCGTTGTTGTCGTTGTTTTGCTCGTCTTTTTTATAATAATCGTCCCGATACAGGAACATGACGATGTCCGCGTCCTGCTCGATGCTTCCCGAGTCGCGCAGGTCGGAAAGCACGGGCATTTTATCCGTACGGCTCTCTGTCGTACGCGCAAGCTGCGAACATAGAATAACCGGAACATGCAAATCTTTTGCCATCAGCTTGAGCGCGCGCGTAATCTGGCTGATTTCAAGCACGCGGTTTTCCGCATGCCGTTCGCTCTGCATCAGCTGCAGGTAGTCGATAACGACCAGCCCTAAGTTTTTGAGCCTGCGCAGTTTCGCTTTCATCGCGGTAACGGTGATGCCGGAAGTGTCGTCGAAAAGCAGGTTGGTTTCGGAAAGCGCGCTCGCCGCCTCGGCAAGCCGTTTCCACTGCTCGTTGTCCAGTTTTCCGGTCCGCATGCTGTAGCTGTCGATCAACGCTTCCGAGCATAGGATACGCGAAACAATCTGTTCGTTTGTCATCTCGAGCGAAAAAATCGCGACTTCCTTTTTGGTGCGCTTCGCGACGTTCACCGCGATGTTGATGGCGAACGTGGTTTTGCCCATGCCGGGGCGTCCGCCGAGAACGATCAAATCGCCGGGACCCATGCCGACAAGCAGACTGTCCAGCGTGCCGAAACCGGTTTTGATGCCCGAGATGGATTCCGGGTCGTTTTTCAATGCGTTCAGCGTCGTATAATTCTGTACGATAACATCTCGAATATGCGTAAAACTGACATTATACCGGTTCTGCGCGATTTCGTAGATTTTCTGCTCGGCAAAATCCAGCACGTCACCCGCTTCGCCCAGCTCCGAATAAGCGGTATCCGCGATTTCTCTGGAAGCGTTTATCAGCGAGCGCAGGAGCGATTTGTCCTTGATAATATTCGCGTATTCGTTGACGTTCGCCGCGCTGCTTGCCAGGTCAACCAGCATTTTTATGTACTTCGCCGCGTCGCCCTCGGTGTAGCTCCCGAGCTTTGTCAATGTATCGACTAACGTAACCACGTCGATGGTTTTGCTGGAGATAAACATTTCTGTCATCGCGGTGAAAATTGCCTGATGCTGCTCGAGATAAAAGTCTTCCGGTTTGAGAAGCGTCATGACATCGTTTATCTTCTCTGAATCAATCAAAATCGCGCCGAGGATAGCCTGCTCGGCTTCCATGGAAAACGGCATCCTTTTTAACGTTTCAAGCTCAGGCATAGTTATATCTCCAATTTTTAGATAATAGGTAAGAGATTAGAGGTATGAGAATTCTTTGTTTATAAGTCTTACCGCTTACTTCTGCTTATATAACGACATTTATCTTGATATTCGCGCTGATTTCCGGATACAGCTTCAGCTCTATGTCATATTCGCCGACGGTTTTGATGGTTTCGTTCAAAACGATTTTACGTTTGTCCACCGTTATGCCAAGCTCGCTTTGCAGTCTATCGCTGATGTCTTTCGCCGTGACCGCGCCGTAAAGCCGTCCGTCGGCGCCGCCGGTGGTTTTAAAGGTCAGCACCGTTCCTTTCAGCTTTTCGGCAAGCGCGGCTGCGTTCTTCTTTTCTTCCGCTTTTCTGTATTCTTCGCTTTCTTTTTTCGCTTTTAACTCCTGAATTGTCTGGTCGTCAGCAAGTTTGGCAAGTTTTTTGGGGAACAGATAGTTGCGGGCGAATCCGTCCGAAACGTTCACAATATCTCCCTTCTTGCCCTGCCCTTTGACGTCCGCAAGCAATACGACTTTCATAAATATTCTCCTACTCTTATGGTTTAAAACTATACGGTTTGCGTCTCTAAATATTCGTCAATCGCAGACTCTAAAATTTCCAGCGCTTCGTCCGGGTCATAGACCGGCGTGGTGAAATCCTTGCCTTCCCTGCGCCGAATAATCGCTCCGGCCGACTGGAAATGACCGCCGCCGCCCAACAGCTTGGCGATGTTAATGACGTTGACCGAGCCGTCGGAGCGCGCGGAAAGATGAAAACCGTTGTCCGTAATATACAGCACAAACGAAGCGTTGATATTCTCGATGCCGATTAATTGTTCGGCAGCTTTAGAAGCCGCGACTTTGTTGTCGGGGTTCGCGTCGGCGTCATATACCGAGATCGCGAAATGCTCTTTATAGACCATAAAGTTGTTCACGATATCGTTTACCCGGTTGAACTCGTCCACCGAGGATTTAAACAGCAGGCGCGTTTTTCCCGCGTCCGCGCCCTCGCTTCTGAGATACGAGCAGGCGTTGAAGGTGCGCGTGCCGGTATCTCTTGAGAAGTTCTGCGTGTCGAGCAGAATGCCCGCGAGCAGAATCTGCGCTTCCTCCGGCCTTAGCGTGTTTGGGGGCAGCGCGAGCTCGAGAATCTCGCAGACCAGTTCCGAAGCGCTCGAAGCGGTCGGGTCGATGTTCGGCGGCTGCAGAACCTGCGCGCCCAGCGGGTCTCTCAGCGCGTGGTGGTCGATGATGATTACCCGCTGCGCGTTTTCATAAATATGCGGCGCCTCAAAGATTTCAGGCGTGCTCGCGTCGCTGATAATCACCAGCGTATCGGGCGTCAGCAACTCCTGACCGTAAACCGAATCGACGAACAAATCCTGATATTCGGGAATGTCTTTGAGCAGCTCAAAAATCTGCTTGATGCTGTACTCATACTTATCGACGACGATGTTGACCTTGATGCCGAGATAGCGGACCAGCTTCGCAAGGCCGATGTTGGACGCGATGGAATCGAAATCGGCTCTTGAATGTCCCATAATCAGTACGTTGCTGGATTTCGGGATATGGTGCAAAAGCAAATCCTTGCACACTCTTGAGCGGATTCGCGTTTGTTTTTGCACCGCTTTGTTTCTGCCGCCGTAGCTGACCTCGCCGTCCGCGGTTTTCACGACCGCCTGCGCGCCGCCCCGCTGCAGCGCCGACTGCAATGCGCTCTGCGCTGACGCGTGTTTGTCGGCCAGCGAGCCGGTGGGCGCGGAAACGCCGATGGAGATGGTCAGCGGGATGACGGAATCCTCCGCAGTGGCCATAACGACCTTGTCAAGAATGTCAAACCTGCTCTTGATCATGCCGTCAAGATAGCGGTACTCAAACTGCATGATGTATTTGTCGCGGTCGTACTCGGTCAGAATCGCCTTTATGCTTCTTGCCCATTCGTTGAGAACGGTGCTGATTTTCGCCGAGGTCATTTTGTTCTTTTCCTCGAACTCCTGCCCGATCTCCGAGCTGTTGTCAACGACGATATGCGCGACCAATACGTTGCTGTCGGCAAACTCTTTCTGCAACGCGTTAATCTCCGTCCGGTTGTACCAGATGGTCGCGAACTGTTTTTTCTGTGCGTTGTCCATGCTGATGATATGAACCCGAAAATCAGCATAGGACGTCTTTATTTCGATGAAATCCTCGTAATTCTTATACGAATTATACAGATTCGAAAAGCTCAAAAGCCCGCCGAACAGCTCGCCGCTAAAATGATTCAGTTTTACGCCCTTTGTTTCCTCAAGGGATAAAAAATCCTTGTTAAACCAGGTAAAACGGTTGTCCTCGTTGATAATCGCAATCGGCATGTCCAGCTTCGTAATCAGCGTGCGCAGAAGCGGCATGGAAGCCGTCGTGCTGCCGTCCAGCATTTTGTTTTTCCGTTCGGCGCCGGACCACAGCAGGATGAATCCGAAGTAAAGGAGGGTTAAGAGCAGCAGAATGTATTTTGCCTTATTGTCGGTCAGAAAGCCGATGACGGTAAAAGCCGCAAGCAGCGCCGAGGCGACCGTCTCGCCGATATGGGCCGCTATGAAACTGACAAGCTTTTTCACCGACTACCCTCCTCTCAATGATTATGAAAACAGGTGATTTGATATTATACTATATCTTTGTTATTTTTGTCAATCTATAACAGGGTCTGCTGGTTCAGCTCCGCGTCAAAATCCTCGAAAACAACGCCCGCCGACGGAAGTTTATCCTTGCGGTATTTGTTTTCTTTTATAAGCTTCGGGCATGCATCGTTATACGGAACGACAGAGACGATTCTTGCGTCCTTTTTAAGCGTAAAGACCGTCGCGCCGTATGAGGTGCGGGTGGTTTTCTCGGAAATCTGCGCCTCGCCTACCAGCAGCGCGCGCGCGTTGTCCGCGCGTAAAAGATACTCTTTTGCCGTACCTGCTTTAAAGACCGCGACAAGCGGGCTGCCGTCATAAAACGCGCTGGTCAGCTTCCGGCGGTTGGTCTTGGTCTGGTAAACCGAGGTCGGGATTTTTACCGCCCTTCCGTTTTCAAAGAACAAAACAAGACCGCCTTCGTAGTTCTTCAAAATAACAGCGGAAACAACCTTTTCGCCCTCGTCAAACGAGAGTTTGGCGGGAATGTAATCGCCGAGATTGGACGCCTTCTGGTCCTCAAAATCATAGAGTTTCGCCTTATACACCTGCGCGTTCGTGGTGAAGAACAAAACCTCCGCGGCGTTGGTCGTTTCCTCGCTGAACAGCAGGCTGTCGTTCTCCTTAAACTTCTGAACGTCGTTTCCCCTGAGCGAAGCGGTCGTGCATTTCTTAAAATACCCTTCCCGGCTCAGGAATACGACGACCGGATAATCCTCTACGGCTTCTTCCGGCTCGTACGGTTCGATGTCGTCCTCGTAAATCAGCATGGTTTTTCTCGGAACGCCGTACTTCTTGGATACTTCTTTCAGCTGCTTGATAATGACGTTCTTTATCTTTCTGTCGCTCGCGATAAGGCCTTTGAGTTCCTCAATGTCTTTTTCAAGCTGGTCGATTTCGTCGATGCGCTTGAGAATGTACTCCCGGTTGAGGTTTCTCAGCTTAATATCCGCTACGAACTCCGCCTGAACCTCGTCGATTTTGAATCCTGCCATCAGGTTCGGAACGACGTCTTTTTCGTTCTCGGTGGTGCGGATAATCTTTATCGCTTTGTCGATGTCCAAAAGGATTTCTTTTAATCCGTAAAGAAGGTGCAGCTTGTCCGACTTTTTGCCGAGGTCGTAAATATAGGTTCTGCGCAGGCACTCGATGCGGAACGCGGTCCATTCCTCAAGGATATCAAGAATCCCCATGACGCGGGGCGAACCGCCGACCAGGATATTGAAGTTGCAGGGGAAATCATCCTCAAGCGTCGTGGTCTTGAAGAGTTTCGCCATCAGTTTTTCATAATCGACGCCGCGCTTTAAATCGATGGTGAGCTTGAGCCCGTTGATATCGATTTCGTCGCGGACGTCGTTGATTTCCTTCAGCTTGCCCTCTTTATACTGCTTTACGATCGCGTCTTTGATTTTCTCAACCGTTGTCGTATAGGGAATCTGTGTAATCTCGATGCAGTTGTTCGACTTATCGTAGCTGTATTTCGCTCTGAGTTTTAAGCTTCCCCTGCCGGTTTTGTAAATGTCGTACAGCTTTTTGCGGTTGTAGATCAGCAGCCCGCCGGTCGGAAAATCCGGCGCTTTGAGAATGCCCAGCAGCTTGTCCACCGTGAAATTGCTGTCGGAAAGGTACGCGATGGCCGCCTCGCATACCTCGTTTAGGTTAAACGAGCAGATGTTGCTGCTCATGCCGACGGCGATGCCAAGGTTGGCCGAGACCAGAATATTCGGGAAAGAGGTCGGCAGCACGACCGGCTCGGTCGTGGTTCCGTCGTAGTTATCGACGAAATCGACCGCGTCCTTGTCGATGCCGTCAAAAAGCTCCTGCGCGATGGGCGCGAGCTTGCATTCCGTATATCGCGCGGCGGCGTACGCCATATCGGAATAATGCTTTCCGAAGCTTCCCTTTGACTCGATAAACGGATGCAGAAGCGACTCCTTTCCGGTGGTCAGTCTGACCAGTGTTTCGTAAATCGCGGCGTCGCCGTGCGGGTTGAGCACCATCGTTTGACCGACGACTTTTGCGCTCTTCTGTTTCGGACCGGTAAGAAGGCCCATTTTATACATCGTGTAAAGCAGCTTCCGGTGCGCGGGCTTGAAACCGTCGATCTCGGGAATGGCGCGCGAGACGATAACGCTCATCGCGTACGGCATATAATTGGTTTCAAGCACTTCGGTTATCCTCTGCTCGATCGGAGGCGCTTCTTTTTCAGAATCGTTTATGATATCTTTTTTTCTTTTTGCCACTTCTTAAACCAATCCTTTGTGTCGTTCTATTATCGGCCAATTTACACATCCGCCAGCGCCAGATACTTCGGACCTTTTTCGGCGATAAACTTCTTTCTGCCCTCCAGGTTGTCGCCCAGCAGGATATCGAAAATTTCGTAGGTTTTCTGCTCGTCCTCCGGCGTAATCCGAATCAGTTTTCGGGTCGCCGGATGCATGGTCGTGCGCGACATCATGTCCGGGTCGTTCTCGCCCAAACCTTTCGAGCGCTGGATGGTGTATTTCTGGTTCCCCAGCTTTTGCAGTAGCTGTTCCTTTTCCCGTTCGCTGTACGCAAAAAGGGTTTCGTCCTTGGTGGTAATCTCATAAAGCGGCGTTTCCGCGATATAGACCCTGCCCGCTCTAATCAGCGAGGGCACGAGCCGGTACAGCATGGTCAGAATCAGCGTGCGGATCTGATAGCCGTCCTCATCGGCGTCGGTACAGATGATGATTTTGCTCCAGCGCAAAGACTGCATATTAAACTCGGGCAGTTTCTTGCTCTTGGCGCCCTTGATTTCCACGCCGCAGCCCAGCACCTTGATCAAATCAAGAATAATGTCGCTGCTCAAGATTTTGTCATAGGACGCTTTCAGGCAGTTCAGCGTCTTTCCCCTGACCGGAATAATCGCCTGAAATTCGGCGTTCCGCGCGAGCTTGCAGCTCGTCAAAGCCGAATCGCCCTCTACAATATAAAGCTCGCAGCGCTCGGGGTCTTTGCTGCGGCAGTTTACGAACTTTTCGACCGTATTGCTGATGTCCAGCGGCACGGAGAGCTTGAGCTTCGTAGAAGCGCGCATATTCTCGGACGACTCCCGAGCGCGCTTGTTAATCAGTATCTGGCTGCATATCTTTTCGGCATACTGGGGGTTTTCGATGAAGTAAACCTCCAGCGAATGCTTGAAAAAGTCGGTCATCGCCTCGGTGATGAAGGTGTTCGTAATCGCCTTCTTCGTCTGGTTCTCGTAGGAAGTCTGCGTTGAGAACGAGTTGACGATGAAAACCAGCGATTCCTCGACGTCGGCGTAGGTGATTTTGCTTTCGTTTTTTGCATATTTGTTGTTGGTTTTTAAATATTTGTCGATCGCCCAGACGAAGGCGCTTCTGGTCGCTTTGTCGGGCGAACCGCCGTGTTCAAGCCAGGACGAGTTGTGATAGAACTCGATTCTGCTGGTCCTGTTCGTGAAACAGAACGCCATATGCACTTTGAGCTTGTAGAAGTCTTTGTCCTCTCTGTCTCTGCCGACGCGTTCCGTAGAAAAATCCGCCGGCGGAGAGATATAGTCCACGCCGACGATTTCGTTGATGTAGTCGACGATGCCGTTTTCGTACAAAAACTTGTGATTCTCAAAGCTGCCGTCGGCGTTCTGCCATTTGAGCGTCAGCGTCAGGCCTTTGTTGACAACGGCCTGTCTTTTTAGGGTTTCCAGGAAATATTCTTTGCGGATGTTGATATCGGTAAATACCTCGCGGTCGCTTTTCCAGCGGATGACAGTTCCGGTTTTGTTTTTCGGGCAGGGTTCTTTTTTTAGCTCGGTGCAGGGCTCGCCTTTTTGAAAGGAGATCGAATATTTTATCCCTTTCTGGTAGGAAACGACGTCCATAAACTCGGACGCGTACTGCGTCGCGCAGGCGCCCAGACCGTTCAGGCCCAGCGAATACTCGTACGCGCCGCCCTCGGCGTTGTTGTACTTGCCGCCCGCGTAAAGCTCGCAGAAGACAAGCTCCCAGTTGTATCTGCCCTCTTTTTCGTTCCAGTCGAGCGGAACGCCTCTGCCGAAATCCTCGACCTCCATCGTGTGGTCGTTGAAAACCGTAACGTTTATAACGTTGCCATAGCCTTCACGCGCTTCGTCGATCGCGTTGGAAAGAATCTCAAAAAAGGAGTGCTCGCAGCCCTCGATTCCGTCGGAACCGAAAATGACTGCCGGACGTTTGCGCACCCTGTCGGGGCCTTTTAAGGCCTGAATGCTTTGGCTGTCATACTCTGTCTTTTTTTTCGCCATGATATCTCCCAGAAATTTTATTTTTCTAATATATAAAATCCTACTTTTCTATAAACCTTCGAAAGCGTTTTTCTTGCCAAATACGCGGCTCTTTCGCTGCCGTTCTTTAGAATGGCGTTCAGCTGCTCTTTGTCGGCCAGCCTGCGGTTGAACTCCGCCTGAATCCTGCCGAGTTCGTCCGCGACGACCTCCGCGACAGCGAGCTTGAAATCGCCGTAGCCTTTGCCCTCAAATTCTTTTTCCGCTTCGGCGATGGTTTTTCTGGTAAAACCGGCGTAAATGGTCAGCAGGTTGTTGATGCCGTCTTTTCCTTCGGCGTATTTGACCTCGCTGCCCGAATCGGTTACCGCGCGCTTGATTTTGCGGACGATGGTATCCCGGTCGTCCAGCATGCTGATGCTGCCGCCGCCGGTGTCCGACTTGCTCATCTTCTTGGTAGGTTCGGTCAGCGACATTATCTTTGTGCCTTCCTTCGGAATGTAAGGCTCCGGAATCTTAAAGGTTTCGCCGTAGATGCCGTTGAACCGCTCGGCGATGTCCCTGGTCAGCTCGATATGCTGTTTCTGGTCCTGTCCGACCGGCACAAGGTCAGCCTGGTACAGCAGAATATCCGCCGCCATCAGAACCGGGTATGTGAAGAGTCCGGCGTTTACGTTTTCGGGATGCTTCGCCGCTTTGTCCTTAAATTGCGTCATTCTTGAAAGCTCGCCGAACATGGTATAACAGTTCAGCACCCACGCAAGCTCAGCGTGCGCGGGAACATGGCTTTGTAAAAATATAATATTCTTCTCCGGGTCAATGCCCACCGCAAGGTAGAGCGCCAAAACCTCCAGGCTTCTGCGGCGCAGCTCGGCAGGATTCTGCCGGACGGTGATGGAGTGCATGTCCACAATGCAGTACAAACAGTCATATTCGTACTGCAGTTTGACCCAGTTGCGCAAAGCGCCGAGATAGTTTCCGATTGTGATATTTCCCGAGGGCTGAATCCCCGAGAAGATCGTTTTCCTTTGTTCCGTGTTTGTGTTTTCCAAATGTATCACCTGTGTTTTTCTTCGAAAAGTGTTCGTAAATGGTTATTTTATATAATCGTCTATGATTGCCGCCAGTTTGTCGATGCCGGCAACGATCTGCTCGTCGGTGGGCGTAGAGTAATTCAGCCTGAACGACCGGCTCCTGTCCCCCTGAATCGGGCAGAAGCAGCTGCCGGTGACGACGGCGACTTTTTGCCCGACCGCGACGCGCGCGAACTCGTCGGCGTCGCCCGTCGGAAGCGTTACCCAGATAAAGAGCCCGCCCTCCGGCCGGGTGTATTTTACTCGTTTATCAAACTTTTCATCCATGCGCCGCAGCATCAGGCCGGATTTCTGCCTGTAAAGCTCGCGGATAGACGCGATATGCTCGTCCAGACCGTATACGCTGATAAACTTTGAGGTTAGAATCTGGAAGAATATGTTCGTGTGCACGTCGTTGACCTGCTTGACCACGACAACCTTCTGGATAACCTCTTTCGGTCCGCAGAGGAAGCCGACGCGCATGCCCGCGGAGAGTATCTTTGAGAACGATGAACAGTAGATGACCCTTCCGTCCGTATCCAGGCTCTTGAGGGTCGGAACGTCCTCGCCGGCAAAGCGCAGTTCGCCGTACGGGTTGTCCTCCAGAATCAACACGTTGTATTTCCGGGCGAGCGCAAGGATCGCCTTTCTCTTCGCAAGGCTGGTCGTAATGCCCGTCGGGTTCTGGAAGGTCGGAATGATATAGATAAAGCGTACGTTTTTATGCGTTTTCAACGCGGCTTCGAGCTGTTCGAGATTCATGCCGTCGTCCTCAAGGTCCACGCCGACCAAATTGGTGTTGTACGAGCGGAAAGCGTTCAGCGCGCCGATAAAGCTCGGGTTCTCGCAGATGATGGTGTCGCCTTCGTTGCACAAAACCTTCGTGGTAAGGTCGATACCCTGCTGGCCGCCGGTCGTGATGATAACCTCGTCATCGTCGTTTCCGATCGAAAAACGCTCTTTAAGACGGGCGGCTACCTGCGTCCGCAGAAGCGGATACCCTTCCGTAATGCTGTACTGAAGCGCGTCGGTCGGACAGCATAGGAAGATTTCCTCGGCGATATTCTTCATCTTCTCGACCGGAAAGGACAGAGCCGACGGGTTGCCGGCCGCGAAAGAAATGACCTCCGGGTCAGAGAGCGATTTGAAAATCTCTCTGATCGCGGACGGCTTCATATCCTTGACCTTGTCGGAAAAGAAATAGTCGATTCTATTCATAAAAGATCGAGACCTTTCTTCATAAAAACTTACCAATTTTTGCAATATATAACACTATAATAACATACTGCTATAGGTTTTTCAATAAAAAATTTATCGAAAAAACTGTTTACAAGATTATGCGGATGATGTATAATTATTGAGATTGAAAACAAAGGAGATGTCAAATTTGGAAAAAAAGATTCTTGTAGAAACATCTGCAAGACATGTTCATCTTACCGAAGAACATATTGAAATATTATTCGGAAAAGGTAGAACGCTGACGGTGCGCAACATGCTTTCACAGCCCGGTCAGTTCGCAAGCTGCGAAAGAGTTGACCTCGTTGGTCCGAAGAACACCATCAAGAACGTTTTGGTTCTCGGTCCGGCAAGAAAGGCAACGCAGGTTGAGATTTCCATGACCGACGCGCGCGCGCTCGGCGTTAACCCGCCGGTTCGCGAGTCCGGCGATATCAAAGGCAGCACCGGAATCAAAATTGTCGGTCCCGCGGGCGAGATTAACATCGAAGAGGGCGTCATCATCGCAAAACGCCACGCGCACCTCACGCCCGAAGTGGCGGAAGCATGGGGCGTTTCAAACGGCGATATCGTACAGATTAAGATTGACAACGACGTTCGCGGCTTGATTTTCGACAACGTTGTCGTCAGAGTAAGGTCTGATTTCGCGCCGTCGGTTCATCTTGATACCGACGAAGCGAACGCGGCAGGCTGCTCCGGCGAGGTTTACGGAGAACTGATTACGAAGAAGTAAAATAAAAAATTACATAGATGAAAGGAAAAATGATATGCTGCAATATTCACACGAAGTAGAAAACATGTGTACGGTAGCAAAAGGCCCGCATCATGGTCCCGCCCCCATTCCCGAGGAAGGAAAATGGGTCAAAGCGTACCAGATTTCGGATATTTCCGGTCTTTCGCACGGCGTGGGCTGGTGCGCGCCTCAGCAGGGCGCCTGCAAGCTGACCCTGAACGTTAAGAACGGCATTATCGAGGAGGCACTGGTCGAAACCATCGGATGCAGCGGCATGACGCATTCCGCGGCGATGGCGGCGGAGATTCTTCAGGGAAAAACGCTGCTCGAAGCGCTCAACACCGACCTTGTCTGCGACGCGATCAACGTTGCGATGAGAGAGCTTTTCAAACAGATCGTTTACGGCAGATCGCAGACGGCTTTTTCGGAGAACGGACTTCCCGTCGGCGCTTCGCTGGACGACCTCGGCAAAGGACTGCGCTCTCAGGTCGGAACCATGTTCGCTACGAAGGTTAAAGGCGTACGCTACCTGGAAATGGCGGAAGGATACGTTCTTTCTCTCGGTCTCGACGAGAACAACGAGGTTATCGGATACAAGTTCGTAAACCTCGGAAAAATGATGGAAATGATCAGAGACGGCGTCGCACCTGCTGAAGCGTATGAAAAGAACATAAAGACCTACGGCAGATATGACGAAGCAGTCAAGTATATCGACCCGAGGAAAGAATAGGAGGAACATAAATGGTTAAGTTTGAAGGTTACGAAAGAAGAATAGATAAAATCAACGCTTGCCTGAAAGAGTATGGATTCTCCTCCCTTGAGGACTGCAAAGCGCTCTGCGACTCCAAAGGCGTTGATGTCGAAGCGATCGTAAAAGGCGTTCAGCCCATCGCGTTTGAAAACGCAACCTGGGCTTATACGCTCGGCGCGGCGATCGCGTTCAAAAAAGGCGTAAAAACCGCCGCAGAAGCAGCCGAGGCAATCGGCATCGGCATTCAGGCTTTCTGCGTTCCCGGCTCGGTCGCGGAATCCCGCAAAGTCGGTCTCGGTCACGGCAATCTCGCCGCCATGCTCCTGCGCGAAGAGACCAAGTGCTTCGCGTTCCTCGCAGGTCACGAATCCTTCGCGGCTGCCGAAGGCGCGATCGGTATCGCAAAAACGGCGAACAAGGTCCGCAAGACGCCGCTCAGAGTTATCCTCAACGGTCTCGGCAAGGACGCGGCGTATATCATTTCCCGCATCAACGGTTTTACCTATGTTGAAACCGAATACGATTTCTTTACCGGAGAACTGAAGATTGTCAGAGAAAAAGCGTTCTCCAACGGCGAAAAGGCGAAGGTTAAGGTGTACGGCGCGAACGACGTTCTTGAGGGCGTCGCGATTATGCATCACGAGGACGTTGACGTTTCCATCACCGGAAACTCCACCAACCCGACCCGCTTCCAGCACCTTGTCGCAGGTACATACAAGAAGGAATGCTACGAGAAAGGCAAGAAGTACTTCTCGGTCGCTTCCGGCGGCGGCACGGGCAGAACGCTTCACCCCGACAACATGGCGGCTGGTCCCGCTTCCTACGGTCTGACAGACTCGATGGGCCGCATGCACAGCGACGCGCAGTTCGCAGGTTCTTCCTCCGTTCCCGCGCACGTTGAAATGATGGGCCTTATTGGCGCCGGCAACAACCCGATGGTCGGCATGACCGTTGCCATTGCGGTTGCCGTAGCGACCAGCAATCAGTAAAGAAAAAAGCAATAAACAAGGCAGAGGATTTAACTCCCCTGCCTTTTTTTGTGCGCAATTGCATACGCGTGCGGTAACCGCCGGTTATCTTTGATTACTTCCGCGACTTGTATTTCTTGATTATCAATGCTTTCATCCAGTGATGCCGTAATAATATCGGATATTTTTCAGTCATAAGCCTAATTCTCCTCAGACTGCGCGAGCCAGAACACATATCCGCCGCGCTCGGACAGTTTTGTAATCGCGTATTCGGATAATTCCATAATATAAGTTGCCGCATACGGAACATATCCTGAGATTTCCTCAGTTTTCTGTACGTTTTGAGCGCCTAAGCTAATCGCATAATCCAGTTTGTCCGAAATCAGGAACTCGTTATATCTCTTTAAAGCAGCGCTCTCTATCTTGCTAATCCTTGTATACAACTCGCATACTTTTTTATGATAAGGTTCAAGTCTTTCGCATTCCTGTTTCGCGATATCAAATTCGGGCGTTATTTCTATTTTCTTTTCCTTTACGTCTATCAGATAATTATAGTACATTTCATACAGATCCGCGTATGCTCTGTATTCTTCGATTTCTTCCATTAACGCATTGATGGCGTTTGCTTCAAAGGTGTAATCCTGCGACTGATATAGGATATTGTTTAAAAATTCATTCATTTCTTCGTTCGTCATCTGAATCTCGACGATTACGCGGAAAAGAACGTCCTGTCCTGCATACTCTGCCATTTTCTCTTTCAATTTTTTTGATATATATACTTCTCTGCTGGACAGTAAAGCGTCTACTCTGGAAAAACTATAATCAAAAGTATCGCCCGTTATCACCGGCTTCTCAGCGGGCACATTCGAAACGATGTCGGACGTATCGGACGCGCCGCCTTCTGAATCGGTATCCGATGTGAACGCAGCTGCGCCGGAATCCGTATTGTTCGTATTCTGAACTTGATAATGAAAACTCATGGATACGACGACTGCGGATGCGAATACCAATAATACGCTTGTCAGAACGGCAAGCGCTTTTTTATACTTGCTCGGTTTCTTTTTCAATACGACATAAGCGGGCGCGAAATCGTTCTCTTTTTTGCCAAATGCTGCGTTTTGCTCCAACGCTTCGGAAGGCAGAACATTTTCTTTTTCCGGGATACGAATTGAATGAAAACCCTTTTTAAGCATTCTCCTGGTTTTCCATTCGCGGAACATGCTGTTTTCCTCCTTCTTCAAGATATTCGCGCAGCTTTTCGAGCGCTCTTTTGTATTTCTGCCTGCTGTTGTCTGCGGAAATGCCTAAGATCAATGCGATTTCTTTATGGCGCATGCCGCATACGGTCTTGTAGACCACAATTTCCCGTTCCTGCGTTGTCAGGGTTGAGAGCGCGTCGGAAAGCGCAAATCTGTCAAGCAGTTTCTCTTCGGGGAAGCGAAATAGGATGTTGTCATAGTAGGGAGCGTACTTTTTTCTTTCGTTCAGCATATTCAGCGCCAGATTCCTTGCGATGGACACAATCCAGGCTTTGGCGTTGCTGCCCTTTCGATATGTACGCGCGCTTTCTGCGATTCTTAAAAAGGTTTCCTGCATAGCGTCCTGCGCGAGCTGATAATCTCCCAAAATGGAAAACGCCACTGTAAAAATCAATCTGCCGGCGCAGTCGTAAATGACAGTAAGGGCGCTAAGATCGCCCTCCGATATTCGTCTTAGGGACTGCTCGCAGATTTCATTTACAAAAAGCTTTTCCATTTCCCTCCCCTCCGTTTCTGCTTTCATAATATATAACAAGCAAAGAAGGTAAAACGTGACATTCAAACTATAAAAAGTGCCTCGTAAAGAGACACTTTTTAATATTACATCAACAGCGCGAACGTAACCAGTGTACCGTATAACATACTGACTGCGTTCGCTGTTATACCGTAAATAAAAGCACGGTCTTTGCTTTGTCCGACAAGGTAGTTGCGATATGCAAACGCTTCGGCAAACATAATGATAAGTTCTATTGGAATTTGAATCAGGATCGCGGCAGACGGCCCGATTCTTATAAAGGCGAAACTGACGACGGCTGTCAGCGCTATCTGCGTCAGGATATTGACGATGAAAAACGGCTTCCAGTTCGTTTTCAGTTTAAAGCCGAAAAACAATAGAATAATTCCTTCGATAAAGAGCGTCGGCAGACAGGTGAGCAAAAACTGCAAAAGATAAGTGTCTGTGAGATTTGGCTCGCTTAATGTTTCGGTTCCGTAATCAAAGTAAGCAGTTGAAAACATTGATTTGCGCGTAATAACGTCCGATACGGTCACTTTTCCGCTTTCGGTGACAATGATGATGCGGTAGGTTTTCGGAACCCCGATATAGCCGAAAAAATGCAACATATCGCCGTCTTTCGGTTCGCCGATAAGCTCGCCATGCAGCGGCAAATCGGTTCCGTCCGTCAATGCGGGCAGCCAGCCCTCCTCTTTTTTAGAATACAAAAGCGACAGCATATTTTGGTTGTATATGCTTTTGTCGTTTAGATTTTCAAATTTATTTTCCGAACTGTTTTGAATCAGCAAATCCAAATAATATGTTTCCTTCGGAGGGTTTTTTACGTAAATATACAGTTCCGGCTTTAAGCCGACGTCCGCCGAAACAGCACTCGTGCAAAGAAAAGAGAGCGCGATAAGAATCAGGATGAAAAGTATTATCTTTTTACTTTGTTTCATAAAAAAACTCTCTTAAATATTTATTGAAGATATAATAGCAGATTTTGTCGAATCTGTCAAACATTTTTTAAAATAAAAAGCCAGCGGTTTTTGCCGCTGGCTTTATGATACAATTTACTTATTTGATTTCGCGGATGTTTACGTGGTACTTCGCTTCGGTGTTTGCGAGCGCCGCTTTGAGCTTCTTGTCCTCCGCTCTCTTCTCAAAGAACTTGAGCGCGACGTTCTCGAACAGCGCATAGGTGAGCACGTCCTCTTCCTGCTCCATATAGTCGGCGATTTTCGCGCGCAAAGTATCCAGCTCGGGCTTGAGCTCGTCGGCAGGTCTGCCGGTGATCATCTTCTCGTCGCCGATAATCTTTTTCGCGAACTCCGGATCAACCGGAACCGGCGTCTTGCCGTACTCGCCTCTGACAAGACCTTTGAACTCTTTGGTAACGGTCTTATACCGCTCGCCCATAAGTACGTTCAGCGCGGCCTGTGTGCCGACAATCTGCGAAGTCGGCGTAACAAGCGGCGGATAACCCGCGTCGGCTCTTACTCTCGGAACCTCCTCGAGCACCTCCTGCAGTTTTTCGCTCTTGCCGGCCTGCTTCAGCTGCGAAACGAGGTTGGAGAGCATTCCGCCGGGAACCTGATACATCAGCGCGTTTACGTCCACCTTCATCACTTTTGTGTCTAAAAGACCGCTTGCGATGTATTTTTCTCTCAGTTTCGAGAAGTACTGGGAGATTTCGTCCAGTTTCGCAAGGTCGAGGCCGGTATCGAACGGCGTGCCCTGCAGCGTCGCGACGATCGGCTCCGTAGGCGGCTGAGAAGTACCCATCGCCATCGGCGAAATTGCGGTATCCACGATGTCGCAGCCCGCTTCGATCGCTTTGAGAACCGTCATCGAAGCAAGACCGGAGGTGTAGTGGGTATGCAGCTCGACCGGCAGATTGCAGATCGCCTTAATCGCCGTGACAAGGTCGAATGCGTCGTACGGCTTCAAAAGGCCCGCCATGTCCTTGATGCAGATGGAATCGGCGCCCATTTCCTCGAGCGTTTTTGCGTATTTTGCGAAATACTCGTTCGAGAAAATCGGACCTGTGGTATAGGAAATCGCAGCCTGAACATGGGCTTTTTCCTTCTTTGCTGCTTTAATCGCGGTCTGCAGGTTGCGCGGGTCGTTCAACGCGTCGAAAATACGGATGATATCGATACCGTTCGCAACGGACTTCTGAACGAAATACTCAACAACATCGTCCGCATAATGACGGTAGCCGAGAATGTTCTGACCTCTAAAAAGCATCTGCAGCTTTGTATTTTTGACATGGTCGCGGATGATGCGCAGTCTCTGCCACGGGTCCTCGTTTAAGAACCGCAAGCAGGCATCGAAAGTAGCGCCGCCCCATGCCTCAATCGCATGATAGCCTACCTCGTCCATCTTGGACAGAATCGGCAGCATTTCCTCGGTTGTCATGCGCGTCGCGATCAAAGACTGATGCGAGTCGCGCAGAACCGTTTCTGTTATTTTTACTCTTGCCATATATATTTTCCTTTCTGTTTTTTACTTAAATAAATTCAGGAATACGCCGGCGGCTATGGCAGAACCGATTACGCCCGCAACATTCGGTCCCATTGCGTGCATAAGCAGGAAGTTCGCCGGATTTTCCTTCTGACCGACACTTTGCGAAACGCGCGCCGCCATCGGCACTGCGGAAACGCCGGCAGAACCGATCAACGGATTTACCTTGCCTTTGGTGACAAAGCACATCAGTTTGCCGAACAGCACGCCGCCGAAGGTCGCAAAAGCAAAAGCCAACAATCCGAGGATTATAATAAATATTGTTTGCGTATTCAAGAAATTCTCCGCGCCGGCGGTTGCCCCGACCGAAATACCGAGCAGAATCGTGACGATATTGATCAGCTCGTTCTGCGCGGTCTTGGACAATCTGTCCACAACGCCGGTTACTTTCAAGAGATTGCCGAGCATCAGCATTCCGATCAGCGGCGTCGCGTCCGGAAGCACAACCGAAACGATCAGCGTAACCGCTATCGGGAAAACAATCAGCTCTGTTCTGGAAACAGGGCGCAGCTGCTTCATCATGATCGCTCTTTCTTTTTTGGTTGTGAGCGCGCGCATAATCGGCGGCTGTATGAACGGCACCAAAGCCATATAGGAGTATGCCGCGATCGCGATCGGTCCCAAAAGATTCGGCGCAAGGGTCTTTGTAACCTGAATCGCCGTCGGTCCGTCCGCGCCGCCGATGATGCCGATGGCGGCTGCTTCCTGCGGCGTAAAACCGAACGCAAGCGCGCCGACAAAAGCGACGAAAATTCCAAACTGCGCAGAAGCGCCGAGCAAAAGGCTGCTCGGATTCGCAATCAGCGGAGAGAAATCGGTCATCGCGCCGATGCCGAGGAATATCAGCGGCGGATAAATGCCGAGCTTGACGCCGAGATAAATGAAATCAAGCAGTCCGCCCCTTTCGACGATTTGCTGAAAGTTCAGCGGCTCGCCGGTTTCACTGATAAAAAGATCCATGTGGAAAAGCTCAGCGCTCGGAATGTTCGCAAGCAGCATTCCGAAAGCGATCGGCAAAAGCAGCAGCGGCTCGAACTTTTTCACGATCGCAAGATAGAATAAAACTATGATAATTAAATACATCACCGGATACTTCCAGCCGCCGGAGCTGAATATCTCCGCCAGGCCGGAGTCCCGAAAAATGCCGGAAATTATATCGAAGAACTTAGCCATTTATTCGCTCCTTTCATAGAACCGAATCATTCTATGAGGGGTGTTATCTTACTCCAATACGAAAAGCAGGTCGCCCGTGTTCACAGACGCGCCTTCGCTGACGGCAACCGATACGACCTTGCCGTCCTGCGGCGCGACGATTTCGTTCTCCATCTTCATCGCTTCGAGGATGCAGAGAACGCCGCCTTTCTTGATCGTTTCGCCGGGTTTGGCGACAATCTTGTTAATGGTGCCGGGCAGCGGAGCGGTTATCTTCAGTCCGTTTGCGGAAGCAGGCGCCGCGGGCTGTGCTGCAGGCTGCGCTGCGGGCGCTGCAGGAGCTTCCGGTTTGGCGGGTTCGGCAGCTTTCGGCGCAGGCGTATAGGTTGCGTTCGGGTCTGCGTCCTCAACGACAACTTCGTATTTTTCTCCGTCAACTGTAACAATGTACTTCTTCATAAATCACTTTACCTTCCTTTTTTATGTTAGGATATTTTTTGAATCGAAATAACATTAAATGCGCAGTCGCTGCTGCCGCGCGAAGCTGCGATCGCCGCAGTCGCAATCGCGACAACCTTTTTCTCGGAAAGACCTTTCAGCTGCGCGGTCTGGTTTACCGGTGCTTCTGCAGCTGTGGCAATGTTTTCGGCTTTTTTCTCTTTTTTGCCAAACAGGAATTTAAACAAGTAAATCACCACCATTAAAATTATCAAAATAAAAAAAACGATTAAGAATCCGGTTACGGCTTCTCCTATCCCTTCTAAAATGCCCAAATCTCTTTCCCTCCACACAACTTCTAATTCTTAAAAAAAGAACACGATTGTTTATAATATACAATATTATCCGGGTAAAATCAATATTTAAAAGGCAAAAAAATCATTTTTTGTAATGATATTGCTATTTTTCCAAATCCATGATAGAATATAAGCAATTTCGACAAAAGGACGGTCTTTTATGCCACAGGATATTTTTCAGAATATTGGGAAAATACTCATTACCGAAGAACAGATAAAAGCGAAAATCGCAGAGCTTGGGAAAATCATTTCCAATGATTACAGGGACAAGAACCTATTGATGGTCGGCGTCCTCAAAGGTTCGGTCGTATTCATGACGGATTTGATGCGCGCGCTTGATATCAACTGCAAGATAGATTTTATGGCGGTTTCCTCCTACGGCTCCGGCACCAAATCTACCGGAAACGTCAACATTTTAATGGACCTGCGCAAGGACGTCGCCGGATACGATGTCCTGATTGCAGAGGACATCCTCGACAGCGGCGTTACGCTTTCTAAAGTTAAAGAGCTGATTCTTTCCAGAAAGCCTGCCAGCCTGAAGATTGCGACGTTATTGGACAAGCCCTCGCGAAGAAAAGTGCCGCTTCAAACCGACTATACCGGATTTGTAATCCCAGATGAGTTTGTGGTGGGATATGGCCTTGATTTCGACGAGGACTATCGAAATCTGCCGTACATCGGCGTGCTCAAGCCCGAAGCGTACGAAAAACACGAATAAAACAAGCGGAGGTTTTAAACCTCCGCTTTCATTTTTTTAAAATTACTCCATATCGCTTTGATACGCGATGATGGTTTTGTCGATATCGGCCTGAACCTGACCCTCGATTGCTTCGAATCTCGAGATGACTTCGGTCTCTCGGTTCGTCAGCATGGTGTTGAGCATGGTGCCGATGGAACCGAAGTTGTAAGCCTCGCCGATGTCGTATACAATGTTGCTGAAGATGATGTCCAGCATCTCAAGGCTCTCGTCGTCGCGCGCGTCTCTGGTTCTCAGGTTGACCTCGTAATAAGCCGGGGTTATGAAATTCTTTGCCGCGGCCGCGTAAATGTCGATCATGTAAGCCGAGAACTCAGGGTCGTCGCAGGACTTCGGAATCGCGATGCCCGCAACCTGACCGTTCGTGCAGTAGGAATAATAGCGGTCCTGCGTATCGTCCCAGAGCGGGAACGGCACGATGCCGAAATTCAAATCCGACTGTTTTCTGATTTTCGTCGTCGCGGAGAAACCGGACGGTCTGAACAGGATTCTGCCCTCGATAAACGCGTTCAAAGAAGTAACCCAAATCGGCTTCTCGAACTCTTCCGCGAAAACGGCAAAATCGCCATTCGCCAGCGTCTCGAGGACTTTTTTCGCAACGTTGATGGATCTTTCTCTGTTAAAGGTAATATACGGCTCGTCGTTTTCGTCCTTGCCGCACAGCGTCTCGCCCGACGCGCCATAGAACGCGAGCGCGTCGCCGTTCGACGTTAAAAGACCGAACGTGTTTTCTTTGGCGGTTCTTTGGTCAAGCGAGTTGATAACCGTAACAGATTTCGCCATTTGTACAAACTTGTCGAAGGTCCATTGCATGTCGCGTACGAGCTGGTACGGGTTCTCCAGTCCGTGCTCCTGCACCATGTCTTTGTTAAACAGAATGGACGGGGTGCACACCTTGTTGAGAATGGTGATGTCGCCGGTGGTAAAATACAGCTTATTGTCGATCGTAAAGATCTTGGTTGCGTTCGGGTCCCACCAGGGCGCGTCTTCGAAGAAGTTGTTTAATGATTTTAAATCATACAGATAACCGCTCTGCGCGAAGGATGCCAGCGCGGGGATAGCGGGCATAATCGCGTCGTAAGCGCCGGAATTGGCTGCCGCTTCGTTCCGGATGTCTTCGTTAATGGTGTCGCTCTTGATAACGGTCAGCTTTACATGGTATTTTTCTTCGATATAGTTGTTTCTCCTTGCGACCGCGTCGTTCAGCAGATCGCCGTACAGTTCGCTGTCCGTGGTAAAGTCGTCTGACTGATAGGTATCAAAAACCTTGCCTCTTACAAGTATCCTAAACTCTCTGTTCTCGAAATCCTGATACGGAAGCTTGGATATGTAGAGTCCGTTTTCGTCCTTATATGCCGAGCTTTCCGATTCTGTGCCGGCTGCAGAACTTGTGCTGTCGGTCGGTTTTTCGATACAGCCGACGATGGAAACGGAAAGAAGCAGAACAACAAAAAGACACAATGCTCTTTTCAGATTCATATAAACTCGTTCCTTTCTAAAGTGTTGACCGGCCAATGCTGTTTCGAATACGATATAAGCGAAAGAATAATTTCTGATACAAAAACCTTTATACGCCCGAGTAAGCGGAGAATCCGCCGTCCACAGGTATGACGACGCCGTTGACGAAACCGGACGCTTTGCTGTCGCAAAGATACAGCAGCGTGCCGATGAGATCCTCTGGCTGTCCGAAGCGGTTCATCGGCGTTGCCGCGAGGATTTTCTGCGTGCGGGCTGTCGGGGTTCCGTCGTCGTTGAAAAGCAGGGATTTGTTCTGATGCGTGACGAAAAATCCCGGCGCGATGGCGTTGACGCGGATGTTCACCTTTGAAAAGTGTACCGCCAGCCACATGGTCAGGTTGGAAACGGCGCTTTTCGCCGCGGAATACGCCGGAATTTTGGTCAGCGGCCTGAAAGCGTTCATCGAGGAGATGTTGATGATGACGCCCTCCCTGCCGCACATTTCGCTGGCGAAAACCTGCGTCGGCAAAAGCGTGCCTAAGAAGTTGAGATTGAATACGAACTCCACGCCTTCCGGATCGAGGTCAAAAAAGGTCTTGACCTCTTCGACGCTGTTTTTCAAATCTTCATAATACAGATATTCTTTTGTGGTCTGCGCTTTGGGGTTGTTCCCGCCCGCGCCGTTTATCAAAATATCAACCGAACCGAACGCGTCCAGGACGGTCTTTTTCGCTTCCGCAAGGCTTTCCTTGCTGAGCACGTTGGCGGAAACACCGATCGCTTTTCCGCCGGCGGCGTTGATTTTCTCGGCGACAGCGTCCGCGCTTTCCTTCTTTAAGTCAAGCACGGCGACATTCGCGCCGCACTCCGCGAGCGCTTCGCAGAACGCGGAGCAGAGCACGCCGCCCCCGCCCGTGACAACCGCGGTCTTTCCTTTTAAATTTACAAAAAACGGGACAGACATTCTATGGCATTCCTTTCTTTGGCGTCTCACGGCCGACGGCGGAATCTGCGCCGTTTCAGAACGGCGCAAACCCGCCTGCTTAGCATTCGTTATTTTTCGAGCTTGATATTGAGCTTTGCGAGCTTTTCTTTCAGGAAATCCACGGCCATTGCGATGTCGGCTGCGGGATTTTCGCCCACCTCGCGCTCGATCGTCAGGTATCCGGTGTAGCCGATGTCGTTCAAAGCGGCAAGGTATTTGTCGAAGTCGACACCGCCCTGTCCGAGCGGAACTTCCTGCCAGCCGTGCGGCGTTGCCGTCGTCTTAATGCCGTCCTTTGCGTGGGTGTGCACGATGTATTCCTTTAAGATATACACGCCCTGAACCGGGTCGTCGCCCGCAACCATAACGAGGTTTGCCGGGTCGTAGTTTACGCGCAGACCCTTCGCGCCGAGCGAATCAAGGAAGGCTTTGAGCACCGAAGCCTTTTCGGTTCCGGTTTCTGCCGCGAAGTAGGAACCGATGCTGTCGGCGTACTCGGCAAGCTCTCTTGCGTGCTTTCTGATAAGCTCCATGCGCTTGTCTTCGGTTTCGTATAGATGACCGATGTGCGTGGTAACTATGTTGCATCCGAGCTCTTTTGCCGCGTCCAGCACTTTTTTGGAGCGGTCAACGCAGCCCGGATCGTCGAAATCTACGCCGAAATCTCCGCAAATCGCCGAAAAGACAAGGCCGTTTGAATCCATAATGTCTTTGATTTCCTTGATTTTGGACGGAGTCATGTTTTCTGCAGAAAACTCGCCGGTAGTCAGATACTTCTGAACACCGCTGACGCCCAGTTTTGCGGCCGTTTTAATGCTTTCCTCAAATCCTTGGCGCAATGAATCTGAAATTAAACCGATTTTCATAGAAAAACCCTTTCTTTACTTATAATATTTTATTTTTTTACTGTTGTTATCTTTGGTACTCCCCAATATCTCTTACTTTTTACCTCTTACCTCTTACCTTTTATCTCTTTCTTCAATATCTCTTACTTTTTACCTCTTACCTCTTACCTTTTATCTCTTTCTTCCTCTCTATTCTTCAATCAAAGTATCGATCGGCATATCGAAGCCGGCTGAAAACTCCTTGAGGAAATAGTCCGCTTCCTCGCAGTTCAGCTTCGCGATGCTTTCCGACAGCGCTTTCTTCGCGACCGAGAACTCCATGTTTCCGCCGCGCTCTTCCTCGCGGCATTTTAGGTAGGCGCAGATCTTATCCGCCGCTTTGATAATCTTTTTTTCTTCGGGCGTATAGCAGAACATCTCTTTGTACTCGTCCGCCAGTTCTTCGGGCAGAGAGCAGAGAAACTTCTTCAGCGCCGCCTTCTCGACCTTGTCATAAGCGGTTTTGGTTTCATTGTTGAAATACTTTACCGGGGTCGGAATATCGCCGGTCAGAATCTCCGGCAGGTCGTGATAAATCGCTTTTGTCGCGATCCGCTCGCAGTCGTAGTTTTTGCCGAAGTACTTGTTGCCGATTATGGCGAGCGCGTGCGCGGTAACGGCAACCTCCATCGAGTGCGTCGAAAGGCTCTCCGGCACGATGGCGCGCATGATGCCCCAGCGGCGGATATATTTCATTCGAAACATCATCGCAAAAAAAGCATTCGGCATAACGGACCCTTTCAAAGTCGTTCTAAAAAAACCCTTTCCCATATATTAACATAAAAACGATATATTGTGAATAGGGTTTTTGAAAAAATAAAAATATTCACCGGTTTGTGTTGAAAAAAGATTGTTTGAGAATATAATAGTAGTTACGAAGGCATACTCGCAACAATAAACGATAAGGAGAATTGCCATGCTGTTAAAAGACATATTAAAAGAAATACCCGTCACCGGCACATACGACGGGAATATCGAGATTGCGGATATTATTTACGATTCCAGAAACGGAAAGCCGGACACGATTTTCGTATGCATCAGCGGCTTCCAGACGGACGGACATAAATATGCGATGGACGCGTATGAAAAAGGCGTCCGCGTGTTTGCGGTTGAAAAGAAGGTAGAACTGCCCGAAGACGCGGTTGTTTTACATACAGAATCCACCAGAAAATTCCTTGCGCTGGCTTCCGCGAACTTTTTCGGCAGGCCCGCGGAAAAGCTGTTCACCATCGCGGTTACCGGCACGAAAGGAAAAACCAGCACCTGCTATATGATGAAATCCATCTTCGAAGCCAGCGGCAAAAAGGTCGGCATCATGGGCAACATCGGCATCTTCTACGGCGATACGGTCGTTCACCTGAACAACAACACGCCCGAATCCTTCGAGATCCATAAGCACCTGCGCGGAATGGTGGACGCGGGCTGCGACATGATGATTATGGAAGCGTCCTCGCAGGGACTGATGATGGACCGAACCTACGGCATTCAATATGACGTAGGCTTGTTTACCAACCTCTCGCCCGACCATATCGGCGCGTTCGAGCATAAGGATTTCGACGAATATCTAACCTCGAAAAAGAAGCTGTTCTTCCAGTGCAAACACGGTTTCGCCAATATCGACAACGAGCATTTCAGCCGAATGACCGAAGGCGTTCCCTGCCCGATTACCACCTTTTCGATGATAAACGACGCGGACTTCCGCGCGACGGACCCGAAGTTTACCACCGGCGAAAACTGCCTGCAGACAGAGTTTACCTGCCTTGAAAAAACGGCTTCCGGCGTGGAAAAAACCCTGATCGACCTCAACATTCCCGGCTATTTTACGATATACAACGCAATCGGAGCCATTTCTGTCGCAAGAAGGTTCGGCGTTCCCTACCCCGCGATTCAGGAAGGGTTAAAGAAAACCTTTGTCAAAGGCAGAATGGAGATTGTTCCGATTTATAAAAACTACACGGTGATCATCGACTACGCGCACAACGAAGTCAGCGTTCAAAGCCTGTTTGAGACCATTAAAATCTATAATCCGAAAAGAATCATCTCGGTCTTCGGCTGCGGCGGAAACCGCTCGAAACTGCGCAGAGCGCCGATGGGCGAAATCATCGCGAAGAACTCGGATATTTCCATCGTAACCTCCGACAACTCGCGTTTTGAGCGGATAGAGGACATCGTACAGGACATTTTGGTCGGCGTCCATAGAACGAACAAAGAGTATGTCGTCATCTACGACCGAAAAGAAGCCATCCACCACGCGATCGACATCGCCAAGAAGGGCGACGTCATTCTGCTGATCGGCAAAGGACACGAGGATTACGAGGATATCGAGGGCGTAAAGCGTCCGTTCAGCGAGCGGCAGATCGTTTTGGATTACGTCGCGGAAAAGGACAGACAACAGGCTACGAATTGAGCACCGCCTCAAGATAATTGATCTTAAACCCTTGCGCGGAAAAATTCCGCTCGTATTCGGTCATGATGTTTTCTTCGTTCAGTTCGGAAGCGTGCAGGTCATAGCACACGTTATACAGCGTAAACCCCGCTTCCTTTAATGTTTCCAGCGAATACTCAAACAACCCGATATTGTCGGTTTTAAAGTGAATTTTAGCGCCGTCTTTCAGTATCTTTTTGTACCTTTCGAGGAACAAGGGGCTGGTAAGACGGCGTTTCGCGTTCTTTTTGCGGGGCCACGGGTCGGAAAAATTTAAAAACAGTTTATCGACCGATTTTTCGGGCAGAATAATATCGATTCTATCGGCGTTTTCGTTTGAGAACGCAACGTTCTTGCAGCCTTCCCTGTCGGCTTTTTCCATCGCCATCAAAAGCACGTCGGATACCCTTTCGACGGCAAGAATCGACACGTCGGGATGACGGCGGGACAGCTCGGCAACAAAAGCGCCTTTTCCGCAGCCGATTTCGAGATAAAGCTGTTTTATTTCGCCAAAGGTGGCGGCTAAGTCAATGACTCCTTCTTCGTTGGTTTTGGCAAGCAGATAGGAAACTTTTTCCATTCTTGGAACAAAGTTCTTTTTATGGCGAAGTCTCATGGCGTAAAATCCTTTTTTTCTTGTTTTCGTGCTTATCATATGCGGCTTTCCGCAGGCTATATGTTACAATTTTTACTTGTTTTTGTCAATGAATATTTAAAATGAATCGGCGCAAAATAATAACAAAAGAGAGGAGATGAAAAAATGCTTGACAGAATATCCTTGATTTTAGTAATCATCGGCGCGCTCAACTGGGGCTCGATCGGACTTTTTCAATTCGATATCATTGCATGGATTTTCGGAGGTCAGGGAGCGGTTGTAAGCCGTATCATATATACGCTTGTAGGTCTTTGCGGTCTTTGGTGCATCAGCCTTTTGTTCAGGAGCAGAACCGCTGCAGAGATAGAAGATTAGCAAAACGAAAAACACCATCCTTTTTTCGGCTTGATAAGCATTGGAAGGATGGTGTTGTTTTTTATTTTTGTTGTCTGGCGGTATGTTTTTTGACAAAAATAAAATGATATGCTAAAATATCGGACAATCAGTTTTTTTGGAGAACATATTTGCTTATGAGCATTATCGTTTGCGACCATATATCGCTTTCATACGGCGTAAAGGAAGTTTTGTCCGATATTACCTTCTCGGTCAACGAAGGCGCGAAGGTGGGCGTCATCGGCGCCAACGGAGCCGGAAAGACCTCGCTTTATAAAATCATCAACGGCGACGAAGAACCGACCGGCGGGAAAGTCTATATCGGCAAAAGCGTTTCCATCGGCTTTTTAGAGCAGATTTCGGACAACCTGACTTTTGACAAGAGTGTGTACGACACCGCGCTGGAGGCTTTCGCGCCCCTGACGGAGCTTGAAAAGGAAATCGAGCACCTGCGCGAAAGGCTGGACGGCGGCGACGAGAGCGTCATTACCGCTTTTACGGCAGCGTCCGAACGGTACAAGGACAGCGGCGGTTTTGAGTATAAAGCCAAAACCCGTTCGTTTTTAAAGAATTTCGGCTTTAGCGAGGAAATGCTTTCCATGCCGGCGAAGAACCTCAGCGGCGGTCAGAAAACCCAGCTGAAGCTGGTTTCGATTCTTTTGCGCGAGCCGGATATCATTCTGCTCGACGAGCCGACCAACCACCTTGATTTAGAATCGATAAACTGGCTGGAAAATTTTATTAAAAACTCAAAGAAAACCTTTTTGATAATTTCGCACGACCGCTTTTTCTTAGACAACGTGACCACGGACACGCTCGAGATTGAGCATCAAAAAGCCACGATGTTCAGCGGCGGCTACAGCGTTTTTAAGGAGAAAAAGGAAAAGCTGCGCGCAGATCAGCTCAAACATTACGAACTGCAGCAGAAGGAAATCAAGCGCATCGAAGCGTTTATCGAGAACCAGCGCAGATGGAACCGCGAGCGCAACATCATCGCCGCGGAAAGCCGTCAGAAAATGCTGGACCGCATGGAAAAGATTGAAAAACCAAAAGACGCGCCCAAAGCGATTTCCTTTAACATAGCCTCAGCCGCGAGCAAGAGTTTTAATGTTTTGTCGGTGCGGAATCTTTCGAAGAGCTATCCGCAAAAAAAGCTGTTTGAAAACCTGTCGTTCGAGCTGCACTATGCCGACAGGCTGTTTGTCCTTGGCAGCAACGGCAGCGGCAAGAGCACGCTGATCAAAATCCTGACCGGCAGAGAAAGGCAGGACGGCGGCGTTTTTGAGCTGGGCTATAACCAGAAAATCGGCTACTACGACCAGGACCAGCAGATGCTCGACTACAGCAATACGGTAATCGAGGAGCTTTGGTCTGCGTACGGCGAGAAAACCGTCACCGAAATCCGCAGTCTGCTCGCTCGATTCGGCTTCTTCGGCGACGACATTTACAAAAGCGTTTCGGTGCTCAGCGGCGGCGAGCGCGCGCGGCTTTCGATTGCGAAAATGATTCTCAACGGCGTCAGCCTGCTCGTCCTTGACGAGCCGACCAATCACTTGGACATCCCCTCAAAGGAGACGCTGGAGTTCGCTTTGAAAGAGTACGACGGAACCATTCTCTGCGTTTCGCACGACCGGTACTTTATCTCCGCCCTCGCCACGCGGATTTTGGGAATAGACCCGGAGTCCGAAAAAGGCTACGCGCTGTTCGACGGCGGCTATAAGGCGTACCTTGCGGAAAAAGCGGAAACGCAGACCGCCGCGCAAAAACCCGAACGCGTCGAGAAAACCTCGAGCGCCAGAGAAGAATACGAAAACGCGAAAAAGGAAAAGAACCGCAGGCGTTATATCGCGAACCGCATCCCCGTTCTGGAAGCGGAGATTACCAAAAACGAACGGCGTCTCAAGGAAATAGACGAAATCAAAAATACCGAAGTGGCGACCGATTTTGTCCGGCTGAACGAGCTGTATGAAGAAGAAACGGCTATCCGCGAAAAGCTCGACGCTTTGTACGACGAATTGCTCGCGCTGGAAGAAGAATCCGCGCAAAAATAGAATAAAACAGCGCTTTCGATAATATTAATGTAACACAATATTATCGAAAGGAATGATTTGATGTTTGTCTATACATTGAAAGCATCAAGCATTAAGTTTTTCGCAGCCATTCTGCTTGCGGTAGCCGTTCTGGTTACGATTGTCGCGATTCTTCCGGACGTCGAGGTCGCCGGCGAGGTTGCCGTTGTATCCATTAAGTACACCGGCATCAAAACCGACGAGGACCGGATTGAGTTTTTAAAGCAGTTCGGCTACGAGGTCAAGGAAACGCCGGTTGATACAAGGGAGGTTACGGTACCCGAGCATTTCGACGCCGTTTATGAGAAGTACAACGACATTCAGAAGGCGCAGGGCCTGAATCTTTCCAAGTACAAAGGCAAGACCGTTACCAAATATACATACGAGGTAACCAACTACGACTACGACGGAACCGTGCTTGCGACGATTCTGGTTTACAAGGACAAAATCATCGCGGGCGACATCTGCTCTGCGGATGGAATCGGATTTATGCACGGATTTGAGAAACCGCTCTAATAACGAAAACGCGGTTATGCAAAATATAGGATTGTCTATGAAAAAGGAAAAAGAAACGCTGGAACGATTAGATAAAATACTGGCAAAAGCGGCCGCCCTTTCGAGAAAAGAAGCAAAAAGGGCGGCTTTAGACGGTCGCGTCACGGTTGACGGCGTTGTCGTGACTTCGCCCGAACAGAAGATACCGCTTGCGAGCGAAGTCTGTCTGGACGGCAGGGCGCTGACCGTCCGCGAACATATCTATCTGATGATGAATAAGCCCGCGGGGTACGTCTGTTCCAACGACGACCCGAAAAGCCCGAATGTTTTTTCTCTCATCGGAAGCGAATATAAAAAGAACGGTCTTTTTACGGTTGGCAGGCTTGACAAAAACACGACCGGACTTTTGCTGATTACCGACGACGGTCCGCTGGCGCATTTTCTTCTCTCCCCGAAACATCACGTCAAAAAGCGGTATTTTTTAAAAGCCAAATATCCGCTTACCGAAGCGGACAAGGAAGCGTTTTTGGCCGGCGTCGACATCGGAGAGAAAAAACCGACGAAAAGCGCGCTTCTTGAAATATGCGGCGACGGGTACTCCGCCTACCTGACCATCACCGAGGGAAAGTTTCACCAGATTAAGCGCATGCTCGAGGCGAGGTACAACAAGGTGGTTTTCCTGACCCGAACCGAGTTCGGCGGCGTCAAGCTGGACCCCAGCCTCGCTCCGGGCGGCTACAGGCCTCTTAACGAAAATGAGATAAAAGTGTTAAAAAGCGTAGAAAAATATTCATAAAAAATACTTAAAAAAATCTAACTTATTTTCCGAGTGTATAATTATTATGCAAAATAGATAAACAATCCCTTGAAATTTTGGGTAAATAAGCACTTCCATTTTGACTGCCGATTTGTTATTATATTAGCCAAGAAAGTAAGAGGGCACACATTGACCCTCATCAGGAGGTTTATATGGCAAGTGTACTTTTTAAGCACATTTACAAGAGATTTCCGGGCGGAGTAACCGCTGTTTCGGATTTTAATCTTGAAATTAAGGATAAAGAATTCGTTATTCTCGTCGGCCCTTCAGGCTGCGGTAAGACGACTACCCTGAGAATGATTGCCGGACTTGAAGAGATTACCGAAGGCGAGCTCTTCATCGACAATAAGAGAGTCAATGATGTTGCTCCGAAAGACAGAGATATAGCGATGGTTTTCCAGAACTACGCTCTTTATCCGCATATGTCCGTTTTTGAGAACATGGCTTTCGGACTGAAGATCCGCAAAGTTAGAAAAGAAGAGATTAAAAGACGTGTTGAGGAAGCCGCAAGAATTCTTGATATCTCTCACCTGCTTGACAGAAAACCGAAGGCTTTGTCCGGAGGTCAGAAGCAGCGTGTCGCTTTAGGACGCGCAATAGTCCGTGAGCCGAAAGTATTCTTGCTTGACGAGCCTCTTTCTAACTTGGACGCTAAACTCCGCGCTACGATGAGAAGCGAGCTTATCCAGCTCCATCAGAGACTGCAGACAACGTTTATATACGTTACCCACGACCAGGTAGAGGCTATGACGATGGCTACCCGCATCGTCGTTATGAAGGACGGTATTATACAGCAGGTTGATACGCCTCAGAACCTTTACGATTATCCCTGCAATCTGTTCGTCGCAAGCTTCATCGGAACGCCGCAGATGAACTTAATCACCGGCGTTTTGAAGAAGAGAGAGAACGATGTTTACTTTGATTTCGAGAACTGCTCGCTCAAGCTTCCCGCAGAAAAAGCGAACGCGCCCGAGCTTCAGCCGTATATCGGCAAGGAAGTCATTATGGGTATTCGTCCCGAGCTGCTGCACGACGAGCCTATGTTCTTAAGCAAGTTCGAGGACACCAAGATTCCCGCGCATGTTGAGTTTATCGAGCTGATGGGCGCCGAAATCAACGTTTACATCAAAGTTGGTCAGGAAACAAGCATGATTGCCCGCGTTTCTTCCCGTTCCAAAGCAAGAGCCGGAGACAATATGGAGTTCGCGGTCGATGTTTCCAGAATCCATATCTTTGATAAGGACACTGAAAAGGTTATTATTCACTAATAATACCAATAAACACGATAATGAAAGGATAGGTTTTCCCCTATCCTTTTGATATAAAATTTAAGAATACTGAGGTATGTTTTATGGCGATGCTTGCGCTAAAACCACCGATGGGCTGGAATGCCTGGAACTTTTTTGGTTACAGAGATGTCAACGAACAAGTTATCAAGGAAACGGCCGACGCAATGGTTGAACTGGGATTCAGAGACGCCGGCTACACCATCGTAGCCGTTGACGATTCCTGGATGTGCGTCGAAAGAGACGCCGACGGAAATCTGCAGGCAGACCCTGTCAGGTTCCCGAGCGGCATGAAGGCTTTGGGCGATTATATCCACGAGCGCGGTCTTAAGTTCGGCCTTTACGCCGGCGGCGGCGTACTCACCTACTGCGGAAGAGCCGGCACTTTCGGACATGAGCGTCAGGACGCAAAAAAATTTGCCGAATGGGGCGTTGACCTGTTAAAATACGACTTCGGCTACCCTGCCCCCGGCCATGACGAAAAGCAGCTGTACCGCAAAATGGGGCAAGCGCTGCGCGAAAGCGGAAGAGACATTATTTTCTCCGCCTGCCTCGGCAGAAGAACCGTCAGCGAATGGATGAAGAGCTGCGGCGCGAACATGTGGCGGCTTTGCGGCGATATTAAAGACAGCTGGGAATCGATTGTCAACGTCGCGATGAACGCAATCGGTCTCGAAGCCTACGCGGGTCACGGCGCCTGGAACGACCCCGATATGATGGTTGTCGGTCTGTTCGGCGAGGGCTACGTCGGCAAAATCGGCGGCGGCTGCACGGTCAACGAGTACGAAGCGCATTTCGCGCTCTGGTGCATGCTTTCCGCGCCGCTGATGATGGGGCACGACGTCAGAAACACGAGACCTGAGATACTGAACATACTTCTGAACAAAGAGCTCATCGACATAAACCAGGACGATTTGGGTCTGGCCGCTTTCCGCATCCCCGAGCTCGCCTGCAACGACGTCGTACTGGCAAAACCGCTGTACGGCGGCGACATCGCGTTCCTGCTGCTGAACCAGTTCGATCACCCGAAGAAGATTCCGCTTTCGTGGTACTACTGCGGCTGGGAGGTCAACGACAAGATCATGCTCCGCGATGTGATTGCGCACGAGGATTTGGGCGTATTCCAGGGCGGCATCTGCCCGGAGGTCAAACCGCATTCCGTAAAGGTTTACAGAGCGAGAAGAATATAACTTTAACAAAAAAACGCCGGCGGTACTAAACTGCACCCAAAAAGTTAGACATGTGGTATAATAAACACATGAACGACAGAAAGGGGTGCAGTTTTGTTATGTCCAAAGGAAGGGCGAATAAGAAGTACACAGGCGAGTTCAAGCAAAAGGTAGTCGAAACCATGCAGAAGGAGAAGTTGGGTTACAGCGAAGCAGCCAGACGGTTTGGGGTTGCCAATCATAGTATGGTTGCTAACTGGGAGCGTATCTACCTTGAGGAAGGACCGGAAGGGCTGTATGTCGAGCGACGAGGGAAAGCCAACTCTGCCACAGGCACAAGGAAAGGACGACCGCCAAAACTTGATAAAAAGGTAGAAGAAGACTTAATTGCTGAAGTCCAACGATTAAGAGCGGAGAATGATTACTTAAAAAAATTGAAAGCCTTGGTTATGGAAGAGGAACGCCAAAACAAAAGGCGGAAGTGATCTGGGAACTAAGGCATAAACATAAGATATCACTGTTAATTGAAGTATCCGGATTGCCCCGTAGTACCTACTATTACTATGTAAAACACAGAAACAAAGAAGATAAATACAGTGAAATCAAAAAACAGATCACTACGATTAATCATGAAAACAAAGGCAGATATGGTTATCGGCGTATAACAGCCGAATTACATAACCGCGGTTATGTAATTAACCATAAAACCGTTCAACGACTTATGAAACAACTGGGGATTAATTGTAAGGTACGAATGAAGAAGTATCGTTCTTACAAAGGTGAAGTTGGTAAGGTAGCGCCAAACTTGCTTGAACGGGATTTTTATGCAGCAAAGCCGAACACAAAATGGGTTACTGATGTTACAGAATTCAGCTTGTTTGGTAGGAAGCTTTATCTTTCACCAATACTGGACTTATATAGTGAAAGTTTGGTTTCCTATACTATTTCAGAACATCCTTCTTTGTATATGGTTACAGATATGCTGGAAAAGGCGTTTCAAGAAATACCGGATAATACAAATCTGATTCTTCATTCCGATCAGGGATGGCAATATCAACACAAGCAGTATCAAAGAAGGTTAAAAGAAAAAGGAATCCGTCAGAGCATGAGCCGGAAAGGAAACTGTCTTGATAATGCGGTGATTGAAAACTTTTTTGGAATACTTAAAAGTGAGTTGTTGTATTTACAGGAGTTTAAATCTCTTGAACATTTTCGTTCGGAGTTGGAGAATTATCTTGACTATTACAACAATTGCAGGATAAAGCTAAAACTTAATGGCTTGACACCTGCCAAATACAGATCTCAAGCCATTAATGCTATCTAATATTCACTTTGCACAAGTTTCTTAATAAATCTTTGTCTAACTTTTTGGGGTCAGTTCATACGCCGGCTTTTTTTGCGTTCGGATGCTTTTATTTTTCGTCTTTGACGTTGTCGCCGAACCGTTTGATTTTCTGTGTGGTTGTTTTTTCAAACTCTTTATCCCGGACGATAAAGGCTTTGATTCGCTTGTAGGACGGCAGTTTCTCGTTGATTTCCGCAACAGCCGCTTTTATGAGCATATGAACCTCTTCCTTGGTCGGAACCGAGACTTTGAGGGTCTCCTTGATGGCTTCGAGGTTCGGCAGAATTTTCGCTTTTACGAACACGTCCTCGTTCGCATCCAAAGCGCCGATGACAACCGCGTCCGCAATCAGGCGGTTGCTGTAAAGGTGGCTCTCGATTTCTTCCGGGTAAATGTTCTTGCCGTTTTTCGTAACGATGACGTTCTTGCAGCGGCCGGTGATATACACAAAACCGTCTTTGTCAATATACCCGAGATCGCCCGTATGGAACCAGCCGTCCCGGATGACCGCGTCGGTCGCTTCCTGGTCTTTGTAGTATCCTTTCATGATGTTCGGTCCGCGCGCGATAATTTCGCCGACTCCTTCGGAATTCGGGTTGTAGATTTTAATTTCCACGTCATGTATCGGCAGTCCGGCGGAATCGCTTTTCATAAAGAAGTCGTTGTTGCCGGTTAGCAGAGGCGAGCATTCGGTCAGCCCGTAGCCCTGCAGGACGCGGACGCCCAACTTGCCGAACTGCTCGATGATGCTTTTGTCTATGGGAGCGGCGCCGACGATAAAGGTGTGCATTCTGCCGCCCAGCGAGTTTTTCACCTTCCGCTTGATGACAGCGCGAATATAAAACGGCAGTTTGTCCAAAAGCGCGGCAAAACTTAAGTTTTCTGTCTTGTTTTTAATTTTCTGCGGCAGTTTCTCCCGTACAGCGATCTCCATTTTTTGAGAGAACTTTTCCAAAAGAAGCGGCAATGTAACGATGATGCTCGGGTGGTACTCGTTGATGTTCTTGTAAATATACCGCAGTCCGTCGCAGTAGGTAATGCAGGCGCCGTTATAAAGAATGTCTAAGAACCCGAGCGTGCACTCATAGGTATGGTGCAGCGGCAGGATGGACAATACCCGGTCTGAACTGCGAACCTTTACCATTTTTGAAACCGACATAATGTTGCTGCAGATGTTCCGGTGGGAAAGGCATACGCCTTTTGCGTTTCCGGTAGTGCCGGAGGTGAAAATCAGTATTTTGGTTTCGTCCGGGTCAATCGGCATGGTTTCCGCTTCGGTGTTTCCGTTTGCGTACAGCTCGGCGCCTTTTGCGATCAGCGTATGAACCGTTTCTTTTTCTTTGTCCGAGCGTGTCGCGATGAAGAGGATGTTTTCATCAAACCCGCCCTGTTTTTGGATATTGCCGAGTATCTTCTCGTCGCCAACCACCGCCGCCGTTTCGGAAATGTTGATAAAGTTGATGATGTCCTCGGCGGAAAGCTCCTTGTCAATCGGAACGACGGTTCCGACGGTGCAGGCGGCAAGATAGGTCACGGCCCACTCATAGCTGTTGACGCCGGTGACGGCGATGGGCTTGTTCTTCAACCCCATCGCAAGAAAGGCGGTCGCGAGCGCTAAGTAATCGCTTTTTAAACGGGTGTAGGTAATGGTTTCGTAACTGTCTTTGGAACGTTTGATTAGAAAAGCGGTTTTCCTGCCGAAAATCCGCGCGCTGTCCAAAACAATGTCCCGTATGTTCTTAATGGGCCTTACCTTGTGCTGTTTTTTTAAAAACCTTTCATATACCGTTTTTTCCATAGACCTCCACCACTTATTCTTTTTATTTTGTCAGATATATTTTTTCAGGTATTCGACGAGCTTGTAAACCTCGGTTCCGGGCGCCCTTTCGGAGGGAAGCGCGGATTTGTGCGTTTTTTTTAGCTTTTTCGCGTTCAGAATGGCGGCATCCATCCGCGGGTACAGAACCTCGAACATATCCTTTCGGTTTTTTGTATATTCTTTTCCGGTCAGCTTTTTTAGATACCCGGAAAGAATGGGAAAATAGTGCGCCCGGCTGACCTTTTTGTTGAAATACTCAAAATGCAAAAGAAACCAGAGCTCGACGCATTCGTTCGACCAGATTGCGTGGTATGTTATGTTTTCGTTGGAAAGCCCGGCGCAGATAAACGCGGTCTCGTTGAATTTGTCGTCTGGAAAATCGTCCTTGTCGTACACAATCCAGACGTGCTTGATTACGTTTCCGCTGTCGCGCACATACTCGACCGCTTTTTTTAAAAGGCTCAAGGTGTTTCTGCCCTCGCCGTAGATTTTCAATTCGATTCTGCCGCGATATTTCTGATTTATTTTTTCCTGAAATCCCTCGAAATAATACGGTTCGGTCTTCGTTCCCTCGGTAACGATAATATTGTATTCCGGGCGGATTTCCACCTTTCGGACAACCCTGCTGTTAATCCAGCCGAATCGCGCTTTCTGAACCGAAGAACCTGCCATATCGCTAATTCTCCCATTCCTTTATTTTTTTCAGATACGGGTCGGCGCCGTACCGTCCTTCGAGATACTGCGCGCCGAACTCGGCGGATGATTCGATATGCCGGTTCTTCTCGTCATAGATGTCGTACAGCGAATACAGCATGCTCGCGCCCTGCTGGTTCTTCTCGGCGAACCAAATCTCGTCGCGCCGGAAAACGTCGTTGCGCATGGTCGCCAAATCGTGGGAGGTAAAAATCAGCTGCGCGCGCTTTTTATTAATCTGCGGATTTTTAAAAAGCAGGATGATGTTTTTTATAAGTTTCGGGTGCAGTTTGGCGTCCAGCTCGTCGATCAGAACAATTCTGCCTTCGTTCAGCGCGGTAATCACCTGCGGCAGGAAGCCAATCAGCTTCTTGGTGCCCTCCGACTCGTTCGCAAACGGTATGTTATACTCCTTGCCGTTGACGGTTCTTTTCAGGATAACGCGCTTTTTTTCGTCGTCATAGGCGTAGTCCGTAATCGCGATGTCCATCGCGTTCAAAATTGATAAAACGATTCTTTTGGTGCGCTCGCCGCTTTCCTGGAAGAAACGGTCGCTTTCTTCAAGATTGTAGCTGACCGAAATCAGCCCTTTGAACCAGCCGGCCGCTTCTTTGACCGGATCAATGTTTGTCGCGATCGCCAGGAAGGAAAGCAGCGGCATTTCGGGGTTTAACGGAAGGTTCGCGAACAGCTTCAGCCCCGCTCCGTACTCCGCGCTGTTTCCGTTTCGGTCAAAAATCAGCGCAATCTTTCTGCCGCCGATCGCTTTTTTGTAAAGCGACTCGCTTTCAATGCCGTTCTCACCGATCGAAATCGCGTAGCGGTATTCGCTTTCGTGGACACGGAAGAAAACTTCAAAATAGGAAGCGTCCTTCCGGGACAGTTCGTCGAAGGAAAAAGGCGCGTTCTGATACGGATTGGGCGCGGTTCCGCTTTTCCGGTCAAGCAGCGAAAGCGGCGCCTGCACAATCGAAGCGAGCGCGGATAACGCTTTTAAAACATTACTCTTTCCCCCGCCGTTCGGTCCGTATATGACCGCGACCGGGAGAAAGGTTCTTTTATCCCGAAAACCGCCAAGCAGCGAATCGGAAAACTCGCTGATTCCGGCGGCCTGCATATCCAGGATCGCTTCGTCTTTGTACGAGCGGAAATTGCGGAACAAAAATCTGCACAGCATCATGAACCATCCCCAAAAAAGCCGTTTATATTTCAGCGCTGACGGACTGATACGGAAGAAGCTCGAGCCTTTCGCCGTTGATTTTTACGTCTGGATAATTGCTCAACAGGATTTTCTTAAATTTAAAAGGAAGATTGATCGTCTGGCTGTCGTGGCTAAAGGAACAGATCACGCAGATGTTCTTCTCGCCGCTTCTTTGGTACGCGATGACGTTTTCGTACTCCAAAAGAATGGGTGTAATGCTGCCGTAGGTCAGCGTTTGGTTGTACGCCTCGCTTTTCCGAATAGCGATCAAATTCTGATAGAAACGATAGACCGAGCCGGGGTCCTTCATCTGATCCTCGGCGTTCAGCTGCGGATAATCGGGGTGCACTTTCAGCCAGGGTTTTCCGGTCGTAAAACCGCCGTTTTTCGTGTTGCTCCACGGGAAGGGAACGCGCGCGTTGTCGCGGCTGTACCGGGCCACCGCGTCCAGCGCTTCCTGTTCGGTCAATCCGTCCTGCAGCGCGATTCGGTAGTGATTCTTTGTGGAAATGTCGTTGTAATCGTCGATGCTGTCCATGCGGACGTTGGTCATGCCCAGTTCCTGCCCCTGATAGATAAAGGGGATTCCGCGCAGGAAGAAGAACAGATTTCCCAGCATCTTCTGCGCCGTCGGGGAATGGTACTTGTCCGGGATGTACTTGGTCATCGCTCTCGGATAATCATGGTTCTCGAAGAATACGGCGCCGAACGCGCCCGCTTTTTCGGTCGCGAGCTGCGAAGCGAACATCTTGTCTCGTAGCCATACGATCGGCCACTCCCCCGCTTTTTTGCAGGTATGCCAGCCGTGTCCGTAGGAATACAGCTCGGAATAGGAAAAATCGAACATCGTGTCAAAATAGCCGTTTTCGCCGATGTACTCGCCGAACTGTTCGTAGGGAACGCCCGCCGCTTCCGCGACGGTCATGCACTCGTATTTGTCAAAGGTGTTCTGCCGCAATTCTAATAAGAATTCGCCGATGCCCGGATAGTTTCTGGTCGGGCCGAAGCAGGCGACCATGCCGTCCGGACCGTCGGGCGGCAGAGAGGACAGCGTCGGCTCTTTTTTAATATGGGTAATCGCGTCGATTCTGAACCCGCCGAGCCCTTTATCGAGCCAGTAGTTTACCATCTCGTATATTTTTTTGCGCAGCTTCGGGTTCTCCCAGTTCAGGTCGGGCTGTTTTTTGGAGAACAAATGCAGGTAGTACCTGTCCCCGCCGACGTGCTCCCACGCCGAACCGCCGAACATGGAGCGCCAGTTGTTGGGCGGTCCGTTTTTGCTGGTTCGGAAGTAGAAATACTCCGCTTCTTCGCAGTTCGGGTCGGCAAGCGCTTTCTGAAACCATTCGTGCTCGTCCGAGCAGTGGTTGATGACAAGGTCCATCAGAATCTTCATGCCGCGCTTGTCCGCTTCCCGAATCAGCTCGTCCATGTCCTCCATGTTGCCGAAGAGCGGGTCAATGCTGTAATAATCGGCGATATCGTAGCCGCCGTCGTCCATCGGAGACTTATACACCGGACAAATCCAGATAATGTCGACGCCGAGTTCTTTTAAGTAATCCAGCTTTTGCGTGATGCCCTTTAAATCTCCGGTTCCGTCCCCGTTCGAATCATAAAAGCTGCGGGGATAAATCTCATAAGCTATTTTGTTTTTCCACCAATTTTTGTTTTTCGTCATAAACCGATTCCTTATACGAATTTTATATATTATTATATCGCTTGTGTAATAACAACCACATCAGATTGTAGTAAATCAATAATTTTTCCTGATTATTGTACCATAATTTGTATTAGATTACAATAAAACCTAACAAAAAAAATACGCAAAAGTATTGTTTTTTAGAATTTTATGTGCTACAATTCGTGTGGTTGAGTATATAAGAAATTATCGATAAAAAAATAACGAATACCAACTAACAAAAACTGCAGTAATCACGAACATATTTCAGGAGGAAAGTGTATGGCACTTACGAAAGAACAGATCGACGCAAAAACAGCGGAGCTGAAGCGCTTTATAGAAGAGAATAAAGATACAAAAGGTCCGCTCATGCCGATTATGCAGAAAGCGCAGGAGTTATTCGGCTATCTCTCGATGGAAACCATGACCCTGATCGCCGATTCTCTGGAGATTCCGGTTTCCGAAGTTTACGGTGTTGCGACCTTTTACGCGCAGTTCTCACTCTATCCGAAGGGAGATAACGTAGTAAGTGTCTGCACCGGAACAGCCTGCTATGTTAAAGGTGCGCAGGCTATTCTTGACGAAGTTGCAAAACAGCTCGGCATAGAGCCCGGTCAAACCACGCCGGACGGCAAGTTCTCGATCGCGGATACCCGCTGCCTCGGCTGCTGCGGCCTTGCCCCCGTTCTGGTCGTCAATGGCGACGTTTACGGACGCCTTGTGCCCGCCGACGTCAAGGGTATTCTGGAAAAATACCGCTAAGGTAAATTAACGTATGAAAATCAGAAGAATCAAGGAATTACTCGACGCGCAAGTGCTCTGCGGCGAGGAATATCTCGACAACGAGGTTTATTCCGCCTGCGGAAGCGATATGATGAGCGACGTGCTCGCTTTTGTAAAAGATCAGGCAGTGCTGCTGACCGGACTTGTCAATCCGCAGGTGATCCGCACCGCGGAGATGATGGATATGAAATGCATCGTCTTTGTCCGCAGCAAAATGCCGACTGCCGACATGATTGCGCTGGCAAAACAGACCGGCATCGTTCTGCTCGCTTCCAAGCTGAGGATGTACGAAGCCTGCGGAAAACTGTATGCGGGCGGGCTTACAGGCGGTATGGAAAATGAGTGAGCCGCTCAGATTTCACTTTGATGTCGACGGCAGCAACTTCACTTCTGCCGGAGAAGCGTCCATTCAAATCAAGCAAAAGCTTCGTCAGCTCGGGTTCGCACCCGATATCATAAAGCGCGTAGCCATTTCGATGTACGAAGGCGAAATCAACATGGTCATACATGCCGGCGGCGGAACAGCCGACGTTTATGTGCTCCCCGAAACCATCAAGATTGTGCTTGAGGATCACGGCCCGGGTATTGCGGACGTAGAGCTTGCAATGCAGGAGGGCTTTTCAACTGCGCCGGATTCCGTTCGCTCGCTCGGTTTTGGCGCCGGCATGGGGCTGCCGAACATGAAGCGGTACACGGACAATATGATTATCGAAACAGAACTGGGCAAAGGCACAAAGATTACCATGACAGTCAATGTCCCCAGACAGTGACTTCAGCCGTCTTACAATAAATTGAGAGAGGTGGGCGTATGGCTGAATACAAGCATTCGGTTGCGCTGGACATTGAAAAGTGCAAAGGCTGCACAACGTGTCTGAAGCGTTGTCCGACGGAAGCGATCCGAATCCGAAACGGCCATGCCGAGATCAATTCCATGCGCTGTATCGACTGCGGCGAATGTATCAGGCTTTGCCCTTATAAAGCGAAAAAAGCGATTAGCGACAAACTTGATTCGATTAAAAACTACAAATATAAAATTGCTTTGCCGCCCCCTTCCCTTTACGGACAGTTCGACGGTCTTGAAGATGTGGATTATGTCCTGCAGGGGCTTCTTGACATCGGGTTCGACGACGTTTTCGAAGTGGCGAGAGCGGCGGAGCTTGTTTCCGGGTACACGCGGCATTTTTTGAACAATCCGGGCATTAAAAAGCCGGTCATTTCGTCCGCCTGCCCCGTCATTGTTCGCCTGATAAGCCTGCGGTTCCCCTTCCTGTGCGAAAATGTAATGCCTTTACTGCCGCCGATGGAGATTGCCGGCATGCTTGCGAAAAAGCAGGCGATGGAGAAGCATCCCGAGCTGAAAGAATCGGATATCGCGACCTGCTTTATCTCCCCCTGCCCCGCGAAGGTCAGTTATGTGAAAAACAATTTTTCCCAGACGACTTATGTCGATTGCATTGTCTCCATGAACGAGGTGTTCTTCCCGCTTTTGGCGGCGATGAAGAAAATAAAGAACCCGCAGCCGGTTTCGCGGTCCGGCATTATCGGCATCAGCTGGGCGTCCACGGGCGGCGAAGCGTCCGCGATTTTCAACGACAAGTACCTTGCCGCCGACGGAATCGAGAACGTGATGAAGGTGCTCGACAACATCGACAACGGCTCTTTCCCGGAGCTGGAGTTTATCGAGCTGAACGCCTGTCACGGCGGCTGCGTGGGCGGCGTTCTGACGGTCGAAAACCCGTATATCGCAAAAGCCCGGCTGCAGACGTTAAGACGGTATCTCCCGGTTTCCCAGAACTGGAATTACAATAAAGACAAAGACAACAAATACGTACCCGACGATTACAAAATACCGAACGAACTTCAGTATTGTCCGGTTTCGCAGCTTGCAGAGAACACCAACGAAGCCATTAAAAAGATGGCGGATATTCAGAAGGTGCTCGAGCGCCTGCCCGGCATCGACTGCGGCTCCTGCGGCTCCCCGAACTGTCAGGCGTTTGCCTACGACGTCGTAAAGGGCGAAGCGGACGAGAACGAGTGTATCGTAAAAATGCGGGAACGCATCAAGGAACTGCTGGCCGAGGAAAAAGAAAGAGAAAAAACCGAAAGCGTCGGCGGTCAGAAAACGGAGTGAGCAGCGTTGACAGTAAACAACCTTGTAGAAAAGATGTCGCTTGAGGTTTTGAACCTCTCGGACGGAGAGAAAACCGTCACCGGCGGATACACCGGCGACCTTCTTAGCTGGGTGATGAGCAGAGCTTCCGCCGGCGACGCGTGGATTACCATTATGAGCAACATCAATATCATCGCTGTCGCGTCACTTTGCGACGTTTCCTGCATTATTCTTGCTGAAAACGCCGAAGCGGAGCAGTCGGTTGTTTCCCTTGCGGCTGAGAAAAAAATCAACCTGCTTCGAAGCGAAAAGAGCAGCTTTGCGCTGAGCTGCGAGCTCGGCAGGCTTCTTTAAATCAAAATGAAAATCTATTATGACTTGCACGTTCATTCCTGTCTTTCTCCCTGCGCGGACGACGACATGACGCCCAACAACATCGCCGGCATGGCGAAAATCGCCGGGCTGCAGGTCATCGCGCTGACCGACCATAATTCCTGCAAAAACTGCCCCGCTTTCTTTGAAGCCTGCAAGAAGCAGAACGTCACGCCGATTGCGGGCATGGAACTGACCACCGCCGAGGATATTCACCTGATTTGTCTGTTCCCCTCGCTGGAAAGCGCGATGGCGTTCGACAAAGAAGTGGAAAAAAAACGGTTTCTGATTAAAAACAAACCCGAAGTTTTCGGCAGGCAGATTATTATGGACGAAAACGACGACGTTATCGGCTACGAGGAGAACCTGCTTCCGAACGCGACTACCCTTTCGATTGAAGCGGCGTTCGCGCTCGCTTCGGAATACGGCGCGGCCGCGTATCCGGCGCATATCGACCGCGACGCAAACGGGATACTCTCGACGCTCGGAACCTTCCCGGACACTCCCCCGTTTCGGTGCGCCGAGCTGAAAGATGTTTCGGAATATGAAAAACTGGCAAAAAAACATCCGGTTCTTGCGCAAAAGAAAATCATCGCCAGTTCGGACGCGCATTCTTTATGGGAAATAAGCGACCCCGTCAACAGCTTTGATTTTGAAAAAAGCGACGATATCGCAAAAACGCTTTTAAACCATTTAAACGGACGATGAAAGAATTATCGCTAAATATACTGGATATTGCAATGAATTCGGTCGGCGCGGGCGCGAAAAACATCGCCATCGCGCTGGACGAAGACGACGACAGCCTGCGGATCGTGATTGAAGACGATGGCTGCGGCATGACAAAAGAACAGGTCGAAAAACTGTCGGACCCGTTTTACACGACGAGAACCACCCGTAAAGTCGGGCTCGGCGTTCCGCTCTTTAAGCTGGCTGCGGAACAGACCGGCGGTTCTCTGGACATCCGGTCGGTGCCGGTGAGCGAGAGCGAAAAAGAACACGGAACGAAAGTAACGGCGGTATTCAACAAAAAGCATATCGACCACACGCCGCTTGGCGACCTGGTATCCACCATGGTAACGCTCATACAGGGAAATCCCGACATCGACTTTCTGTTTTTGCATACCGTCAACGGCAAATCGGTCCGTCTCTCGACCGCCGAAATGCGAAAGGAACTCGGCGACGTTCCGCTGTCCAACGGCGAGGTTCTAAATTGGATTAAGGAATATCTGACCGAACAGTATAAAGAAATCGAAAGGTTATAACCCTGTTCATAATATTCACTGTTTTCCCGGTTGGAAATTATATAAAATAAACTTAAGAAAGGATATATGTTAGAAGGCGATTTTAAAATGCGGTATTGCTGCAGTCCTGCTTAAAAGGTTCGGCGCAGCTGCCGCTTTCGGTGAAAAAGCCGAGGAAAGGTATGGTATGATATGAAAACATTAGCTGAACTCGCTGCTATCAGAGAAAAAATGAAAGACAAGGTAGCGCTGCGTGAAGAAGGCTCTGCCGCAACGCGTATTGTTGTCGGTATGGCTACCTGCGGCATCGCGGCAGGTGCAAGACCGGTTTTGAACACCTTTGTTGAGGAAGTCAGCAAAGCGGGCCTTTTGGACAAGGTAATGGTTACCCAGACCGGCTGCATCGGCATCTGTCAGTACGAACCGGTCGTCGAGGTTTACACGCCGAGCGGAAAGGTTACGTATGTAAAAGTTACGCCCGAAAAAGCGAAACGCATCGTCGAAGAGCATATCAAGGGCGGAAAAGTTATAACCGAGTACACAATCGGAAACAAGTAACGGCATTTCATTTTCTGCAAAAACAATAACCAAACCAAATAGAAAGGAAAAATAACGGTTATATTATGATACGTTCACATGTATTGATATGCGCCGGTTCTGGATGTACCTCATCAAAAAGCCTTTACGTGAAAGAAGCGCTCGAAAAGGAATTGGTTCGCCATCATCTGGAAGATGAGATAAAAGTCGTTCAGACCGGATGCTTTGGACTTTGCGCGCTCGGTCCGATTATGATTATTTACCCCGAGGGTACTTTTTACAGCATGGTAACAGTTGAAGATGTTCCCGAAATCGTCGAGGAACATCTGCTCAAAGGCAGGGTCGTAACCCGTCTTACTTACAAAGACCCTGCAAAAGAAGAGGAGAGCGGACCCACTTCTCTTTCGGACACGTTATTCTTCAAAAAGCAGAAGCGCGTCGCGCTCAGAAACTGCGGCGTCATCAACCCCGAGAATATTGACGAGTACATAGCGATGGACGGCTATACCGCGCTCGGCAAGGTTCTGACCGAAATGACGCCCGAGCAGGTTATTCAGGTCATCAAAGACAGCGGCCTGCGCGGAAGAGGCGGCGGCGGATTCCCGACCGGCATGAAGTGGCAGTTTGCCGCGAACAATCAGGCCGACCAGAAGTATGTCGTCTGCAACGCCGACGAGGGCGACCCCGGCGCGTTCATGGACAGAAGCATTCTGGAAGGCGATCCGCACTCGGTTCTTGAGGCGATGGCGATCGCCGGCTACGCGATCGGCGCAAACGAGGGCTACATTTATGTCAGAGCGGAGTATCCGATCGCGATTCAGCGTCTGCAAATCGCAATAGACCAGGCAAGAAAGTACAACCTGCTTGGCAAGAATATATTCAATTCCGGATTTGATTTCGATATTTACTTGAGATTCGGCGCAGGCGCCTTCGTCTGCGGCGAGGAGACCGCTTTGCTCACTTCGATCGAAGGTCACAGAGGCGAGCCGCGTCCCCGTCCTCCGTTCCCGGCGGTTAAGGGACTGTTCGGTAAGCCCACCATCATCAACAATGTCGAAACCTACGCGAACATTCCGGAGATCATCAACAAAGGCGCGGAATGGTTCCAGGCCATGGGCACCGAGAAGTCCAAGGGCACAAAAGTTTTCGCGCTCGGCGGAAAAATCAGGCACACCGGACTGGTTGAGATTCCGATGGGCACCACGCTGCGCGAAATCGTATATGAAATCGGCGGCGGCATCCCCGGCGGCAAGAAGTTTAAGGCCGCGCAGACCGGCGGTCCTTCTGGCGGATGCATACCCGCGTCTTTGATCGACACGCCTGTCGATTACGATACGCTGACCGCAATCGGCTCGATGATGGGTTCCGGCGGTCTGATCGTCATGGACGAAGACAACTGCATGGTCGATATCGCGAAATTCTTCCTCAGATTTACCGTTGACGAGTCCTGCGGCAAGTGCGTTCCCTGCCGTATCGGCACAAGAAGAATGCTGGAAATCCTTGACCGCATCACCGAAGGCAAAGGCGAAGAAGGCGATATCGAAAAACTTGAGGAAATGGGATACAGCATCAAAGCGACCGCTTTGTGCGGACTCGGACAGACCGCGCCCAACCCGGTTCTCTCGACCATTCGCTATTTCAGAGACGAATACGAAGCGCACATCAAGGAAAAACGCTGCCCCGCCCACGTCTGCAAGGCGCTCGCGCAGTACAGCATCAACCCCGAACTCTGCAAAGGCTGCAGCCTGTGCGCGAAGAAGTGCCCCGTCGGCGCGATCAGCGGCGAACTCAAGAAGACCTATGTCATTGACGTCAGCAAGTGCATTAAGTGCGGCGTTTGCATGGAAGTCTGCAAGTTCGGCGCTGTTGAGAAGAAGTAAGGAGGATAACGGATATGAACACAGTAACCTTAACCATAGACGGTGTGAAAGTCACCGTTCCCGCCAATTACACCATTTTGGAAGCGGCGAGAGAAGCAAACGTCAATATCCCTACCCTCTGTTATTTAAAGGACGTCAACCAGATCGGCGCCTGCCGTATTTGCCTTGTTGAAGTAAAAGGAGCAAGAGGTCTTCAAGCCGCCTGCGTATCCCCTGTCGGCGACGGCATGGAGGTTAAAACCAATACCGAAAAACTCCGCAAATACCGCAGATTCAATCTTGAACTGATATTATCCAACCATAACAGAGAATGCACGACCTGTATCAGAAGCAACAGCTGCGAACTGCAGACGCTCTGCAGCCAGCTCGGCGTAAACGATTATCCCTATGACGGCGAGAAATCGGTTACGAAGGTGGACGACGTAGGTCCTTCCATCGTAAGGGACAACAGCAAATGCATCGTCTGCCGCCGCTGCGTTTCCACCTGCAACAACATTCAGGATATCGGCGCCATCGGCGTTTCGCAGCGCGGATTTAAGACCACCATCGGCTGCATTTACGGAAAAAGCCTTGCGGAATCGCCCTGCGTCAACTGCGGACAGTGCATTACCGCCTGCCCGGTCGGCGCGCTCCATGAGAAAGAGAATATCGACGATGTCTGGGCGGCTTTGAACGACCCGAACAAGCACGTCGTCGTTCAGACCGCGCCCGCCGTCAGAGCTACGCTCGGCGAAGAGTTCGGCCTGCCGATCGGAACCTCCGTCACCGGCAAGATGGTCGCCGCGCTCAGAAGGCTCGGCTTTGCGAAGGTATTCGATACCGACTTCGGCGCAGACCTAACCATCGTCGAGGAGGGCACGGAGCTGATCCACAGGCTGAAAGAAGGCGGCGTTCTTCCGATGATTACGTCCTGCTCGCCCGGCTGGGTTAAATACTGCGAGACCTTCTACCCCGAGTTTATCCCGAACCTTTCATCCTGCAAATCCCCGCATGAGATGACGGGCGCCATTATCAAGAGCTACTACGCTGAAAAAGCAGGCATTGACCCGAAAGACATTTATGTCGTTTCGATCATGCCCTGCACGGCGAAGAAGTTCGAGGCGCAGAGACCCGAGCTTTCGAACAACGGACTTCAGGATGTCGACGCTGTTCTTACCGTCAGAGAGCTTGCGAAAATGATTAAAGCCGCAGGCATTGATTTCGCAAGACTGCCCGATGAGGATTACGATAAGCTGCTCGGCGAGTCCACCGGCGCGGGCGTTATCTTCGGCGCGACCGGCGGCGTTATGGAAGCCGCGCTGCGTACGGTTTACGAGCTTGTGACCGGCAAGACGCTTGAGAACGTCGATCTGACCGCCGTTAGAGGCACCGACGGCATTAAGGAAGCCGAAATTGATTTGAACGGAAAGACCGTCCGCGTCGCTGTCGCGCACGGAACCGGAAACGCATCCAAACTGCTGGATATGGTCAAAAACGGCGAGAAGCAGTATGATTTCATCGAGATTATGGGCTGCCCGGGCGGCTGCGTAACCGGCGGCGGCACCCCGATTCGTTCCGCTACCGAAGTGTCCTACATTGATCTCAAGCGCGCAAGAGCAAAAGCGCTTTACAACGAGGACAGGAGCAAAGCAAAGAGAAAATCGCATGAAAACGCTGAGTTAAAACAGCTTTACAAAGATTTCCTCGGCGAGTTCGGCGGACATAAAGCGCACGAACTGCTCCACACCCATTATCAGAAGCGCGATAAGTACACGTTTGAAGACTAATAAATTATAAAATATACCCGTAAGCGAAAAACTTTTCGACAAAATTCGCCTACGGGTATTTTTTTGTCGTTTTAATATGTGTTAAGATTTCATAAAGATGATCTAACTACTCGCTAATTTTTTATAAATATAGAACAATATGTATTGCATATGTGAACTTCAAATGCTATTATGTTAATGATTTGTGCAAATTTCTTTACAGAACGGAGTTGGTATTTATGACTGTCAATCTGAACGTCATCTTGGGTGCTTCAATCGGAATAGCCATCCTCTCTTTTTTGTTCGCGGCATGGCTGTTCAAATGGGTCAGTTCGCGTCCCTCGTCGAACCAGCGCATCGCTGAAGTCGGAAAACTCATCCGCAGCGGCGCGTATACCTTCATGAAAAAAGAGTATATCGCGCTATCCAAGTTCGCAGGGATCGCTGCTGTATTGATATTCATTTTCCTTCCCGAACCGATATGGAAAACCGATGTGGTTTTGGACAACGTCAAAATCACCATTGCGTATATAGTCGGTACAGCTTTTTCGGCATTTGCCGGTAAAATCGGTATTGATATCGCTACCATAGCGAACGTTAAGGCTGCCGAGGCCGCAAAGCAGGGCATCAAACCCTCCTTCCTTGCCGGCTTCAGAGGCGGTTCGGTTATGGGTATGGCCGTTGTCGGAAGCAGCCTGCTCGGCGTAGCGCTGGTTTGGCTTTTAACCGGCGACGGAACCATCGCGCTCGGCTTCAGCTTCGGCGCAAGCTCGCTTGCGTTGTTCGCGAAAGCCGGCGGCGGTATTTTTACCAAAACCGCGGACATCAGCGCAGACCTTGTCGGCAAGGTTGAGCTGGGCATTCCGGAAGACGACCCGCGAAATCCCGCCGTTATCGCGGATAACGTCGGCGACAACGTCGGCGACGTCGCAGGAATGGGCGCCGACCTCTTCGATTCCAACGTTGCTTCCATGGTCGCGGCGCTGGTTATGGCATCTACCCTGCCGAACAGAGATTTAAACATCGCGCTCGTATTCTGCTACGCTGCGATCGGTCTGCTTTCGTCTATCATCGGCGTTGCCTGCGCTCGAATGGGTAAAAAAGGTACGCCTACCCGCGCGCTCAACACCAGTACTTACCTGACCACCGCGATTTACGCAGTTCTGTCTGCGGCTGTAACGGCCTTGTTTGATTTCTCGGCGATCGGAAACAACGGCGAATGGCGCATCTGGGGCGCTTCCTTCTTAGGTCTTCTGGTCGGCGTCATTGTCGGTATTTCAACCGACTACTTTACGGACGATACCAAAAAACCGGTTCATAACCTTGCGAAAGCGTCCGAATCCGGACCTGCGTTTACCATTCTTTCCGGTTTCTCGTACGGTATGCTTTCCGCGCTTCCTTCGATGGTTGGCATCGCTATTTCTGCGCTGGTTTCATACAAGCTCTGCGAGCCGATTGGCGAAGGATACGCGTTCTTCGGCATTTCCATGGCCGCGGTCGGCATGCTTTCCATCGTCGGCATGATTATTTCCAACGACGCATACGGACCCATTGTCGATAACGCAAGAGGTCTTGCGGAAATGGGCAATCTCGGCGAAGAAGTGCTTGAGATTACCGACCAGCTCGACAGCGCCGGCAACACGGTTAAAGCGATTACCAAAGGCTTCGCGATTGGCGCCGCCGGACTTACGGTTATTTCCCTGCTCGGCGCATTCATGAGCGAAGTAAACGAAGCGGCCAAAAAACTGGGCGAAGAGCTGCTCTCCGGCTTTGATATCACCAACCCGACCGTGTTCTTCGGACTGCTCATCGGCGCGGCTATTCCGGCGGTGTTCTCTGCAATGCTGATTCTCGGCGTTGACCGCAACGCGCAGCGCATGGTTGCTGAGATTCACAGACAGTTTAAGGAAATCATAGGTCTTCGTGAAGGCAAAGAAGGCGTTACGCCCGAATACGATAAATGTATCGCCATCGCGACTATCGGCGCGCTTAGAGAATTAATCCCCGCCGGCCTTGCGGCTATCGTTGCGACGCTTTTAGTCGGCTTTATCGGCGGCGTTCAGGCAATCGGCGGATTTATTACCGGCAATATCGTCAGCGGCCTTCTGCTTTCGCTTTTGATGTCCAACTCCGGAGGACTTTGGGACAACGGCAAAAAGTATGTCGAGGCCGGCAACCACGGCGGAAAAGGTTCGCCCGCACATAAGGCTGCCGTAGTCGGCGACACCGTCGGCGACCCGTTCAAGGATACAGCCGGACCTTCCATCAACACGCAGATTACGGTTGTATCGCTGGTTTCATCCCTGATGGCTACGCTGTTCCTGCAGTTTAGTATATTCGGCTAATTCTAAAAAACGAAACCCGGAACGGCTATCACCGTTCCGGGTGTTATTATGCATCTATCCTTAATCAGGCTCAGCCATTCTGTATCCGACGCCGACCACCGTAAAAATATATTTGGGACGGTTGGGCTCCGGTTCCAGTTTTTTTCGGATATTCGCGATATTGACCCGCAATATCTGATTGTCTGATTTTGAGTAAGGCCCCCAGATGTTTTTAATGATGTAATCATATGTAAGCACTTTGCCGGGATAGCGGCCCAGCAGCGAAACAATCTTGTACTCGTTGAGCGTAAGATGTATGTTTTTGCCGGATACCAATACCCGCTGCTTGTCAAAGTCTATGGTCAGTTCGCCGCAGACGTACTTCCCTTTCGGAATTTTCAGCTCGTCCTCCGAGTTCCGCCTGTGCCGCAGCGCGGCCCGGATTCTTGCCAAAAGCTCGCTGGTTCCGAAAGGCTTGGTGATATAGTCGTCCGCGCCGGCGTCCAAAGCCTGCACTTTGTCGCGCTCTTTGTTCCGCGCGGAAACGACGATGATTGGAATCAACGACCATTCGCGCACGCTCTTTATCAGCTTCAGGCCGTCCGTATCGGGCAGAGTAAGGTCCAGCAGAACCAGGTCCGGACAGCTGGTTGTTAGAACCGACAACGCCTGCGAACCGGTATTTGCTGTTAAAACGCTGTAATTGTTGGCAGTCAAAACGGTACTCAAAAGATGCCTGATGCTGCTGTCGGCATCCACGATCAGAATGCTTTCGTTGTGATTCATATCCGAATCTGCATCCTCCATAAAAATCATCAATATTGCACAAGCAAAAAAGAAAAAACGCTATGGAAAGTACTGATGGTTGCTGGGGGTCAGACAGGAATGCTATTTTTAGCATTCTATCATACTTATGAAAAAAAATAAAGAGAAATATATCATAATTTTTATATTTTTATTTCGGCGAAAAATGCAAAGATGATATAAAGAAACAAGATATTTTTGCTAATAATTTATAAAAAGAATCGTTCGGTATTGCTTTTTAAACGACAAAATGATATAGTAATATGAGCAAAAATGGTACTAAAATCTACAGAAATGCAGCAAGCGAAAGGAACGTAGAACATGGATTTTTTGCAAAACTTTTTACCCCAATTGATTAAATATGACGTTACCGATTGGGCAAAAATGGTGGCTATGTGGATTGTTGGCGGAATCCTGATTTATCTGGCCATCAAGAAAGACATGGAACCCGCCCTCTTACTCCCCATGGGGTTTGGCGCAATTTTGGTAAACCTGCCGCTTTCCGGCGCAGTTGAGCAGGTTGTTGACGGCGTAACCGAAGCCGGTCCGCTTACAGATTTGTTCAGAGCCGGTATCGAGAACGAGCTTTTCCCGCTTATTCTCTTTATCGGAATCGGAGCAATGATAGACTTTTCGCCTTTGATTTCGAATCCGAAGTTAATGATATTCGGCGCCGCTGCGCAGTTCGGTATATTCGTAACGTTGGCGTTGGCTTTGTTGTTAGGATTTGATATCAACGATGCAGCTTCTGCTGCTGCAATCGGCGCTGCAGACGGTCCGACTTCCATATTTATTTCGATGAAGTTTAAGTCAAACTACTTCCCCGCGATCATGGTTGCGGCATACTCTTACATGGCGCTTGTGCCGATTATTCAGCCGCCGGTTATCCGCGCGATTACGACCAAAAAAGAGCGCCTGATCAGAATGCCGTATCAGCAGAAAGAAGTATCCAGAACCACGCTGATTCTTTTCCCGATCGTAATCACAATCGTCGCTGGAATCGTAGCGCCGAAGTCCGTAGCGCTTGTCGGATTTTTGATGTTCGGCAACCTGATAAGAGCCTGCGGCGTGCTTGACAATCTTTCCGAAACAGCGCAGAACGCGCTCGCAAACCTTGTTACGATTCTGCTCGGTATCGCGGTTGCTTCGCAGATGGCGGCAGACAAGTTCGTAACCTGGGATACATTAAAGATTTTGCTTTTGGGTCTTGTGGCGTTCATCTTCGATACGGTCGGCGGCGTTATGCTTGCGAAATTTATCAATCTCTTCTCTAAGAATAAAATCAATCCTATGATCGGCGCATGCGGTATTTCTGCGTTCCCGATGTCGGCGCGCGTTATTCATAAGATGGGGCTCAAAGAGGACAACCAGAACTTCCTGCTGATGCACGCGATCGGCGTCAACGTATCCGGTCAGATTTCGTCCGTTATCGCCGGCGGTCTTATTCTGAGTCTGTTTGCACAATACGTATAAGTTTTGACTACAGATTCAATATAAAAGGAGCTTAAAATGGAGAACTTAATAAAGGTATTGCCAAGTCTGTTGGGCTGCATTGTCGGAATATTCGTTGTATCCGGCGTCATTATCGGGATAACATCTCTTCTGAACAAAATTACGGAAAAAAAGAATTAAAACGCTCAAAAAAGGGTTAATTTAATGGATATCAGCTTTACTGAATTTATACGTCAGTTGGAAAACCCGGCTCTTGCCGTGACCGTTCTGTTGACGCTCGGCGTTGTCTTCGTGAACGGCTGGACGGACGCGCCGAACGCCATCGCAACCTGCATTTCGACCCGTTCCATCGGTCCGAGAGCGGCGATTGTCATGGCGGCGGTTTTCAACTTCTTAGGCGTACTTTTCATGAGCTTGCTAAACGCCTCTGTCGCGACGACAATAACGCATATGGTCAATTTTCAGGGCAATACGCAGATTTCTCTAATTGCCCTTTGCGCAGCGCTGCTCGCGATTGTTGTCTGGGCGGTTGCCGCATGGTATTTTGGGATTCCGACAAGCGAGAGCCACGCGCTGATCGCCGGAATCTCCGGCGCGGCGATCGCCTTGCAGGGCGGCTTTTCCGGCATCAACGGCAGCGAGTGGATGAAGGTTATCTACGGATTGTTCCTTTCCACCATCGTCGGTTTCGGCGGCGGCTGGCTGATCGTTTCCCTTGTAAAACTTATCTGCCAAAAAATGGACCGCCGCAGAACCAACTCGTTTTTCAAAGGTGCGCAGATCGTCGGCGGCGCTTCGATGGCGTTCATGCACGGCGCGCAGGACGGTCTGAAGTTCATGGGCGTATTGATTCTTGGCGTTTATCTGAACAACGGCTATGAAAGCACCAGCGACGTGCAGCCGATGCTTTGGATGATGGTTCTGTGCTCGGTTATCATGGCTGTCGGCACTTCCATCGGCGGCTACAGAATTATAAAAGCCGTCGGAATGGATATGGTAAAACTGGAGAAATATCAGGGTTTTTCAGCCGATATGGCCGGCGCGCTGTGCCTGCTATTAAACTCCGTGTTCGGCATTCCGGTCAGCACGACCCATACGAAAACGCTTGCGATTATGGGCGTCGGCGCCGAGAAGCGTTTTTCCGCCGTAAACTGGAACGTCGCGAAGGAAATGGTGCTTACCTGGATCTTCACCTTCCCCGGCTGCGGCATTCTTGGATATTTGTTTGCGCGTGTGTTTATACTGTTATTTTAAGGCTATTGGAGGACAATAAATGCCAAAAAAGAAGGATAACGAATATTACATCGGCTTTGTGGAATGCGTCGGCTACTCCTGCAAAGCTGCTGCAATGTTAAAAGAATCGCTTGTCAACTTCAAGGTGGACAAGCTCGCCGAAAATATGAATGCGCTGCACGCGGTCGAACATTCTGCCGACGCAAGAAAGCATCAGATCATGAAAAAGCTGGTGAAAGAGTTTATCACCCCCATCGAGCGCGAGGATATCATGTCTTTGTGCGACAAGATAGACGACGTCACCGACGCGATCGACGACGTTCTGATGCGCATTTATATGAACAATATCACGAGAATCCGCGACGACGTTATTCCGTTTACGGATTTGATTATAAAATGCTGCGACATCTTAAAGCAGATTATGGACGAGTTCCCCAACTTCAAGAAATCGAATTCGCTTATGCAGCATATCATCACGCTGAACACGCTTGAGGAAGAGGGCGACCGCTTGTATATGACGGCGATGCGCCGCCTTCATACTCAGTCGGCCGACCCGGTTGAAATCATTACCTGGCGCGAGGTTTACGAGTTTCTTGAGAAATGCTGCGACGCCTGCGAGCATGCGGCGGACGTCGTCGAGAGCGTTATCATGAAGAACACATAAAACCGACAAAAACCGGATGAAACGAACCATTGCCTCTATTATAATGAGTTTGCCTGTATCAGGTAAATTCTTTATATTGGAGGTTATTTTTTTTGTCATCGATCCGTCTCAACGGAATCGACGTTTCACGCTGGCAGGGCAAAATCGACTGGCAAAAGGTCAGGCAGAGCGGCGTCGATTTCGCGTTCATCAAATGCTCGCAGGGCGGCAGCGTCTCTGCGGCCGCCATCAGTCCGTTTACGGATTCGTATTTTAAGACGAATATCGAGGGCGCGTACGCGGCCGGCGTCCAATGCGGCGTATATCACTATCTGACCGGCACGACGCACGAGGACGTAATCAAAGAAGCCGAATATGTCGCGCGCATCCTCGCGCCTTATAAAAGCATGATTTCCTTCCCAGTCGCGCTGCGTTTTGAGGAATCGCGCTATACTGTCTTTCACAAAACATACAACGCGATACTGATTCGGCTGTTTACCGACGTGATCCGAAACGCAGGATACGCGCCGATGCTGTACGCGCCTAAAAGTTTTCTCAAAAACTTCATCGATATGTCCTCGCTCGGCGACCTGGACGTCTGGTACGCGCGGTATTACGCGCCCAGAAGCTGCGGGAAAGCGCCGGACGACATCCCTAAAATTACGGTCTGGCAGTGGACAGGCTCAGGCCGCGTCGACGGGATAAGCGGATGCGTGAATTTAAACGTCGCCTTCTTTGATTACGGCAAAAAAGCCGAACCGCAAACGGAAAATGAGAATAAAGAACCGCCGGCAGAGCCGGCGGAAAACGAAAGCGACGAAAACCCCTTCTCACTCGGCGACGTCGTGACCATAAAAGAATCCGCGACGCATTATTATGACAGCGGCGCGGTGATCCCAGCCTGGGTAAAATACGATTACGACCATATCGTTACAAAAGACACTTACTACAACAAAAAAGTCTATAAAGGCGGCAGCCTGTGCATATTGCTGGGCAAGAAAATCAGCCGCAAAACCGGCAAAACCGTCGCTGGCATCAATATGTGGATAGCGGTAGAGAATCTTAATAAAAAGAAGTAAAAAAAAGCCGGGTTTCTACCCGGCTTTTCTCTATTCGGAACAGCAACGCTTTAATCTTTTTTTCTTTTAAAATGCATAAAGGATAATATGCAGACCGGCAGAAAATACAGGCACCACGCTTCGAGAATTAGGGTTCCCGCCAGGTCGCCGCCGGTCATACCGGGTTTGAATAAACCGAGCATCGGCGCGATAAAGCAGCTTACCGCGAAAACTCCGTGTATCCGCAACAGGATTTTCAGTATTTGGTCGGCTTTCCGCCCGCTTTTTATGACAAAGGAAATAAAGAATGTCGAAAGCGACATAAAGCAATATCCGAGAAGGTCATAGTTGAAAAAAAGTCCGAACCGCTTGAAATCCAGCAGATTCAGGGTCTGCTCTTCCAAAGAAAACATTCGAACCGTAGTAAGCTGCGCAAAATAAACCGTCAACACCATTGCGGTATAGACAGATGCGAACGCAACGGCGGTGTATCTGAAACTTTTTTCTTCGGTTTTGCCGTACGCAGCGAACGCGCAAATCATCGGCAGGAACCCGAAGGCGATAAAACAGCCCGACAAATAGCTTCCGATATCGCTGGCAAATAGCATGGAAATGGAAAAGCCGAGAACCGATATAAAGGTAACTGCCGACGAATACATGCCAAGGTTTCGATTCATTGATTTTGCATCTCCTGCTCTTTACTTGATCTCGATTGCAAAGGAAACGTCCGGAATTTCGGCGATTTCCTGAATAACCTGTTTTTTCTCGACGCCTTTGCCGAACAGCAGCGTGACTTCCAGCCCAAGGCTGTTCACAATGCCGCTGCGCGCCGGCGTAATCTCCAGCCGCGAAATCTTGTTGCCTTTGCTGGTAATGATGTCAACCACTTCGTTCGCTTTGTTGACATCTTTGATTTCAATATACAGTTCTATGTTTCTGTTCTTGCCGACTACAACGTTTTCAAAACGGCTCAAATAAACGATCGTAAGCACGCAAATAGCCGTGCAGATGATCGCCGCTTCATAGTATCCGATGCCGATGGCAAGCCCGATTGCCGCGGTTGTCCAGAGACCGGCCGCGGTCGTCAGCCCTTTGACGTGCGTGTTTCCGGTAATCAGGATGGTTCCGACGCCGAGGAAACCGATGCCGGAAATGACCTGCGCGCCGATTCTGAGCGGGTCGGAATTGACTTTTAGCGTCTGAACCGCAAAAAGCCCGGTCATGACCGTCATCGCCGCGCCGAGACAGACTAAAATATGCGTTCTAAGACCTGCCGCGCGTCCGCGCTTGCCGCGTTCCATACCGATCATGCCGCCGCACAAAAACGCCAGCGCAAGCCTTAGTATCATGGAAACTATGTTAAATTCGCGCAAGTAGTTCAAAATGTCATTCATCCTCTTATGTCTGATATATAATTACAGTAATTATATATTTTACTCCTTCGAATTTAATGCCTTTTCTTGAGTTTATAATAATGATTTAACCAGCCTTGAACGTAATACTCGTCAATGAACACAAATTTCGATTAATTGATAAAATCCTTGAAAACGCCCTGCGCGCGTTCGTCGCATTCGGCGGTGATAACCGTTCCGTCGTCGGTATATTCGACGCTGATTACTTTCGCCAAACGATAGACGTCCGCGGTTTTCGCCTGCAGCGCGTGCGGGAAGAACAGCTCGAGCGTCTTTTTTCCGTCAGCGGCGAACGTGTCGAGCTTCGCGAGCAGTTTATCGATTCCGTCGCCGTTCAGAGCGGAAATGGTCAAGGCGTCTTTCGGAATAAACTCGGTATCGACCGCTTTGTCTATTTTATTAAACACCCGAACCATCGGCTTTTCTTTTGCGCCCAGCTCTTCGACCAACCTTTCGGTAACCGCCTGCTTCTTTCTGCGCTCGACGTCCGGTTCGGATGCGTCGGTCAGGTTGATGATGATGTCGGCGTATTTCAGCTCGTCCAGCGTTGATTTGAAAGCCTTGATCAGGTGCGTCGGAAGCCGGTCTATAAACCCGACCGTATCGGTGAGCAGAATCTCGTTTCCGCTCGGAAGCGTCAGGCGGCGCGTCGTCGGGTCCAGCGTCGCGAACAGCTTATCCTCGGCTAAAATGCCCGCGTTTGTCAAATAGTTGAGCAGCGTGGATTTTCCGGCGTTGGTATAGCCGATAATCGCGGCCGTTTTGATGCCGGACTTTTCTCTGGCGGTTCTTTTCACCGCTCTGGTCTTGTCCAGGCTCTCAAGCTCTGCGGTCAGCGCGGCGATGCGCCGCTTCAAATGCCGTCTGTCGCTCTCCAGTTTGCTCTCGCCGGGTCCTCTGGTGCCGATGCCGCCGCCCAGCCGGGACATCTGCGCGCCCTTGCCCATCAGTCTGGGCGCCGAATAGCGCAGGCAGGCGATTTCGATCTGCAGTTTTCCCTCGCCGGTCGTCGCGTGGAGCGCGAAGATGTCCAGAATAAGCATAGTGCGGTCGATGACCCGTACGCCCAGCCCTTCCTCGAGATTGGCAATCTGCGAAGGGGAAAGCTCGTTGTCGAACACCGCGAGCTCGATATTCTCTTCGCTGTTTTTAATAAACTCGGCGATTTCCTTTACTTTTCCGCTGCCGATATAGGTCGCTTTATCCGGCGAAGGGCGGTTCTGTATGATGCGCGCGACCGCTTCCCCGCCGGCGGTTTCCAGCAGACGCTCCAGCTCGTTCAGCGAGCTCTCGACCTGCTCTTCCGTCATGTCCTCGTTGACGGAAATCAGCACGGCTTTTGTTTTTATCTCTTTATTCAATCCAATATCCATAGCATCTTCCTCTCTTGCCGAAAACCCGGAATGAGAAGAAAAAACAGCACAAATGTGCTGTTTTTATTAGTAAAGAATGGTTACAATTAGAGGTTGAACTTCTTCTTGAATTTATCTACTCTGCCGCCCGAATCAACAAACTTCTGTTTGCCTGTGAAAAACGGATGGCATTTTGAACATATATCAACCTTTAAATTGTCTTTGGTGGACATCGTAACATATTCTTCACCGCAAGCACATCTCACAACAACTTGTTTGAATGCGGGATGGAGTCCTTCCTTCATCGTTCTTACCTCACTTTCATATTCACAACGAGCAGTATAACATAACCAAATAAAAAAATCAATAGCTATTTTCATTATTTTTATTGTAATTTGCTTCAATATCGGTTATAATCTCATAAAAACGATTAGTAAAAAAATGGAGCTGTTATGAAACTAAAATTCCTGGGCACAGCGGCAGCGGAGGGCTGGCCCGCAGTTTTTTGCAAATGCGATCATTGCGAGAGAGCGAGGAAAGCAGGCGGCAGAAACATCCGCAGCCGCTCGCAGGCTATCGTCAACAACGACCTGCTGATTGATTTCCCCTCGGATACGAATTACCACATGCTGGCGCATAATCTTGACCTTTCGGCGGTCAAGTATCTGCTGATTACCCATTCGCACCTGGACCATTTCGCGCCGATCGACCTTTTTTTCCGGTCAACCAGCTACTACGCGCATAATCTAACCGAAGAAAAACTGTACCTGTACGCGAACGAAGCGGTTTTAAACAGGCTCGAAAAAACTTTCGCGGATTACAAAGAAGAGCCGAAAGATTTGAATATCTTCCCCCATTATCTTCCGCCTTACTCCCCTGTTCGTCTCGGGAATTATACGGTCACCGCGCTCAAAGCGAACCACGCACCCGGGGAAACGGCGTATATATATCTCATCACGGACGGCAAAAGCACGCTTCTTTACTGCCACGACACCGGAAGAATTGACGATGAAGTGTACGATTATCTGACCCGAAACGAAATCAGAGCGGATTTGGTCAGCCTGGACTGCACCTTCGTGCTGTTAAAGAGCGGCGGCGGCCATCTCGGTTTGGACTCCTGCCAGATTGAGCGGGACAGGATGTTAAAAACCGGCATCGCAGACCAAAACACCAAATTCATCATCAATCATTTTTCACACAACGGCGGCGCGATCCATGACGAGCTTGTCCCGATCGCGAAAGAAATGGGTTTTGAGACCGCCTACGACGGATTGGAAGTTGAATTTTAGTACGTATGAGTAAGCTTTGGACGAAAAACTTTACGATTATCACGCTCGGTACGATCATATCCATGCTGGGAAACTCGGTTTCCGGTTTTGCGATCAGTTTTCTCGTGCTGGATATGACCGGTTCTACGTTTTTATACTCGTTATTTTTAGTCGTCTATTTTTTACCCGAAATTTTAGCGCCGATAGTCGCCGGTCCGCTTCTTGACCACTTCTCGCGCAGAAAAACCATCTACATACTGGATTTTATTTCCTCCGGAATTTACTTATTGGTTTTCTTCCTGCTTAGAGCGGATTATTTCTCCTATCCGGTACTGCTGATACTGACGCTGATTGTCGGCAGCATTGACGGCGTTTATTCCGTCGCGTACGACAGTCTGTATCCGAATCTGGTCAGTCCCGGCAACTTTTCAAAAGCGTATTCGATTTCGAGCATGATTTACCCGCTCGCGTCCTTTATGGTGCCCGTCGCTTCGATTGTGATTGATCAGTTCGGTGCCACGCCGCTGTTCCTGTTCAACGCGGTCACCTTCTTTATCGCCGCGTGCTTTGAGACCAGAATCGATTACGAGGAAGCGTATACAAAAACAAGCAAAAAACTGACCTTCGGCATTGAGAAGTTCAAAAGCGACTTCAAGGACGGCATCCGCTACATCGCAGGCGAAAAGGGTTTGCTGACTATCACCGTTTACTTCTGCATCACAATGTTTGCGGGCAGCGCGTTTCAGACCCTATTGCTGCCCTACTTTAAGAACAACGCCGATATGTTTGCCGGCAGTATCTTCAGCAGCGTTACGATTTACACGTTCGTCGCGGGCTGCGGCGTCATCGGCAGGCTGGTCGGCGGCGCGGTGCATTACTGGTTTAAGTATCCGGTCGATGTTTACCATCGCGCTGTGCGTTTATGCGACCATTTCCGTTCTTGAAGCGGTAGACCTTTATCTGCCGATTAACATTATGATGATCAGCATGTTCATAGCGGGCGTTTTGGGCGTTACTTCATATAACATCCGGATTTCCGCGACACAGTCCTATGTGCCGGACACGGTCCGCGGCAGGCTTAACGGCGTTTTCCGGATGCTTTGCAGCGCCGGAACCATCGTCGGCCAGCTGCTTTCCGGCGCGCTTGCCGAGTTCTTCGACTTAAGACTGATTGTCGTCGCCTTCAGCGCAATTAACCTGCTCGCCGTCGTATTCGTAATGTACCGCGGACGCGGACATGTAAAGAAAATATACAACGTACAGGTGTAAACAGTCACGCTCTTTTTGGCATATTCCGAAAAGAGCGTGCTTTTTATATACCGTTTTAAATAATAATAAATAATAATTATTTGTGAATTGATGTTGATACGATTTTTATTTATAATGTTAAAAAATTTAGGAAAGGAGCAGCATATGAAAAAAATTGCACCAACTGTAAAAAGGCAGTAGAAGACAACGCGAATTTTTGTGAGTTCTGCGGCTCGAGCAGCTTCGAACCGGAAAATCCGCAGCAAAACGCCGCGCAGCAAGACCAGCAGCGTTTGAATTTTCAGACAAACGCGGATCCGTCCTTAAGTCCCGCGGTTTCGGCGATTAAATCTCTGTGCTCAAGTTCTCTGTTTACGGCTGCCGTCATTCTTATTACGGTTTTTGCGGTTTTGCATATCATTTATCCTTTTGTAACTACTGATGCTTTTATATTTGATTCCAATGATCCAATCTTTGAAGAATACGAAGATTTGCTTTCTATCGGCAAAAACTACAGCGTTGCGTTGAGTGTGATAAACAGCATCTCCAGCGTTGTGGTTAGCATAGGTTTTTGGTTGTTGTGGAAGAACTGCAAGGATAGTGTTCTCGGCAGCTTTAAGACAAGCGGACTGTCTATTCTAAAAATATCCCTCATTGTCGCATATATTTCGAATATTGCATATTATATCTTTCTATACTGTTATGGTGATGTTATCCGACGCTCTATTACGATACCGGATGATTTTACAAGAGATTTCACAAGTATATATAGACAGCCAGAGTACATCATTGGCTCGGCGCTTTCAATAATCATTCTTTCGGGTATCGGCGCAATCGTTTTATACGGTTTCTATTATGCAAAATCTTATAAAATGATAAAATCCGTTAAAAACATTCTTTCAACCGGTCGCCCGTCCGATTACATCCCTATGTATGTCGTCGTCATGAACTACATTTTCGCATTTTCTGCCGTTTCACAAATCGAAAACGTCATTACTTTATTGCGCCAGGTGTATATTTAAAATAAACTCCGCTCCAAACCACTTTCCCTCAAACCCTTATGCCTTCTAGTCTTAACCCTATTCTCCTAATCTCTTCCAGATAATAAAGTCGGTTCAAAAATTCCATATTTTCATTCCATTTATTAACACTTTTTCCTTATTTCTTGTAACATTTTTTAAAATAAAGTCGGTTCTAAATAGGGGTAAGGTGCAAGATGAACAGGGTAAAGTTTCAAGGGTTAAGGGATAAGAGTTCATTTCACTTTTCCATTGCTTT
>JAKPGJ010000050.1 GCA_029550965.1 Bacillota bacterium
GGAACGCCGGAAGGAAGAACTTGAAACCCTGCTTTCTCCAATATCAGAGCAGATTTCGCAACTGCAGGAGAAGCAGAAAAGGCTCGCTACTGTCTATGTTGACGGGGCTTTGTCTCACGAAGATTATAAGCGGCAAATCAACGAATTGAAGGAGCAGGAGCTTGCCGTCCGCAGGCGTTATGAGCATTACTGGCCGGAGATGGAAAACCTCACAAAACTGGAGCAAAATATTGCTGTTGTAAAAGAAGCAATTGAAGAGGAACTGTTTGATGTTCGCTACCAGCCGGATGATAACACCGTTACGGAGAATATTGCTTTTGTGAAGGTTCACGATGAAAAACATTTAACGGTCGGATTCCCACAGAGAGTAGTAACCTGGGAAGAACTGCTTGACAGGTTACAGATGAAGCTGTGGGTGTATCCAGACCGTTTAGAGGTTAGGGGAATTGTCCCGATTGAAGATATAGCGAATCCTAAATGCTGTTGAAAAAATAGTATTAAATTACGAAAGAGGGTATTCATATCAGAGCGGAACTTGACAGAGATGGCTGCATCTCCTGCGGCCTATGTCCAACCATTTGTCCGGAAGTGTTCAGAATGGCGGAGGACGGTGTCGCCGAAGTCTGGAACCCGGACGTACCCGAAGCGGTCGAAGACCAGGCAATCGAGGCGCAGGAAAGCTGCCCGGTTTCGGTCATTCGGGTAGAATAAAGCGGAAAAAAGACGGGCGTTTTGCCCGTCTTTTTTCGTTTCGGTTGATTATAACTCCTTCTTAATCTTCCCGGTAATCCTTTTGAGGTTGTCGATGGTTTTTTTATTCAGAAAATGCTCGATTTTCTCAACCTGTTCCAGCTCGCTTTCGGAGTTGTTGACCAGACAGAGAAATTCGTGAATCACCTCGTGGCGGTAGAGCAGGTATTCGCCGATAACGGCGCCTTTTTCGGTCAGTTTAATATAGCCGTATTTTTCAAAGGTGACAAGTCCCAGCATTTTCAGATTATTTACCATTTTCGAGGCGGAGGAGGGCTTGACATTTAGTTTTTCGGCAAGAACGCTGATTCGAACGTACTCTTCTGTTTTCAAAAGCCGGCATATCATTTCAAGATAATCCTCCATGGACGAGGTTATCTCGTTATCTTCAGACAGTTCATAGCCTTTGAGCGTGTGGAATTCTTCTTTTTTATCCATAAAAAACCCCTCGGTTGAAGGAACGAATCCCTTTTCGGCGTCATATTATAGCATAAGGAAACAATGTTTCCTTGAACTAAATATATTAAGAGGTTTACGCTTTTATGATAGAAAGAACGTTAAAGGACCTTGAGGAAGGTCAGACTGCGCGGGTAAAGAAACTGCTCTCGGAGGGCGGGATCAGAAGAAGGCTATTAGACATAGGTCTGATAGAAGGGACCGAGGTAGAATGTCTGCAGAAAAGCCCGGCGGGCGACCCGGTCGCGTACTTAATCAGAGGCGCGGTGATTGCGCTGCGGTCTGAGGATTCGTGCAAGGTATTGATAAATTAACCAAGCTTGACAGAGGTGTTTTTTATTGGGATTGACAAAAGCATCAACAGGCATAAAAGCTTCCGAAACGGAATTGATGATAGAAAAGCGGTCACCCTCAGACAGGGTGATCGCTCTTGCGGGAAACCCGAATGTCGGGAAAAGCACGGTTTTCAACGCGCTGACGGGAATGAACCAGCATACCGGCAACTGGCCCGGAAAAACCGTCACCAACGCTCAAGGGTACTGCCGGTTTAACCAAAACGGCTATGTACTGGTGGATATTCCGGGTACATATTCCCTGATGGCGCATTCCGCGGAAGAGGAGGTGGCGCGGGACTTTATCTGCTTCGGCGACCCGGACGCGGTAATCGTCGTGTGCGACGCGACCTGTCTGGAGCGCAACCTCAACCTGGTTCTGCAGACGCTGGAAATCACCGAAAACGTCGTGGTTTGCGTCAACTTAATGGACGAAGCGAAGAAGAAAAACATTTCGATCGATATAAAGGGGTTGTCGGAAAAGTTAGGTGTTCCGGTTGTTTCGACCATAGCGCGCAGGAAAAAAAGTTTGGATAAGCTGATGCAGGCGGTAAGCGGCTTGTCGCCGGGCAAAAACGTGTACAGGGTAAAGTATCCCGAGCCGATCGAAGAAGCGATAGAAACGCTTGAACCGGAAGTGAAAAAGGCATGTTCTCGGATAAACACGCGCTGGCTGTGTCTGAAACTGCTGGATTATGACGAAATCTTGATAAAGGCGCTGAACAATTATCTTGGATATAATATTTTATCGGACGAAGCTGTCAAGGGCAAACTCGAACAGGCAAAGGCAAAGCTGAGCGAAAACGGGATAACCGCCGAGGGTCTGCGGGATATGATTGTGACCGCTTTGGTGCAGGCGGCGGAGAAAATATGCGCGGATACGGTTTTTTATGATAAAAGCCGCTACAATCTGCGCGACAGGAAAATCGACCGGATTCTGACCAGCAAACTGACCGGATTTCCGGTCATGGCGCTGCTGCTTCTGGTTATCTTCTGGATTACCATCACCGGCGCGAACTATCCTTCACAGCTATTGTCGGACGCGCTTTTCTGGGTGGAGGACAGACTGACCGAGCTTTTTCGATACCTGAACGCGCCCGACTGGCTGCACGGCGTTCTGGTGATGGGCGCGTATAGAGTCGTTGCGTGGGTGGTATCCGTTATGCTCCCGCCGATGGCGATTTTCTTCCCGCTGTTTACACTGCTCGAAGACCTCGGCTATCTCCCGCGCGTAGCGTTTATGCTCGACAAATACTTCAAAAAGTGCTGCGCCTGCGGCAAACAGGCATTAACCATGTGCATGGGATTCGGCTGCAACGCCGCCGGGGTGGTGGGGTGCAGGATTATTGATTCGCCGCGGGAGCGGCTGATTGCGACGATCACCAACAATTTTGTGCCCTGCAACGGCAGGTTCCCGACGCTGATCGCCATTATCACGATGTTCTTTGTCGGCTTTGCGTCCGGTCTGCTGGAATCGGCGTTATCGGCGCTGATACTCACCTGCGTGATTATTCTTGGGGTGATAATGACTTTTGCCGTATCCAAAGCGCTCTCCAAGACCGTTTTGAAAGGCGCACCGTCCTCCTTTACACTGGAGCTTCCGCCGTACCGGCGGCCGCAGGTGGGAAGAATCATCATGCGCTCCATCTTTGACCGGACCGTCTTTGTTTTGTGCAGAGCGGTTGTAGCCGCGGCGCCGGCGGGCGTTCTGATTTGGTGTATGGCGAACATTACAATCTGCGGCACCACTTTGCTGGCGCATTGTTCGGGTTTTTTAGATCCGTTCGCAAGACTGTTCGGGCTGGACGGGGTGATTTTGCTCGCGTTTCTGTTGGGCTTCCCGGCAAACGAAATCGTCATTCCGATTATCATCATGTCCTATATGGCGACAGGAACGCTCGAGGACTACGAAAGCCTTGCTTCGCTCAAAGAATTGCTTGTCAACAACGGCTGGACCTGGGTCACCGCGGTGAGCACCATGCTGTTTTCATTGTTCCACTGGCCCTGCTCGACGACGCTTTTGACCATAAAAAAAGAGACGCAGCGCCTGAAATGGACTGCTGTCGCCTTTTTTGTGCCAACGTTAACGGGTTTTCTGGTTTGTTTTGTTTTTAATTTCGTTGTGAAGCTGTTTATGTAATATTGAATTGTCATGTTAAAACGGCACTGCTAAATTTTAGCCTGCCGTTTTTTACTATGTTCTTTTAAGTGTTCCGGGATTCTAAACCGATACCTTTCGTTCGAATACTTGGATATCAAATCCGGCTGCGGTAAATCCTCGCCTCCTGCCGCCTTCCAGCCTGCTTTAAATGCGGATAAAACAAGATTAAATAACATATCCTCGGTTTTATCATACTTTTCTCCGTCTATGAAAGCGGAGAATGCTTTGTCAAAATCGTAATCCCTGTTCATATATATACTCCTTTTACCTTCCCGTTACCATAATACAGTATACATATTATTACATTATTTTCCAGTATTCTCTATTAACGAAAAATGAATAAAATTTTAAAATTTTGTCGAAAAACCATGCAAAACCGCATAAAATATAATAAAATGAGTTATTTTCGTGCAAAAAAAGAAAGAGAATTGTTGTATTTTTTCGTACAACAATTCTCTTTTTTATTGTCAACTTACATCTGAATCGTATTGTTCAGCGGGGGCAGTTCCGGTCTAAAGAACGGCTTTATCAGCACAAACCCGAAGATATAAATCAGCGAGAACAGTGTGAACAAAGTATCCAGCGGTCCCAGTATCGAAAGCAGTACAACCGCGGTGACGCCGATTAAAGAGGATAGGTATTTGTTCAGCGACGGCATGATGATGCGCGCGAGAGAAGCCGCGGTAAAGAATTTTGCAACCAAAGCAAGAAGCAGGTATCCGATGCCGAGTATCAGACCGGCTGTAGAAGTGTAGGGGAACAATATTAGGACGAATATCGCGGTCGGTATCAGGAAAGCGCCGAGCACACCATAGCCGATATGCCTGCCGGTGACGTTCTTAAACATATCTCCCGCTTCGTTAAGCTGTTTGCCCAACATAAAGCAAAGAATGAGCGTCAGGAGGATTGCTGCCGGAAGCGTGTACAGCAGGTTTGACATATACTGCTGAAACTGGTTTAGGGTTTGTGTATAGCTGATTTTATCCTTTAAGTCCTGATTTTCGGTATAGTCTTTTGAAGCTTGTACGTTGTCCTTTTCAAAATATTTCGGTTTGTTCATGCCGTCCACTTTGACGTTGTTTACGTTGCAGGTGTCGGCAAAATATACGTTATCTGCATGAATTTTCGCGCTGTCTTTTATGGTTCCGTATATATATACTTCTTCCGCCCAAACCTCAAGGTAATCACAGGTTCCGTAGAAGCTGAAGCTTTGCGCTCCGGCGTAAACCGCTTTTGACGTTGTATTCTCGCCGATATTTACGGCAGCAGAAACGACTGTAATGTTTCTTGCGGAGGAATTAGCAATCGAAAGGTTCAAAACGGATACGACGCGTATGCTGCCGCCTACCTGGGCTTCAATCTGTAAATTTGTACCGATGCCGATAATATCTCCGCCGATTTTTCCCTTGATTTCCTCGGCGGTGGATTCTGTCGAGTCCAAAAAATAGTAATAATCGCCCTCGATATCCAACTCCTCGCCTGTTTTGCCCGCGCCGATGGCGTTGCCCGCCCCGTCTGTTTTAAGCGCGGACGCGCTGATGACAGGGAGAAGTGAAATCAAAAGTACGCATATCGCTAAAAAAATAATTCGCTTTGCTTTTTTCATTGCAGTCACAACGCTTTCTACTCGTTTATATTAATAATATTATACATCCGGGGCAAAAAAATGCAAGAATGTTTTTTGTAAGCCATGCATAAAATCAAACAGTAAAAAAGGACGGTGAGTGTAATATCAAAAAGAGTTTGATAACGCTTTTAAAAAATGCCGCGCTGCTCACCGTTTTTTCGCTTGTCATAAAGCTGCTCGGAGTGTACCTGAGGCTGTTTCTTTCGGCGAGAATCGGCAGCGAAGGCATGGGACTGTATCAGCTGATAATGAGCGTTTACACGCTTTTTGCGACCTTTGCCACGGCGGGTTTTACCGTGGCGGTCTCAAGGCTGGTGGCGGAGAAAAGCGAGAACAACCCCTCCGACGCGGTAAGGGTTTATCGAATGTCGCTGCTTGTTTCGGGCGTCATATCCGTTACGGCGACGGTCGTCATGTTTACCTGCGCCGATGTCATCGCCGGTTCGTTCCTGGACGACGCTCGGACTGCCGCGCCGCTTCGGATTCTTGCGCTGAGCATGCCCTTTATGGCGTTGTCCGCCTGTATGAAAGGGTATTTCATCGCCAAGCGGCAGGTGCTGAAAACGGCGACCGCCTCGCTCTCGGAGCAGATTGTAAAAATCTGCGTCATCGCGCTGTTTTTAAACTTCTATATGGCGCTGACGAACGATATCGGCAGGCTGTGCATCGGCATCGTGATCGGCCTTACTTTCGGCGAAATCTTTTCCTTTGTCTATCTTAGCGTTTTGTACCGGTTTTTCTCCGACCGGGTGAACAAGAAGGATTACCGCCCGACCGAAGAAAGAAAAGCGGTGGTCAAAGCCATTCTCGGAGTTACCATTCCGATCAGCGCGGCGGTTTATGTGACCAGCACCCTGCACACCGCGGAGAACATCCTGCTTCCCAAGATGCTCGAGCAATTCAGCGGAAACCGCTCGGAAGCGCTCTCGCAGTTCGGCATGATCCGCGGCATGGTGATTCCGATTCTGTTCTTCCCGTTCGACTTCTTAAACAGCCTTGTCACCATTTTGGTGCCCGAGATTTCACGGCTGAACATCAAAGAGGACAAATCCGAGCGAAACAGCATCGTATCGAAGGTTATGGCGCTTTGCTTTGTGTTCAGCATCGCCGTCGGCGGACTTTTTTACTTCTTTGCCGGCGAAATCGGCGAGACCTTCTATAAAGGGCAGAACACCTATCATGCGATTCGGATATTGGCGCTGGTAACGCCGTTCATGTACATAGAAACCATCACCGACGGACTGCTCAAGGGCATCGGCGAGCAGGTCTATACCTTAAAGGTCAGCGCGCTCAACTGGGGTTCGAGGCTGATTATCGTTTTCTTCCTGATTCCGGCGACCGGAGCGGAAGGCTATCTCTGGCTGCTTGTCGCTTCGAACACCTTCTCGTACGTCATGTGCATTTACAGGCTTAAAAAGGTCACCGATTTCTATTTCGACTTTTTCAGGAGCGCTTTTCTCCCGTTCCTGTACACCATCGCAGCGGGCTGGGCCGGCAGAATGGTCCTGAACGCTATGCAGATTCAGGTAAACTGGGTCGCCGCCGCGGCCGGAACGCTGATTTTCCTCGCCATCTTCTCCGCGTTGTATTTCGCGACCGCCTACAAGCAAAGCAAAAAAATGCTGAAGGGATATGTATGAAAAGCGGGCTGGACAACTTTTTTAAATATATCCCGCCCCGGTTTACCAGGCTGATCGCAAACCTTCCCGCGCCGCTGCTGGAAAAAGTAACCGAGATACGGCTCAGGACAGACGCGCCCTTCTCGTTAACGCTCGGCTGCCGGAACATCATGCTGGACAGCAGCGGAAACATCTGCCTTGCGAAAAACGCGGTCTGCGCGACCAAAAGCGATATGGAGCAGTGCCTGTCCCTGCTCTCGCAGGGCTCGCTCTACACCTACGACGACACCATCAAAACCGGCTATATCCCCATAAAGGGCGGCGGCAGGGCGGGCATCTGCGGCGAGGCGATTCTGGAGAACGGAAAGGTGCGGGGGTTTAAGGAGATTTACGCGATCAACCTGCGCCTGCACCGGCATGTTCCGCTATTCGCCGCCGACCTGATTAAGTTCTACGCAAAAGAGGGCGTCTGCGGCACGCTGGTTTACTCTCCGCCCGCGATGGGAAAGACCACTTTTCTGCGCAGCGCCGCTTGTCTTTTGGCGGAGGGAAAAAACATTCGTCCGTACCGCGTCGGCATCGTCGACGAGCGGTGCGAGATTTACATCAAAGGAATGTCGGACGGGCTTATCGACGTCATCTCCAACTGCCCGAAGGCTTACGGGATAGAACTGCTGTGCCGCACCATGTCGCCGGAGGTCATCATCTGCGACGAAATCGGCGCGGGCGAGCAGGACGCGGTCATCAACGCGCAGAACACCGGCGTCCACTTCATCGCGTCGGCGCACGGCGAAAGCATCATGGGCTTGCGCCGCCGCCCGTTTGTCAATAAAATGCTGGAAGCGGGACTGTTCGAAATCGCCGTCAGGCTGAACGCCGACGAGAACGGGTTTCACTGTGAAATCGAACGGATCGCGGACAAAGAAAGGGTTGTTCCATGAGGATAGCGGGTGCGCTGCTCATCGTCTGCATGTGCTATTATATCGGCTGTTCGCTTTCCAACGCGGAGCAGAAGGCGTTTCTGCAGTTATCCGGTTTGATTCGGCTCTTGGATTTTATGCTGCAGCGGATAACCTACTCGCGGGACAGTTTGGGCAACGTGTTCGCGGATTTCAGCGACCCTGCCCTGGAACAGTGCGGTTTTCTGTCGACGCTGAACAACCCGATGGGAGAACCCTACAACGTCTTGTGGAACAAAGCGGTCGGACTGCTTGCCGTATCGGAAAGCATAAAAAAAGAATTAAACATTTTCGGCGCGCAGCTTGGTAAAACCGATTTTGTAACGCAGAAAGAACGGGCGGAGATGTGCCGGAACATCCTTGTCGCCCGCAAAAACGAGCTGGAGCCGGGACTGGAAAAACGGCGCAAGAGCATTCGGGCGCTCGGAGGGCTGATCGGCGCGATGATCGCGATCATTCTGCTGTGATGGACTGGATTGATTAAGGAAAGGATTGGTTAAAGGAATGAACGTTGCGCTGATTCTTAAGATTGCGGGGGTGGGCTTGCTGGTCGGCATTGCCTATCAAATCCTGCAGAAGAACGGCAGGGAAGAACAGGCGACTTTTGTGAGCATCGCGGGCGTGATTATCGTCATGCTTCTGCTCGTGCAGGAGATAAGCTCGCTGTTTTCAACCATCAGAAGCGTGTTCGGGTTATGGATATAATCACGGTGTGCGCATTTTCGCTGCTGTCGCTCTGTGTGGTGGCGGTGGTCAAGCAGTTGCGGCAGGAGCTGGTTCCGCTGACCATCGCGGTAATCGGCGTCGTTTTCCTCGGCTATCTGCTATCGCAGCTCAGGCCGGTCGTCGAATTTATCGGCAACACCGCCAAAGCGAGCGGCATGGGCGGGTATTTTACGGTGCTGATAAAGGCGCTTGCGGTTGCGCTTTCCTGTCAGGTCTGCGCAGAAATCTGCCGCGACTGCGGCGAGAACACGCTTGCCTCCAAAGTAGAGCTTGCCGGCAAAATCGGAATTATCATCCTCTCGCTGCCCATTCTGCAGCAGCTTTTAACCATGGCGAGAGAATTGCTGGCTTAAAAAGGACGAGAACATCGCGTACAGGAGCAATAAAATGAGGAAATTGATAAAAGTTTTGGTTGTTTGCCTGTTTCTATCCCTTTTTGCGGGCTTTGAGTGTCTGGCGTTTGAGACCTCGTGCGAAAACGAAATCGCCGAACTCGCGGGCATGGACAACATCTCGACCGACGTGCTGACCGCGGAAGAACTGTCCGGCGACAGCGAGATAAACCTGTTCGGGAAAATTCTCAGTTTTCTGGCAGACGCTTTTAAGACCGGAACCGTATCGGCGCTCCAGAGCTTTGCGCTGATCATGACGGTGGTCGTTCTGTCCAGCGTTTTTTCGGCCTTTAAGTGGACAACCGTCAACCCGTCGCTGCACATCGCGTACGAGTTCGTATCGGTTTTGGCGCTCTCCGGCGTCACCTTTTCGATTTTCACCGGCGTATTCGATTTCGTTCAGCGGGCGCTGGAAGCGCTCAACAACTTTATGGTGTCTTTGCTGCCGGTTGTCAGCTCGCTTTACGTTTTCGGCGGGAACCCGGCGGCGTCGGCGGCTTCCAACAGCGCGCTTTTGCTGTTCTTTTCGCTGATCAGCACCATCAGCGCCAAGTTCCTTATGCCGTTTCTGCAAATCGCTTTCGCGCTCTGCCTTGCGAGCGCTCTGCCCGGTACCGTCAACCTGAGCTCGGTTTCTACGCTTGTCAAAAATACGACGACGACGGTATTGGCGTTCATATTCTCGTTGTTCGGCTTTATGATGTATCTGCAGACCACGATTGCTGCCGCCGCGGACAACTATACCTACCGGACGGTGCGGTTTGCTTCGGGGGTTTTCGTGCCGGTAATCGGAAGCATTCTCGGCGACGCGACGCGGACGGTTTTCGGCAGCATCGGGGTCATCAAGTCCACCGCCGGCGCGATCGGAATCACCGTAATCCTGTCCATCGTTATTCCGCCGATTGTCCTCGTGGTTTTCTATAAGCTCGCTCTGCTCGGGAGCGCCATTCTTTCGCGCGTGCTGGGCTGCGAGCGGGAAAGCCACTTCCTGTATGAGCTGAACGGCATTTTGAATGTGCTGATGGCGCTGGTCGTCGGTTCCGCCGTCGTACTGATCATCGCGATCGCCGTGTTTATCAAAACGGGGGTGAGCGTGTGAAAGACTACTTTTTGACGCTGCTCATCGCTTCTGTGCTCGGCGGGATCCTCGCCGTTCTGTCCAGCGGAAGCGGTTTTGAGCGGTACATCAAATACATCGCGAGCCTGGTTTGCGTCGTGATTATTCTCTCGCCCTTAAAAAGATTTATCTCCGCGCCCTTTCAACTGCCGGAGCCCGCGTTTGCGCACGCGGAAAGCGCCTTGCCGGAGAAAAAAGCGGACGAGCTGCTCGCTTCTGTCACCAAAGCCGAACTGGACGCATATATTAAAGACATTCTTTTTAAAGAATTTGGCATAAAAATACCCTTAACCGACATAAAAATAGATTGGACGGATGACAGCTTTGTCATTACGTCGCTGGTCGTTTATTTGGACGAGGACAATAAAAACCGTCAGAACGAAGTGCGGGATTTCCTCGCCGGACAGATTGACAAAAGCGTTTTGGTGGAAATCCTTGAAAAAAAAGCATAGGAGGAGGTATTACGCAGGAGCAATCAATTCTTCACAAAATCATGAAAATCAAAGGAATCGGGTATATTCTGCTCGCCATTCTTGCCGGCGTCGTCCTGCTGATTCTCCCTACGGACGGCGGCGAGGACGCGGCGAAGAACGAACCCGTTTACAAATCCGCGAACGAGTACTGCCTCGAACTCGAAGCGAAAACCGAAGCGCTCATAAAAGAACTGGGGGTTAAGAACTGCAAAGTTCAGATAACGCTGGTTTACGGGTACGAATACGCCTACGCGGCGGACCAGCGCGTGAACCAGAAAAACGATTCGACAGGCTCGGTCGCCGAAAAGGAGATTGAAAAGAAGTATGTGGTAATCACCTCAAACAAAGGCAGCGAGACGGTCCTTCTCCGCGAAAAGATGCCGACGGTGCAGGGCATCGCGGTCGTATGCAAAGGCGCGTCGTATGAAATGCAGTACAAAATCATTTCGCTTCTGACGGCGCTGTACGACATTCCGAGCAATAGAATCAGCGTGCAGACTTAATCGTTAAACTAAATCTTAAAATACATAATCGGAGGTTCTGTTATGGATATTAAGGAAATCGGCAAAAAGATCAAGGAATACGATTACAAGAAACTGCTGAACACCAAAGCTTTTCTGATTGTGGGCTGTATTACGCTTATCGGAATCGCCATTCTGGTAAGCACGCTTGTAAACTCAAAACCGCAGGAAACGGCGAACAACGAGAGCACAAAGATTTTAGGAAATACTGTCCTTGTTGATAACAATGTCAGCGGCGAAGAGGAAACCGTTAACGAGGAGAACGGCGTGGACGACTTCTTCGTAATGACCGTCATGAACCGTCAGAGCGTCCGCGACGAGGCGCTCGAGGTTCTGCAGCAGATCGCGGATAATCCCGAAGCGCTTCCCGACGCGAAAGAAAAAGCGCTTGCCGACATCGCCGCCATCGCGCATAACATCACCATTGAGGGCAATATCGAAACGCTTATCAAATCCAAAGGCTTTGAGAACTGCGTGGCCATCATCTCGGGCGACAAATGCAGCATTATCGTAAAGTCAAAGGGGCTGCTTCCCGGCGAGCTGGCGCAGATTCTTGATATTGTTTATCAGCAGAGCAACATTCTTCCCGAAAACGTAACGGTCATTGAAAAATAAAACAGGTTGATTTAAAGAAAATTACGCCGAAACGTCAACCATGTGTTATAATAAATGCATGGTTGATTTTGGGCGTAATTTTTTATGCCTGAATTAAGCAATATACTATATAGATTAATTTTTGCGAGTGTTTATTATGAAAAAGATGCAGAAAGCAATGAGAGAGTTTGACCGTTTAAAAAAGCAGCTTAAAAAAATCGAAGAAGCCGCCGGCAACGCCAAAGACTCCGGCCTGTGGAGCCATGAGGCGAGCGTTCGGAAAAAAATAAAGCAGTTAAGGGAATTAAAAGACAAGCAGATTCCGGAGTACGACGCGCTGTATCAAGGCTATCTTGAGCTGCTCGACAATATATCCGTACGCCTTTTGAATCATTACAACAAAAAGAACGGAACCAACTACCGTTTTGAGGATATTGTCGAAAACAATCGAAGAATCTATATCAATACGGGAATCATATCGGTTCTTACCACCGTGCATATCCCTTCGCTGGTGGCGGAGGAGTTCGAGCGGTATTTCCCGCAAAACCCGAAAGACGAGTACGAAAAGGCAAGAAAGCTGAAACGCAAGGTGATTCTGCACCTCGGGCAGACGAACACCGGAAAGACCTACCAAGCCGTCGAAAGGCTAAAACAGGCGTCCAACGGCGTTTATCTCGCGCCGCTTCGTATTCTTGCTTTGGAAAACTTTGAGAAACTGAATCGAGAGGGCGTGCCCTGCAACCTGATTACCGGCGAGGAGGAAATTCTGGTCGAAAACGCAAGGCATGTCTGCTTGACCGTGGAAAAGGTGGACATCAACCAGTTTTACGAGGTCGCGGTCATCGACGAGATTCAAATGATCGGTGATTCGCAGCGCGGGGACGCGTGGACAAGAGCGCTTCTCGGCCTGCAGTGCGCGGAAATGCATATCTGCGGCGCGATCAACGCGAAGGAGCTGCTGATCAACATTCTCAACGACTGCGGAGACTACTTTGAGATTCAGGAATATGTCCGGCAGACGCCGCTCAAGGTCTGGAACGACCCGTTTTCGCTCAAAGACGTCGAAAAGGGCGACGCGCTTGTCGCTTTTTCCAAGAAAAGAGTGCTGGAGCTTTCCAAACTGTTCAACGAACGGGGCATCAAGAACAGCGTCATTTACGGCGACCTTCCGCCCGAAGTCCGCAGAATGCAGTATCAGGCGTTTTTGAGCGGAGCGAGCAAAATTCTCATCACCACCGATGCGATCGGCATGGGCGTCAACCTGCCCATCCGCAGAATCATCTTTATGAGCCTGCAGAAGTTCGACGGCGAGGAGGTCCGGTACCTGACCTCGCAGGAGATCAAGCAGATCGGCGGCAGAGCCGGCAGAAAAGGCATTTACGACGTCGGGTACGTAGGCGTGCACAGCTACGACCAGGATTTTCTGCGGCTGAACCTTGAAATGGACGACGATCCGATTGAGCAGGCCGTGCTCGGCCCCAGCGAGGCGATTCTGAAAATAAAGGGAATGCCCTTAAAGGAAAAACTCGCGCTCTGGAGCACCCGCGAAGAGCAAATAAGACTATACACAAAGATGGACATTCGGGATTATCTGCTGGTTCTGGACAACATCAAGTATTTTAAGCTGCCCGAAGAGGTCGAATACGCGCTGATGAAACTGCCCTTTGACGTCAACGACGAGGAAATGATGGAGTTCTTCCTCGGTTACGTCGAGGAATATTTCCGAAAAACCAAAGGGCAAATCACGCGGCCGGCGTATTCCGCCCGCACGCTTTCGGAAGCGGAAAAATATTATCAGAAGCTGAATTTGTACTACTCGTTCTGCAAAAACTTCGGCATAGATTTTGACGCCGACTGGGTCTATAAGCAGCGGGCGAAAATCAGCGAGGAAATCAACCGGCTTTTGCTGAAGCTGTAATATTTTGTCGAACAAACCCTTCGCACACTTTCATATACTGTAATGACGCGGTTTATAAAAACCGCGTTTTTATGAATATGCGTCATATCAAATAAAACGCATTTTATATGAAAGGTGTTGAAGGTTTTACATCATGTTAGACGGAAAAACAGCAAAGGAAGGCGCGACCGGGATGACAACGTACGCGAAAGCGGTAAACGACCCGGTTATGGCGGCCATTGAGGAATACAGGATGGTCTATCCTGAAATATTCTACAAACTGCAGCCGTACATTATGACGATATGCGATCAGCTGGATGTCTACGGAAATACGGTTCCCAATCAGGATATGCTGGACCGGATTACGGAAGGCATTTACAAAGATATCCTTGAAATGTACCCCGATTTGGCGGAGTATGTCCGCGAGCAGGAGAAAAAAGAAAACAGCGCGGTTGAAACCATCAGCCGCTCGGGCAGCTTCGGGCGCCGTTACAGACGCAAAGGGCTTTTCAGGGATTTGATTGACATACTGTTCCTCTCCGAGTTCCTCGGCAGAAGAAGGAGAAGGCATTATCATTATTATTAATTATTAGGCATTCGGTGAACTTCCGCATATTATATATTGAGTAAGTCCGAATACCCGCTTCAGGGTATTTCGGCGGCTTAATCAGACAAAAGGAGGTTGCAGTTATGTCTTGTAAAAAAAATTTTGACGCCTGCGGAAGCATAGGAATCCTGATCAGCATTGTTTTCGGAGCATTAATCGCAGTTCTCTTCAATCTCGGATTGATTACGTTCCTGAATATAGCTGTGTGGATTGTTTTCGGGCTCTCGGTGCTGTTCCTGATCCTGCTTGTAGCGGGAGTCTATCTTTCTGCAGTATCCATTCCCGGAGTTCTGAGATATTGTGTCAGCAAAAACGGCCTCTGCCTGCTTGCGGCGACGATAGGCACACTGATCTCTGCGATCGTGGCATTGTCTATTGTGCTTAACCCCGCATCGATTCTGATTACAATATTCATTGCTGTATTCGCGTTCTTCTTCGCATTGATGATTATAGCGTTAATCGCTCTACTGCGCTGCATCATCACCAATCTCTTCCCCGGGGACCAGCCTTAAAGAGAATAATGCGGTCTGAGCAATCAGACCGCTTTTTTTAAAATAATGTTTAACAAACAGCATTCTGTTTATCGCTTGATTTGAAAGAATACGATTGTTTAAATTAGGAGGAAAAAATAGCGGCTCGTTCTGAAAAACGCATTTTTTGGCCGCTATTTTTTGTTTATGATTTGTTTACAGTTGTTGGTTAAAATTGCATTGACAAATGTTTTTTTATTGGTTATTATGAAATACAATATTTTATTTTAATTAAATACGAAAATTGTTTTAGCTACAGGAATAGGAGGAAAAATGCCGCAGATTAAGTTCATCCATCAGCCGGGCTATATTTTTGATTTAATCTCCATTTTTATATTGCATTACAACAAAGATTTATGGCTGGATTACTGCAAGAACACCGGCAGTTCTCAGGAGGACATCGTTTACATAAAAAACATCACCGAAGAGTTCGCGATTGATTCGGAAGATTTATACCTGTTCTTTGTCGAGGACGAAATAAAGGGCAGCTTTTTTATCAAGAAATACTTTTTCGATTATGCCGATAAGTTCGAAGACGGGTATGATTTTGACTTTTTGGTCTCCGAGATTCTGAACAAGGACAAGTTCGCGCAGAATCTTCTGGATTTTTATTTCCCGGATTCGGGGCTGGTGGTCAACCGCGAGGACAACAGCTTTTACAGAAGCATTCTGGATTTGCTGTATACTTCCGATTATTCGGACAAGACCAAAAACAGAATCCTCTCTTTCTTTATCGCGCCGGATAAGTTCATTATCCCGCTTATCAAAGAGCTGTCGGACAAAAACGCGATGCTGACCAAGTTTTATCAGAAAAACTACAAGCGGATTATCGACACGCAGGAAAACTTTGATTTCGAGCAGTACAAAGAGAAGCTGCTTAAGGTAGACGAAAGAGCGCACAGTTTTCTTCTGAGCGAGAACGTATACTTTTCCGTATGCCTTGTATTGAAGAATACGGTAGAGAGCCTTAAAACCGGAAACGGCTGCCTGCAGATTATCGGATACGATTATATGGAATCGCTGGACGGAAAGCTTTCGAAAAAGGCAAAGTTCGACATTGATATGTTCGGAAGAATCATTTCCGACGTCAACCGCATCGAAATCATCAAAATGCTTACCGCGGTTACCGAGCTTTCCACAAGCGACATTGCGAAAAACCTCGGCATCAGCATCAACGCCGCGTATTATCATCTGGACATGATGTGTCAGGAGAATATGCTGATTATCCGAAACGAGGGCAGAACCGTTTTTTACAGGCTTAACAGAACCTATGTGTCGAAAGCGGTCGAAGCCATTAGGAATCTGTTTATCAAGAAGTAAAAAGAAAAATCCTTCCGTAGGAACATCCGGCGGAAGGATTATTTTTTACAGGTGATAGTCGCCTGCCGCTTCGGGCTGGTAGAGCAGCTCCTTGATATGGATTTCGGCGACGCCTTCGGGCACTTCCCATTTGATTATGTTTCCTACTTTGTAGCCGAGGATGGCGGTGCCGACCGGAGACAATATGGAGAGCTTGTTTTCGATGATGTCCGCTTCGTCCGGATAAACAAGGGTTACGGTCATTTCCTCGCCGTTCAGACTCAGGCTCACTTTGGAGTTCATCGTAACGACATTACCGGGCATTTTTTCGGCGGCCACTACGTTGGCGCGGTTCAGCTCGTTGTTTAACTCAAGGACCCGGTTGTTTAATTCCGTGTTTTCTTTTATCATATTTTCGATTAGCTTTTTAAGTCTTGCTTTGTCGATTTCGGAAATATACAACTGTTCCATATCCTTTGCTCCTTTCATAATATCAAGATATTTTCGCATGGTAATCGAGAATACGTAGTAGTGGTCGGTTTCCCGTTCTATTTTAAAACCCGCTCCGGCGAACGCCCGTACCGAGCGGATATTCTTTTTGTCTATTTTGGCTACGACTTTCTGCGTGCGATAGTCAAAAAACGCGATTTTAAGGCTCTCCCGTATCGCGCTGGTGCCGATTCTTTTTCCCCAGTGTTTGCGGTCGCCGATTACGATTACGATCTCCGTCTCATGCCGGTCCAGAAGAAGCCTTACGAAACCGACCGGCTTTTTTTGCCTGGTGTAGATCATGAAGAATCTGCCGTTCTGATTAAATATATGCGTCAGAATCGGAAGACTTACCCTGTCCAGCACGGACCGAATGTCATCGGACACGGTATCCGTATCGCTCAAAAACCTTGTCACCTCGCTATCTTTGAGCCAATTCATCAGGGCAAAGGCGTTGTCTCTGGTAATTTCAGAGCATAAAAAAATAGAAGGGTTTTTCATCTTTACAATACCTCAGTAAGATAAAAAGCCTTTCATAGAAAACTACAAACTATGACGGTTCTTTTTTATATTTTTTATAATTATAACAGATTGAAATCAGAAAGTCAACCAAAAAACCGTCATAAAATGACGGTTGCCAATTTTATGACGGTTTTTTCTTATTGCCTGACTTTTACAAACTTGCCCGCGGGCAGTTTGCTTCTTAAAAATTCGCTGACCTGCTCGGGCGTGGCGTTTTTAAAGCAGTTTTTCGGCACGATGTAGGCGCTTCGTTTGCTGACGTACAAATAGAAGGCGTCTTTTACCTCATATACCATATAGAAGTCGGAATAGAAAATATCCTGCCGGTTGTCGCTTTTTCCGTCGTCCATAAAAAAGACGAACCCGTCGGGCGCGAAAACGTACTTTTGGGTATATTGCAGCAGCTCGCCGTTCATTTTGCACTGCTTTTGAAACATCTGCCGGGTCATAATCGAAAACATGACGAGCGAAAAGATAATGCCGCCGCCCAGCAGCAGGTAGACGTTGTTCTGCTGCGTCAGCCCGATTGAAAACAGAAGTACGGCGGAAATCAGTCCGAGACCGTAAAAGGACAACTTTTTCAGCTTCGGGTTCGCGCTTCTGAAAATTTGAAATTCTGCGAAACGCCGGTAGGTTGCGTAATCGACTTTCGCTTCGCCGGTTATCTGCTTTTTCATATAAAACCTCTATACGCTTAAAAAGTAATTCATCAGCTCTTCGCCCTTGTCGAAGTACACGCCGCCCTCAAATCCGCTCTGCTCGTCGTAAACCTGAATGTTGTTCGGCTTTTTCTTCTCGGACGAGTAGATGACGAAAGGCACCGCGTCCAGCGTATGCGTGCGGGCGTAAATCGGCGTCGGATGGTCGGGCGTCAACAGGATCTTAAACGGGCGCATGTTCTTGTGCATATAGTCAAGCAGCGGGACTAACACTTCCGAATCAATCCGTTCAATCGCGCGGATTTTGTTCTCCACCTCGCCTCTGTGGCCGCACTCGTCGGGCGCTTCGATGTGGATATAAACCAAATCCTTGCCCTTCTCCAGTTCGCGGATAGCGGTTTCCATTTTTCCTTTGTAGTTGGTGTGCAGGTTTCCGGTCGCGCCCTCGACATAGGGGGCGTCCATTCCGGCGCACAAACCGATTCCCTTAATCAAATCAACCGCGCAGACCACCGAAGCGTCAAGCCCGAACTTTTCCTTAAACGAAGGGAGCGAGGGCTTTTTGCCCGGGCTCCACAGCCAGAGCGAGTTGGCTTTCTTAAGTCCCCTTTTTGCCCGGTCGAGGTTGACGGGATGGTTGTTGAGCAGTTCGAAAGACGCCTTCATCAGCCGCAGCATGGGCCGGCTGGAGGGGTTTTTCGGCAGGTAATCGGCAATTTTTCTGCCGAGTATATCGTGCGGGCGCGAATAATCGGTAAAATTGGGGCAGTTCTTCCAGATCAGGCAGTGCCGGTAGCTTACGCCTGTGTAAAAGCGCAGTTCCTCGTTTCCGAACTTCTCCTGAAGCGCGTTTATCAGAATCCTTGCTTCTTCGGTGGGAATTTCGTCCGAAGAATGGTCGAGCATGGTCTTTTCCTCGTAGGGCAGCCCGTCGTCGGAGAGCGCGACCAGATTCGCGCGGATCGCCGTGTCCTCCGGCTGCATGTCGATGCCCATGCTGACCGCCTCCAGCGGGGAGCGCCCTTTTGAATAAACCTTGGGGTCATAGCCCATCAGGGCGAGGTTCGCCGTGTCGCTTTCCGGCGTCATATCCCGCGGCACCGTAAACACTCTGCCGTTGATGCCGTTGTGCGCAAGATAATTCATGCCGGGTTTTCTGGCGACGGCAAGCGGGGTCCGCCCTTCAAGCTCCTTCATCGGCAAATCCGCCATGCCGTCCCCTACAAGCACAATGTATTTCAAACTGAATCGTCCCTTTCAAGCTGCAAAAAAAAGAATGCTTTATATTTGTATAATTATAACAAAGTCCGTCCGATAAATCAATAAAACCGGACGGAAAATTTAATTTTTGGCGTTGTTGACAATTTGTTCCGGTATATATATAATAAATGCAATAGATTGGCAAAAATTTCACATCATTGTAACAGCAAAAAGATTATGAAGTATCAAATCGCTTCCCTTATTGTGGAAATGCGCCCCGAGGGGAAAACGCTGCTTGCGCGGTCGGCGCCGTATTTGACTGCTTCCGACCGGAAAGCCGACATCCAAATCAATATCGACCGCGGCCGGCTTGTCAGAATGCGAAAAGAGAATCCTCACCTGACCGATGACGATTGCGAATACATCCATACGGGCGAGGTTTTTTATAAAGCGCTTTTAGGCTTTGACGGGATGCTGGTCCACGCCTCGGCGGTTGCGCTCGACAGGGAAGCGTATTTGTTTTCTGCGAAAAGCGGGGGCGGCAAATCCACGCACGCGGCGCTGTGGCAAAAAGTTTTCGGCGAAAGAGCGCATATTGTCAACGACGACAAACCCGCTTTGCGCCGGATAGACGGCAAATTCATGGTGTTCGGCACGCCGTGGAGCGGAAAGACCGATTTGAACACGAACGAATCGGCGCCGTTAAAGGCAATTGCTTTTTTAGAACAGGGGACAAAGAACAAGATAACGCGGCTGAGCGCCAAAGAAGCGCTGCTCATGCTGTTAAACCAGACGCTGCGCCCTGCTGCGGAGTGGAACAGGCTCTCTTCGCTGCTGGATAGACTGATCAAAGAAATTCCCTTCTATAAACTGACCTGCGACATCAGCGCGGACGCCGTCCGATGCGCTTACGACGCGATGAGGTAGATGGTATGAAGATTAAGAACGGATATGTGCTCAAGGAAATAGCGGGGAACAACATTGTCGTCGAGGTGGGCGGCAAGGTCAATTTCAACGGCATGATGATGCTGAACGAAACCGGCGCTTTCCTCTGGAAAAGACTGGAGAAGGGCGCCGACCAAGCGGAACTTGCCGCCGCGCTGCTGGAGGAATACGATGTTCCATATGACAAAGCGGACGAGGATGTCGCGCTGTTCTTACAAAAACTAAAAGGTGCGGGCGTTCTTGAATAAAAAAGTCAGCCTTGAAGAATTAGAGCCTTTCATCTCCGCGCAGCTGGCGGAAGGCGGCAGCGTTACCTTTACGGTCAAGGGCACAAGCATGCGCCCGATGCTGATCGGCGGCATCGACGCCGTAACCATAGTAAAGCCGACAGAGCCGCTCAAAAAATACGATGTGATTCTTTACCGCAGGGCGAACGGGCAGTATGTTCTGCACCGGATTATCAAAGTCAAAAAAGACGGCTACGTCTGCCGGGGCGACAACCAGACCGTAAAGGAGTACCCGGTGACGCGGGACAGGGTCGTCGGCGTTCTGACGGAATACACGCACAAAGGCAAAGCCAAACGCGCGGACAGCCTCGGGCAGAGAGTTTACGCTTTTTTCCGGGTCAATACGGCATTACTTCGGAATCATTCAAAAACCCTTTACAATACGCTTAAAAAAAGGAATTTTTAAATGATAGTCGCTGTAGTTGGTTCAAGGTCGATAAAAAATATTGATATCGAGCGGTTTATCCCCAAAGGGATTACCATGCTCATCACCGGCGGCGCGCCCGGAATCGACACGATCGCGGAGCAGTACGCCGACCGGAAGAAGATTAAAAAGCAGATTATCCGCCCGGATTACGAGCGCTACGGCAAAAAAGCGCCGCTCATGCGCGACCGGGAGATCGTGGAAAACGCCGACATTGTCATCGCGATTTGGGACGGCGTATCGGGCGGCACGCATTATACGGTCAAGTACGCGCAAAGCATCGGAAAGCCGTATGAGCTGTATATTGTGTATTAATTGGGAGGAACTATGATTTTCTACTTTACAGGCACCGGAAACAGCAAGCACGCCGCGCAGATGATCGCGGAAAGCGAAAACGACACGCTGTATTCCATTACGCAGGCTGTTCGGGAAAGAAAGTTTACATATAATCTGGACGACGAAAAGGCAATCGGCTTTGTTTTTCCGGTGTATTTCGGCGGTCTGCCTTCGATTGTGCGGGAATTTATCGAAAATGTACGGTTTGAAAATATAAAAGACAAGTATGTTTATCTGCTGCTCACCTGCGGCGGAAAGACCTACGACGCGGGCGGAATGTTTGCAAAGCGTATGGCGGAGAGAGGGTATCAGGTGGACGCGCTGTACGGCGTCCGCATGCCGGACAACTATGTGCCGATGTTTAATCCGCCGACGGGCGAAAAAGCCGAAGCGTTGTTGGCGCAGGCAGTAAAGGAAATCAGAGAAATCGCGCTTTCGATTCAAGCCCGCAAAAAAGGGGATATGATAGCGGTCAAAGGCATGTTCCCGAAAGCCGCGACGGCTTTGATGTATCCTTTTTACGATAGGACGCGGAAAACCAAAAAGTTTTACGCGACCGACGCCTGCACGGGATGCGGGCTTTGCGAGAAGATTTGCCCCTGCGGCGCGATTGAATTGAAGAACGGCAAACCCGTCTGGGTTAAGGAAATCTGCGCGCAGTGCTTCGGCTGCCTGCACCGCTGTCCGGTACGGGCGATTCAGTTCGGAAAAGGCACCGATAAACGCGAACGGTACGTAAACCCTTACAGTGAAGGATTAAAAATATAAATTTGGAGGATCAATATGTTTCACGGAATTTGCTCCGGCTTGTCGGATATTACCAGGCTTTCGAACGCGCAGTCGCGCTCGATTTCGGCGGAAAACTTTACCGGAGAAAAGGGAAAAGGCGGAATGGCGACCGAAGGGTACGGCGCCAGGGCGGCGCGCGATCTCGGACAGGGCTGGAAGGTTTCGCCCGCGATTTACATCAAATCCGGCGAGGAGCGCGTCATAGCCGATATCGACGGCATGGGCGCGATCAAGCATATCTGGATGACCGAGACTTCGCCCCGTCCCAGGCTTTTAATTATTAGAATCTACTGGGAGAACAACGAGTACCCGTCGGTGGAATGTCCGATCGGCGACTTCTTCGCGTCCGCGGACACGTCGGTGCACAAGACGCTCTCTTCGTTGCCCGTCTGCGTAAACCCGCGCAGAGGGTATAACTGCTATTGGGAGATGCCGTTCAGAAAGCACTGCCGCATCACCGTCGAGAACCTGCACACGGACGATATTATTCTGTTCTATCAGATAGATTATGTGCTCACCGAAATCCCGGAGGACTGCGCCTACTTCCACGCGCAGTTCCGGCGCACCAACCCGCTTCCGTACAAGGAGGTCTATACCATTCTGGACGGCGTGAAGGGCAAGGGACAGTACGTCGGCACCTATATGTTCTGGGGCGTCAACAACAACGGCTGGTGGGGAGAGGGCGAGATAAAGTTCTACCTTGACGGCGACAAGGATTTCCCGACCATCTGCGGCACCGGAACGGAGGACTACTTCTGCGGCGCGTTTGACTTCGATGTCGGCAACAAATACATCGAGTTCAACTCCCCCTATTCCGGTTTGTCCTATGTTTCGCAGCAGGACGGCTGCTACAAGGCGAATCAGCGCTTCTCGCTCTACCGCTGGCACATTTGCGACCCGATTTACTTTGAGCGCGATTTGCGGGTAACCATTCAGGCGCTCGGCTGGCGCAACGACGGCCGCTACCTGCCGCTGCAGGACGATATTTCGTCCGTCGCGTACTGGTATCAGACGCTGCCGGCCGAACCGTTCCCGCCGCTGCCGGATAAGGATTATTTGGAGATAATATAAGGGAAGATAAGAAGTAAGAGATAAGAAGTAAGAGATTGTAAGAGATAAGAAGTAAGAGATTGTAAGAGATAAGAAGTAAGAGATTGTAAGAGATAAGAAGTAAGAGATAAAGAAGTAAGAGATAAGAATAAAAAGGGAATAACGCGAGATATAACCGATAGGTTGAGCATAAAAAAGCGTGCCGCTGCCGCGGCACGCTTTCTTTGTTTTTCTTTTTACTTTTAGGCAGCTATATGTTCAAATAGCGGGTTATTTGCAGCCTTTGCCGTCGTTTCTGTCGCTGCTCACAATCGGACCCGGGCTTTCGCTGAACGGGAAGAATTCACCCATCGGGAAAGGCATCTTGCTGAAGATGCTGCAAGCGTCTCCGGCGTCAGAGGGTCTGACTTCCTTCTCGGGCAGGCAGAAGTTTGCCGCGGGAAGCACGAGCTGAACCGGGCGCTCCATACGGATGACCGAGAAGACGCCGATAGTGACATATACCGCGTTAGAGCCGACGCCGTCGACAAAATTGCCGTCGAAGCGTGCGCGGATTCTGTCCGGAATCGCCTCGGGATTAATGCAGCAGTGGCCAAAAGGTTTGCAACGATCGACAAGTTTAACGTCAAGGGCGATGGGAGCAGCCACTTCGACAACAACGGTGGGAAGTGTAGGCTCGCTGTCGCATTTAAACTCCGACGGTCTTGTGCAGAAGCCGTCTTTTTCCGGATCTGATGTAAATACGGATACGTTCTTTTCGCTGCCGAAAAGTATGACCTTTTTGTCAAATACGCAGAGTCCCTGGACTTCGCATATTCTACCGTTGTGTATGCACGCCTCAAGAGTTACGCAGAAGAAATATCGGATCGTTACCTGGAAGAAACCTCTGTTGAAGGGCACGCGCTCAACGCTGATGTTTACGTTGATGACCTCAACATTCTTGCATCTTACGGCACTTGCTCTGTCTATAACCTCTTGCGCATGGTCGCAAAGAAAAACACGGATATCTTCGAGGCAATCCTTATCCCTTGTAGAGTCAAATATTTTATTGACGCTGATACAAGTAAGCTGGTCAGGCTTGCCGCAGAGTCCGCCGAGCGGACCGTTTCTTTCAACCATTCAAAAGTCCTCCTTAATGAATTTCAAATACTTCTGCAAGTATTATCAATACCATTTTATGCCGCTCGGTTTGCAAGGTGCATTTTTTGTAAAAAAATCAGGAAGAGGGGAAAAAATCTATATGGTTTTGAAAGCATACGAAAATTCGGCGAACCGCTTTTTAAACGCGGCGTTTTCCTACGCGGTCGAGATGCGTTTTTTCGCGCAGGCGCGCAGGATAAAAAACCAGGGCTGTCGTTTCCGACAGCCCTGATTTGGTATAGGGGTGGTAATAAGATGAAGTATTCAATCGCAAACGATAATGTGCTCAAGGTCGCTGCGCTTGTCAAGGTGGAACTCCGCGCGCCCTTCCTTGCCGTCGTACCAGTAGGTCAGGTCGTATTTGCCGTAAAAACCTTTAAACTTCGCCCGGTCGGAAGCGCCGGTCTCGCCGGATAGCTCGGTATGCCATTCTTTTTTGATCAGGCGGTTGAGCACTTCAAACGCGGGTTTCGGCGTCAGGTCGAACCGTAAAAGCCCGCCGCCGTAGATGTTCTCGCCGGCGTTCGGGTTGCCCAGCGTGGACTTTCCGCCGCCCGGCACATAGGAATATCCGTCCACCAGGTTCCAGTAGATAATGCCGTCGGTCGCTTTGTGGCTGAACCACAGGCTGTACAGGACGCGCAGCTCCTCCGCCTGTACTTCCTCATCGTCTGCGCCGCCGTTGTAGGAGGGGATGGTGACCTCGGAAATGTTGATCGGACCGAACCGTTCGTAGGTGTCCAAAACGTCCGTCATCTTCATCGGGTTGCAGTACTTGTTGATATACGCTTCCTCGTGCTCGCGCGTCACGAAAATATGCGCCTGCATGCCGATGCCGTCGAAGCGGACGCCCTTCGCTTCCAGCGATTCGAGCTGATAATAGTAGGGGGAACGGTGCAGCCGGTCGGACCAGGACTCGCAGGGCCCGGCGTTAATCAGCAGTCTGTTTTTCGGGAAGTTTCTGCGCGCGCAGAAGTAGCTCCAGCTCTCGTAATCCGGCTCGCGGAAGAACGGCGTCGTGTTTAAGCGGGAATAGCCGTACATCTCCCAGTTCAGGGACTCGTTCATAATCTCCCAGTCGTCGATGTCGTCCTCGTACCGCTCGGCAAGCTCCGCCATATGTTTTTCGTATTCCTTTTTAATCAGGGGAACTTCGCGGGGGAGCCACTTGGGCGCGAACGCGTCGTACACAATGCAGTGCGCCTTGATGTTGATGTTCTTTTCCCTGCAGTATTCGACGACAAGGTCGGGCGCGGGGCGGCGGTAGATTTTCGGGCTGTTCTTGTCGTAGCGGGGCTTTCCTTTTTCCGGCTCAAGGTCGCACCAGTAAAAAGGCGCGATCGCGTAATTGAAGGTGTCGCCGAAAATCTCGCGGTATTTTATGTTCTTTTCCTCGGTTTCGAACTCGTCGAGCATAAAGATGTTGCAGCCGAAATTGTAGTCGTGCGTTTTCTGGCTGATTTTAAACTTTACGTTCGTGACAGGATTGCCCGCGCGGTCTGTAAAGCGTACGGTGTTGTAGCCCTTGCGGTACAGCTCGATGCCGTATTTGACTCTTTCGTTGATGAAATCTTCGTTCTCGCGGAAAACGCGCAGAACCTTTTCTTTTCTTTCAGACATGAAAACACCTCTAATTGTCTTTGATGAACCGCCTGTGAAATTACACAAGCGGGCTATAAACTCTTCCCGCCGTCCACATAAATGCTCTGTCCGGTGATGTATCTTCCGGCGTCCGAGCAGAGCAAAAGCACGGTTCCCGAGCAGTCGTCCGGCTCGCCGTAATAGCCGACGGGGATGGTGGCGGTCACTTTGGCGGCGTATTCAGGGTCGCTAAGCGCATCTACGTTGCGGTCGGTGTATATGACGCCGGGCGCGACGTTGTTCACCGTAATGCCGTCCGCTGCGAGCTGGAGGGCGAGCGACTTGACCATGTTGGTCTGCGCCGCTTTGGACGCCGAATAGACCAGCATATCGGGGTGCGGTTTTACTTCCTGAACGCTGCCGACGGCGACGACGCGCCCCCATTTTTGAGAACGCATATAGGGAACGAATTTCTGGATCAGCAGCATCGAAGAGAGCAGGTTGCAGTTGATTTGGTCGTAAAATTCCGAGAGCGTGATTTCTTCCCACTTTTTGCGGCACTGAATCGAGGCGTTCAGAACAAGAATGTCGATATTGCCCGCCGCGTCCGCGATTTTGTCGGCGGAGCGAGGGTCTTTTAAATCGGCGGCGACGATGGCGTCCACGACCCCGCCGTTTTTTTCGATTTCAGCCTTGACGGCTTCGCATTTGGCGGTGTTTTCGGAACAATGCAGAATTACCCGCGCGCCCGCCTCGGCAAGCCGCTTCGCGACGGCGGCGCCTATGCCGCGGCTGGAGCCGGTGATCAGGGCGCGTTTGCCTTCCAAAGAAAAATTCATATCGACGCCTCCAGAATTTCGGTAATTTCATACGCTTGATTGTACTGCATCTCAAAGCTGTTTTTGATCTGCGACGTGTATTTTTTCGGGTCCTCCGTGTTGCTCGCGAACATCCCGTAATGCGTCGGAACCCCTACGCGCGGGCCGATCGCTTTGGTGATCCGGACCGCTTCGTCAACGTTCATATTGCCCAGCTTGCCGTTGATGCAGATAAACAGAATGTCTATTTTTTGCCGCTTCATCTCTTCCAGCCGGCGGTCGTAGAGCGTGTCGGAGGTAAAGTACAGCGTATATTCTTTCCACTTTAAAAGAATTCCCATCGCTTCTACCGTGTGGAACGCTGGAACGGCGGTCAGCGTGAACGCGCCGACCGACACGCTCTCGCCGGCGTGAAGGATTTTTATTTTCTGCCGCCCTAATTCCTTTAGCTTTTGCGCGCAGGAGGGCGGGGTGATGATGGTGATGTTTTGATGGAAATCAGGAACGGCTTCTATATCCAGATGGTCCAGATGGTCGTGCGTGCAGACCACCGCGTCGCCCTGAAAATCCTTTGCTGAAAAAGGCGGGTTCATCAGGCGCGGGCGGTTTGCGACTTTGTTGACAACGTCCGATAGGTACGGGTCAATCAAAATACAAGTATTTTTGTCGTCTATTTTGTAGCCGCTTTGTCCAATCCAGGTAATTTTCATCAAGACGTCTCCTTTTACAGCGCGGACTGCGTGTCGCCCGGGCTGTTTCTGGCCAGTTCGTATTCCTTCGACCAGTCAAGATCGCGGTATTCCTCTCCGCGCGGGTCGTTTTTTATAAAGTCCATCAGCATATCCAGCATCTCGACGGTCCAGACGTTTCTGTCGATCTGAGCGGTCGTGAACCGGTTCTGCGAGAGCATTTCGAAACCGAAGATATCCTTGACATGCGATTTCGCCGCGCCCTCCACGACGTCCGCGACCAGATGGCTGGGGATGAACAGCACGCCGCCGCCGGCGCCGAAAACAACGTCGCCGGGCAGGCAGACCGCGTTGCCGATTCGGGTAACCGAGTTGAACCCGGTCATCACGAAGTCGCGGATCGGCGTTGGGTCGATCCCGCGGTAGTAAACCTGAACGCCCTCGACCTTTTCCATCTGCTCGACATCGCGGATGCCGCCCCAGATGACGGCGCCGCCGGTTTTGGTTTTGGTTTTGATGGCGGTGGTCAGGTTCCCGCCGATGAAGGTTCCTTTATAGATTTTATCGTACATGTCGGCGACCACAACGTCGCCTTCTACAAGGCTGTCGATGACCCACTGGTTGTAGTTGCCCTTTCTGCCTTCTGCAAGACCTATGTTGTACATCACTTCGTGCAAATCAGGGCGCGTCGGGCAAAAACTGCAGGTGACCGCTCTGCCGATGAGCTTTCTGCCGTCGTTGTGCAGGGTTTTCAGCCTGCCCTCGAACTGGTTCTCGTAGCCGAGCAGGAAAATCGGCTTCCAGACTTCCTCCAGCGTCATGCCTCTTAACGCTTCCAGATACTTATCCGGCACATACGGTCTGCCGTCGGGCAGGCGCTCGCCCTTCCACTGGGGCGTGAGCGCGATAATTTCTTCTCTAACGTTGAAATGCATAAGTAAACCTCTTTATTAACTCCAGATTCTGTCGTTGGAGAACTCGTTGTCCCACCTGTCCGTCGGCTCCCACAAGCCGGGGTCGGCGGGGTTGATATGTTCGCTTATCACCTCGTCGCACAGCTCGTCGATGCCGAGTCCGGGTTTATCCGGCACGGCGATAAAGCCGTCCTCGATCAGCGGTTTGGGAAGACCTTTTACAATGTCTCCCCACCACGGACAATCGACCGAATGGAACTCGACGGCAAGGACGTTGCGCATCGTCGCGGCGGCGTGAACGGCCGCCATGCAGGCGATCGGGCTTTCCGCCATGTGCACCGCGACCGCGACGCCGCGGTCGTCGGCGTAGTCGGCGATTCTCTTGAGTTCGAGCGCGCCGCCGCAGGTCAGAACGTCCGGGTGTATGATGGAAACCGCGTCTTGATCGATTAAGGCTTTGAAGTTCTCCAGCAGATAAATATCCTCGCCGGTGCAGACCGGAATGGCGGTCGCGTGCTTTAAGCGCCTTAGCTGGTCGGGGTATATCCAGGGAACCATGTCCTCCATCCAGGCGATGTTGTATTTTTCCATTCTGCGCGCGAAGCGGATCGCGTCCTCGACGCAGACATGACCGAAGTGGTCGATCGCGATCGGGATTTCGTACCCGACCACCGCTCTCGCTTCTTTGACGTATTCTTCCAGACAGTCAAGCCCTTTCTCGGTCAGGCGGATGCCGGTAAAGGGGTGCGCGGTGTTGACAATCTCATAGCTCTTCTGGCGGCGCACCATATCCGACGTAACGGAACCGCTCTGCACGTGCAGAATGTGGTAGGCGTACTGCTTCATCTCGTCCATAAAGCCCAGCGGCGCGCTGATTGTTCCCGGCTCGTCGATTAACAGCCCGATGCCGAGGTCCATTTTGAGCATGGTAAAGCCCATTTCCGTGCGTTTTTTCAGAGCAACGCCCATCTCGCGCCCGGTGTGCTTTCCGTCCACGTCGGTGTCGCCGTAAACGCGCACCTTGTCGCGGTACTTGCCGCCGAGCATCTGCCAGAGCGGAACGCCCCACGCCTTGCCCGCGAGGTCCCAGAGCGCGATCTCGATGCCGGAAACTCCGCCGCCCTGCCGGGAGTGCCCGCCGAACTGCCGGATTTTGCGAAAAATCTTTTCCACGTTGCAGGGGTTTTCGCCGACAATGCGGCTTTTGAGCATGAGCGCGTAGGTTTTGCTGGCGGCGTCCCGTATTTCGCCGTAGCCGACCAGGCCCTGATTGGTCATGATTTTCAAAAGAACGCAGTTCTTCGGCGCGCCGGCGATATGCGCGGTGCGGATATCGGTGATTCTAAGCGCCGAAGGGGAGGAATTTCTATTGATATTCGGGCATATTTCTTCGTTTTTTAACATCGTTGCAAATCCCTTTCAAAGTTTCGGCTTGACAAAATCAAAAAAAGGCATACAATTTTTATAACAAGCAAACCTTTTTCATGAAAAATTATAGCATTCTTTTTCGACAAAAGTCCATATACTATCTTGCTGATATCAACACTATCACACGATTTTAAAAGAGCGGGCAATATGATTGTAAACGAGTATAAGCTGTACTCCGGCACCGATCAAAACGCAAAATACGAGAGCGTCAAGCTGTATCATTCTTTGGTCCCTCCGCAAAAAAGAAGGGGCCCGCGCAAGCATTACCACACCAGCTTTGAAATCTCTCTGTTCAGAAAAGGGCGCGGCTTTTACCGGACGAAAAACAAGACGTACGAAATCCATCCGGGCGACATCTTCTTTTTCAGCACGAACGAGGAGCATTCCATTACCGAAATATCCGAGCCGGACGATATGCTGATCACCAATATCCACGTGGACCCGCGTTTTCTGTGGATGAACGACAACCTCATTTCCAGCCGGCGGTTTGTGGATATTTTCTTTAACCGCGGCGATTCGTTCGAGAACCGGATCGCGGCGGGCACGCCGGCGGCGGAACGCATCAAAGCGTTGATGGACGCAACCGAACAGGAGTTTATAAACAAAAAAGACGCGTTTGAGGTCATGGTCAAACTGCATCTGATTGAGATTATGATTTGTCTTTTGCGTTATTACGGCGCCAAATCCGAAACCGCCGGCGGCAAGACTTATGAGCTTACGTTTGAGAAATTTCTTTGCATCAACAAGGCGGTTGAATACATCGACAGCCATTACACCGAGCCGATTACGCTGGAAAAGCTCGCGAAAACGGCGGGTTTCAGCAAAACGCATTTCGGCGCGCTGTTCAAGCGCATGATGGGCATGTCGCCCTGGGACTACATCAATATCAAGCGCATCAACCACGCGCGCGAACTGATTCTGACAACCAGCCTGCCCGTCGAAACCATTGCCGCCGAATCGGGCTACAACAACACGACGCTTTTCAACCGCATTTTTAAAAAGATTATGGGCTACACGCCGTCGGAAGTGAGAAAGGATAAGTAAAATATGCAGGAACTGACGCTCGTTATCCCGACGACCGAACATAAAGAAGACGCCTGGGCGTTTCGGCAGGAGTTTATCGACAACGGCGAGCCGAAGATTTACGGCAGCGGCGGATTGATCAAAGCGGCGGATTACGAGAGCTGGCTGACGAAGGTTATCAACCAGCAGACGACGGCGGAACCGGGAAAAGTAACCAGCACGACGTATTTCGCCGTTGCGGACGGCAGAATCGTCGGCACGGTTCAGGTTCGGCACGAACTAAACGAATTCCTGCTGCGCGCAGGCGGGAACATCGGATACAGCGTCCGCCCGTCCGAGCGAAGAAAAGGGTACGCCGCCAGAATGCTCGCGCTGGCTTTGCAGAAGTGCAAAGAACTCGGCATGAAAAAAGCGCTCGTCACCTGCCGCAAAGACAACATCGCCTCGGCAAGGACCATTCAAAAGTGCGGCGGCGTGCTCGAAAACGAGGTTGTCGTGGACAACAAAATTATCCAGCGGTATTGGATTAAAATATAAAACCGGTTTTTTAGAAAAACCGGTTTTTGATCTCTATTCCGTTAAACTGCTGGTGCCGATCCGGTCGGCGCCGTTTAAAATCATTACTTCGGCAGCGGCAAAGGTTCGGATGCCGCCGGCGGCTTTGATTTTGACCGCGGGAGCGCAGTGCTTCCGCATCAGAACGACGTCTTCTACCGTGGCGCCCGCTTTGGAAAAACCGGTCGAGGTCTTGATAAAGTCGGCGCCCGATTTGGATACGATTTCGCACATTTTTATCTTTTCCGCTTCGTCCAAAAGGCAGGTTTCGATAATCACCTTCAGGACGCGCTCGCCGCAGACCGTTTTTATTTGTTTGATTTCATCAAGCAAAAGGTCATATTTTTTATCCTTTAACCATCCGAGATTGATGACCATGTCGATTTCGTCCGCGCCGTTCTTGACGGCTTCTTCAGTCTCGGCGGCTTTGATGGCGGTTGCGCCGTATCCGTTCGGAAAGCCGACGACCGTGCATACCTTGATGCTGCCGTTCAGGGTCTTAGCGGCTGTCCCGACATAACAGGGCGGAACGCATACGGACGCCGTTTGCAAAGCAGCGGCTTTCTCGCAGAGCGCGGCGATCTGCGCTTCGGTCGCGGTCGGGGATAACAGGGTAAGGTCAACTTTTGAGAGTATTTCTGACTTTTCCATAACAGACCTCGCAGTGTCGTATTGTGTGTATTTTATACCATTTTCTCGATTATGTAAAGTGTTGACAAAAAGCGCAGCGTGTGATAAAATGGCTCGGAATGAATACGCGGATGTGGTGGAATGGCAGACACGCTGGTCTTAGAAACCAGTGCGCAAGCTTGCAGGTTCAAGTCCTGTCATCCGCACCAAAAAAAGATACCGGGACTTGTTCCCGGTGTCTTTTTTTGATATGGAAGGACTTGAAGGGCGCGTAGTGAATGACAGTCCGGCGGACTGTCAGAGCGCGCCCCGCTCCGCCCGCAGGCGGGCAAGTCCTGTCATCCGCACCAAAACGGCAAGGATTCTAAAGTCCTTGCTGTTTCTTTGTTTTATGCTAATTTGCTTGATTTTTAATGATATTACGCTCATTTCAACGTGCACATAAATTCATATTTGGTTCGTGTAAATGCGTGATTAATATATATGTTTTCGCACACTATGCAACACGAAATGCAACACGAAATGCTACAATAAAATCTTATGCAATAAAAAATGCAACAACAAAAATAAAATGTTCTTATATACCAATGGTTATACGAATTATTAGGCGGGCAAGTCCTGTCAAGCCGGCAGAGATGGACCGTAAAGCAGAGATGCGGCAAGATTCAAAACAATCCATTGCGGACTTGAAGGGCGCGTAGTAAGACAGGAATAATCCTTTTAATTAAAAAATTTATTCATAAATAGTTGCATTCGTAGCGCTTTAATGTTAAAATACAAAAAAACGACAAAAACTGAGCGCCCAGCTCCCGAAAAAATTATATTCAGGAAGGAATGTAAATTTATGACGATCAAATGCCCGAATTGCAATTCGGAACTGGACAACGACATGAAGTTTTGCATAAACTGCGGTCAAAAGATTGAAATGGTTGAAACGAATCAAAACCGCGAGCAGCAAAACAAAGAAAATTCAGAAGCGCAAACTTCGAACCTCGCGGACGCTCCGGCGAAGCCCGAGAAGGACGCTTTGCCGAAGAAGACGTTTAAGCTTTCGAAAAAAGCCGTTACCGTCGGCGGCGTGTTCGTTGCGCTTGTTTAGCAATAGTCGCGATTATTTCCGCGTTCTCCGGCGGAAAGGGCGGCAATTACGCGTTATATATTAAAGATAATGAAATATATTATACCAGCGTTTCGAAAATTGAACCGTGGCAGGTTACCAGCCGTCTGATTGAGAAAGATATGGCTCAGTATGTAAACGAGATTAGCTTTTATCTCGGCGTTTACACGCAAATGACCAGAGACGGGAAAATATTTTTCGCAGATAAAATCAGCGGCAGCGCAAATGGATTAAACCTGTACTATCGCGATGTGAATAAGCCGAAACAGGAACCGGTTAAAATAGATTCGGAAATCGAATACTATCTTGTAAACGAATCGGGCGACCGTGTCACATATCTGAAACAGGCCACTCTTTATCAACACAACCTGAAAGATAAAGAAAAAATAGCCGGCGACGTGGATTATTTCAGAGTAAGTTATGACGGAAAGAAAGTGATTTACCTCAATCATGACGACGTATTGTATCTTCAGTACATAGGCAAAGACAAGGAAAAAATCGACAGCGACGTCTCGGAAATCATATATATTGACGATGATTTAAAAAATATATATTACAAAAAAGACGGTTCGCTTTACGAAAAAACGGAAGGCAAGGATAAAATCAGGATCGCTTCGGAAGTTTATTCGGTGATAAAGGTTTATCCGTCCGGCGAAGCGTTTTATATAAAACATGATGACACCGAGCTGAAGCTCAACGATTATGTCGAGGACGATATGCGGGAGATTGACAGCACCATGAAAGAACCTGTCGCGCCAAAATCTCCTTCCATATGGGACTATGATTCTTATGACGATTATTGGGCGGCAAAAGATTTGTATGATCTCCAATACGCCGAATATCTGAGAGAAAAAGAGAATTATGAAAAAAAGAAGGACCGCGATAGACTGCGCAGCAATTTATCCGAAGAAACCATGACCGTTTCTTCCCATATGCTTTACTATTACGACGGCGAAAAGGAAATCAAGCTGACCGATTCGTTGGTTTATGACGGATATAGGAATAAATATAATTCCGAATGGGCTATCAAGATGTCCGGTACGTTCGTAATGGACGCGTATCGGGATTATACCGTAGCCGATAACAAACCCGTTATAATCTTTTCCGCACGCAAACAGTCTGCGGTAAAGAAAGCCAAGCACTCAGAGCTGAGTTCTGTTTTTGAAGTGAAACTGATAGTGAACGAATCGCTTTATTCCGATTCGGAGAATTTTATTGCCGTGAAGGGCAACGTAACGGCGATCGAGTTGGAGGACGCGCAGAATTTCCTCATTGATCCGGATGGAAAAACGGTATATTTCTTTGACAACATATCCGATAAGAATTCATCCGGCAAATCCAGCGACGTTTACAAAATGAGCATCTCGGATAACAAGCCGCAAAAACCGGAACTATACGATAGCGATGTTTCGCTTGGTTCTCTGCTTCTGACGTATGACAATAAAGTTATCTATTTAAAGGACGCTAAGAATTACAAAGGCGATTTTTATATAGACAAAGAAAGAATCGACTATGACGTTGAATTCCTAAGCATTCATTATCTGAAGGATTCCGATACGTTTATTTATATGGTCGACTGGAACGACAAAAACGACAGCGGCACGCTGAAAATCTGCAAAAATGGCAAGGTTGTCAAAATCGCCGACGATGTCCACGATTTTGAATACACGCCGAGCGGCGTAATCCTTTATCTGTGCGATTACAGCAGTAAATATAAATATGGCGATTTATATATCTATAAAAACAACAAATCGGAAAAAATCGACGACAAGGTTGCTGTTATAATCCCGATCATTGACACGGAGTTTAAGTATAGAAATACAGATATGTGACGATTACATGACAGAGAAGCATTCATACGACTGCGAAAGCGATGCGAACCGAAAAGCGGAGCTTGCGCAATACGCGCTGCGCAAAGCGCTGGTAAGCTCGTATCTCGGCAAAACGGTAACCGTGAAAATCGACCGCCCGGTCGGCAGCGTTCATCCGAAGCGTCCGAATTTGATTTATCCCATTAACTACGGCTATATCCCCGGCGTGTTCGGCGGCGACGGCGAAGAGCTGGACGTGTATGTGCTCGGGGTTCACGAGCCGCTTGCAGAGTTTACGGGTAAAGTCATCGGAATCATTCACCGCGAGAACGATGTCGAAGACAAGCTGGCGGCGGCTCCCGAGGGAATGGTGTTCCATCAGTCGGAAATCGCCGAAGCCGTGCATTTTCAGGAACAGTATTACAAATCAACCGTCGAAGCGCTTTATCCGAAATCCTGCGGAGCGATCATATTCCGAAAAACTAAGGATACGGTGGAGTATTTGCTGTTGTTCCAAAAGCGGTCGCGGACCTGGAGTTTCCCCAAAGGGCATATGGAAATGGGGGAGACGGAAGCGCAGACGGCTTTTCGCGAAGTGTACGAAGAAATCGGATTGAACGCGAACTTTCTGCCCGGCTTTCGGGCGGCGGCGCGGTACAGCGTTGCCGGCAACAAGCAAAAAGAAGTGGTTCTGTTTATAACCGAGGCAAACGGCGAACCGATCATCCGCGAGAGCGAAATTTTGGCGTATCGTTGGGCGGACGCGCAAGAAGCAAAGAAACTGCTGTATCCGGAATACGCTCTAATTATTGATAAAGCGGAATCCTTTTTGAAAGGATGAAGCGTCAGGGCGTTTACCGGCGCAGCACGGCAGGCTCGTCCATTTCAAACACCGTATCGCGGAAACCAAAACCATAATCAGCTCAAAAGCGTCTGGGCGCTGGAGAAGACAAAAAAACAGCGGTTTTCCTTTTTAAAGGAGAACCGCTTTTTCTTTATTCTGCGTTGAGGGAAATCGAGATAATGTCTGCTCTTTCTTCGAGCATCTTGATTAAATCCGTAAATCCGAAATTTTTCCGCGCGCGGATTGTCAGGCGATACGTTATGGTGTCGTTATCGTTTTTGGTAATGCTGCTGTCGGTGACCTGAATGTCGTTCTTAAGCTGCGCCATGAGCCAATCCTTAAATTCTTCCGAATTTTTTGCGACGATGTGGAGCCTGCTGGTGACATAAGAATCGCTGCCGATGGTAAAGCGGTGCGTCAAAACCTGCAGGATGACGACAACGATGGTCGTAAATATGCCGATTAACAGCATGCCGGAGCCGATTGCCATGCCGATTGCGGCGGTAGCCCAAAGCCCTGCCGCCGTTGTTAACCCTTTGATGGAGCCTCCGTTTTTAAAGATAACGCCGGCGCCCAAAAAACCGAGTCCGCTGACAACCTGCGCCGCGATGCGCGCGGGGTCTGCGCCGCGGTCGCCCGCGAAGAACCCAGTAGAAACCGCCAAATCGGCGAAGCTGTACTTGCTCAGAATCATAAAGACGGCCGCCGCGCACGCGACGACGCAGTGCGTGCGGACCCCGGCTTCTTTCAGCCTTTTTGAGCGCTCGGTTCCCACCGCCGCGCCGCAGATGCAGGCAATTACGATTCGAATAAGTAGTTTTATTATCATATCGAGAGAAGTATAACCGGTTATTTCCTGTATAAAGTCGGACATAGAATCACTCCATTCAATGCATTATCCGATAATTTTAGAATGTATTAAAATATTCTTATACTACATAATTGACAAAATGTCAATACTCGGTTACAATATTTATAAAGTATTACATAAAAGCGAATGGAAACAAAATAAATTAACAAATTTATAAAAAA
>JAKPGJ010000053.1 GCA_029550965.1 Bacillota bacterium
TGCGGAAGGCGAAAGAGCCTTCCCCCGGGCCGATTTATTACAATTTTGCGAAATTGTCTGAGTTTGCTTTGCAAATTTTGAGATTATATAAAGAACCGGCTTTCTCACTTGCGTGAAAAACCGGTTCTTTGACGGACTGAATCTCACCCTTTACGGGTGAGATTTTTGTTTGCGGCAGGTTTTCTTAAGCGTTTAGCTGATTAAATTTCTCCACGCCCCAGGTGAACAGCTTGTATGTCAGCAGCGCCGCGACAGGCAGGACAACGATGAGGATGGACAAAGCGAACAAATAGAAGTTGCTGACGCCTGAGAACAAGTAAATCAAAAACACAGCCGCGGCAACGCCCATGCTTAAAAAGGATTGAATAAATACGCTCATGCTATGTTTGATGACGATCACTTCGTTGTCGAAATCCAGCTTCGGCTTGGCAAGGTTTATCAGAATGCCTGTCAGCGAGAACAACACGATAAAAGTTACTCCTAAAGCGACCAGCAAAAGATAATCCAAAACAGAAAGTCCAAGCTTGATGCAGAAAAGCATATCCGCAAGCACAACGGCCGGCGCGTTCACAATCATGTTTACGGCTGTTTTCGCTTTCAGAATGTCTTTGGTTTCTGCCGGAAGGGACTTGTATATCCACAGCCTTTTGCCTTCGAGCGAAATGACGGAAGCGGTTGTCGGCGATATGGAGGGCATGAAAGCGGAAATGCCGGCAATGGCAAAAAGAGCGATTTGCCCAACATCGGATTCCTGAGCGCCTGCAAGAAAGCTGCTGATATCAACAAACATCAAAGCAATCGACGCTATCAAAAGCAGTATAGAGCCGATGAGCGTGTCGAGCACATAGATTGCCGAGTTGAGTACATCGACAGCTCTTTTTGAATCATTGCGCCAAGCGCGCTGTTGTTTTGACTGCCGAGCCGGTCAAGCCTTGCTTTTTTCCGTACGCCGGAAGTGTTGAGAATCGCGATAATCTCGGCATACTTCTTTGAAATGACAGCGAAAACTAAGAACATCACCGCCAAATTGATAGCGATGAATAAAAGGAATTCCAAAATGCTTCCGTTTACAGCGCCGAGAAGCCAGCTTGAGGGCAGGTAATACTTCGCAATGGCGTCTTTGAGTTGGGCGCCGTTTGCATAAATATATTTAATAATGCTCGCGCTGTTTTGCGAAATAAACATCCACGCGATGAGGAATACAAGGGACAAAAGAATAGAAAAAAGGTTCTTTCTCCGAAGTCTTCTTGTCAAAAGCCCGATAAAGTAGGACAAAAGGCTTCCGAGCGACATCGGAATCAGCGGAGCGGCAAAGAAGCAGATGACTGCGATGATTATGCCGACGGCGGTAAAGGATGCAAAATAGAAGTAATAATAAAACGCAGGCACAAGAACAAATACGGCGAAAATCAGATCATATATATATACTGCAGAAAGAACTTTACCGCCAGTACCGTAAAATGACTTACCGGAAGCGACAGCATCAAGGGCAAATCCTTCGCTTTGAACAGGTATCCGCTGGCGGAGAAAAGCGAAAGCACCAGTATCAATACCGTATAAGCGGTTAAGGAAAGATAAATCAGCAGGTCTGTTAAGTTCGCTTCGGACAGTGAGTTGCCCAGCAGATAATAGAAACCGAACGACATCGCCATGAAATTTACGAATATATACAGCATCAGAATGGTGTATAATACGCATTTTCCCTTGGAAATCGGTTTATTGCTGCGGCTGAAAAACCTTTGCGGACTAAACGTTATACGTATGTTGGTTGTAAGAAGCAGCCAGAATTTACGCATTTTTAATACCCTCTGTCAGTTCTAAGAATAAACTTTCAAGCGAACTGTCGCCTCTGACTTCTTCAATCGGACCGGAACGGATTAGTTCGCCGTTCTTGATAATCGCTATTTTGTTGCACAGCTTTTCCGCGACTTCAAGCACGTGCGTCGAGAAGAAGATCGCGCCGCCCGAAGCGCACAGCTCGCGCATGTACTCCTTGAGCTTGTGCGAAGCAACCGGGTCAAGCCCTACGAACGGCTCGTCGAGCACCATCAGCTTTGGCTCGTGGGAAAATGCGGCGATCAGATTGATTTTCTGCTTCATGCCGTGCGAGTAAGTGGAGATCGGCTCCGACAAGTCGTTGAGCATGCCGAAGCTCTCGGCGTATTTTCGTATGTTTTTCTCGCGCTTGTCTGCCGGCACGCCGTAAATGTCGCAGATAAACTTTATATATTTAAACCCGGTCATGGACTCATACAGTTCCGGGTTGTCCGGGATATACGCCATTTTCTTTTTGCATTCAAGCGGCTTTTCCTTGATAGACACGCCGTCGAGCAGAATGTCGCCCGACTCAATCGGCATAATGCCGGTTACCGCTTTCAGGGTCGTCGTCTTTCCGGCGCCGTTATGACCGATAAAACCATATATATCTCCCTGCTCAATGGTCAGGGACAGATTCATTACCGCCGCTTTCGAGCCGTAATGCTTGCTGAAGTTCTTAATTTCTAACATGGATAGCTTACCCCCAGAGATATATTAGAATAATTATAGTGTATAGAGCGAAAGATTTCAATAATTTATTGTAATTTTTATGCTTTTGTGTTAATATATAATTATCATAATACATAAGGAGGCAGAATTATGAGACGCATCATAACCATAGCAAGACAATTCGGCAGCGGCGGATCGGAAATCGGCAGGAAGCTCTCTGAACTGCTCGGCATTGCTTATTATGATAAAGAGAGTCTGATTGAGGCGGCTGAAAGCAACGGCATCAACAGAGATGTGTTCGAGCGGGCAGACGAACGCGCGACAAGCAGTTTTCTGTATTCGCTGGCGATGTCCAGCTACAGCGGG
>JAKPGJ010000012.1 GCA_029550965.1 Bacillota bacterium
TAATATATACGCCGTTTTTTCTTTGGGGGTCTCTCCCCGCACGGGGAGAGTGGATTGAAATGTACCGAGAAGGTCTAAAAGATTTTCGCACATATGTCTCTCCCCGCACGGGGAGAGTGGATTGAAATGTATCGAATCTGCTAATGAGTTCTCCGCAACACGTCTCTCCCCGCACGGGGAGAGTGGATTGAAATCTGTATATGCTCGCCCCTGTTGCAGTTCTTATTTCTGTCTCTCCCCGCACGGGGAGAGTGGATTGAAATATCTTGGCTCTATATCTACAAAAGCGAGAACGGAGTCTCTCCCCGCACGGGGAGAGTGGATTGAAATGAGGACGAGTTTATCCGGGCTAAAGCAAATGGAGTCTCTCCCCGCACGGGGAGAGTGGATTGAAATACTTTCCTTTCATTAATTGTTCGCGGGCGTAATAAGTCTCTCCCCGCACGGGGAGAGTGGATTGAAATACACAAGGTAGCCCATACCGCAAGGAAACTTGATGTCTCTCCCCGCACGGGGAGAGTGGATTGAAATAAGTTCTGCTTCAGCTTTTGTTGGAGCCGTAAACGAGTCTCTCCCCGCACGGGGAGAGTGGATTGAAATAATAAAGTATTTGATTGCTTTGTTTAAGCCAGGCCGTCTCTCCCCGCACGGGGAGAGTGGATTGAAATGTCGCGCGGTTTAATTATGCGGCAGAACATGGCGGGTCTCTCCCCGCACGGGGAGAGTGGATTGAAATGTGGAGGTTGCATTTGGCCATTGTCGCGCTCTTGTGTCTCTCCCCGCACGGGGAGAGTGGATTGAAATCAATATAGTGTCTCGATGCCGCGTCATCCTCATGTCTCTCCCCGCACGGGGAGAGTGGATTGAAATCAATATAGTGTCTCGATGCCGCGTCATCCTCATGTCTCTCCCCGCACGGGGAGAGTGGATTGAAATGGTGTTTGCCATGCCATATATATCACCTCACTATGTCTCTCCCCGCACGGGGAGAGTGGATTGAAATTCTCGGGGCAACCTGCGACCCAAGAGAAGCCGAAGTCTCTCCCCGCACGGGGAGAGTGGATTGAAATTGCTGTACCAGTCAGCAAATCGTTTACCAGCTTAGTCTCTCCCCGCACGGGGAGAGTGGATTGAAATGTAGCCGCGGAACAGTCGCCTATGTTCGTAGCCGGTCTCTCCCCGCACGGGGAGAGTGGATTGAAATAACAGGATTGAAGGAAATACACAGTACTTGAAGGGTCTCTCCCCGCACGGGGAGAGTGGATTGAAATCTTCGGGCGAATGACCTGAGCCGGGTCCGGGAAGTCTCTCCCCGCACGGGGAGAGTGGATTGAAATATCACTAAGTCGAGAAAAGAAGTTGGCGGACCGCTTGTCTCTCCCCGCACGGGGAGAGTGGATTGAAATGTAGAGAACCGCAACGGTTATGCGGTTGTCACAGCGTCTCTCCCCGCACGGGGAGAGTAGATTGAAATTTTGCTAAACGGCGCGAAACGCGTCTCCGGCCCGGTCTCTCCCCGCACGGGGAGAGTGGATTGAAATGGTGGCATAATCGGCTGTCCCGTATCCTTTGAGGTCTCTCCCCGCACGGGGAGAGTGGATTGAAATCGTCGGGGTAACGAACAGCGACCGCCCGCCGAAAGGTCTCTCCCCGCACGGGGAGAGTGGATTGAAATTTCCTTCCGGAGTCGTAGCCGCATAGAAGTTTACGACCGCTGGACAGCGTATGTGGAGAGGTATTTTAAAAAGTAAATCGAGGAACTAAAATAGGCGCTCTATGCTGATTTGTGAGAGCGCTTTTCTTTTTATTGGAAATATATTTTAAAAAATGCATTGACAATTTATTTATAAATGCTATAGTGTAGTTGCTTTATACTGTAAAAAACGCATAAAAAACTGCACGATAATGGGCAGACTATATGTAATTGAGTCTATACTAAACAGTTTAAGGAGAAAATAAATGCTGTGGCTTATCATGGCGGTGCTGTCCGCCTTCTTCGCAGGTCTGACGTCCATACTTGCCAAATGCGGCATTAAAAATACCGATTCGGATTTGGCTACGGCAATCAGAACTGTTGTCATCCTGATTTTTTCATGGATCATGGTGTTTATAGTCGGTTCTGCCGCGACCATTCTGCAGATTGAGGCGAAATCCGTCATTTTTCTGCTTTTGTCCGGCATAGCCACCGGCGGCTCATGGATTTGCTATTTCAAGGCACTTTCCATGGCGGATGTCAACAAAGTGGTGCCGGTTGACAAATCCAGCACGGTGCTGACGGTGATTTTGGCGATAATCCTTTTTCATGAAACCAGCAATATTGCCGCAAAGATCATCGGCGTGACGCTGATCGCCGTCGGCATATACCTGATGATTGAAAAACAGGATGTGCAGTCGCGCAAGGAAAAAGGATGGTTTATTTACGCGGTGTTTGCCGCCGTGTTTGCCGCTCTGACCGCCATTCTCGCGAAAGCCGGCATTTCCGGTGTGGAATCCAATCTTGGAACAGCAATCCGCACATGGGTTGTGCTTGTCTTCGCGTGGCTGATTGTTTTCGGCAAGAGAAAGCAGAAACGAATCAAAACCGTTGACAAAAAAGAGCTGCTCTTTATCTGCCTTTCCGGACTAGCGACCGGCGCGTCGTGGGTCTGCTATTATTACGCGATTCAAAAAGGGCATGTCAGCGTCGTCGGGCCGATTGAGAAGCTGAACATTCTGTTTTCAATCGCGTTTTCGCGCATTGCGCTGAAAGAAAAACTAAAGAAAAGAGCTGTCGTCGGGCTGGCGCTCATGACCGCCGGCACGGTGACGATGGCGATATGGCCGTAAAAACGAGACTGTCCGACAAAACCGCGGCGACGGGCGCGCGGCCGCCGGCGTCAAGGTTTACTCAGGGTTCGAACGCGCGAACATAAATCCGGCAGGGCGAAAACACCCGAACCGGATTTTCTTTTTTGCTTGAATTTTTGTTCAATATTCTTTATAATAAAAATAAAATTTGCCGGAATTGATGGAGCGTTATGAAAAGATTCGGAAACGTTTTGAAAGCCGTTGTTTTAGACATGTACGGCGTAATCATCAAGCAGACGGGAGACGAATTTGTTCCGTACGTACAAAGAACCTTCCCGGATTTAACGCCGGAGGAAATCTACGCGCACTGGCTGAAAGCGGAAGTGGGCGAAATCCCCTCGATCGAGATTTGGAAGCGGATTGGGTATCAGGGCGATTTGGAGAAAATCGAAAAAGAATTTCTGAAATCCGCGGAAATCAACGACGGTTTTTATGATTTTGCCGCCGCCGCCAGAAAGAAGTATAAAATGGCGATTATCTCGAACGACGCGGGCAGCTGGAGCAGACACTTGCGCGAAAAGTTCGACATAAACCGGTATTTTGACGTCGTCAGCGTCAGCGGGGATTTAAAAATCAGAAAGCCGGACGAACGCATTTTTCAGATAACGTTGGAAAAGCTGGGCTGCAGGGCGGAAGACTGCGTCTTTGTAGACGACCGGGAGAGAAATCTGAAAGCCGCGGGCGAACTCGGCATGCGTCCGATTCTGTTCAACAGCAGAAACGTACCGTACGAAGGCGTAATCGCCAACAGTTTTGCTGAACTCGCAGAATTGATTCTATAACAGAATGACAGATGGCGTTTCCAGGATAAGGACGAGACGCACGAAAACGAAACAGGGGGATATATCTGAAAATTATAGGAGAACGACATGCAAAGACGCGCGGCGCTGATTTCGATATTCCTTCTTTACTTCGGCTTTTTGCAGCGCGGAAACCGTAACGGATATACGCATATTAAAAACAAGCTCCCGCAGACGCGGGGGTTTTTTATATAAAAAATCAGGGCGACGCTTTACAAAGAATTTTACCAATGGTATAATTATTTTATTACCAATAGTAAAAACAGTATATGTACTGTCGAAAATCAGCGTGATACAATAAGCCGAAAGAAGGAAAATAAATGCTGCGCGAAAAAATAAAAACCTTGCGGAAAGAAATGAATCTGACGCAGGAACAGCTCGCGGAAATCATGGGCGTCACCGTCGGCGCCGTTTCAAAGTGGGAGTCGGGGCAGTCCAACCCGGACATCATGCTGCTGCCCAAGCTGGCAAAATTGTTCGGCGTTTCTTTGGACGTATTGTTCTCGATCGAACTAACCGACCGCTCGGCGGACGACCTCGCGGAGGAAATCAAAACCTACCGCTATGAAAAACAGTACGATAAGGGCGCGGAAGCCGCGCTCAACGCCATCCGCAGATACCCAAACCATTTCGATATTCTATACCAAAGCGCGCTGCTGCTTACGCTGCAGGGGGTGGAGAAACGGAAAAAGGACGCGTTGGAAAAAGCGCTGGAACTGTACCGCCGCTGCTGTCCGCTGGTCGGGCAGAGCCGGGATAAAAGCGTCAGCGAGCTGTCCATTCAGATATCCATCGGCGAGCTTTTGGCTTATTTGGGCAAAAACGAAGAAGCCTACGAGCATTTAAAAAAATACAACTACTGCGGCATTAACAACGGCATTCTTGGCATATTTTTGGCGCAGGGGAAGAATCCGAAGGAAGCGGTTCCGTACTTGTCGGAAGGCCTGCTGGACTGCGTTACGAATCTTATGCGCTGCTGTATCGGATTTTCGATTGTTTACGCGGATATGAAGGATTACAGGACCGCCTGCGACGCGCTGAACATGGGGTATGACGTATCGGAGCATCTGCGGAAAGACGGCCAGGTTTCGTACATTGATAAAATTCAGGTTATTCTTCTTGCCTGCATGGCGCAGAACTACGCGAACCTAAAACAGTTCGGCGAAGCCCGGAAATGCCTGCAGAAAGCGTACGCGCTGGCGCAGAAGTTTGACGCTGCGCCGGATTACAACGCGCAGAACGTCAAGTTCTACAAAGGCAAAAAGCTGATTCTCGGCGACGACGCCGGCGAGACGGCGATGGAGAGCATAGAAAAAATCGTCGCCGCCGATGAAAAAACCGCTCCTTTCCTTACGCAAATCTGGAACAATATCATAAATCATACGGACAACAGGGAGAATCAACCATGAAGCGAAAGAAAAAAGCAGAATCAATCACTTCTCAAAATCCGGCGGCGGCGCAGTTGAGCAAAAAACTGCGAGCGCAGTTTATGCGCAACAACCGCCTGAACTTCGCCGGCGCGGTGGCGGCGACTTTGATGGCTGCGGTCATAAACCTTGTGCTGTCGTGGCTGCTTCAGCAGATCATCGACGCATCAACCGGAAAAAATCAAACCTTTGATTTGCTCCAGCTCCTGTTTATCAGCAGCGGGACCGCCATTCTGTTGGTCGCGATTTTGATGCTGAACGGGAAAACCAACCCTCGTTTTGTAGAAAAGGCGATGGCGCAGTATAAGAATATGGCGTTTTCTGAGATTTCCAAAAAAAGCATCAGCTCTTTCGCGACCGAAAACACCGCGACCTACCTCTCGGCGCTGTCCAACGACGCGAACAGCATCGAGAAAAACTACTTAATGACAATATTCCCGCTGATTCAGCAGGTTGTCACGTTCGTCGGCGCGTTTGCGGTTATGCTCTATTACAGCCCCCTGCTGACGTTTGCGGCGGTGCTTTTGTCGCTGTTCCCCGTCATAGGCTCGATTTTGACCGGAAACAGGCTTGCCGTAATGGAAAAAACGGTTTCTAAAAGAACGAAAGTTTTCTCGGTTCGGTCAAGGATATGCTGAACGGGTTCTCTGTGATAAAGAGCTTTAAAGCGGAAAGAGAAATGATGAAGCTCTTCCGCGCGAGCAACGAAGAAACCGAGCTTTCCAAGCGGAGAAGAAAACAGGTAGAGATTCTGATTAACATGATCGGCGTAGTAACCGGCGTTATCGCGCAGTTCGGCGTGTTTCTGTTCGGCGCGTATCTCGCGCTGCAGAACAAAGCGATCACCCCGGGCGTGGTCATTATCTTTGTGCAGCTGATGAACTTTGTCATCAGCCCCATCGGAGAGGTTCCGCAGATTCTGGCGAACCGCAAAGCGGCGCTGGCGCTCGTAGACAAGCTCGCGTTAGCCTTGTCGGAACAAGCGGAACAGACCGGCAATCCGATCGGGCAAACGCTGCGGGATGCGATCGAGCTAAAGCGCGTCACCTTCGGCTATGAGGAAAACCATCCGATACTCAAAGATGTCTCGATGCGGTTCGAGGCCGGAAAAAGCTACGCGCTGGTCGGCGGTTCGGGCAGCGGAAAATCCACGTTGCTCAACCTTTTGATGGGCAGTTATTTTACCTATCAGGGCGAGATCCGCTATGACGGTCAGGAGTTGAGAGAGATCAACCTCGATTCCCTGTACGATCTGGTGTCGATCATACAGCAGAACGTGTTCGTGTTCGACAGCAGCATCAAGAACAACATCACCATGTTTAAGGAGTTTGACGAGGAAAGAATCAAACATGTTGCGGAACAGGCGGGTTTGACCGAGCTGATCGCGCAGAAAGGCATGGAGTACGGCTGCGGCGAAAACGGAAACGGCTTGTCCGGCGGCGAGCGGCAGCGCATTTCCATCGCGAGATGCCTTTTAAAAGGCAGTTCGGTCATGCTTGTGGACGAAGCGACCGCCGCGCTGGACGCAAAAACGGCCGTCGCCATTACGAACTCGATTCTGAATATTGAAAACCTGACCCGTATCATCGTAACGCATCGGCTGGAAGAGGAAATCTTGAAGAAATACGACAAGATTTTCGTTCTGCAGAACGGATGCCTGATCGAACAGGGCACGTTTGATGAACTGATGGAAGAAAAAGGGTATTTTTACTCCTTATATATGGTTTCTCAATAATTCCGAGAAATATCATCCTTCCAGTTTAGAAGAGTATATGAGTAAATCAAAAGCTGTGTAAGTGTGTTACAACTGCTACATAAAACAACCCGCATTATACTGCTGCGTAAAATGCGGGTTGTTTTATATTATCGGAAAAAGTCTATACAATATTGCTTTTAAAACGCATTTGTGTTATACTTATTTTGTGTTTTAGGTGCGTATAAAGAATTTTTTACAACAAGGAGTTAAAACGATGGATGACGAGCAGTTGTTTTCGGAAATAATACGGTTTGAATGTAAGTTTCCGATATTGTTCAGCAAGTGTTACACAACCGAGTTTGCGTCCATGTATTATAATGAAGAAAATCCTGACCTATACGATGCGAACCATACGCGTTTTTTCGATTATTCAGAAATAGACGAAGCAAAATTGGCTACTATCACATCATTTTATAAAGAAAAAAACATCAGCCCGCGCATTTATCAGTTTGTTGCGCCAAAAACTCCGGCATATGCGCGTTTTGAAGCATTGCTAAGTAAATGCGGCTATACCCTTATTTTGTATAACGATAGTCAATATTACGTTTTGAAAGAAAAGAAAACAGGTGCTCACTCGTCATATAACAGTCTGACATTCAAACGGCTACAGCATTTGGATGAAGGGATTCTTCGTTTATACAAGCAAAAGCATAAAGGCGATGACGAGGGATATAGAAAAAGAGCGCTTATAATGAAGTCCGGCTGTTGCGACTTTTTTGCGGGTTATAATGACAAAAATGAACCGGTTGTTATCGGCGCGGTCGAATATATAGATAATGTCTGCAGGTTGAATGATATATACACGGATTTGAATTTCCGCAACAGAGGGTATTGCCGCGCGCTTTTGCGATATCTTCTTGAAAACTATGATGCGACGCGGGGTAATTTATTTTATCTGGATACGGACAATCCAATCGCCGCAAAGATTTATATGGAGAATGGTTTTGAACCTATAAAAAAGCAGGTTAATTTTTTAGTGGCTTATCAGTTATAAACAGAGGTGCAAAATTTGACTGAAGTAACCGCAGCAATCATAATTCGGGACGGCAAACTGCTTCTCTGCCAGCGGGCAAAGGGAAAGCGCTGCGAACTGTTGTGGGAGTTCCCGGGCGGAAAGGTAGAAGACGGCGAGACCCCCGAAGCCTGTCTTGCCCGCGAATGCCGCGAAGAGCTGGGAATCGCAATCAAAACGGAGCATTTGGTAAATCAAGTCGTGTACGAATATGCGGACATTACCGTCCGTATTCATTTTTATATCTGCGCCCTCGCGGCCGGCGAGCCTGTTTGCAGGGAACACAACCGGATCGATTGGTTTTTGCTGGATGAGGCAAAAAAACTGCTGCTTTGCCCCGCCGACCGAAAGATGATCGACGGCTCGGAAGCGGAGATTCGAACGTACTTGCAAAGAAAAGCAAAAAACTAATTCTATACGCAAAAAACGGCTTTTTAAGGCGTCGCCCTGGAAAGCTGTTTTGGTTTTATGCGCTATTATGCAAATACTTTGCCAAGGAAGCGTATAAAGCGCATGCGGCGTTTGCCGGCTATGCGGCGGCCGTTCGGTGAAAGCGCGGGAACGATGAAAGAATTTCCATACAGCTTACGAGTGAGTTGCTGCGGAACATTCAATTTTCTTTTATTTTCCTTGACATTGAAACTTAAGAATTCTATAATAAAACTGGTTTGCGTAAGCGGACATCAAACGCCGAAGCACAGGTATTGTGTTTTAAAGAATCATTAATGGGGAAAAACTATGCGAAAGTTTATCTTTTTACTTCTAACCGCTGCAATCATATTGCTGAACACAGGCTGCGCGGCTTCGTCCTCCGCCGATTCGGAGGTTTCGGCGGGCGTTTCAGAAGACGCCGTATCGAACGATACGACCAAGCCTGTTATCAAAATCAAATCGTCGGAGACGAAAGTCAGTATTCTTCAAGGGGAAGAATATGATTTGATGGCCGGGGTTACGGGCTCGGACAATAAAGACGGCGATATTACAGATCAGATTCAGGTTGACAAAGGAGGTTTTGACCCGGCTGTACCCGGTGAATATATGATTACTTATACCTTATCGGATTCCGCAGGCAATCAGGCAAACCCGGTTCAAAGAAAAATCATCGTTCGGAACGCGACCGTGCTGGCTGCGCCGCCCGTCTATACGGGTACGATCGAGGGAGAAGTTTTGAACCCCGAAAATCCTGCCGTGTTCGGCGGCGCCTGGTATCATAAAGTGGTTTCTTCCAAAGATAAATGGATCGGCATCGAGGGCGTCGTCACCCTGCCCGAAGTAAAAATCACCCGTTATGACGGCAGCTACAACACCGAGCTGGACTTTGACCCGTACGCGAAAAACCTCGACAACCCGTCGGTATATATGGGCGGACATGCATTGAGCGAGTCGGACGTAGGGCTGTCCTTCTCGAAAGCGTTAATTGATGTCGAGAACCAGAAATTAAGCACGGGCAGCATCTGCTTCAGACCGTTCTGGCGCTATATTACGTCCGAGGACAAGGATGAGGGCGGCTACGACGCGCACGACGGCGAATACGCCGTAACCGCAAACGGCAACAACTGCATTGCCAACTACCACTGGCGCTACACCGAGTATTACTATCTGCCCGGCGACAAGCTGCGCATGATTATTTATATCCCGGCGCCGAACAAGATGCAGCTTCAGATTGAAGTGCTGGAAAAATCCACGCTTCCCAGCTCGGTCGAGATGCGCAAGAAGTACGGCTGGAAAGACCCGGCGAACTTTGTCAGCCCCGTTTTCACGTCGCCCGGACACGGCACCGGCATGAACGCGGAGTTCAAGCGCGTCAACGCGATTGACCAGTCCGGAAACGAAGGAAAAACCGCGATTGCTACACAGACTGAAATTAAGAACGCCATTTGGCAGGAAACCTATCTGTACCGCGAGATCAACGGTACTGTTTACCGCGTCCCGATGGGAGATAACCGCCGCGGCGTGACAAGCGCGCCCGACCCGACGAAGTTTACGGTCACCTACGAAGGCGTTGACCGGAACTTGGGCGGCGAAGTCGTCACCATTCACCCGGGATATTCGCGTTAATCGTATAAGCCCCTGTCATTTGCAGGGGTTTTACTTCATCATAAAGGAGAATTTAAAATGGTCATTGTGTATGCGTCCAAAACGGGATTTACCAAAAAGTACGCCGAGATGCTGTCGGCGAAAACCGGAATGAAGGCTTACAGCGTAAACGAGCTGACAGGTATAAGTCCTGACGAGGAGATTGTTTTTCTGGGCTGGATAAAAGTAGGGAAGATTCAGGGGCTGAACAAAGTCCGCAATCTCAAACTTAAAGCCGTCTGCGCTACGGGCACCGCGCGGACCGCCGAACCGAGCGAAGAAGCGGTCAAAACCCGGAACAAAATCGAAGATATCCCCTTCTTTTATCTGCGCGGCGGATGCCTGCCGCTAAAAGAAATGCCGTTTTGGGACAGGGTGATGCTGTCTATGTTCGTCAGGGTGTTAAAGAGCCGGAAAGACCCGGACGAAGAAACGAAGGAAGCAATCGAGCATATCCAAAATGGTTATAACGGCGTCAAGGAAGAAAATCTCGCGCCTGTGCTCGAATGGCTGAATAAAAGTGAATAAAATTCTTGAAAAATTCGCCAGTTATGTTACAATAAAAGCATAAAAGACAAGCTGTCAACATGGATCGTCATCTGGTATCGGCATTTTACTGTTTTCGCGGCATGCCGATATTTTTTTGAGATTTTCTTCGCCGCAAGACGCCGAACATAAACGCGAAGGTTTCGGCGCATGATAAAAACAGCGGCAGGCATAAAAAAGCGATCAATGCAAAGGACTCAGGAGAGTTACGTTTGAATAAGAATAAATTTAAAATACTGTGGGCGTTGTTTGTGATTTTCTTCAAGGCGGGCACGTTTACCTTCGCCGGCGGCCTCGCGATGCTCCCGGTAATCGAAAAAGACGTGGTCGAAAAATACAAGCTGATGCCCAAAGAGGACTTTATGGAATACGCGACGCTCGCGCAGACGCTTCCGGGCGTCATCGCGCTCAACTGCGCGTGCTTTGTGGGCAGGCGCGCCGGCGGGTTTCTCGGCATGCTGGTCGCGGGGTTCGGCGCTACCTTTTCCGCGTTCGCGCTGATGATCGCGGCGACGGTGCTGCTGCAGTTCGTTCCGCAGGAAGGGCCGGTTGCCGGCGCTTTCATGGGCATTCGCGCGGCGTCGGCGGCGCTGGTGCTTTCGGCGGCGTTTTCGCTCGGCAGGCACAACCTGAAAAGCAGGTTCGCCGTCGTCGTGATGCTTGCGGCTTTCGCGCTGGTGCTTTTTGCGAAGGTCAGCGCGCCGCTGGTGGTGCTGGCGGCAGGCGCGGCGGGTTATGTTTATCAGAGAATAAAAAGCAAAGGTGAAGTCGCAAAATGATTGTAAAGTGCGCCGAGCTGCTGTATTCTTTCTTTAAAATCGGGCTGATGGGTTTCGGCGGCGGCTACTCGATGCTCTCCATGATAATTACCGAGTCCGAGAAGTTCTCGATCACCGCGCAGCAGTTCGCGGATTTGAACGCGCTGGACATGATCGTTCCCGGCCCGATTGCGATAAACGCCGCCACCTATGTCGGGTATTTGTATGCCGGCTTTTGGGGCGCTTTGGCGGCTACGGTCGGCGTTTCTCTGCCGTCGATTATCATTATCACGCTCGTAATGCGGTTTATTGAAAAATATAAGGAAAACAAGTTTATGAACAGCTTTTTGTCGGGCGTAAAGCCGGCCGCGGTCGGGCTCATCGCCGCCGCGTCGCTCACCATCGCTTCCGGCGTTCTTTTGCAGCCGGGAGCGCAGCTTGCAACGCTGTTTTCCGATTTCTTCGGCACTGTGTCCGTATTTCTTGTCGCCGTTTTTGCCGTCACTGCGGTGTGCAATATAAAATTCAACATCAATCCGATTCTCTTAACGCTGCTTGCAGGCGCGGCGGGCGCGATATGGTATATGTTATAAGAAGTCAGCAATTTGCCGATATATAATAATATATTAATTGAACGGGTGAGGGATTTGATAAACTCGGATCACAAAGCTTCCGTATATGAACTGCCGGAAAAAAAGAATACTTTTCCGATTGACGCAGTCATTAAAGCCGAAGTGTCCGACGACTTTCTGACAGCCTGGCTTATAATCGAACCGCCTGTGAACGGCGGCGCGCCGCCTACGCTGGAAGCGTTGCGGAAAGCGCTGGCCGGCAAGCGGATTGTTTACGGCATCAATGAAAAAAAGCTGCTGGACCTGGTCAAAAACCCTGTTTATAATCAAAGAATCGAAATCGCGCGCGGCGTTGCGGAAGTAAACGGCGTGGACGCCGCGTATGAGCTGAAGTTTAATCCGATCAAAGACTTAAAGCCGAAAGTGCGCGAGGACGGAACCATTGATTACCAATGCCTGGATATTGTCGAGAATGTTGTCAAAGACCAGCTGTTGTGCACGATAACGCCTGAAACGCCGGGTACGGAGGGCATGACGGTGACCGGAGTCAAGCTGTATCCGAAGCGGGGAAAACCCGCGCCGATTCTTTTGGGCAACAATACATATTTCAATAAGGACAACACCGAGATACGTTCCCTCATCGACGGTCATGTCGAATTTATCAACGGCAGGATCACCGTAAGCGACACTTTTTATGTCAAAAACAACGTGGACCATTCCACCGGTAACCTTAACGTGAACGGGAACATCATCGTCCGGGGGAACGTGAAGACCGGTTTTTCCGTCGAAGCGAAAGGCAACATCGAAGTTTTAGGCACGGTTGAAAACGCAAAACTGAAAGCCGGCGGCAACATCACGCTCCGCAGGGGAACCAACGGCAGCGAAGTGTTTTGCGGCGGCAACTTTAACGGCCGGTTTATCGAGAATTCCAACGTAATCATAAAGGGTTCGGCAAGAACCGAGTATATCATGGACAGCGACGTCCGCTGCGGAAAAAATCTGGAAATCGTGGGAAGCTACGCCAGGTTTTACGGCGGCAGTCTGGTTGTGGGCGGAGATTTTACCTGCCCCATCATCGGTTCGCCGTCCGGCATAAAGACGATCATCGAAGTCGGAACCGACTCGTCCATTTTGGAAAGACAGCAGGAGATTGAGAATAATCTGCCGAAACTGCAAAAGCAGCTGCAGAGCCTGAGACTGCTGATTTCGCTGCTCATGCAGTATCAGGAAGCGGGCCGTCTTGACGATGAAAAAAGGGAGCGGCTGGAAAACGCGCTGTATAATTACAGTATGGTGGAGTCCCTGTATGAAAGCGAAAGCAGGGAACTGGAACAAATCCATGAAAAGATTCGGGTAAAAGGATACGGAAGAATTAAATGCGCGCGTACGATTTACCCGGGCACGGTGATAAAAATCGGACCGGCCGCCATCACGATTACGGAGCCGCTTCACAACGTCGTGCTGTATTTATCGGACGGCATGATTCATCAGTATCCGATGTATTAAACTAAAAGAGGTAAAACGCAAATTGAACACAGTAGTTTTGGGCAGAACCGGCATTCAGGCAAATAAGAACGGCTTCGGCGCACTGCCGATTCAACGAATAAGCCGTGACGAAGCGGACTATCTGCTGAAAAAAGCGTACGACTGCGGCGTCAATTTTTTCGATACCGCGCGGTTTTATACCGACAGCGAGGAAAAAATCGGGTTCGCGCTCAGCGGCGTGCGGGACAGGATATTCATCGCGACCAAATCAATGGCGGCAAAGCCGGACGAGCTTTGGAAAGAGCTGAAAACTTCGCTTGAAAACCTAAAGACCGACTATATCGACGTCTATCAGTTCCATAACCCCAAGTTTTGTCCCAAACCCGGCGACGGAACCGGGCTGTACGAGGTCATGCTCGAAGCGAAGGAAAAAGGCATGATTCGGCATATCGGCATCACCAATCACCGCTTGAAAATAGCGGTCGAAGCGGTCGAATCCGGCTTATACGAAACCGTACAGTTCCCGTTCAGTTACCTTTCGACCGAAGAAGAGCGGGATCTGGTTCGGCTGTGCGCGGAAAAAAACGTCGGCTTTATCGCGATGAAGGCGTTGTCCGGCGGTCTGATTACCAATTCGGCGGCGGCTTTTGCCTACCTTGCGCAGTTTGACAACGTGCTGCCGATTTGGGGCATACAGCGGGAAAAAGAACTCGACGAATTTTTATCGTTCATGCAGAACCCGCCGGTTTTGGACGAAAAACTGAAAGCCGTCATCGAAAAAGACCGCGCCGAACTGATGGGCGAGTTCTGCAGGGGCTGCGGCTACTGCCTGCCCTGCCCGGCGGAAATCGAGATTCCGACCGCCGCGCGGATGTCGCTGATGATCCGGCGCGCTCCGGTTTCGGTGTATATCAACGAAGAATGGATTGCGAAAATGAAAAAAATCGACAACTGCATTCGCTGCAATCACTGCAAGGAGCATTGTCCTTACGGGCTGGACACACCGGAACTGTTAAGAAAGAACTGGCTTGACTATCAACAGTTTATATAAAACCCGAACTATACTTAAAACTCGACAATATTCGACTATATACTATTAAAAAAATAGGAGATGATTATATGACGGATTTTATTACTTTAATAGTAATTGCTATCATTTATTATGTTTCCAAGAAATTTTTTAAGTCTTATAAAGACTTGAAAGATGAAGCGTCTCGTGATTTTTTCCTGGGCAAAATAAGCTACGAAGAATACTACAAAATATGGGAAAAGTATTTTGATCACAGAATGAAATTCAAGTAAAGGAATAAATTCTTTGTATCGACATTCATTTTGTAGTTCGTAAATACCGAATTGCAAAATGATACCTTACCAAGAATTTAATTTATAAGGTTTTTAGAAAGGCAGCAAGACTATGAAGAAGTTCGCATTTATCGGCGGAGGAAGTTTCGGTTTCACGCGTTCGCTGGTAACCGACCTGCTGACATTTCCGGCTTTCGCCGACGCACACATCGCTTTGATGGACATCAATCCCGAGCGGCTTGACGCCATTTACAGAGCGGTCAAGAAGATTATCGCCGCCGGCAATTATCCGGCGACCGTCACCGCCACGACCGACAGAGCGGAAGCGCTCAAAGGCGCGGACGGCGTTCTCTGCACGATTTTGGCGGGCGATGTCGACGTCTGGAAGTACGACATCCTGATTCCGGAAAAATACGGGATCGACATTAACGTCGGGGATACCCGCGGACCGGCGGGCATATTCCGCGCCTTGCGCACCATTCCCGTAATGCTGGACATCTGCAAAGACATCGAACGGTACTGTCCGGACGCGGTTTTCCTCAACTACACCAACCCCATGGCGATGCTCTGCCGCGCGATGCAGGAGCGTTTCCCGCATTTGAAAATCACCGGGCTTTGCCACAGCGTTCAGGGAACCGCGAAGATGCTCGCCGACTGGATCGGCGCGCCGATTGAGGAGATTACCTATTTATGCGCCGGCATCAACCATCAGGCGTTTTACCTCAAGTACGAATGGAACGGCAGGGACGCATATCCGCTCATCCGCGAAGCGATGAAAAAGCCGGAGATTTTAAACGCCGAGCCGGTGCGCAACAATATGTTTTTGCACCTCGGCTATTATGTTACCGAATCGAGCGGACACAACAGCGAGTATGTCGCGTGGTACAGAAAGCGGCCCGATTTGATAGAGAAATACTGCACGCACGGCACAAACTGGAACCCGGGCGAGCACGCTTATATTTTGAACTATTATATGAAAACCAAGGAAACCTGGAAGCAGACCATCGAGGACTGGATTCAACAGGATGAAATCAGCCTAAAACGCGGAAACGAGTATGCCGCCTATATTTTCAACGCGGTGTTCGGCGACAACACCATGTTCCGCTTTAACGGCAACGTCCGCAACTTCAACCTGATCGACAACCTGCCTTATGGCTGCTGCGTCGAAGTCCCGATGATCGCGTCCAAAAACAAGCTGGAAGCGGTTCACGTCGGCCCGCTGCCGGACCAGCTTGCGTTGCTCAACAACATCAACGCGCGCTGCGAGGAGCTCGCGGTCGCCGGCGCGCTCGAAGGCGACCCGCAGAAGGTATTCTACGCGATCGCGTTCGACCCGCTCACTTCCGCGAAACTGTCGCTGGACGAAATCAGGCAGATGGTTGACGAGATGTTCGCGCAGAACAAAGACTATCTGCCGCAGTTTAAGCATTTAAATTAATTTATAAAAAAAAACATCGGCAGGTGCAGTCCGCCCGGCCGATGATTTCTTTTTGCCGGCCGCGCACTTGACAAAACGGTTGTTTATATAGTACAGTTAGTGCATAAAATGGGTGTTGTGCGTCGTTTTTTTTAGTTTTTCGGCTGATTCTGACGCAGGCAAAGTGCAACCCGCGCAGTCAGAAAATTATAAATTCTTTGCGATGAACGCATCATAACATAAAAACACTCGGGAAGTAGGCAAAATATGAATTTATCTGTTCTGTTGACCGGAGCTTTAATGGCTCTTTCTTTGCTTATACTCTTTTTGCTGCTTTTCTTTCACAATACAAAACACATCATTCGCAGCAAGCGTTTGCTGGAACTGCTGCTGATATCGGCGTTGATTTATATTTTCGGATACGTTCTCGAACTGACGGCAAACGTCGAGTCGCAGAAGATCTTTTACAACCATTTTCAATATATCGGATTGGTTATGATCGCTCCGATCTGGTATTTGATTTCCGTACGCTTTTCGCACCTGGAAGGCAAATGGCAAAAGCTAAAACCGCTTCTCTTCGTCATTCCGGTAATCGCGTTAATCGGGAATTTCACCCATACTTCCAATCAGTACTTCTATCAATCGCATATCTATTCCATCACCAACAGCGGCTTACACGTCATCCTGTACGAAAAAGGGGTCCTGTATTTCGTCCACAACGCGTACCAGTCCGTTTTGGTGGCGCTTTCCGCGCTGAACTATTACAACGTGTATAAAACGGCCTCGGGTATGCGTCGAAAGCAGGCCGCCGTTTTGCTGGGGCTGAGCATACTCGGCTTCCTGACGGTCGCAAGCTGCCATTTCTCGTACTTTACGAGCAATTTTGACAGCGCGACGCTTTTTATGGGAGCTTCTGCTTTTATTCTGCTGCTGACGTTGTTCAAATATCGGCTGTTTGACCTGCTTCCGGCCGCGTATATGAAGGTGTTTCAATCGATCGACACGCCGATTCTAATTTTGGATGACGCGAAAACCATTATCGAATACAATGCCGCGGCGGTAAATGTGTTCGGAAACAGTCTGAGAAAGTTCAGGAAAGTATCCGAAGCGTTTGCAGACGATACGGAACTGCTGAACGCTCTCGACAACAATCAAAGCTGTATTATCAACCGGACAGTGGACGGCAGGCAGATGTATTTTTCCACGAAACTGATAAAGCTGGATAAAAAGATTAAGGAATACACCAATGAATATGGCTATCTTTTGACCTTCGCGAACGAAACCGAGCATGTCAACAAAGTCCTCATGCTCGAGAACGCGGCTTTTATCGACCCGCTGACGGAAGTTTACAACCGCAGGTACTTCTTTGAAAAAGCCAGTCAGGCGATCGAAGACGCGAAAAAAGGCGAATCCGAGTTTTCGCTGATTATGCTTGATATCGACCGGTTCAAAAGCGTCAACGACACGTTCGGGCATGTATGCGGCGATTTCGTGCTGAAAAAGGTTTGCGCCGTGATGCAGGAGCACATCACCAGCGCGGACATGGCGGCGCGTTTCGGCGGGGAGGAGTTTATCATGCTGCTGCGCGGCGCTGATTTCGACCAGGCGACGGAGACCGCCGAGCGGATATGCCGCGGCATCCGCGAGCAGAAGATTTTGTACGAGGAAGAAACCATCGCGGTTTCGGTCAGCGTCGGCGTGTTCACGCCCGAATTTCCGCTGCCCGCCTTCGCCACGCTGGACAAGCTGATCGCCGCCGTTGACAATTGCCTGTACAACGCCAAAAAGGAAGGCGGCGACCGTGTTTACGGCGCAAACGGAGCGGTCCATGTTTGAGTACGCTTCCTGCAGCCTATGTCCGCGGGAATGCGGAGCGGACAGGCGGACCCGCTTTGGATTCTGCCGCTGCGGCGACCAGATAAAGGTTGCCCGCGCCGCCCTGCATTTCTGGGAGGAACCCTGCGTCAGCGGAAAGAACGGCAGCGGCACGGTTTTTTTCAGCGGCTGCACGCTCAGGTGCCGCTACTGCCAGAATTACCAAATCAGCAGCGGCTGTTTTGGAAAAGAGATAAGCGCGGACCGGCTCGCGCAAATCTTCCTCGAACTGCAGAACCAAGGCGCGCACAACATCAATCTGGTAACGCCCACACAGTACCTGCCGGGCATACTGACGGCTTTGGACGCCGTAAAGGGAAAGCTGCGCATCCCGGTCGTTTACAACTGCGGCGGGTATGAAAAAGTCGAAACCGTAAAACTGCTTAAAGACTACGTCGATATATTTCTGCCCGATATTAAGTATTACGACAGCGCGCTGTCGCGGGAATTCTCCGGCGCGGCGGATTATTTTGCGGTCGCTTCCGCGGCTGTCCGGCAGATGATTACCCAGACCGGCGGACCGGTCCTGGATCAGGACGGCATCCTGCGGAGAGGGGTCCTGATCCGCCATATGGTGCTTCCGGGCTGCAGAGAGGACTCGATCCGCATTCTGCGCTGGATAAAGGAAAACCTGCCGGCGGGAGAGTACCTGCTCAGCCTGATGAGCCAGTACACGCCGGCGTTCGAGGGCTTAAAGCATAAAGAGCTTCGCCGCCGGGTGACCAGCTTTGAGTATAACGCCGTCGTACGGGAAGCGGTTCGGCTGGGCTTGACGGCGGGCTTTATGCAGGAGCGGAGCAGCGCGAAGGCGGAGTACACGCCCCCGTTTGATCTTGCGGGCGTATAATTTTATAAAAAACAGGTGAAAACAATGGCTTTACTGCATGTGAATTTCTTTTCGGACGTTCTCGGCGTATGCACGAATATGGAGGTCATATTGCCCCAGAAGTCCTATACGCAAATCGGGATTGAGAGCAGCGAAGGCGGCGAACGCATCCCGGTTTTGTACCTTTTGCACGGCATGAGTGACGACTGCACGATATGGTGCCGCCGTACGTCGATCGAGCGGTATGTCGCGCCGCTCGGCATCGCGGTCGTCATGGCGTCCGCGCAGCTTTCGTATTATTCCGATATGGTTTACGGCGGGAAATTCTTTACCTTCTTCGCGGACGAGCTGCCGAAGATTTGCAGAGGGTTTTTCCCGCAAATCAGCGGCAGAAGAGAGGATACCTTTGTCGCGGGGCTGTCGATGGGCGGCTACGGCGCGTTCAAGCTCGCCATGCGCCGGCCGGAGAATTACGCTTTTGCCGGTTCTTTGTCGGGCGCGTTCGATATCGCGAACCGAGTCATCCACGAAAACGTGTGGAACCTCGCTTTCGGCGGCGCGGATAAAATACCGGGCAGCGAAAACGACCTGTTCTATCTTGCGGAACAGCTGAAGAACAGCGGCAAGGAAACGCCCTGCTTCTATTTCAGCACCGGAAAGGACGACGAACTCACCTTTGACGGGAACGAGAAAATGCACAAACACCTGACCGAACTGGGCATAGACCATACCTATGAAGTGTTCGAGGGCGTTCACAACTGGGACTACTGGGATACGCATATCAAAGATATACTGGCGCGTCTGCCGATAAAAAATAAATAAAAAAATTTTTCCGAACGTTGCACCAAAACGCTTCTTTCAATCGAATTAGTTAGTGAAAGGGGATAGCCGATGGAAGAAAAAAACTACTCGCGAGTAAACGAGCTTTTCAGGCAGCGGGTGCAGCGGTTCGGTGATACGGTCTTGAGAGTCGCGTTTAACCGCCTGCGCAATTACGCCGATGCCGAGGATGTTGCGCAGGAGGTTTTTTTAGCCTTGTATCAATGCGGCAAGGACTTCGAAAGCGACGAACATCTCAAGGCGTGGCTGATCAGAACGACCATAAACAAATGCGTCGATTTAAGAAGGTCTTTCTGGTTCCTCCGCACCGAGCCCCTGAACGAATCTATTACGTACACCCTTGACGAGACGGACAGGTCAGTTTTGTCCGAAATCCGAAAGCTGTCCCCCGCGTACAGAGATGTGATTTACCTGTATTATTACGAAGGGTACAGCATCGGCGAAATCGCGTCCATCACAGGGGTCAGCGTGAATACGGCGTCCTCCCGCTTGAAGCGAGCGCGCAAGAAATTAGGAATGATTTTGGAAGGAGTGGACTTGGAATGCGCGGAGACGACATTAAAAGAGCCTTTGACAAAATAACATTATCAACAGAACAGAAGAATCTGATCACCAACAGCATTTTAGAGAACAGGGAAATCAGGACCGCCAAAAAAGTACGGCATGTTGCCTGGAAGCAGGCGCTGCAGGTTTGCCTGCTGGTCGTGCTGTGCGCAATGGTGGTTGCTGCATCGATGGTATTAAGACCTGCTCAGGGCGGCAATAACGCGGCGCTTGCCGGAGAAAGCGAAGCTGTTTCCATGGAAACAGAAGCTGTTTCCGTTGAAACAGAAGCGTCCCGGCCGGAAATACCGGATGAGATCACCTTTGCGTATATCGTCAACAAAATGATGAACAGCAGCAGCTATTACACGACATTTTCGGGCAAAGGGGTAAAGGAAGACGTTTATTCGAAATTATCCGCTACGATAGATGTTCAATATAACAGCCAAACCTCGGAGTATTATGAGCATTATCACAGCACTCATTACGGCGGCGCCGATGGTACCGGTCCGGTCATCACACAAGATCTCGAAACATATTGCGACGGCACAAAAACACTATTTTATAACAATGAAAGGAAGAACTTCAAAGTCATTGACTGTCCGATAAATGAAATTGATATTTTTAACAAAGAGATCGTACTCCTCGGCGTGAATTTTTCGGGATTGTTCCGGCTGAAAGCATATGAAACTTTACCGATAACTGATTTTAGTTATAGTTATATAAAATATGATTTAACGATCACGAAGTATTTAGACAGAGATTGCGCGGTTTTAACAAGGTCGTTTCAATGGAAGCTGCCAGATGCGAACACGCTTGAAGAAACGCCGTATCAAACCACGACCGAGTATTACTACGTAGATATTCTGACCGGCTTGGTATTGAACTACGAGTGGAGAAACGAAGCCGGGGAAGTAATTGAAAGCTTTAAGTTTACTGAAGTAAAGATCGACGAAGACCTGAACGTAAAAACCGTTGCGGACGCGGGCGGCAAGTATGACGACTACCGCAAATTTATGGCGGTAAAAGAAAACCTGGCGGATCATACGGCAATTGCCACCCAGACGGTAGGCAATCTTCAGATTACAATGGAGTATAAGTATCGCGTTGTGAAGGGAGATGTCGTTACCGTTAAGACAACGGTGAAGAATATCGGCAGCGAGCCTGTATCGCTGTGGGCGCCCTCGATCATCGACGGCGTTCAGGGATGCGTAAGTTTATCCGCTTACCGCAATGGTAAAGCCTGCAATTTCGGGCTTGTTGTGGAAGAGGTGGCAAAACCGGATGAAATCTTCTTTGGCGAACTGCAGCCCGGCGAATCCTTCACGAGAGAGGACGTATTCGACACCAATCAGGCGGAAGAGATGCAGTTAGATGAGAATGACGAAACCAGCACGCTCATCGAAGTAAGAGGAAAAATTTATATTCACAACGGAGATGACTTCGCATCCGAAACCGTAATCACAGAGCTTGCATATACGCCGTTTTATAGGTAAGACGCCGAGTTTCCCTAAAAATAAATCCTAAAGAAGCCGCCCGAAGCCGCGGGCTGACGAAATATTTTTGGCCAAGGACTTTCCATAAAATAGATACACCCTGAACTGTGTTCGCGTTGCGATACGTTCAGGGTGTGTTTTTTTGTTAATATTACAATAGCATTTCCAGCGTTCGCTTCTGTTCCTTCATGCCGAGATTTTCGTAGAAGCGCCGCGCGCCGTCGTTGCCCGCCCAGACGTTCAGCGTGATGTTGCGGCATCCCTGTTCGCGGGCGTAAGCGCGGGCGCGCTCGAACAGCATTTTGCCGATGCCTTTACCGCGCTGCGATTCGTCCACGCACAAATCGTCGATATACAGCGTTTTGCCGTCTTGCATGATGGCGTGATCTTTATACTCGCTCAGCATGCAGAATATGTAGCCGACCGCGACGTCGTCCTTGTCCGCGGCGACGAAGATGGTAACCTTGGGGTCGCATAATAAGTCTTTCAGGTCGTTTTCGTTGTACTTCTTTGAGTTCGCTTTAAAAAGGTCCGGGCGCGCGTTGTTGTGAATCGCCGCGACCTGCTCAAGAAGGGTTATCAGGCGCGGAATATCCTTCTCGCTCGCTTTTCTTATCTGGATGCGCAAAACACCACTTCCTTCCGCAAGTCATTTTAGTCTTGGCAGAAAGATTTGTCAAGGCCGAACAATTTTGTCCGATATGAGTTTTTCTGTCATATTTCACGGCTGATTTCAATATAACATTATATAAGGCAGAGAATCGAAATCGGAAAGGAGCGGGTCCGAATGAAGAAGCTGATTGCGGTCGGCAACCGGTTTATGACCGACGACGGAATCGCGATCGCCGTAACCGAGCACATGCGGGACACGATGGAGGAACTCGGATATGACGTGACGATATGCGAAACCGATGACAAAAGCTGTTTTTTCTCCCTCAACGAAGATGATTTTATCGTCATTTTAGACGCGCTTTATACGAACGACACGCCGGGAAGCATCAAGACATACGAGCTTTCGGAAGTGCTGTCGGCGCCTTCCTGCTGCGGAAGCCAGCACGAGTTGAGCCTGATTGAGCTGATGAAGCTGTATGGCCGCAATTATAAAGGGTACTTAATCGGCATTGAGGTTGCCGACGTCTGCTACGGCGAGGAAATAAGCCCGGTTTTGTCGCAGAAGTTTGAGAACATATGCTCCGCCGTTGAGGATTTGCTCGCAAAATTCAATTCGCTGATTAAGGTGGAGTAATGAAAGGGTTTTTTCCATGCACGATTCATTTTTGGTAATGGATATTTACGACGCAGTGCTGGACCTTTGCCGGCAGTATTCCATCGTAAAGCTGACCGAACTGGTGGTTTCCGTCCATCAAGACAGCCAAATCACAAAAGAGAGCATTTTGGAGCAGTTTGTGTCCAGAAACAGCAACATCGTCGGCGACTGGACGCAGATTGCGGTTGAGAAAAAGGAAACCGAGAAGTTCAAGGTAAAAATCGAGCATATCTTCGGCGACCAGGACCCGGACATCTGGAAAACCGACGCATAGTACGGTCCATTCACTTCAGGAAGAAAGCAGGATGATGGTATGCGGTATTCATTCGGGGATTTTCTTGTGAATATGGTAAAGGAAATCAAATCGGACGTCGAACTGCTCGGCTCGAACGCCTGCAAGAGCAAATGGGAAGTGCTCCGGCAGCTGCGGGACAGGGTATCTACGCTTGAAAGCGCGGTCGAGGTCATAAACCGCGAATACGATTTGCAGGTGCAGGCGGTTCCGAAAGGTGAAAAAAACGCGCCGGAAGCGCAGGAAACGCGCGCGCAAACGACAGGTTCCGCCGAGCGCGCGCCCGCCGCAAAAGAAGCCGCATCGGAGCCGCTGAAAGTGTTTTCTAAGGAAGAACTCGCGCAGTGCACGGGCAAAGACGGAAAACCGGCGCTGGTCGCCATCAACGGACTGGTTTACGACGTGTCCGATCATCCCGCGTTCGCCGCCGGAACCCATTTCGGCGTCAGCTGCGGCAAAGACGTCACCGAAACCTTCGTGCGGATGCACGGGGACGACAGGTTTAAACAGCTCAAGCTTGTCGGCAAACTGGCGTAAAGGAGACTTTTTTATGCAGCAAAACTGCCCGGGATACTCCGACCGCAGAAAATACATATCGGAACTGGTCAACGCGGCGATCAATCAGGCCGAAACGACCGGCAAAAAGAAAAAACTGGTCTGGCTGGAGCTGAACGGATGCTCCGGCAATATTATTTCGCTTCTTGACGGGTTCGAGCCGAATCTGGAATACATGATGACGGCGATGACCGACTTTATCTATTGCAACAGTCTGGTCGCAAAAGAAGGAAGCGCTGCGATGGAACAGCTTTTCAGCGTGATCGGAAGCGACTTTATACTGGCGGTGGAAGGCGCGGTTTCCAAACGGGAAAACGGTCTTTACAACATCATCGGGCGCGTGAACGGCACAGCGGTCACGGGGCTGAGCGCCGTCACCCGGCTCGGGGAAGCCGCCGAATATGTCATCGCGGTGGGCGCCTGCGCGTCGCACGGCGGGGTCTCGGGCGCAAAACCCAATCCGTCTGAATGCGTGGGCGTGCAGAAGGTGTTGAAACGCCGGGTAATCAACTGCCCGGGCTGTCCCTGCAATCCGGACTGGTTTCTCGGCACGCTGGCGTATATTCTGCTGTACGGCGAGCCGCCTTTGGACAGCAGGAACCGCCCGCAGATGTTTTACAGCATTACGATTCACGACCGCTGCCCGCGCAGGTCCTATTTCGATAACAACATTTTCGCGGAAAAGCTGGGCGATCAAACATGCATGTTCAAGCTCGGCTGCCGCGGGCCGATCACACCGATTGACTGCCCGGTGCGGATGTGGAACAACCACGTCAACTGGCCGGTCAAATGCGATACGCCCTGCATCGGCTGCGCGCAGTTCGGTTTCCCCGACGCGATGGAGCCGTTTATAACCTACAACACTACGCGCTAAAGAGGGTTTGCCATGCCGCAGAAAATTACAATCAATCCGGTAACGCGAATCAGCGGATTTATGGAAATCAACGCCGATGTGGACAATGGCGCTGTCGTAAACGCAAAAACAAAAGGGCTGATGTTCCGCGGCTTTGAGCAGATGCTGGTCGGAAGAAACCCTTTTGACGCGGTATATTTTACCGAGCGGATTTGCGGAATCTGCTCGACCGCGCACTCAATGGCTTCGACGCTCGCGCTCGAAAGCGTGATGGGCATTGAGGTGACCGAACAGGGAAGGTATCTGCGCGACATTATTCACGGAAGCGAGTTTTTGCAGAACCATTTGCGGCACTTTTTCCAGATGACCATCCCCGATTATGTGAAAATGCCCCAAAACTTCCCGCTTTTAAATGCGCGGCATAACGATTACAGGCTGCCCAAAGAAATCAACGACCGAATTGTGAAAAACTATTTCGATTCGCTGGAGCTGAGCCGCTCGGCGCATCAGATGGTCGCGATTTTCGGCGGCAAAGCGCCGCATAATCACGGTATTTTTATCGGCGGTGCGACCATGCAGGCGACGTCCGACAAGGTTATCAGCATGCTCTCGATTTTAGATTCCATCCAGACCTTTATCGAGGAGAAAATGCTTCCGGACGTTTACGACATCGCGAAATATTACCCCGAATACTACCAAATCGGCGGTGGTTACGGCAATCTGTTAAGCTACGGCATATTCGACCATTATAAAGAGCTGGGGACTTTGTATGTCGATCCGCTGGTCTACACCAACGGCGATATAACTCCGTTCAACCCGGACCGCATCGCCGAGGTCAGCGATTACTCGTGGTGTAAAAATCTTGAGCCGCAGGATTTGTATCATCAGCCGATCGAGGATACGAAAGATTTAAAGGCATACACCTGGGTCAAAGCGCCGCGCTACGAGAACAAGCCGTTCGAGGTCGGACCGCTTGCCCGCCAGTGGCTCAGCGGCGAGTACCGAAACGGCATTTCCGCGATGGACAGAACCATTGCCCGCGTGCTGGAGGCGAAGAAAATCTGCGCTGTTTTGAAAACGCTTTTAGAGAACCTGCGTCCCGGCATCAACTTCCAGCAGGTTTACGAAGTGTCGGTCGGCGGGAAGGGCAGCGGATTGATTGATACGACCAGAGGCGCGCTCGGTCATTGGGTTTCGGTGGAAAACAGGCAGATTTTAACCTATCAGATCATCACGCCGTCCGCATGGAACTTTTGCGCGCGGGACGATGAGCATCCCGGCGTCGCCGAGCGGGCGCTTATCGGCACGCCGGTTCAGGATGTAAAAGACCCGGTGGAAATCGGCAGGGTCATCCGCTCTTTTGACCCCTGCATCTCCTGCGCGACGCATGTTTATACCGCCGGGCAGTATGTAAAGACATTGGAAGTCAATGTATAAGCGGGCAAAAAAAGCATAATAAAAACCTCCGTCAAAGGAGGTTTTATTTTTATATTGATTTTATCTTGAAATATTGTATAATAAATTTAACAGTTGCAGATTAGGGGGCGGCTTTTTTATGCTTTTATCTATTATGAACAGATTCCCCGAGAAAGATCGAAAAAGGTTTTTAAAATTTACAGCTCACTTTATGCTCGCGGATTTGATTTTACTGATCCTTGCGCTCATCATGATATGGGTTAGCAAAAGTGAAAGCGATATGCTGTATAGAATCGCCGGGAAGATATTCTTTATCGTCAAAATACTCTCCGGCATTATTGCTTTGTACTTTTTGCTTGTTGGCGCCGTTACGTTTATAGACGAGTTCAACGCAAACGGCAGGAAGTACCTGTTTCGATTTCTATTAAACTTTTTTATATGTTATCCGCTGATGATTCTAATCGCTTATCTGCCGAGTAAGGAATGGCATTTGGCAGAAAGCGCAGCGATAAGTTTCCTGCTTATATTATTGCCCGTGATGCGGAGAGGCGCAAAAATAATTCTTCAGTACGGCCTATCCGCGCAAAACGAGCAGGACGCCGTTTAATAAACCGCATTCTCCGAACCGACAGCCAAGAGCCCGCACAGACCGCACAGAACGGCCGCCGTATTAAAGTTGACATGGTTCGTCAAAACAGCCGCGAAGGCTGTTTCTTTTTTGGTTTTCAAAATACCGGCGTCGTTGAATACATGGGGGATTTCGCCGGCTTTGCCGTAAAATGCCACGCCGGAATAGATATACCGCATCAGCCGGTCCGCGCATTTCTGCCTGCCCAGTATATCCATCGCCGCCGGGTTCTGCGACAGTCTTTTTAAAAGCATTACCGTATCGTACGCGCAGGTGTAGTTGTCCAGCCCGCGCTTGATCGCTTCGTAATCCAGCATGCGCCGCCGCAGGGCGGTGTTTTTCGCGTTCAGCGCGGACTGAATGTAATCGTTTATCGCTTCCATGCCGGCGTGGTCGATTAGAATATTGGTCGCCGTGTTGTCGCTGGAAGCGATCATCAGCGTCAGCAGTTCGGAAAGGGTCAGACCGCAAAGGTCTAACTCTTTGATGACGCTGTAATCGACATAACAGCTTTTGTCGTACGGAATAACCGTGTCCAGCGGCATTTTCCGGTCCAAATAGTATGACATTATGTAAAGTTTAATGACGCTGGCGCTCGGAAAAGCCGTTTCGCTGTTGTGTTCAAACTTCACGCTCCCGTCGTCTGCGGCGATCAGAACGCCGCAGGACGGGTTTTTTTGCAGAATGGCGTTGATTTTTTCTTTGATATTCATTCAGTCGATCCTCTTGACGTTCCAGATATCGGTGATGCCCAGTCCGGGTTTTTCGTTGGTTATAATGATTTTGTCGGGCTTAAAAATCGTCGAGGAATCAATCGGGTTGTTTTGAAGCAGTTCGACCGCGTCCAAATCCGCCATCGTGACGTTGTCGAACGCGGAAGCGAAATGCGCCGCGGCAATCACGCCGATGGGGTTTTCGAGCATGCAGCCCATCAGACACTTTATGCCGGCTTTTTCGGCGATACGGTTAATTCTTACGGCTTCGGCGATGCCGCCGGATTTTGCGAGCTTGATGTTGATAAAATCGGCGCACTGGGACGAAGCGACCGCCTTCGCGTCGCGAGCGGTGAAAACGCTCTCGTCCGCAAGAATCGGAATTCTGCTTGCCGCTTTCAGCTTTTTCATCAGCTCGAGTTCATACCGCCCGAACGGCTGCTCGATCAGCTGGATGTCGTAGTTTTTCTCGACGCAGTGGTTGACGACGCTGACCGCCGTATCAAAGTCCCACGCCTGATTCGCGTCGATGCGGATGACGCACCCGCCGACGGCCGCGACCGCGTCGATGCGCCGGATATCCTGTTCCGCAGCGCCGCCTAACTTTACTTTTAAGATGCGTATGCCTTTCCGAACCGCTTTTGCCGCGTCTTCCGCCATCACGTCCGGCGGGTTTAGGCTGATTGTAATGTCGTTTTCGAGCGTTTTCGCCTGCCTGCCGCCGAGATATTTGTAAAGCGGAACGCCTTTTTCCTGCGCCAAAAGATCAAACAAAGCCATTTCAGCCGCGGCTTTTGCCGAAGCGTTGCACGCGATCGCGTTTGCAATTTTTTCGGTCAGAGAAAGATCAAGGTCCTGGTAGAGAACGGCGGATTTGATATAGTCCTTCAGCGCGCAGATAATCGAGGGCATGGTCTCGCCCGTAATCGCGGCGGTCGGGGAAGCCGCGCCGTACCCCGTTAAACCTTCGTCCGTCGCGAACTCCACAATGACAGAGGACAGGCTGTCCACAGTCCGCAGCGCCGTTTTAAACGGCGTTTTGAGCTGCGCGTACTGTTCGTACAGATGGACGCGGATTATTTTCATAAAAAATCACCTTCTTACTTATATAAAAATAGCATATACGCACAAGAAATGCAAGTTGTGGAATAGAAAGGTTCGAACAACAAATAATAAATAAAAAAAGGATATTAAGGATATGAAATCTGTTTGGAGCGAAAGCGTTGATTTGCCAAAGTTTCCGAAACTGGAAGGGGATAAGTCCTGCGACGTCTTAGTCATCGGCGGCGGGCTTGCGGGAATTCTGTGCGCCTACTTTTTGAAAGAAGCGGGCGTGGACTGCCTGCTCGTAGAGGGCGAGACCATCTGCAGCGGCGTGACCAAAAACACCACCGCGAAGATTACCGCCCAGCACGGGCTGATTTACGCAAAGCTGATTCAAAACTTCGGCGTCCAAAAAGCGAAGCAGTACCTTTCGGCTAACCTCTGGGCGGTCGGGAAGTACCGCGAACTGAGCGAAGTGTTCCAATGCGATTTTGAAGAAAAGAACGCTTATGTTTACACGCTGACCGATAGAAAGAAAATAGAAGACGAGGTCAGCGCGGTCAACAGGCTGGGTTTCGGCGCGGAACTGGTCGAAAAAGTGCCGCTTCCGCTGGACGTAAAAGCGGCGGTTCGGTTCCCGAATCAGGCGCAGTTCAATCCGCTCAAGTTTGCCGCCGGCATCGCGGGCGGTCTGAACATCCGCGAGCGCACTTTTATTCAAAAAGTAAAGGGCAATGTCGCTTATACGGATACCGGCAATATCAAAGCGGAAAAAATCATTATCGCCACGCATTTTCCGTTTATCAATCGGCGCGGGCTGTATTTTATCAAGCTGTATCAGAGCCGCTCGTACACCATCGCTTTGGAGAACGCGCCGGATGTCGGCGGCATGTACGTGGACGAAGCGGAAAACGGCATGTCGTTCCGCAACTACCAGAACCTTCTGCTCATCGGCGGCGGCGACCACAGAACCGGCAAGCCGGGCGGCAGGTATCAGGAACTGCGCAATTTCGCAAGAACGCGCTACCGCGGCGCGGTGGAGCAGTATTCCTGGGCGACGCAGGACTGCATGAGCCTGGACGGCATTCCGTATATCGGCAGGTATTCGCCCAACACGCCCAATCTGTTCGTCGCGACCGGATTCAACAAATGGGGCATGACCTCGTCGATGGTCAGCGCAAGGATTCTGCGCGATATGGTTCTGGAGCAAAAGAACCAGTTTGCGGACGTTTTTGCGCCCGACCGCTCGATTTTTACAAAGCAGCTGTTTGTCAATCTGAGCGATACGGTCGTCAGCCTGCTGACGCCCTCCACCAAGCGCTGCACGCACCTCGGCTGCTCGCTGAAGTGGAACGAGGTCGAGCACACCTGGGAATGTCCCTGCCACGGCTCGCGGTATGACGAAAAGGGCAACCTGATCGACAACCCGGCGATGCGGAACGCGGACGTGAAATGAATATGAAATCCCCGTAAAGAAGATTCCGTCTTACGGGGTCTTTTTGAGAAAGATATTTTATAATATAACGCGGCCGCGACGAAAGAATCAGGGCATATGCGGGAGAGAGTTGAGCAAAAAATAAAAGGAACCGCTTTTTTGCGGTTCCTTTTATTCAAGTTGCTTGCTTATTCTTTTTTCTTGTTTTTGCTTACGAAATAGATGACAACCGCAACGACAGCGACTACAACGGCTGCGATGACAACATAAATCCACCAGTTGCTGCTATCTTCGGTTTCGGTGGATACGCTGCTTGCGGAGCTGTCGCTCTTCGAGCTGGTTACGTCGGATTTCGCTTCGCTGGAAGTAGAAGAAGCTTCACTCTTAGCGGAAGACGTATCGCTGCTTGCAGCGGAGGAAGCGGCAGAAGAAGTTGCTACGGAAGAAGCTGCAGAGGATGCGGCGCTCGACTCGAACTTAGTAGGCTCGGGTCTGACTTTGCCGAGATCCTTCACGTCTGCAGTTGAGCTTACGTAGAACTTGTAAATCGTAAGTTTGCCGCCGACTTTGCCGACCATATCGAAATCAAGGTCGCAGAAGCGATGCATATGATTGTCAAATACACATGAGGAGCCTTTATCAACAGTAACGTATGTACCTAAATCCCAAACACCGAAGCCTTCTCCGCTGACTTTACGATGTTTTGCGTATGTTGAATCGCTTTCCATACTGTTCAGGTAAAGGTCTGCAAGCGTGTTGGCGGTTGCTTTGTCTTTACGGGTATAATGCGCTACGAATCTGCTGAACGAAACGCCGTCGGCAGATGCGTAATCGTAAACGACAAAGGCGCCTTTGGTGATGTCAAAAGCATCGCCGCTGTAAATTGTGCCGCCGCTTTCTTCCTGATAAACGTTTTCAGCAAAAATCATTTTGACGTTTGCCGACGTAGCGGTGAGCGTAAACGTAACCGAACCGTCGCTGTTCTCTTCCATCGTGCAGCCGGTTAACTGCAGTTTGCCCATCGTGTTGTCTTTGGTGGGCATGAGGTTTACTAAAACTGTGTCTTCGGCCGACGTAGAGATTGCGAACTGCGCTACGATCATCATGAGCGCAACGGCCAACAAAGCGATTTGCTTGATGTGTTTCATTTTTCAACCTTCTTTTCTATAAATTTACAACACTTATATTATACTAAATTTCAAACTAATGTCAAGAGATTTAACAGAATGTGTCAAACTTCCGATTGAAATCAAATCCACACCGGTTTTCGCAACCTCGGAAAGGTCCTTTTCGCCCATATTGCCGCTTGCCTCGACGATCGCTCTGCCGCCGATGATTTGCACGGCCTTCGCCATATCCTCGTTGGACATATTGTCCAGCATGATAATATCCGCTTTCGCCTCGAGCGCTTCATAAAGCTGGACGAAGTTTTCCACCTCGACTTCGATTTTTAAGGTATGCGGACAGTGTCTCCTCGCCGCTTCCACGGCATTTTTAATCGAGCCGGCCGCGGCGATATGATTGTCCTTTATCAAAACGCCGTCCGAAAGATTGAAGCGGTGGTTTACGCCGCCGCCGACTCTGACGGCGTATTTGTCCAGCAGCCGAAGCCCGGGCATGGTTTTCCGCGTATCCGCGATATGCGCTTTGGTGCCCGCAACCGCTTTGACGGCTTTCGCGGTCGCGGTCGCGATGCCGCTCGCGCGCTGCATTAGGTTGAGCGCGGTTCTCTCGCCGGTCAGGATGGTGCGGGCGTTTCCGCTGATTTCGGCGATGACGTCGCCTTTCTTTATCGAGTCGCCGTCTTTGAAATATTTTACCATCTCAAAATCGCCGCCGACAAGCTCGAACGTGCGCTGCGCGATGTCAATGCCGCACAAAACGCCGTCGTCCTTGGCGATAAACCTGCCAGAAACTCGTCTGTCCGCCGGAACAATGCTGTTCGTGGTGATGTCGCCGAACGGAGCGTCTTCCTCAAGCGACATCTGGATTATGCGGTCAAATATGGTTTTCATAGAGCGTTACCCCTCTCTTTCTTACTGCTCCTCGTCAGTCAGGTAGTGCGCGCCCACGCTCTTTTTGCGCGCGATGGCCGCTTCCACGACTTTCCGGGAAACCTGAAGCATATTGTACACTTTGAACTCGTAGGGGAGAGACAGATGTGCGTCCTCGATCTGTTCGGCAAGCGCGTCCAGTTCCGCCTGCGCGGTGCGCAGGCCTTCCCGGCTCCGGATGGGTCCGGCGTAAGCGGTCATAATCTGCTTGATTTTCGCTTCAAGCGCAGAGTAGAAGCCGATATCCAGTTTTTTATGATAAATCTTCGATTCTACTTTTATCTTCTTGTTTTCGTTATAGCTGGGCACGATATTGCCGTTGATGTATCGCGCGCACCTGCGTCCGAACACAAGACATTCGAGCAGCGAGTTGGAAGCGAGCCTGTTCGCGCCGTGTATGCCGGTGCGCGCCGCCTCGCCGACGCAGTAGAGCCCTTTGATGTTGGTTCTGCCGTCAATATCGGTCTTGACGCCGCCCATGATGTAATGCTGCGCCGGGCGGACCGGAATCCTGTCTTTGGTCAGATGAATGCCTCTGCTCTCGCACTCGTTGAAGATGGTCGGAAAACGCTCTTTGAAGAACTCCGTCGTCATGGACGAAACATCCAGCCATACGTTTTGATCGCCGGTTCTTTCCATTTCAGCGAGCACGCAGCGGGTTACGATGTCGCGCGGCGCGAGGTCGGCAAGCTCGTGCTTGCCCTGCATAAACGCTTCGCCCCTGCTGTTGCGCAGAATTCCGCCTTCGCCTCGGACCGCTTCGGAAATCAGGAACAGTCTGGACGCTTTTCCGTCGGAAATCAGCGTGGTGGGATGGAACTGAATCATTTCCATATCCTGCAGAACCGCGCCGGCCCGGTACGCAGCGGCAATTCCGTCGCCGACAGAGCCGAGCGGGCTGGTCGTGTACTGATAAATCTGACCGCAGCCGCCGGTCGCGATGATGACGTTTCTGCTGCGCAGCACCTTGAAATCGTCCCCGACCTTTACCAGCACGCCGCAGACGCCGTTGTCGTCGGTCAGGAGGTCTACCAAAAAGGTTTCAAAGAAAAAGTGGAGGTTATCCTTCTGCATCGCGATTTTGCTGAGCTGAATGGTCGTCTCCCTGCCGGTCGCGTCGCCGCCGCAGTGCACGATACGGCGGGTTCTGTGACCGCCCTCGCGCGTAATCTGCAGGTCGCCGTCCGCGTTGACGTCGAACGGAACCTTCATGTCAATCAGCGTTCGGATGTTCTCCGGACCTTCCTCGACAAGCACCTTGACGGCTTCCGGGTCGCAAAGACCGGCGCCCGCTTTTATTGTGTCGTTGATGTGCATGATATAGGTGTCTTCGGGCGACATCACCGCGGCGATACCGCCCTGCGCGAGGTAGGAGTTGCTCTCGTCGATATTCGCTTTGGTCACGACGGCGCACTGAAGCGCGGAATCCAGATGGAGCGCCGAATACAGCCCCGCGATTCCGCTTCCTATGATGACGACGTCAAAGTCGTATACGCTCATTTCTTCATTGATCGAAAATAAATATCTGCGCATTGACAATTCTTCTCTCTAAATTGATATTTAAGGAATCTATTTTACAGTATTTCCTCAATGTTGTACGGCGTGTTCTGGTAAACGAAGTAGTTCAGCCAGTTCGAATACAAAAGATGCGCGTGCGAGCGCCATGTGTTCTTAGGCGTCAAATTGACGTCGTTGTTCGGGAAGTAATTGTACGGAATGTCAATCTTCAAGCCTTTCGCGACGTCGCGCAGATACTCTTTCTGCAGCGTATCGTGATCGTATTCAGCATGGCCGGTGACGTAAACCTCTCTGCCGTCTCTGGACGCGACCAGATAAACGCCCGCGATGTCCGAAACGGCGGCGAGCAGGAGGTTATCCTGCTTTAAAATATCCTCGGGGTCCACCGTCGAATAGCGCGAGTGCGGCGCAAGGAAAACCTCGTCGAATCCTCTGACGAGCGGGTACAGCGGGATTAACGTCCTGTGCTCGAACACGCCGAACATCTTTTTCTCCAAAATACGCTTCGGTATATTGTAATTAAAATATAGTCCGGCGTACGCGCCCCAGCAGACGTACATCGTCGAATAAACATTATGCTTGCACCACGCCATAATGGAGCAGAGTTCTTCCCAGTAATCCACTTCCTCAAACGGAAGGGTCTCAACCGGCGCGCCCGTGATAATCAGGCCGTCGAACTTTTCTTTTTTGACCTCGTCAAAGGTTTTGTAGAACGAAGCCAAATGCGCGGCGGGCGTGTTCTTGGACTGATGGGATGCGGTTTTTAAAAGCGTTATATCAATCTGCAGCGGCGTGTTGGACAATAGCCGCATGAATTGCGTTTCCGTAACGATTTTTGTCGGCATCAGATTGAGGATTGCGATTCTGAGCGGACGAATATCCTGTCTGAGCGCGCGGTATTCGTCCATAACAAATATGTTTTCGTTGATCAGCACTTCCGTTGCCGGCAGTTCGTGAGGAATCTTGATGGGCATAGAAAACCTCCTTTTTGTAAAAACAGAATGGATGAAAAACACGGAAAAACGTCTGAAAAACAGACATTTTCGCGATAATAAGACATATATGACATATAAATATTAGACCATATTATAGCATTAGAAAAATGAATTTTCAACATATTTTTTTTATGAATTTTCCCCTTGTAAATCTACAAACATATGGAAAAACAGGCAAAATTATGATAAACTACAAACATCATCCGAAACGAAGGGTTATAGCGTGAAAAACACAGTCATTTATAAAGTAATCGAATCAAATCCGGATATCGGCATTATCAAAAAATGCGCAGAACTGATTAAAAACGGAGGCGTCGCCGCTTTTCCGACCGAGACGGTGTACGGCGTCGGCGCGAACGCGTTTGACGAAAAAGCGGTGGCGGAGATTTATTACGCCAAAGAACGCCCGGCACAGAAGCCGCTGTCCTGCCATATCGCTTCGCTAAAGATAGCGGAGGAAATCGCGTACTTAACCGACGAAGCGAGAAAGCTGATTGAAGCGTTCACGCCCGGACCGCTGACGGTGATCGTGAAAAAGAAGCCCTGCGTGCCGGACATCGTGACCGCGGGAAACGATACCGTCGGACTGCGCTTTCCGAGCAACAACATCTTTGTGCTGCTCGCCAAAGAAGCGGGATGTCCCATCGCGGCGACGTCGGCGAATATTTCGGGCAGAATCAGCGCAAAGGACGGCAAAGAAGTCGTCGAGGAGCTGTACGGCAGGGTGGATATGATTCTGGACGCCGGACGCACCGAGTACGGCTTGGAATCCACCATTGTTTCTTTGGTCGGCGAACCGAAAATCCTGCGGCAGGGCGCCATACCGCAAAGCGAAATTGCGAAATATATAAGGCTCTAACCGATTTTACGGGAGAATGGTATGAAACTGATCGGACTGTGCGGAAGAAGCGGGAGCGGCAAAAGCGAGTGCGGCAGGATGATCGCCTCCATGGGCATCGCGGTCATCGACTGCGACGCCGTTTACCATGAGCTGCTGGAGAGCAGCGAGCCGTTGAAGCAGGAGCTGACCGGCTTCTTCGGAACCGAAATTTTAGATCACGAAGGCAGCATCGACCGCAAGGCTTTGGGCAGAATCGTGTTCGCGGACGATACGCTGCTGATGAAGCTGAACCAAATCACGCACAAGCATATTTTGCAGACCGTGCTCCGTCGCGCCGAAGCCGCCGCGCCGAAAAGCAGGGGCGGGCTGGTTGTCGTTCAGGCGCCGCTTCTGTTTGAGAGCGGGTTTGACAAACAGTGCTATAAAATTGTCGGCGTGATCGCGCCCGACGAACAAAGCGTCGAAAGGCTGTGCAAACGGGATAACCTTGCCAAAGAACAGGCGGCGATTCGGCTATCGAAGCAGTTGGACAACGAATATCTTAAAGCGCGCTGCGATTATATTATATATAACAACTCCGATTTGGCGGCGCTGCGGGCAAACACCGAGCGTGTTTTCGAGAACATTCTGAAAGGGTGTTAACATATTGAAGAAAAAGAGAAAAATAATAACGGTGGCTGCCCTGATCGTTGTTTTCCTGACTGCCGGCTATTTGATGCTTTACAGGTATATCCAGAAACAGCGGTATCCGCTCAAGTACGAGGAGTACGTAGCGAAATACGCCGCGGCGTATGACGTGCCGCAGGAGATTGTTTTCGCCGTGATTTATACGGAGAGCAGTTTCCGCGCGGACGCGGTCTCCAGAAAAGGCGCGACGGGTTTGATGCAGCTGATGCCGAGCACCTACGAATGGCTTGCCAAAATGAAGAGCGAAAACTACGAGGAAGGCGCGCTGACCAATCCGGAAACCAACATCAAATACGGGGTATATTATTTATCCTACCTTTATAAACGGTTCGGGAACTGGGACACGGCGCTTGCCGGATACAACGCCGGACACGGCAGCGTTACGAGCTGGCTCGCGGATACGCGTTATTCCGACGACGGCGTGACGCTAAAGGCCATTCCGTATTCGGAAACGGAACAGTTTGTGAAAAAGGTCAATAAGGTAAAACAAATCTATATCGATTTATATTGCGAAAACAGTCAGTTTGTAAATTGAAAAGGAGAAAAGGGAAATGACAACGGAAGAAGCAAAGAATCTGCTTTACAAACGGGAAAGCGTGTATGCGCGCTATCCGGAAGCGGTGGGCGAGATTTTTCAGTACGCGAACGGATACCGCAAATTTATTGATTCTGCGAAAACAGAGCGGGAAGCGACCGCTTTCGCGGTAAAGTACGCCGCCGAGCGCGGTTTTGTCCCCTATGAGAAGGGAAAGAAGTACAAAGCGGGCGATAAAATATATTATGTAAACAGACAGAAGAGCATATACCTCACGGTCATCGGCGAGGAGAGCCTGGACCGCGGCTGTTCGATTATCGTCGCGCACACCGATTCGCCGAGGCTGGATCTCAAGCAGATTCCGATGTACGAGGACAGCGGCATCAGCTATTTCAAAACCCATTACTACGGCGGAATCAAGAAATACCAGTGGGCGGCCATTCCGCTCGCTTTGCACGGCGTTATCTGCACAAAGGACGGCAGGAAAATCGACGTCAGCGTCGGCGAGGACGAGAACGATCCGGTATTCTATATCAGCGACCTGATGCCGCATATCAGCAAGGACCAAATGGAAAAGAAGCTCTCGGAGGGCATCACCGGCGAGGGGCTTAACATTATCAACGGCGTCATGGCTTTAAACGAGGACAACAGCGCGAAACTGTATATTTTGACGCTTCTGAACGAGAAGTACGGCATCACCGAGCGCGACCTGATTACCGCCGAGCTGACCGCGGTGCCGGCGCTGAAGTCAAGAGAGGTCGGATTCGACCGCAGCATGATCGCCGCTTACGGGCATGACGACAGAGTCTGCGCATACCCCGCGCTGACCGCCATCTGCGCGCTGTCCGGCGTCAAACGCACCGCCATCGCGATGTTCGCGGACAAAGAGGAAATCGGTTCGGAGGGCGTGACCGGACTGCGCTCTGCGTCCTTCGCGCATTTCCTGACTTCGCTCTGCGAAATGCAGAATGCGGACATGAAAACCTGCTGCGCCAACTCGATTTGCTTCTCGGCGGACGTCGGCGGAGCGTACGACCCGTGCTTTGCCGACGCGTACGAAAAGAACAACTCGTCCTACCTCGACAGAGGCGTGGTTGTAACCAAATACACCGGCAGCAGAGGTAAGGGCGGGGCTTCCGACGCGTCCGCGGAGCTGGTCGCAAGGGTCGCGAAGCTGTTGGACGACAACGGTGTCGTATGGCAGACCGGCGAGTACGGCAAGGTGGACCAGGGCGGCACCGGCACGGTCGCGACCGAAATCGCGATGCTGAACATCGACGTAATCGACGTCGGCGTGCCGCTGTTATCCATGCATGCGCCGTTCGAGCTTGCTTCGAAGTCCGATATTTATATGATGTACAAAGCCTGCCTTGCTTTATATAATGAAAAATAACTGCGTAGTTGAATGCAAAAATCCGGAAAACGCGCTTTTCCGGATTTTTTATAAATACATAAAACGGAGGGCATATGGAGTATAAAAAGCTGGACAAAAAGGTAATCACATCCTGGCGAATCGGCAGAATGGTTTTTTTAGTCATTTTAGCCGTACTTATTCTGGGGGTCAACCTGGCGACCCGCAGCGCGGAGGACTGGGAAACGTATAAACCGATTTTCTTTGCGGTCGAAGGCGCGCTGCTGCTTTATGCGCTGATATCGCTGCTTTTATATCCCGTCATCGAATACAGGCAGTGGGGGTATTACATCGACAACGAAAAAGTAGAGATCCGGCACGGGATTTTCTTTATCACCACGTCGGTTATTCCTGTCATTCGCATTCAGCACATCACGATATCCAGCGGACCTATCTATCGAAAACTGGGACTGACGAAGCTGGTCATTCATACCGCAAGCGACGAGTTTACGATCGAAGGGCTGACCGAAGAAACAGCCGGCGAGATTTCCGAAAACCTGAAAAACAAGCTGATTCAAAAATCAGGCAAGGCGGGTAGCTGATATGTACGGACCGAAACGCAACCATGTCCTGTTTCTTTTTGACGGATTCCTTGAAAATTTCGGATTCCCAATCCTTGCGCTTATTTTATTGCTGGGAGGGAACTCGAGCGATTCGATGATGACGCTCGTTATCATTATTGCGGTTCTGCCGATCAAGCGTTTCGTCGAATTTATGACCACGACATTTGAGATCAACGAAACCTACCTGATTATTCGCAGAGGGCTATTTACCAAAAAGAAAACCGAAATCCCGCTTTCGACCATAACGACGGTTGACTTGTCGCAGGATTTGCTTTTCCAAATGTTTAAAGTTTACAAGATAAAGATAGACAATACCGCGCAGGCAAACGACGCGGCGAACCAAGCGGAAGCGAAGCTGGTGCTGAAAAAAGAGGACGCGCTGTACGTTAAGCAGTTGTTGTTAAGCCATCGTCCGGAAGACCTGCAGGAAGATTCCGAGCCGGCCCCGCAGGAGCGCATCGTCTTCGACGCCGGGGATTTTATGCTGCTCGGGCTTTTGCGGTCGAAAATCGGATATATCTTTTCGGTATTGTCTGTTCTGTATGTGGGCGGAAGCCTTATCGACCAAAGCGTCGACGCGGAACGATTCATCGAAGACTTGCTCAACGGCGAGGCGGTCGGAGATATTTCGTTTACTTCGGCTGTGATCGTTATTTTGGTCCTGTATTTAATCACGCTCGCGTTTGCGCTGCTGACCAACGTCATACGATACCATCGGTTCACGCTCTCCAAAAAGGGCTATCACCTGAGCATAGAATACGGTCTGCTGCAGAAAAAGAAATACTCGTTTTCTTTGGATAAAATAAACGGAATAAGGCTGAAGCAAAACGCGCTCATGCGGATTTTTAAGTATTATACGATGGAGGTTTTCGTGATCGGCTACGGCGACGAAAAAGAAGAAAAGGCACAGGAAACCGCGATGCTGATCCCCATCGCGAAGCGCGACCGGGTAGAAAACCTGCTTGAAAAACTGCTACCGGATTTCGAGCTGCCCAAATCGTTGTCAAGACCGCAGAAAAGAGCTTTGCCGTACTTCTTTTTGTCCTTCCGGTTTCTTGCCGCGCTTTTGTTGCTTGCGGGCTCCTTGTTTACGCAGAATATGATTTTTGTGGCAGGCGCCGCGGTTCTTCTTGCGCTCGCGGCGGTCGGCGAAGTGCTTGAATACAAAACAGAAGGGTTAAGCATCAACAAAAAGAATGTCGCCGTCGCCAACGGCAGATTTACGTATCGTACGACCATCGTCAAAACCGGCTCGATCGAAAGCGTGCGCTGCACGGCAAGCATGTTGAAGCGCAAAAAAGGCATCTGCCATATCGCGTTCGGGTTTTGGGGGCCAAAAATGGTGGCGAATCCAAGAATCCGCAACATGAATATTTCCGATTACGAAGCGCTGACGAAAGCAATTGAATTTTGAAGAAAAAAAGCGTGCTGAATTCTACTTCAGCACGCTTATGTTTTACTTGTTATTTATTGGGGAGCGGATAAAGCGCGTTAAACTGCCGCTGAATCTTTTCCTTGTAAACAAACTCAAAGCCGGAGCTGTACGCGGGGACCAGATCATCCTTGTTGTCTTCGGACGCTTCGTAATAGCCGATTTTCGCGAATATTTCTTCTTTTGAGTATTGAAGTGCTTCGCTGTTTTCCTCGGCAAACTTGTCGAGCGCTTCTTCGATTGCCTTATTGTAATCTTCAATCATCGCTTTTGCGGCTTTTCGAATGGCGTCGGCGATGATCTCGGTGATCACTTCGTCAACCATCAAATCGCCGTTTTTGCTGTACAAAGCGTTCAACTCCTGATTGAACTTCGGAGAATTGACCGCTCTGTCCAAAGCAATCTGGAACGCGTCGCTGGAAAGATAATCGGAAACTTTGTCGTTGACCAGGTAGGCGATCTCCGACTCGTAAAGATCGTCGATATCCTTCTGAACCTTCTCGACGGTGGTATCGTCATAGAGATGCTCGTCTATCAGCGCTTCGGTAAGCTCTGCTTCGACCATTTCCAGCAGCTCTTCGTTGGTAGCGTCCGGATATTCGATCCTGTACTTCGTAGTCAGTTCGCTCTGCAGTTTGCTTCTGACAGAGGACCTGAGCTCGTTCATAACCGTTTCTTCAGCCTGCCGTCTGATTTCTTTGGCTTGAGCGCTGGAGGTTATCTGCTTGCGGACGTTGTTGGTGTACTCCGCAACGAGATTGGTTTGGTAGGTGCGTTTCAGCTGGTCGCGGAGCTCTTCCATAACCGACTGAACGCTTTCCGCCATAACCGCTTCCATGTCCAGTTCCACGATGGAACCGTCCATGAACTTGGGATAATACTTCGCGGTCACTTCTCTCAGGATGGTTTTGTAATTCGGCTCGGCAACGGTCGTTTTGCCGTCTTTGCCTTCAACGGTCTTGGGGACGAATTCGAATCCGATCGCTCTGGATGCGGTGGAAAGTTTGTTCTGCTCCTTGATTTTGAGCCACTTGTTCGGATCTTCGCCCTGACGCGTATAGGTGATCAGCTTGTTGCCCGCGTAATCGGGATTAATTCTATAATCGTCGTTGAGCATGACGACCTGTCCGTTGTCGTCAAGTCTGTAATTTACGTTTTCAACGCCGTAAGTAAGCAGATTCTGAATAGCCGGGTCGGTATAGATTTCTGCCAGCGCTTTCGCGATGTTCGTCAAATCGTTCGAAGCGACCGACTTGTGTATGCAGTATATGCTTTTAATCGCCGATTCGTTTGTTACGACGGGATTTGCGTAAACGTTGTATACCAGATTCTGTCCGGACTCTTTTTCCAGCTCCTCAATGGTGCTTTCGTCGCCGGTTACGAAGGTCACTGCAAAGCGTCCTTCGCTGCTTCCCTGCGCGTTCGTAAAGTAGCCGTTCGCTCTGAAGCGCGCCAGCTTTGCGTAGTAGGAAGGAATCTCATTCAGTTCGTAGGTGGACAATACGTTGTTGTCTTTGTCGACATAGAAGGGGAAGCCGTCCTCGAACATGAACGAGTAATCTCTCGTGTCAACGGTGTTTTTCAGCGGAACGACGTCCGGCTCGTTTTCCTGAATGACCTGAAGGTATTCGTTCAGATCGTCGACGGTAATCATTGTTTTTGCTTCGAAATTGTACTTCTCGAGCAGTTCTTTATCGAAAACGATGTATTTGTAATCGCCGATCGCGCCGTTTGTGGGAACGCCGTAAATCTTCTTATTGATGGTGGCGGCGGTCAGCAAGGAACTGTGTAGATAGTCTTTGATAACTTTTGCTTCGGCGGAGAGCTTCTCGTTAAACGCGGCGAGTTTTCCCTGCGTGGCCAGCTCGAAGTATTTATCATAGCCTCTGACAAGGAATATGTCGAACCGGTTGGTGCGGGGATGAACGTCCTGTCCGTTCTCCAGCATATCAAGAACATCTTCGCCGGTCAGCGTGCCGCTGACGGTCAATACGTAATCGGGATTTGCCTCGGATGAAGTAGCAGATGAGGAGCTTCCTTTGGACTTCTTTGCTGCTTCGATCGCATCCATCTCGGCCAGTTTGCTGGCAATCAGCTCGTCATATTCGTCTTCGCTGACAGCTACGATGTCAATGCATACTTTTTGTCTGTAGAACAATATACGGTTCAAAGCCAGCTCTACCGCTCTGAGCGCTTCAGGCGTAGTGTCGGCGATTGTGTATAATGTGTAAATGGGTACTTCTTCTGGTACGATAACTGCTTCGTGCGAACAGGAAGACAGTATCGGCAACAGCAGCAAAGCAGATAGAAGTAAACCTATCAGGCGTTTCTTCATCACGGGATCCTCCTAAAAAGTGTATATGGAACATAACACGGTAATTGTACAATAGTTTTATTTCTATGTCAAGGTGATTTTGTTACAAATAAAGCGGCGCTTTTATATCGAAAACATCCAAAATATTTTGCCCTGCGAACAATTGTTAAACAATATTTCTTATTGGTTTAACAATTTTGGAAAGCATTGTCCGAAATTGCCATTTTTCGACAGATTTATTCCGGCAACTTTATAAACTCGTTCTTGAAAAATATTTACAAATATTATATAATAAATTAAAAGAATCGGCGGATATTTTATTAGTTTGAATCATAGAAACGATTTGTTAAAATTTGTTAATGCTTTGCAGGCACGGAGAGATTCATGGACAATTATAAATACAGAAAAATATTCTCGGACCTTCCGACAATCGAAACCGAGCGGCTGATCCTGAAAAAAATCGAAATGGCGAACGCGAACGACATGTTTGCGTACGCTTCGCTGGACCAGGTGACCCGCTATCTGCTTTGGATGCCTCATTTGAATATTGAGGAGACCAAAGGATACATCGAATACGTGCAGAAGCAGTACCGCAAGGGCAATTATGCCGACTGGGGGCTTAACTGCAAAGCGGACGGCGTGTTTATCGGCACCTGCGGGTTTGCCAACATGGATTTTGCCAACAACAAGGGCGAACTGGGGTATGTGCTGTCGCCGTCCTATCAGGGAAAAGGCTATATGCGCGAGGCGGTGCTCGCCATTTTGAAGCTGTCCTTTCTTGAACTCGAACTGAACCGCGTAGAGCTTCGGATTATGGACGGCAACCAGGTCTCCATCAAGTTTGCAAAGTCCGTCGGATTTAAGTACGAGGGCACCTCGCGGAAATCTTTATACCTGCGCGGCGAGTACAAAACACTGCACCATTACGCAATGCTGAACGAAGAGTATCGCGAAATGTATTTAACCAACGGTTAGAAAAACAGTTTTGCAGGGAAAAGGCGAAAAACGAAAAACAGCCGCTATTTGCGGCTGCCGGATTTTCGGAAATTCAATGTTTAAACGGCTCTGGTAACCTTGCCGCTCTTCAGGCAGCGTGTGCATATGTTTACGGAACGATTTGCGCCGCCAATAACTGCTTTTACCTTTCTTATATTAGGCTTCCAGCGTCTGCTCGTCTTTCTGTTGGAATGCGATACATTGTTTCCGAATGAAACGCTCTTTCCGCAGAATTCACATTTAGCCATCTATTGCACCTCCAGATTCAACTGCTTTTTATATGCGAACAATTAATCATAGAACATTTTTGGGTTTTTGTCAATACATATTTTTGATATTTACAACATTTTCATTGTTTTTACTGCGGTCTGACCACCTCTTCGGCAAGTTCGGTAATGTTTCCGGCGCCCATGAAAATAAGCAGGTCGCCCGCGCGGATTTCCTTTTTCAGGTATTCCTTAATTTTCTCAAAACTGTCGAAATACTTGCTGCCGCCGACTCTTTCGGAAAGGTTAGCCGAGGAGATTCCGTATATGTTGTTCTCCCGCGCGGAATAAACGTCTGCAAAAACAGCCAGATCGCTGTCATGGAAGGAGGACGCGAAATCTTCAAATAAATCGTTTAAGCGGGAATAGGTATGCGGCTGGAAAACGCATACAACTCTGTCGTACTCCATGTTTTTCGCGGTCGCAAGCGTCGCCCGGATTTCGTCGGGATGATGCGCGTAATCGTCATATACGTCCGCGCCGTTGAAGGTTCCCTTGTATTCAAAGCGCCTGCGCACGCCTTTGAAGTCTAACAACCCTCCGGCGATGGTTTCTTTATCGACGCCGCACAGGTCGCAGCAGGCGATCGCCGCCAGCGCGTTGGCGACGTTGTGCGCGCCCGGAACGGACAGCCGGGCAGACATATAATATTCGCCTCTTTTATATACGTCAAAAGAAGCGAAACCTTTCTTTAAAACAATGTTCTTCGCATAGAAATCCGCCGTCTCGTCGCCGGTGGCGCTGTAAGTGATCACCGTGCCGGGATATTCGACCGCCGCTCTGGTACAGCCTTCGCATTCCTTGTTGACAATGGCGTAGCCGTCTTTTCCGGTGTTGTTGATAAACTTGTTGAAGGACTGGATGTACCGCTCATAATTGGGGAAATAATCGGTATGGTCCATCTTTATGTTTAAAACCACGGCGATATGCGGGAAGAAGTTTAAGAAGGAATCGGTGTATTCGTCCGCTTCGAAGATAAAGTTCTCGTCGCTTCCCAAACGGAAGGTGGAGTTCAGGTTCGGAAGCACGGCGCCGACAATCACGGTCGGATCGTACTTTTGCCCGTGCATAAAAATATACGAAAGCATTCCGCTTGTGGTTGATTTCCCGTGCGTTCCCGCGACGCCGATGGAGTTGGCGTATTCCCGCGCGAGCGCGCCCAGCAGCTCGGCTCGTTTGTAAAGCGGGATGCCCTTCCGCTGAATCTGGATGATTTCGGGGTTGTCGCTCTTCAGCGCCGCGGAATAAATCGCGCAGCGGACGCCGTCAAGGTTCGACTCTTTGGTTTCGTAAAAAATACGGATGCCCTTTTTCTCCATTTCACGCGTCAGCGCGGTCGCCGTCCGGTCATAGCCGCAGACATCGTAGCCTTTATTGTATAGTATCATGGCAAGGGCGGACATGCTGATTCCGCCGATACCGGCAAAATATATTTTTCCGTTTACGGGTAAATCGTCAAGCGTCAAAATGATATTCCTCCTATTTAGCATTATTATCAGTATATCACATAATTGCAAAAAATAAAGCTAATTTTCTGCATAAAAATATTTTATTTTTAAATAATAAGTTCGGACATTAATTTAAAGCGACAAGGAGGCATTCAAAAATGCGCGTAACGGACATTAAAATGAGAAAAAGTTTTACGGAAGGAAACCTTCTTGCGGTATTCTCAATCGTTCTGGATGAAGAGCTTGCTTTGCACGATATTAAACTGATAAAGGGTAAGGAAAAGTATATCGTCGCGATGCCGAGCAGGGTCGGCGCGGACGGCACGCATCGGGACATCGTGCATCCGATTAAACCCGAACTGCGCAAAGAGATTGAGACAAATATTATCAACTTTTACGAAAAATTATAGATTATTTGTAAATATCGCCATTTTTAATGTGAAAAAATGTGAAAGTTGCATATTGTTTTTTCTTGAGCGCTCCTGTATAATTTTTCTCAATATACATTTACGGGAGTGATGAAAATGGAAACAACTAAAAATCAATCTTTTAGGGTGTGGATCGGATGTACGCTGTTAGCTGCACTGACGGTTGTTCTCCAATTCATTGCCGGTACGATAAAGATTGGCGAGTTCAATTTAACATTCAGCTTAATACCGATTGTAATAGCCGCAATGTTTTACGGCGTAAAAGGCGGCGTTATTGTCGGCACGACTTTTGGACTTACGATTTTGGTGCAGTGTATCATCGGTTTTGACCCTGGCGGATATTATTTATTTAATCTAAATCCGGTATTTACGACAATAGCTTGTGTTGTCAGAACCTTTCTTGTAGGCTTGCTGCTTGGATTGATATATTTGGCAATTCGTAAGGCAATAAAGAATACATTCGTTCAGTCACTGATTCTTAGCGTCGCAGCGCCTGTTTTGAATACCGGTATTTTCCTGATTTTATATGCTTTAATGTTTAACGATCTGCTGATGGCGGCAGCCGCAGAAAACAATACCGATGTTTGGAGCTTTATTATATTCGCTTTTGTCGGTATGAATTTTCTGATTGAGATACTTACAACCGCCATTCTTTGCCCGCCGATCGTAAAAGCGCTGGAAGCTATAAGAAAACGTATATAATATTTTGTACCGAATATACAGACGGCATGAAAAATCACTTGATTTTTCATGCCGTTTTTTGTATTATTTTAAATAAGACGTCTAATATAAAAGGAGTTGCATGTTGGATGAAAAAAGCGATGTCGCTTTTTCTTTGTGTGCTCTTCATCGCTTCGCTGTCGGGCTGTACCAAAAAAGTAATGTATCCCGAATACACAAAACTGCCCTTTTATCTGCATGCGCTTTCTGAAGCAACGGTTGCGGATACGAAACAGTCGGTTTCATCGGAAAGCAAATATTTTCAGCTGGATCTTGATGAAACAATGCACAATCCGGCGAATATGACGCGGTTTTCCTGTGCGGATTCTATGCCGATATGGACGCTGGTTTTCAGAAGATACTGAGCATATTGCCGGAATCTACAAAGATGGTTATTTTCCCGGCGCATAACGAAAATGAAAACGCTCCGTATAACAGTCTATCGCTTCACCCCGAGGTCGGACTTGCGGACTGGAAAGGTTTTCTGGATCAGTTAATCATCGACGGCGTGGAAAAATATATGCTTTGTTACAACGATGAGTACGGTCATTCCAAACAGCTTGCGGGGTTTGCCGGCGCCTGCCTGATATACAGCTATTTGTATCAAAAACCGGCGACATTCCATCAAAGATTGGGTTATATACTGTATCCGAGTGAAACGCAAGATAATATAGAGAATAATCTGAAAGAATTTGAATTCATCAGCGAATCGGCGTATAATTTTTCATACAATTAAATCATAAACCGCCTGAAAGGGCGGTTTATTTTTTAAAAAATATATATAAATATCTTGATTATTATAATAAAATTTGGTAGAATATTGACAACAGGAAGAGATGATGAAATTGAAAAAGAAAATTTTGGCATTGTTTTTGTGCGTATTGTTTGCAGTTTCCACCGTCGGCTGCGACAAAACAGAGGGCAGTTCTGAAAGCGCCGGTTCCGACGTGAGCAGCGCCGTATCCGAAACAGAAAGCGCGACCGAAGCGAGCAGTACTGTTTCCGAAACCAGCAGTTCGGTTTCCGATGCCAGCAGTACTGTTTCCGAAGTCGAGGTTGTGGATAAGGACGCCCCGGAATACTTAAAGAAGAACAGCGACGGTCTTTTGGCTTTGGAAAGCAAAATCAGAAACGCGAACATAATCGCTTCGACGGCAATCCGCGTTTCCGGGTATAAATTATCCATACGGCTGCCGGATAATGTAAAAATCAAATTTGTCAAGGAAAATACCGACGGTACGAGATATCAGATTCTGTTCGATGATATCCTGGCGGGCGAATGTTACATCAACAGCCGAGATTTGCCGAACAACACAGAACAGATCTCGTCTGAATCGAATACAATTACCGCAACCGTTGACGTCAAAAAACTTACTTTGCTGTATAAAGGCGAAAACGCGAGCTGGGAGGTGCCGGTCTATCAGCTTTTTGTACGAAACCAGCAGGCGCAGCAGTACGCTATGTTTTATTTCAGACAGGATATGTTTTCGTATAATAAAATTATCGAAATGGCAAGATGGCTGGATTTCGGCTATCTTCCTGAAACAAGCAGAGCCGGCGAAAAGGATTATTCCGGTAAGAACTGCACAATTCTGATTCTCGGCAACAGTTTTATCTACTCTTCGCAGGTGTTCAGGATACTGCAAGATATGGCGCGCGACAACAACGTCAATCTTACGGTGGATGCGGAAAGCCGCGGTTATGCAACCGTCCAGACGTATGCGTCAGACCCGCTCATACTTCAAAAGCTCAGAAACGGCGTATATGACGTGGTGTTCCTCTGCGGGTTTTACAGCGATATGAATTCGCAGCTCGAAATACTGCTGAATGAAAAATCCAATTCCACGAAGATTGTGATATTCCCTGCGCACAATGAAGCGCCGAATGTTCCCTATAAAACCAAAACGCTTTACCCCGAAACCGGTATCGCGGACTGGAAAGGGTTTATCAATAAGCTGATCGATATGGGCATCGACTACTCAAGAATGTGTATCGATGATATGCATAAGCACTCGACCAACCTTGCCGGCTACGCCGGAGCCAGCATGATATACAGCTATCTGTATAAAAAAGCACCGGGTGACGGGGCAGCAGGGGAAATGGTTATCGGAGAGCAAATCAGTTATGACGTTGCGCAGAGGCAAGTAGAAAGCGACCTCGAAATGATTCGGAAAGCCGCATACGATTACTTATATAACTAAACATAAAAAACCGCCCGCTGCAATCAGCGGGCGGTCTGTTTATATGATTTACTTCAGTTCTGCGAAGTACTTGATGGTACGTACCATCTGGCTTGTGTAGGAGTTCTCGTTGTCGTACCAGGAAACAACCTGAACCTGATAGAGATCGTCGCTGATCTTGGATACCATGGTCTGGGTTGCGTCGAAGAGCGAACCGTATGTCATTCCGATAATGTCGGAAGAAACGATTTCTTCGTCGGTGTAGCCGAAGGATTCGGAAGAAGCTGCCTTCATAGCTGCGTTGATGCCTTCCTTGGTGATGTCCTTGCCTTTTACGACAGCGACGAGGAGGGTGGTAGAACCAGTGGGAACAGGAACGCGCTGAGCGGCGCCGATGAGTTTGCCGTTGAGTTCGGGAATAACCAGACCGATTGCCTTTGCAGCGCCGGTGCTGTTCGGAACGATGTTGATAGCGGCTGCTCTTGCGCGTCTGAGGTCGCCCTTCGGATGCGGACCGTCAAGCGTCATCTGGTCGCCGGTGTAAGCGTGAATGGTGCACATAATGCCGCTCTGAATGGGCGCGTAGTCGTTGAGCGCTTTTGCCATCGGAGCGAGGCAGTTTGTGGTGCAGGAAGCCGCGGAAATGATGGTGTCGGTGGGCTTGAGGGTCTTCTCGTTTACGCTGTATACGATGGTGGGAAGATCGTTGCCCGCGGGAGCGGAAATGACAACCTTCTTAGCGCCTGCGTTTATATGAGCCTGTGCTTTCTCTTTGGATGTGTAGAATCCGGTGCATTCGAGAACAACGTCAACGTCGAGCTCGCCCCAGGGAAGATTGTTGGCGTCCTTCTCTTTGTAAATGATAATCTCTTTTCCATCAACGATAATGGAATTCTCCGTCGCGGTTACCTTGTCGGCGAGCGGGTATCTGCCCTGCGCCGAGTCATACTTCAGAAGGTGCGCAAGCATCTTCGGGCTGGTAAGGTCGTTGATAGCGACAACCTCATAGCCGGGGGTGTTGAACATCTGTCTGAATGCGAGACGACCGATACGGCCAAAACCGTTAATAGCAACTCTAACTGCCATAAAAATATACCTCCAAAATTTATAATTTATCTAACATCCTGATTATTTTATACCAAAACCATCTGATTTACAATAGGCGGCGAAAAATTTTTCCATTTATAGTAAAAACTTTACAATAATTGAATCTGCTTTGGGTAAAACAACCAAAACCACGCTTATATGAGTTCCCGTATGCGCAGCTTCACGCCGGCTTCGTCCGCGATTTTTTGGCAGGCCGCCAGTTCTTCTTCGGTCAGGGTCTGTCTTACGACCGAGAAAACGACGTTTTTCACATAAGGAACGCAGGCTTTCGCGAACGCGACGACCGCTTCGTACGCCTGTTTTCCGTAAACCGGCAGGCACAGCTTCTCGTATTCTTCGGCGGAAGGCGTGTTCAAGCTGATGGAAACCGTGTCGATCAGCCCTGCGAACAGGGGAGCGACGTTTCTGCCGTGAATCAGGTTCGCGTGCCCGTTGGTGTTGATGCGGATCGGCATCTGATAGGCTTCCTTGACGCCTTTCGCGACCGCCAGCAGGACGTCGAGGCGGATGGTCGGCTCGCCGTAGCCGCAGAACACAACCTCGTCATATTGACGCATATCGTACTGCTTTAAATCCTCGAGCACCTCCTGCGCGCTCGGCTCGCGGGAAAGCCACAGCGTATCGACGCCGTAAGCGCCGTCGCCGTTGTTGCGGATGCAGAAGGTGCAGCGGTTCGTGCAGCGGTTTGTCAGATTGATGTAGATGCCGCTTCCGACCACATAGGTAAATCTGTTGCCCTTATTTTTCAATTTCGTCACCAATCCTTTCAATTTCGTCACCAATCCTGAATAGCTTTTTGGCGTTCTCCGCCGTGATTTTCGCGATATGTTCGGGCGTGGTTCCCCGAAGCTCGGCGATTTTTTGAATCGTGTACGCCAGATAGCCGCTGTCGTTGCGCTTCCCCCGGAACGGGACCGGCGTCAGGTAGGGGCAGTCGGTCTCGACAAGCAGTTTGTCCTCGTCGACGGCGGCGGCGATTTCGGGCAGTTTCTGCGCGTTTTTAAAGGTCACTACGCCGGAAACCGAAATGTACCATCCGGCTTTCGTGAGAATCTTCATGCTTTCCAGACTGCCGGAAAAGCTGTGGAAAACGCCCTTTACCTTGGAAAACGATAACGCGATGTCCATGCAGTCCTTGTGCGCGTCCCGGTCGTGGATGACGACTGGATAGCCGGTTCTCTCCGCGAGCCGCATCTGCTCGAGAAACACTTTCTTCTGCGCTACGCGGGAAGGCGTGTCGTAATAATAATCCAGCCCGATCTCCCCGACGGCGACTACTTTTGGGTGCTGTAAAAGCTGTTCCAGCCGATTGATATAATCGTCCGGCGTATTGTCCGCTTCGTGCGGGTGAACGCCGACGGCGGCGTACATCCGCGGATATTTTTCCGCAAAAGAGATCGACCGCAGCGAGGTCGGAATATCGCAGCCGCAGTTGAGGATATGGGTAACGCCCTTTTCGCCGAACAGGCTGGCAAGCAGCGCGTCCCTGTCCTCGTCAAAACGGCTGTCGTCATAATGCGCGTGGGTATCAAACATTATTGCCTCGATAAAGTATATTTAATGCCGGAAACAGGCAGCTCGCCAAACTCTAAGTAATGCTTTATCGTACAATGCTGCCGATTTCGGTTTGGTCGTCCGCAAAGATCACGCGTACGTCCTCGTTGCCGTCCGCGTCTTTGCTCGAAGCGGCAAGAATCATGCCGTTGCTCTCGACGCCTCTGAGTTTCGCGGTTTTGAGGTTGGCGACCAGGATTATTTTTTTGCCGATTAAGTCCTCGGGCTTGTAGAATTTCGCGATGCCGGAGACCACCTGCCGCTTTTCCGTGCCGATATCCACGATCAGCCGCAACAGCTTGTCGGATTTGGGAACCGGCTCGCATTCCAGCACTTTGCCGACCACCAGCTTAACCTTCGCGAAGTCGTCGATCGTGATGATTCCGCTGTCGCCGGATTCGGGCGCGGGGACAGGCGTTTCCTTGGCTTTTTGCGCTTCTGCCTGCGCTTTATTGAACGCTTCAAAGAACTTCTTTTCGTCTATGCGCGCGAAGAGGATCTGCGATTCGCCCAGCTTTTTGCCGGCGCAAGCGTAGTGAAATCCGATGCCCTCAAACGCGCGGGCGGACGCGTCGAACGAGAAGATCGAAGCGATTTTGTCCGCGGTGTCCGGAATAAACGGCGTCAGCAGGATGGAAGCGATGCGGATGCCTTCCGTCAGGTCGGCCAGCACTTTGCCCAGCTCGGCCTTTTTGCTCTCGTCCTTCGCGAGCACCCACGGGGTGGTTTCGTCGATATACTTGTTGCAGCTCTTTAAGAACGTAAGAACCGCTTCGGTCGCGTCGGCGACATGGTAGTCGTCCATTAAGTTGACATAATCCTTAACCGCTTTGTCCGCGGCATTCTTGAGCGCGGCCGCCGCGGCGCTGTCGCTGCCGCTGTGCGCGGGAATCACGCCGCCGAAGTATTGGTTGATCATCGCGGCCGTGCGGGAAACCAGGTTGCCCAGCGTGTTCGCGAGGTCGGAGTTGGTGCGCTTTACGATGGCTTCGTAGGTAATGCTGCCGTCGTTTAAATAACCCATCTCGGACAAAAGATAATACCGAACGGCATCCAGCCCGAACAGGTTGACAAGCTCCTCGCCGTAAATCACGTTGCCCTTGGATTTGCTCATTTTGTCCTCGCCGACCAAAAGCCAGGGATGACCGAGCACTTTTTTGGGCAGCGGCTCGCCGAGCGCAAGGAGTATGATCGGCCAGTATATGGTATGGAAGCGGACAATGTCCTTTCCGATGACATGCAGGTCGGCGGGCCAGTATTTTTTATACAGTTCGCCCGGATTCTCGGTATCGTAGCCGAGCGCGGTGATATAGTTGGAAAGCGCGTCGATCCAGACGTAAATGACGTGCTTGGGATCGAACTCGACCGGAATGCCCCAGGTGAACGAGCTGCGCGAAACGCAGAGGTCCTGCAGTCCGGGTTTGATGAAGTTGTTGATCATTTCGTTCTTGCGCGCGGCGGGCGTGATAAAGTCGTTGTTCTCGATATACGCGAGCAGCTTGTCCGCGTACTTCGACAGCCGGAGGAAGTAGGCCTCCTCTTTTGCTTTTACGCACTTCGCGCCGCAGGTCGGGCAGCAGCCGTCAACCAGCTGCGATTCTGTCCAGAAGGACTCGCAGGGCGTGCAGTAAGGGCCTTCGTACGCGCTCTTGTAGATGTCGCCCTGCTTATAAAGTTTTGTAAAGATATGCTGAACCGCCTTGACGTGGTAGTCGTCGGTCGTGCGGATGAATTTGTCGTAGCTGATGTTGAATAGCTTCCAGATCTTCTTAATGTCGTCCGCGACCGCGTCGACATACGCTTTCGGAGAAATTCCCTTTTTCTCGGCGTAAGACTGGATTTTCTGACCATGTTCGTCCGTACCGGTGAGAAAGAATACATCATACCCCCGCATTCGCTTGTAGCGCGCAATCGCATCGGACAGTATAATCTCATAGATATTGCCGATGTGCGGCTTCTGCGAAGTATAAACGATGGCTGTGGTGATGTAGAATTTCTCTTTCATATACTAAAAACCCCTTTTGCTGTTTCTTAGTTGTGCAAAAAAATCAGAGAGCAGCGCGGTGCATTCTTTCTCCAGAACGCCGCCGGTCACTTCGTATTTGTGGTTGAACTTATAATCCGCAATATTAAAAACGCTGCCGTATGCGCCCGCTTTGTAGTCGTAACCGCCGAAAACCACCCGCCTGATGCGGGAATTAATGACGGCGCCCGCGCACATGGGGCAGGGCTCGAGCGTCACATACAGCGTGCAGTCCTCCAGCCGCCAGACGCCCAGCTTCCTGCAGGCTCGGTCTATGGCGACAATCTCCGCGTGCAGCAGAGCGTTGCTCTTTTTTTCTCTCAGGTTGTAGCCCGAGGCGATGATTTTTCCGTTCTTGACGATAACGGCGCCGACCGGCACCTCGCCGATGGAAGCGGCTTTTTTGGCTCTTTTGATCGCCTGCCGCATAAAGTAAATATCATCCATGATACCCTATATCCGTATATATGATAACATTCGCGAAATTTTTACAAATATTCAGGAAAATACCGAACAATCAGCACGACGACATAGATAATCACAAACAGCGCCGTAAACACGTTCGCAAGCGAAAGCGAAAAATACTGCTTTATACTCAGTTTGGGCTTGTCGGGCGGCGCGACGCTGTGCATAATGCTGGTTTTAAAGAACCCGCTGCGGATAAACAGGATTAATCCTACGATGAAGCAGGCGATGGCTCCGAAAACAAACGTCGATTCGACAATTACTAAAGGATTTTCTGATCCTTTGAACTGCAGTGTATACGCCGTAAATACCGTGTAGGCGTTGTTGAGCAGGTGTATCAATGCGCCGTACCAAATTGAGCCGGTTTTGATATAGATAAATCCTGCCACAATGCCGAAACAGGTCGCGAACGCCGCCTGCGGCGGATTGACATGCATCAGACCGAAGATGACGCTGGATACAACCAAAGCGAAGGTTTGCCCATAGGGAAGCAGCGCGCGCAATAGCACGCCTCGAAACGCCCACTCCTCGAATATAGCGGGCAGGAAGGCAATCATAATAAAATAGAGAATGATTCCGGCAACGGTCTGCGGCAGCTGTGTATCGGTTTCGATGAATCGGTCGAGCAAACCGCCGAAAATGAGTCTGACGATTAAGTTTACCGTATAGCCGGCGCCCAATCCAAAGGGGATATACAGCCAGAATTTATTCGGGCAGTCCGAATTCACATGAAAAGCCTGCCTCGGCCGAATGCCGGCCGCTTTTGAAAGGATTGCAAACGGAAAAATCAGGCTGAACAGGTAGGTAAAAATGTTGAAACAGACAGCGAATACCTCGGTTCCCATCATCGCCAGCGCGCTGTTTTTTACGTGCTCAAACGAAAGATTGGAAACGCCGGAGATAATATAGGCCAAAGCGTCCGCGAGCGCGTGGCAGATGTTTTTATAAACATCCGCGTCAATAAAACTGTACGCCAATAAAATGGAAAGCATTAGCGCAGAAAAGGCAATCGCCATGCTGAACGCTTTTCCGGCCTGCTTTTTCTGCGCGCGGCTGCGCTGCAGTTCCTGTTGATGAATCATTCCCAGCTGCATATTTGCATATCACCTCATAAAACATATTTTACCACATAAAAAATATTAAATCAATTATTTTTTATTTATTTGACTTTTAAACCGGATTCGGTACGGCTTCGGTTCTATACTTATTTCTGCACGACGGATAAAATGAACAGGGTCCGCAGATGGGCGGCATCGCTTCAAGGATTCGGCCGTCGTTGAATGATGGATTTGAACAAAAAAACGCCGCGGCAAGCTGCCTTTCCGCGGCTGTTTTCTACGGCGCTTTTTTTATAAAAGGGCGCAAAAAAGAAAAAGGACACGCCTTTTCGGAAGTGCCCTGCGCTCGTCGTTTAGACCTATACAGTGTTCGCGAAAGGTTGCTTTGCGCGGCGCAATACCGAACGGTCCCGCATCGCGCCGTATTCGGTTTAAAGTGCCGCAATCATGCCGTCCTTCACTTTAAAAAATACTCCTTTCGGGAACCGTTCTACTGACGAAACATTGCCATCAATAAGAAGAAAAGCCGATATTCGCATCGCGGTTATAGGGAAACACGGTTTTTGTGTTTGTACATATATTTATCTAATATGTTGATAAAAATGTCCGCATCCATGCCGCATGTGTAAATCGCGTACCCCATACTTAATTCCAGCTTGTACGGCAAAAGATTTTTTGCGTTAAACGCGCGGAATTCCGTTTTGATTTTCTCAACCGTTTTGTTGAGCGCGTCGGCGTCCGACGTGTCCAGCACGACGAAGAACTCGTCCCCGCCGTATCGCGCGATCAAGTCGTTTTTATCGACGCAGGCCTGCAGAAGCTCCGCCGCTTTTTTCAAAGCTTCGTCGCCGGCTTTGTGACCGAAGGTGTCGTTGATGTTTTTAAAGTTGTCGAGGTCCAAAAGGATGGCGGAAAAGGTTCTGCCCGGCGAGCTGCCGCGGATCATTTTCGACAGGTGAAACTCCAGCTTTTTTCGGTTGGCGACGCCTGTCAGGTAGTCTGTGAAAACATCCTGATTTTGAACGTGCAAGAACACGACCAGAATCGTCAGCGCGACTCCGTTGAAAATAAAAGAATATCCGTAAATCATCAGCTGCAGAACAGCGCACAGGACAGCCGGAATCGGAAACAGCAGCAAGGCGTATAAATGCCTGCGCTGAATCCGTTTTCGCTTTTTATATACCACAAGCGAAGCGAGCGCGAGCAGGATGAAAGAGAACACGAACGGAATCGGGTAGTGCGGACCTCTGTGATAGACGTTCTGTTCGTCAAGATAATAGATCCATCTGTTTTTCAGCGAGAGAACCACGATTATAAAATTTGCCGCGGTGATGGCGGAAATAACCGCCGCAATCGCTGTGAACAGCTTTTCGTTGTGTTTTTTGTAGTGAAAGACAAAAAGCAGCCAAAAAGCGGACGCGGCCGGGCTGAATATATACAAAAGGAAGATCCCGGCGCGGTTCAGGGCGGAAAGAATCGTTTCCGTGCGGCCGTCCAGCCGGCCGACGCTGTCAAAAATCAGCATGAGCATCGCGGAAGCGACCAGCCACAAAAATACTCTGTTGTGTTTTAGTTCGGTGTTGCTGTATCTTTTTGAGTAAAAAAAGAGGATCAATAAAAGAATAATCGAGAAGCAGTTGAGAAACAGGTTGTTGATGAAAGTCATTTAATACTGCCCACTTTCTGAAAAATAGAAAAAGATACGCTTATATCATATATCGGCAACGAGCGAAAAAGAGTTATTTATGCTTCATTTCTTTCTAAGAGAATCGCTTATACGGCGCGCTGTACGCCCTCTCCGACAACTTCGCGCAGGCGCTCCCGGTTGTATTTCGCGGCCGGATGACGCAAATCCGGTTCGCGTGCCGGATCAGTACAAGATGCATAGTCATTCTCCTTTACTGAATAGCTCATCAATGAATGGGTAAACCTTTTTGCTAAAGAAAGTGCCTTCGTCTATCATATTTCGTATTTTTTCTTTACTTGCCCACACGGCATCGCAGGTTTCGCCCTCCTGCAGAACGATGGTGGTGATATCTACATCCTGCTCAAACAGCCAGACATCTAAAATGTCTGGGTATTGGGGGCGTACAACAGAGGTAAAAAGTCTGCCGTTTGCCGGGTCTAATGTTACCCCAAGCTCCTCCCTGACCTCTCTAACGGCAGCGATACGGCTTTCCTCGCCCATAAGAACGCTCCCGCCCGTGCATTCCCACATCAGAGGGTCCGGCTTATTCGGTGAACGCTTTGAAATCAGATACTCGCCCTTGGAGTTTCGTATTTAGACAGACACAACAAGGTGATACACATCCTGTCCATGTCCGCGCTCGACGATTCTACCGGTTTTTACTTTGCTTTATCATAGGCATCCCAAAGTTCGTTCGGTATGTAAACCATCGGGATAAAAGTAATCCCGTTTACAGTCTGCTCCTTGCCGGTTTCCGTAAAGCCGAAATGCTTGTAAAAAGGAACACCGTACGGGGAGGAGTTGACGGTGATTCTGTCCGCGCCCTTCAGTTTGAGCGCGACAACCATTTCCCGCATCAGCGCGGTAGCGACTCCCTGCCGGTGATAATTCTTATCTACAAATAAAAGGCAGATATGGTTTCCGTTCCGTTCGGCAAGCATGCCGATGAGTTTTTCGCCGTCAAAAGCGCCGAGCATCAGGTGTTTTCCCGAAGTGTAATTGCTTTCGAACGCGTTGTTCTCGATACAATCGCTGACAAAGTGTTTTACGCCTTCCTCACTGTAGGTCGGCGCTTCAAACTCCATAAAAACTTTATACGATAGTGCAAGTGCCGGTCTGACTTCGGCAGATTTTAATGGTCTGATGATGAAATTCATTCAATGCTCCATTTCTAATGCCCCTCCGATTATGGAGGCATATTGCGGTATTATTCTGCAGTGTTTATTTCACTTATGCAGCGTAGCGCTTCTCAAGATTTGCTTCACGATCCGCTTAATAGAAAAATAAAATGCTGTACAATGTTTTTTCATTTTCAGATTTATAAAGAAGAATTGACGTATTTCTTGCTTAGAGCGGCGCTATTATACGCGTATACAAGCGCTGGTCGCCAAACGCGTTTTATCTGTTATGTATACCGTTTTTTTACGCCCAATTCTCAAAAAATTAAATAAAGACTTTTTAAGTATTATCGCTGAAAGGAAGGTTTTTTTAGGGAATTTCTTATTGTATATTACAACACAATTTGAACTATTTGTCAAGAAAAGGTATAAAACGCTGTTATTTAAAGCAATATATAGTATGGAACGGCAATTTTCAGAAAAATCTAAAGAATTATTTTACAAATAAAATTTATTCAGCAATTGTTGACAAGTGTAAAAATTGTGATATAATAAACTTAAGTATTTCGGATTATATGAAAGGATGGTTTTAAGTATGAAGTATGTAAAAGCGCCAGGGCAGATTTATGACCTGGTACGACTGTTCGGGTACCACTTTAACAAAAGCACGCTCGACAAGATTATTGACAACCCGGAGGATTACGCGCAGACACATATGACTGTTCTCAACGGAGAGCAGATAAACGACGATTTGTTCCTCTTCTTTTATTCGGAGGGCGGCACAATCAACTTTATTACCAAAAAGATTTCTGAAGACGCGAACACCGATATATTGGCGGACAATCTTTTTGAGATATTCTGCCAGAAGTTAAGCGAAACCGAATTGTTCGGCGACGTATTAAAGTATTATTTGGACGACGCGAACGTTGAAAACGCAAATAAGCTGACGCCCGAGCAGGTTTACAACCTTGTAAAAGACGCGAATATTCCCGACAGAATCAAACTGCAGCTCGTACATTTCAGCATGAACAAAGATTACTACAAAAATCTACTGCTCAACGAAATCAGGAGCAAGTTTATGCTTGTCGAGAAGTACTTCCAGAAAGTCAAGGTGAAAATCGAGTACGCGCAGCGCCTGATCGAGGCAGAGGGCGCGAACTCCGAGATTCTCAATCTCATGGGCGTCACCCCCAATTCCGGCGAGACCATTTACTGCTCGGTTTCTTCGATGCAGGATAAGCTTGCTTATGTTATGAAAAACGAAAAACAGCGCTGCCTGATTATCGGCTACGGCGCAATCGAGAAGCTGCAGGAAATGCTCGGTCCGCGTGCGTTCGATATGTATATGATTTCCAAGGCGCTCTCCGATACGCTCCGCATCGCCATTGTGAACATGGTAAAAGAAAAAGGCGAAATGAACACCACCGAGATCGCGAACGCGTTCGACAAGGGGCTGACCGCCGTGTTCTATCACCTCAACATGCTGGCGGAAGCGCAGATTCTTCTTACAAGAAGCAGAGGCAGAACCGTTCTTTACCGCGTAAACACCGAGTTGTTCAATAACTTCAGCATCTTTATCAAGGAATTCGCAGTAAACAAAGACGCAAGACTTTAATCTATTAAGACGAACAGGCGAGTCAGGGCGGCAACCCAAGGCTTTTATACGCTCGTCCCAAAAAAATGCTTTGCATTTTTATGCCATGCATTTTTAATGCCGTGCATTTTTAGGGGCGAGTTTTTAATAGCAAGAGCGGAGATTCCATATGGCGGCGCCGTTCCGAACGGGCGGCCGTCAAAACAGAGAATGAGAGCCTGATCTTGACAAAAAAAGTAAGAACTGAGCAGCAAAACGCTCAGTTCTCTTTTTCTATCGCCGCTTTGCGGGCGTTGATTTTCCGGAAAATCTCAGGGTCGAACTTGAACTTTCGGTCGTAGGTCATCAGCCCGTTGACCTCCTGCTCGACGTCGTACAACTGCGTATAGCAGAAACCGAAGATGTTCTCGTTATTCAGCAGCACGTCGGTCAGTCCCTTGTAGCGCTTGATAAACTCTTTTTCGGTTTTCGGGCTGTCGCCGTAGCCCCAGCCGTCGCTTTCGTTCGCCGCCCACTTGATGCCGCCGTATTCGCTGATAAAGTAGGGTTCGCCCTTGTGCGTCTGCCGATGGGGGAAGTTGTTGTATAGACCGTCTTTGTAGTGCGACGCGAACTCCTTGACGTTCTGGCAGTAGTCGTGGATGTCGAATATGTCGGTGACGACGTGGTAGTTGCCGCTGGTGTCGATAACCGGGCGGGTCGGGTCAAGCGCTTTGGTGACTTCATAGACCATTCTGATAAGGCTGTCGCTTTGCGGTTTGCCGTTGAAATCCCATGTCTCATTGAACGGGCACCAGCCGATGACGGAGGGATGGCTGAAATCCCGCTCCACCGCTTCCATCCATTCGGGCAGGAAGTGCTCGATCTGCCCCGGTTCGGTCACGTTCAGACCCCAATTCGGATACTCGCCCCAGACCAGATAGCCGAGTTTGTCCGCCCAGTACAGGTAGCGCGGCTCGAACACTTTTTGGTGCAATCGCGCGCCGTTAAAGCCCAGCTGCATCGCGTACAGAATGTCGTTTTTCAGCGCTTCGTCGCTCGGCGCGGTGTAAATGCCGTCGGGATAGTAGCCCTGGTCCAAAACCCACCTGCCGAAAACGCTCTTTCCGTTCAGAAGAAAGGCTATTTCGCCCAGACCAACGCTTCTCAGCCCGAAATAGCTTTTGACTTTGTCTTTAATTTCGCCGTCCTTTGCGACGGTGATTTCAAGGTCGTACAGGTTGCCCTTTCCGGCTTCCCAGAGGTGTTTTTCCGAAAGCGGAATATGTATGAAAGCGGAGAAAGCGTTTACTACGCCCGCACCTTCGCCGACCGGTTTGCCGTCAAAGAACGCTTTGACGTGCACTGCCGAGCCGTTTGAGCGGGGAGAGAGCTTTACTTCCAGCGTCACGGCCGGCGTGTCGATATCCGGGAACACTTTGACGCTTTTTACATAGTTTTCGCCGACGCACTCCAGCCATACGGTCTGCCAGATTCCGGTCGTGCGCGTGTAGAAGCACCCGTGCGAAGCCAGCTCGGCTGACTGCTTGCCGCCCGGCTGGTTGAAGCTTCTTATATCATCGACCGCGCAGACGGTGACGTAATTGTTCTCCGCGCGCAAAAGACCGGTAATGTCAAAACTGAACGGCGTGTAACCGCCTTTGTGTTCGCCGGCGTATTCGCCGTTGATATAGACAGTCGCATGATAGTCCACCGCGCCGAAGTGAATCAGGACCCGTTTGCCTTTCCAGGTCTCGGGTATGGAAAAGTCCCTTCTGTACCAGACGCAGTTCATAAAGTCGGTGTTCCCGATGCCGGAGAGTTTGCTTTCCGGGCAAAAAGGAACAAGGATTTTGTCTGCCAGTTTTTCTCTTAAAAAAAACTTCTTTTCGGTTCCGACAACAACGTTGTCAATTTCAAAATCCCATTCGCCGTTCAAATTGACCCACTCGTCGCGGACCAGCTGCGGTCTCGGATATTCTTCTCTCGGGATCATTTTTCTCCTCCAAAACGATATTGAACATGACACGCAATATATAATAGCATTTAATATAAGGTATTTCAATAGTATTTATGCAAAAAGCGGCGCAAAATTAAGGAAAAGAAGAAATAATCTTGTAAATACTATTGAAAAAAACCGCATAGATGTTATAATGAAAGTCAGTTTATGCGTATTTTGCGGCAAAGTCTGCGTTATATGATGGAGGAACCCGATGAAAAAGACAAAACTGATCTGTTTTTTTCTTGTTTTGATATTCGGCATACAGACGCTGACCGCCTGTCATAAAACAGGCGCGGGCGGGGATACCTCTTCCGAAGCGGAAGAAGTAAATGTTTATCAGCAGCTGCTGGCGGTCTATAAGGAAGCCGCGGTTCGCGGGGCTGCGCGCAAGCGCGAAATGGTTACTTTGAACAAGAAATACACGCTGGAGGGCGTCACGACCGCGAAATATGCCGACGACGGCAAAAAGCTGACCGACGGCGTGTTCACGCCGCACGGGACGATTTTATCGGAACCCGAGTTTTCAACGTATGTCGGCGCGAAAGTGGACGGGTCCTACACGGTGATCGTCGAGCTGGGCGAGGTTGTTCAGGGAATCTGCGATTTTGAGCTTTCCGGAATCCGGAACGTTTCCAACGCGAGCAGCATCGCCAAAACGGTGGATTATTACGTTTCTACCGACGGCGAGAACTACGTTCTGGTCGGAACGTCATACGGTCCGGACGCTATTATGAACATGGCAGCGTACACGCACACCTTAAAACTGCAGAACACGGTCGAGGCGGCTTACATAAAGTACGTAGCGAATGGCATCACCAGCAAATATTCGATGATCGACGAGGTCGCCGCATACAGATATGTGGATTCAGCGGACGATGGCGGAGAGGAGCAGACAATGTTGTATTATAAAAACGAAGAACTTCCGGTCGTAGAAACGCCGGTTTACTGGGACGCGTCAGAAAGCGATTACAATACGGTGCAAAACCTTCTGCTGGGCAAAAAAGCGCGAATTTACGAAACGCTCGTGCTGGATGCGGAGGTTTGCACGGCCTACTACAACACGCCGGCAGAATCCGCCGGCATGCTGACCGACGGCGTCACCGGCAGCCGCAATTATACCGACAGCGCGTACTTCCACTTTACGCGGGGCTACGCGCGCGAACTGTTATTCGATCTGGAAAAGACGAGCACGGTTCATGGCTTTACGCTCGGCTGCATTTCCAACGCGACGGTCGGCATCGGAATCACTTCGAAAATCGTTGTCAGCGTTTCCGAGAACGGCAGGGACTGGATGACCATTTTCAAGGACAAATTCTTTACCGAAGAGAGAGAGGGCAGAGTCGAATTATCGGGCGCCTTCGACGGCAAATATAAAGCAAGATTTATAAAAATATGGTTCCAGCTCGGTTCCGCGCATACCTGGATCGACGAAATCACGGTGACCGGAACCAAAGCGATTGCGCGCGACGCGAAGGACGTCGTACCGAACGGCGAGGAGACCGGTCTGGACGTCAACAAGTACGCCGACCCGAACGCGCTGGGCGCGGAGAACATCCTGCTTACATACACCTTTAAAAACGAGAACAAAGAGCTTGGTCTGAACACGAAGGAAGAGCTTTTGCCTTATGTCGCGTACTTCGGACCCGACGGACAGATGAAGGACATCTTCTTTGACGGGTATTTGTTCCTTGCCTGCTCGACGGTTTGTCCTTCCGGCGGATTTTTGTACCATCATACGGAAAAGCCCGCCGTTATGAGCGACTGGATTGCGTACTTCGACGATTTGTTCTACGAGAACTGCAACGTCAACGCACTGCAGGAAGCGGTCAGCGAAGTGAAGAAAACGCTGAACATTCCCGATTTCAAAGCGAAGGTTTACTTCCCGATATACGCCACCACGCCGACGCAGACCAACTTCGGCGATGTGGACGGCGACGGCGTTTCCGAGGACTTCTCAAAGCTGGAGGACAGAAACAAGGCGCACAAGTGGTGGATCGATCTGCTGATCCGGCGCTTCAACGAGGGCGGATACGCCGACCTTGAGCTTGCCGGCTTCTACTGGAACGACGAGACCACGCACGGCGCGACCGACAGAGACGAAGAAGCCAATATTCGATTTGTTGAGCAGTATGTTCACAGCATGAATTATAAGTTCTTCTGGATACCGTATTATATGTCGACCGGCTTTGCGGACTGGAAGGAGTACGGATTTGACGCCGCCACCATGCAGCCGAACTATATGTTCAGCGACAAAGCGCCCGAGACGCGCTGCGACGACAACGCAAGAATGACCAAGTATTTGGGCATGGGCGTTGAAATCGAGGCGGAAGGTTCGGTCGTCTCGACGCCGAGAGGGCTTGAGAAGTACAGAAAATACCTTGAAACCGGCATTCGGTGGGGTTATATGCACTCCATCAAGACCTATTATCAGGATGCCGGACCGGGCGTATTCTATCGGGCCTACAAGTCCGCCGACCCGCTTTACCGTTCGGTTTACGACGACACGTACCGGTACGCCAAGAGAAAGCTGTCACTGGAAGCGCCCGAACTGAAAACGACCCGATTTGCAACCGCCGCGAAAACGACGGTAACCGGCAAGCTGGAGTTTGTGGACGACGATTACTACGTCGTTACGTCGGAGCTGTCAATTTCCCCGAAATTCGGTTCGCTCAAGCTGAACAGGGATACGTTCGAATATACCCCTGTTTCCGGATTTACCGGAACCGACTCGTTCGAAATCGTCGTCACCAGCGGCATTGGCAAACGGACGGTTACGATAACCATTGAGGTTAACTGAATAAAAACAAATCCCGTCTGATCGAAAGACGGGATTTATTCAGTATATTCGCGTATTTTTCGTTTAAATTATGTATGAAAGACGATAAGAAGAAAAGAGGATGCATGATGTCGGAAATTTATCTTGCGGGCGGATGTTTTTGGGGAACCGAGAAGTATCTTTCGTCCATACGGGGCGTGCTGTCCACACAGGTCGGATACGCGAACGGCAACACCGAAAACCCCACTTACGAGGAGGTTTGCCGTAACAACACCGGACACGCCGAGACCGTGCGCGTAATCTACGACCCTGCGGTTCTGCCGCTGGAGTTTTTGCTGGAGCTGTATTACGAGTCGGTCGACCCGGTTTCCGTAAACCGGCAGGGCGGGGACGTCGGCGCGCAGTACCGGACCGGCATTTACTACATCGACGAAAACGACCGTCCGGTCATCGACCGCTCGATTGCGAAACTGCAAACGCGCTATAAAGAGCCGATCGCCATCGAGGTAGAGCCGCTGCGGAACTTTTATCCCGCCGAGGAATACCACCAGAAATATCTTGACAAAAACCCGTTCGGATACTGCCATATTCCGCGCGCGAAGTTTGAAAAAGCGGCGCGGGCGGTGGTCAATCCCGCCGCGTATCAAGCGCCGAACAAGGCGGAAATGAAAAGGAAACTGACGGATACGCAGTACGCGGTGACGCAGAACGGCGCGACCGAGCCGCCGTTTCAAAACGAATACTGGAACTGCTACAAACCCGGCATTTACGTGGACGTCACAACCGGCGAGCCGCTGTTCGCGTCCAGCGACAAGTTCGAGTCCGGCTGCGGCTGGCCCAGTTTTTCAAGACCGATTGACCCGAACGTGATTAAAGAAAGGCTGGACACTTCCTACGGAATGAGAAGAATCGAAGTGCGCAGCCGGGTCGGGGACGCGCATTTGGGGCACGTGTTTGACGACGGCCCGAAAGAGTTGGGCGGATTGCGCTACTGCATCAACAGCGCCGCGCTGCGCTTTATCCCGAAAGAAGAGATGGAAAAAGAGGGGTATGGATACCTGTTGGATTTCGTCGAATAATCGCGACAGACAACGCTAATTCTTTCGCTTATGTATTCTTTTTTGCAAATACTCTACAGCAAAACAGATGATACTGCCGGCGGCGTAGCAAGCAATGTCCGCGAAGGAAAAGGTCGCGCCAAGAAGGATTCTGAAGAATCGGCTGCCGTCAAGACCTAAAAGCGCAACAAAATCAAAGTATTGGGCTGTTTCAACCGCCAATGCAAAGAGGAAAATGTATAGCGGCAGCAGTTTTATGCCGGACGGAAACAGCGTCCGAATAAAGCAGTAAATGACGAAAATAATGATAACATCGCCCAAATACGGACGCACAAACCGGTCGCGGACAAAAAGCGCGATAGCAAACTCGACCGCTGTCAGCAGTAAAAAAGCAAAAAGATATTTTATTCTTGGTTTTATAAACGCTTTCATGTTATACCTCAATCAGCTTGCAAAACAAGCTGATTTTTTTATTACTCATATAGTATCATAAAAAGCGGTGTTTTTCTATAACTTCATAAAAAAAGAGCCTACTTTAAATAGTAGGCTCTGATATTTTATTACCAGCCCATAAATTCCTTTATCTTCTCGGTCAGGGCTTCGGCTCTCTTTTGGTGCGCCGCGACGTTGGGATGTCCGTTTGCGCCGCCTTCCGCTTCGGTTGTCGTGTCGGCGGGCTCTATTCTAAAGTAGCCGGCGTTGCCGTACTGGTCGTTAAACTCGTTCATAATTCTGGTCAGCAGGCTGTTGTAATTGTCGCCCATCATGCCGTAACACCAAAGAATTTTCGCGTTCGGATACCGTTCGCGAAGCGCGAGCATGAAGTTCTTCGCCGCTATCTCAAAGTTTTTTTCCGTAACGCCCATCCAGGAATCGTTGGTGCCGAGGTTGATTACGATAAGGTCCGGCCTGAACGCCGTAGTATCCCATCTTAGGTTCATGGATGGAACGGCCATGTCGATGTATAAAGGCATCACGTTGTCTAATCTGCCGTCAAGGCTTTGATAGACCCCTCTGCCGGAGATGCAGATATAATGCGCGTCGGCGGAAAGCGCCTGCGCCGTCAGGGACGCGTAGGTCTGCATGCCGTCCTGTTCGTAGGTGTAGAAGTTTTTATTCTCCGGTTTGCCGAGATTGCCGTAGCCCGCCGTAATCGAATCGCCGAAGAAAAGAATCTTTCTGTCGGACGCCGCGGGCGGGGCAAGCAGCCGCGCTTCTTTGGGCTCGGAACTGCTGATCGTAATCTCGCCCATCGCGATCGGCGTTCCCGTGCTCTCGGAAACCTTTAAAACCTTTACTCGATGCTCGCCGTAGGGAAGCGACGATGCGATCTGTATTTTTTCAAAGCTCTTCAGTTCGTTGATCCGAACGGTTCCTGGTTCCTGGTCGTCAATATAAACGGCGACACAGGGAAAGTTCGCGGTTGTGGAAACCGTCGGTCCCATTGTCAGGAATGCGTCGGTTCCGATAAACGTAAATTCGATGCCGGTGTTCGTCCAGTCCATATACCAGCGGTTTTTGTTTTGCACGACGCGGCCGTGGAATTTGACGTTTTCGCTGGTGATCGGGATTGTTTTTTCGGTTGTCATTTCGGTTGTCATTTCGGAAATCTCCGTTTCGTTGTCGGCTGTTTTGCACGAGATAAGAAGTACACTTGCGGCAAGCGCAAGGCACAGCAGGGCGGTTAACTTTCTGCGTTTGAACATTTTACACATTTTCCTTTCAACAATGATCCATGATAATAATGCAAAGCAAAAAGAAATTTCCAAGTATTATCGGTATAGAAAAAGGGCACAGATATCACTGTTAATATCGGTGCCTAAGATGGTCGGAGTGACAGGATTCGAACCTGCGGCATCTTGGTCCCAAACCAAGCGCTCTACCAACTGAGCCACACCCCGTAAAGTATTTTGTTGCGCAATAAAAAATGAACAACGAACAGCTACTAAGGGTCTGCCCTTATTTGTGTTCCTTGTTCACTGTTCAGATAAAGCAACAACTGCTGCTTTACGCTGTCACAACGCAAATGCAATGCACAGCTAATCAATTTGGGGTGGATAACCGGGCTCGAACCGGCGACCCTCAGGGCCACAACCTGATACTCTAACCAACTGAGCTATATCCACCATATGGCGTGCTTTGGGGGATTCGAACCCTCGACCTACTGCTTAGAAGGCAGTTGCTCTATCCGGCTGAGCTAAAAGCACGTATTCTGGAGCGGGTGACGGGAATCGAACCCGCACGGCCAGCTTGGAAGGCTGGAATTCTACCATTGAACTACACCCGCGCACAACAGAGCTGCCCGCTCTGTATAAAGATGCATTGATTGGTTGCGGCAGCGTACGGGACAAGGCAATCATCAATGCTTAATTTGTGATATTTAGTATATGCAAAACCTTATGCCATTTTATTCAGCATAAGCGTATACTGGCTCTTCTTTCTTGCGGCATTGTTCTTGTGAAGAATACCCTTCGCAACGGCCTTGTCGACTTTCTTGACGACAGCGACGTAAGCCTTCGAAGCAAGTTCCTTATCGCCACCGGCAAGTGCAGCCTTAAATTTCTTTATTTCTGTTTTTAAGGAAGATTTAAACATCTTGTTTTGAAGCGTTTTTGCCTTGGTAACTTTAACTCTTTTCTTTGCAGACTTAATATTCGGCACGCAACTCACCTCCTTGGTTCCGAATCGGACCTGATAATAATAGCACATTTCTTTTCATTTTGCAAGACCCAAAATCAAAAAATTATATTTTTTTTATTATTTGGGAAAATAACAGTATCACAGCACGAAAAGGGATCGTTTTATGGAATATTTTAACAGAAGAACAGATTTGGCGCTGGAAGCGCACGAGATAAATGCCGAAAAAGGGCAGGACGACGGTGTTATTGTCACCGAAAACGATGTGAACGGCGTAAAGGTTACCGTCGCGGAGGTAAAGCCCGGCGAGGGCGAGCGTCTGACCGGCAAACCGGCGGGCGTTTATACGACCATCGACATCGGAAAGGTCTGGCAGTACGACAGCGAACGCTTTAACCAGACCGCGACCGTGCTTTCGAACGAAATCAACAAGCTGATGCCCCAAGACCATCCCGAGGACAAAACGGTTCTGGTCGCCGGGCTGGGCAACATGGAGATCACGCCCGACTCCATCGGGCCGCGAGTGGTGTCAAAAGTCATTGTCACACGGCACATCCGGGTTTTGAACCGTGAGCTGTACGACAAAGTGGGCTTCGGCAACCTTGCCGCCATCAGTCCGGGCGTGCTGGGTCAGACCGGTATCGAAAGCGCGGAAATTATAAAGAGCGTGGTCGATAAAATTCAGCCCTGCTGCGTTATTCTTGTCGATTCTTTGTCCTCGCGCAAACTTTCGCGCCTTGCGACGACGGTTCAGCTCTGCGATACGGGACTGCGTCCCGGCGCCGGCGTCGCCAACAACCGCGCCGAGCTGAACGCGCAGAGCCTCGGAGTTCCGGTGGTTTCGATCGGCATACCGACCGTGGTGGACGCCGCGACGCTCGCGTACGACCTTTTGGAGGAAATGGTGAACGGCACGGACATCAAACAGAACGTGACCGGCACAAACTTCGACCAGATATACGAACAGATTATCGAGCGATTAATGCAGGGCAGCGGCCGAAGCATGTACATTTCCCCCAAGGAAAGCGACGTAATCGCGCGCGAAACGGCAAGGCTGGTTTCGACGGCGATCAACCTTTCGCTGCACAAAGGAGTTGGCGTCCGCGACATGGCCGAGTATATTATGTAAATCATTTATAAAACGAAAGCGGGCTTTTTCGCCCGCTTATTTATGTTTTATTCGGAGCGCTTCATTCTTGGCAAAGCATTATGCGCCGCTTTCATGATCGCTTTTGTAATATATATTATACTCCTGAATGATCCAGTTCTCGCCGTTGTTGACGATAATAAAATAATAATCAAACACAACCGGATAATCAGGTCCGTCTTTCGTCGGCACGACCACAAAAATTGAACCGTCATCTCTCAATGTTATTTCCGCTTGTTCATATACCCAATACATAAAATTAATCAGCATTAATCCCGGGTGCCTTAATCTATATAGAACCCTGTATCTTTCCGTATAATAACTCGGATTTCCTTCATCAAAGGGATGTTTGAGTAGATTTACATAGTTTAAAGCGTTATCCTCGGGCAAAAAGGTTTTGAAAAATTGATAGATGTCATCAAAGGATTTAAATCTTTCATCGTTCACGATAACATAGTCACACTGCTCGTCGATTGGCTCCGGCGCTTCGATATACGGCAGTCTGTTCTAAAAAATATCCTTGAGAACCATTATTTTGTCGTAAATTTCTCTGACAATCGCGTTCGCGTCAATTTGCTCCGAGGTTTCCAGACTGGACGCGGAAGAATACGCGCTGTCGCTTGACAGCGTATCCTGGTTTTGTGCGCAGGCGGCAAGGAATACGGCCGTCAGCACGAAAAGGGTTATGATTCGTCTCATACGTATTTCTCCTCTATTATAAGAGTGGGACTTGCCCCTTTGAAAAGAACCCCTTCAATAACTGAATTTCAATTCCATTTTATTTAAAACAGAACCGGTTGTCAACAAATAATTTTTACGTTGTTCTTTTTTCGAAAACAGTCATATTTCGAACCGCCGGCGAATATAATTTACACAAGTAAAAGACCGCTCTTATCCAATAGAGGACGTCAGAACAAAGGAACTGTGGTTTTGAAAGAAGCAGGGACAAAAAAGGAGAACGCATATGAACCGCTTAACCAACCGGCAAAAAATGCTCATTAAAAAGTACACGCTTTTAACCGTATCGATACTGCTGATTACCGGCATTTTTTTATCGATACCGAGCATTGCGCGGGCTTTGCCGCGCTCGCTCGCGGAAGCGCTGACCCGAAATCCGTCGGCTGTTTCGGACGAAACGGCGTCCGAGCCGGACAGGCTTACCGCTTTGATGGGGGATTCGTTTACCGCGATTCTCGGATTCGACTATGAAGCGGAACCGGAAATCCCCATACTGGATATTACCGAGGGCGCGAAATTCGTACAGGCGGTGAACCTGTGCTGGTATACGATAGACGAAGAACCGCAGCTTTATCTGATAAACCGGACCAACTTCTCGGTGAACCTAAACGATTTCAGAAGCAATGAATACCCGATCAGCAGAGAGATTGGTTCCGAACCGACCGTATTGATCGTACATACGCACGGCACGGAGAGCTATCTCGCGCCCGGTATTGATTACTACACGCCGAACGAAAGCTTCCGCTCCACTGACGAAAGCAAGACCGTGGTCGCGGTCGGGAAGGTGCTGGCGGAAGAGCTGAACAAGCGGGGCATCGTCACCATTCACGACACCGTCATGCACGACAAGGACGATTACAGCAACGCCTACACAAACTCAAAAAGAGCGGTCGCGGAGATGCTGAAAAAATATCCGACGATAAAATATGTAATCGACCTGCACCGGGATGCGGTTTTCACTTCGGACGGAACCAATCAAAAGCCGGTCACCGCCATAAACGGTCAGCCGGCGGCGCAGGTCATGCTTGTGGTGGGCACCAATCAGGGCGGAGCGGACCACCCGAACTGGCGGAAGAACCTTACCGTCGCGGTCGCGTTGCAGGAGACGATGAACAGAGATTATCCCACGCTTTCGCGGCCCATCTGCCTGCGGTCGGCAAGCTTCAACCAGCAGCTGTCGCCCGGATACCTGCTTTTGGAGGTCGGCTCCTGCGGCAACACGATTGAGGAAGCAAAAAACGCCGCGAAGCTGTTCGCCGCGGCGTTTGCAAGCACAATCAAGCAAAATTAGTGGTTCAAAGCAAAAGATTTTACAAGGGATTCGATTCTGCAGGCGCGCGCAAACGCTTTCTCTGCAAAATCCGGCTCCGCGTCGGCTTTCATGACTTCCAGCGTCAGCGGAATTTCCGGTCTTCCTTTCAACGCATGGGAAATCCTTTCCGCAAGGGTTTCCCAATTTATTTTGCCGTCGAAGGGGAGCAGGTGGTCGTCGTGGCTGCCGAAGTTGTCGTGCAGATGGAGCGCCGACAAAAGCGGCGCGTACTTCTCCAGCACGCCGCAGCCCTGATTGTATATCAACTCATGCCCGCAGTCGAAACAGAACCTCTTAGCGGGGGAGTCTATGTTCTCCATAACGTAATCAAGATACGCGACGACGCGCAGGTTCTCGAACGCGATCTGCACGCCGTTCTTTTCCGCCGCTTCGCAGATTTTGCGGAAACGGGACAGCCCCAGCTCGTTATAGGGCGGGGGCGTAAAGCCGCTCGAGACATGCACGATGAGCACGGGGATGCCGCACGCCTTCGCGTTGTAAACGTCCTGAACGAACCGCTCGGTCATATCGTCGCCGTCAGCGGCGTCCAGCCACATCGCGTTGATGTTCGCGAACGAAGTGTGCGCGGTTTCGATTTCCAGACCCAGCCTTTCGCAGATTCTCACCTGCTCGAAGCAGTCGCTTCCGCGCGTCTCCCAGTTCAAAAAAGTGTGGGTAAAGCCCGCGCTTTTTATTTTTTCGGCGCAGTGCTCATAACCCTTAGTCAGGTCATAGCCGATGTAGAGTGATTTTTTCATGATTCTTTCGTTTTCCTGTTGAGTTTTTTAAACAGCGGGTTAAACAAATACTTTCCGGTCATGGTTGAGATGGTGACCGCGATCGCCATGCAGCAGGCGTAGATCAGCGTCCGAATCAGCATGCTCGCGCCTTCTAAAAGCTGATTCTGCGCGAAAAACAGCATCGCCTGATACAGCATCAGTCCGGGGACCAGCGGTATGATGGATATAAAAACGATCACCGTAGCCGGCGTCTTGATGGTGCGGGCTAAAAACTCGGCGGGAATGCAGGCGGCAAGCGTTCCGAAAAAGGCCGCGCTGTACTCGCTTCCGGTATACTCATAGAGAATGCTGTACACAAAAAAACCGAGAAAACCGAGAAACGACGCCGCGATCAGCGAGCGCTTCGGCGCCGCGAGCGACAATCCGTAGAACAGGGAGGCAAAAAAAGTTGCCACAACCGGGAAAATGTATTTTTCCATACTGCATTGAACCTCATTCAGCCGCGAAGGCGGCAGATTAAAACGCGAGCATCAGCCCGACGCCGGCGGCAATCGATACCGCGGAGAGCAAAGCCTCGACGCCTCTTGCCGTGCCGGAAACGATATCGCCGTAGAGCGTGTCCCGAATCGCGTTGACCATGGCCAGCCCGGGCAACAGCGTCATGATTCCGCCGATAATAATCGAGCTCATGTTGATTTCGGGAAACAAAGCAGCGCTCAACCGCGCGAGCAGGGCGGTGATCATACTTCCGCCGAGATTGGCAAAAAAGGTGATGGAGCCTATTTTCTTAAACGCCAAAAGAAACATCTGCGCGATGAACGCAACGATAAACGCGAGGAAAAATTCAAGAAAACCGCCGCTGAACATAACGGCAAACGCCGCAGAGGAGAAGCTTGAAAAAATGCTTCTCTTAAAAAACGCGTATTTGCCCTGCTCGATCGCCTTGAGTTTTTCCAGCGCGTCTTCGCAGGACATCCGGCGCGCCGAAACCTCGCGCGAAATGGTGTTGAGCGCGTCGATATTGCCAAGGTCGTTCGACCTCGTTCGGATCGAACAGACCTTGGTGTAGGACTTGCCCTGATATTCCGCCGTGGCGGTTACCGCGGTCGGCAGAGCGAGAACCTGTATGCTTTCCGCGCCGCACGCCGCAAGAATACTCCGGGCGCACTCCTCGGCGCGGTAGGTTTCGCCGCCGTTTTTCAGCATCGCGATCGACAGCTTGAGCGCCAAATCCAAATATTCTTCAAACGAATCCTTCATAGCTTCAGTTACCGATAATGGTTACCCAATCGAAAAAGTCAAAATCGTCCTCATGCCCGCCGCCGTCCTCATGGTCGTCCGGCGAATCAATACCGTGCACGGGGCAGACCCTGTTGTATTCGGTGCCGTCCGGAACGGGCGGGAACGTGTATTTGGTGTCTTTTGTGCCTACGTCGTAGATTCGGTCGTTGATGATTCTAAGACCGACGTCAATGCAGTTTTCCTCCGGGCACAAGCCGAGGCTTACGCCGCCATAGACGGTGTCGTACTGAACCAGAACGTGCTTATCGCATTCTTCCTGCGGTACCGTTTCCCGCGTGAAGACGCCGTCGTTGTAAACGGTGTTTTCAAGCGGGTCTTTATAGCACGCTTCGGACGGTTTTTTGCCGGAGACCATGCAGTATGAAACGCCGGTGACGACATTATCGGGCACAGTGAACTTCTCCTGATAAGGAATGCCTTTTTCCTTGAGGTTCTTGTAGATCAGACGCATTACGTTGTCCCAAAGACCGATTGCTGGGTTGGGCTTTTGCGTAATGGTCTTGTTGTTGTCGTAACCGAACCAGGTACAGCCCACGAAATCCGGCGTATAGCCGCAGAAGTAGTTGTCCTTGTTGTCGTTGGTACTACCGGTTTTGCCTGCGACTTCAAGGTTCGGGATATCCTTGATCAGCTGGATCTGTCCGGTTGCGGTTCCGCCCGAACCTCTTACGACGTGGAAAAGCAGAGAAGTCATAATATACGTTGACTCCTGCTTGAAAATCTCTTTTTCTTCCGGCTCGTTCTTAATCAGCAGAGCGCCTTTACTGTCGTAAACCTCGGTAAAGGAGCGCGCCTTGACGAATCTGCCGCCGTTTGCGAGCACGTTGTACGCCTGCGTCATTTCTCTGACCGTAACGCCTTCGGTGAACGAACCGAGCGAGAGCGGCGAGAGCTGCATGTCGGAATAGGAAACGCCGTTCTTGGTCAGGCTCTTGTGAATCGTGGTAAAGCCCATATCGACAAGGTTGTCAAATACGGTTTCAACGCCCAGTCTCTGGCACAAAGCGACCGCCGTCGTGTTCAGAGACTTCTTCACCGCATAGGTCAGCGGAACCTGACCGGTGTATCCGCCGGCCGCGTTCGGGGGCCACAGCGTCGTTTTTCCGTTTTTCTCAATTTCAACGACGGGGACGTCGTCAACCGGACCGGCGTAGGTGATAAGTCCCTTTTCAATCGCGAGCGTGTAAACCGACAAAGGCTTGATGGCAGAACCGCACTGACGCTTGCTCTGCGTGGCTCTGTTCAATCCGAGGTTGATTTTCTTTTCGCCTCTGCCGCCGACAATGCCCAAAAGGTTGCCGGTATGCGTATCCACAACGCACATGGCCGCCTGCGCTTTGATGCCGGTTTCCGCTTTCCAGTATTCGTCGTTGGTAAATACTTCTTCCAAAGCCGCCTGCACGTCCGGATCAAGGCAGGTGACTATCTTCAGGCCGCCCGAGTAGATCATCTGGTCCGCCATGGTTTTGTTGGCGGCGATTCCTTTATCGATCAGCGCCTGCTCTACGTCTCTAAAGACGGTGTCGATATAATAAGAATGGATTTTCTCGGAGTAATTGTAGTTTTCCCTGCGGTTGATTTCGAGCGGCGCGTCGTACGCCTCGTTGAACTCCTCCTGCGTGATTTTTCCCTGCTCGAGCATGAGCTTGAGAACCAGGTTTCTCCGCTCAAGGTTGTTCTTCGGGTTTATAATCGGGTCATACTTGATCGGAGATTTCGCGATCGCGGCGAGCGCGGCGCACTCGGTGAGGTTTAAGTCCTTAAGCTCCTTGCCGAAATAGGTTTCCGCGGCGGCGCGGACGCCGTTTGCGTTCTGCGAGAGGTAAATGGTGTTTAAGTACATCTCAAGGATTTCTTCCTTTGTGTACTTTTCCTCTACGTTGAGCGCGCGGAAAATTTCCTGCACTTTTCTCTGGATGGTGGTTTCGTTTTCGCCGGAAACGTTCTTAATCAGCTGCTGCGTGATGGTCGAGCCGCCGCCGTAGTTGCTGGAGGTCGGGATAAAGAAGTTGTATATCGCCGACGCCGTTCGCTTTACATCCACGCCGTTGTGCTCAAAGAACCGTTGGTCCTCGATGGCGATATAGGCGTTGATGAGGTTTTTCGGAATGGTGTTATAGTCCGCCCAAAGCCGGTTTTCGCTTCCGTGAAGGCGGTCATCAGTAAGCTCGACCTCGTTGCCGTTTCTGTCGACATACCACAGCGTGGTGGAAAGCGAAGAGTCGAACTTTAGGTTTTCAAGACCGTTGTATTCCGGATCGATATAGTTCTTGATGTAGATGACAAAAGCGACGGCGACCACCGCGCCCGTAATAACACCGACCAGCATGGCCGTCAGCAGAATGTTCAGCGCGTAGGTCAGAATCTTTTTGAGCACAAAAAGGGAAGACTTTCCCGTAATTTTCGCGACGGTTTTGCCGCTCACGCGGCGTCTTCCGTTCTGGCCCGCTCGCTTCGCCGAACCGTTCAGCTCCGAAATGTCAACCAGTCTTGTTTTCTGCGGGTCGGAAATACCGGTCGTTTTAGAAGCGGCATTCCGTTTATTCCTGTTGCGTTTTCTCTCGTTATCCTGCATAGCGTATCCGTTTCCCCGGCAGTAGGATGGTAAAAATTCGCCGGAAAACGGGCAGTTTTCACTCCTTAAAAGTATTTTATGTGAAAAATAAAGAATTATATCTTTTATATCTGTTTGACCGCGACGTTTTGCTCGCCGAGGATCAGTTTCAGCTGCGAGACCAGCTCCGAATCGACCAGACAGTAAACATCCTTGACCGCGCGCAGCTTTTTTTCTTTTTCAAAGTAAACTAAGACCCGGCTTCTGCCCGGCGCCTCTTTAATAATAGCCAGCGCGTCGTTGAGTCTTGTTTCGTTCTTTTCGGTTACGCGCAGGTACAGCGCGGTGTCGGTGCCCTGCTCCCAGCCGTCGGCGGATTCCGCTTTGCGCATCAGCAGCTTGACCTCGTCTTTGGACTCGTCGTTATAGCTCTCCTTGAGCGTCGCTTCGCATTCGAAAACATAGATGCAGCCCTCGCGGATTTTGCTGCCGTATTCCTCGTAAACGCTGGGGAACAGAATAATTTCGGTTTCGCCGTCGAGGTCCTCCGCGGTAACAAAAGCCATGACGGCGTTCTTCTTTGTAACTTTGGTGCGCTTCTTGGTAACCAGCGCGATGAAGTTTATAACCTGCTTTTCCTGGATTTTGCCGCTGGTAAGCCCCTGCAGCAGCTGCCGCGAGGTATAAGCGCCCTTTATCTGAATCAGTTTTTGATACTTGTCCAGCGGGTGCCCGGAGAAGTACAGTCCGGTCAAAGCCTTTTCGCTGGCAAGCCTTTCGAGTAGAGGATACTCGTTTATCTCGCGAAAGTCAAGCCTGAGCATGGTGTCGGCAAATCCGCTGTCGCCGAGCATGTCGAAAAGCCCGATCTGTCCGTCCACGTTCGCGCTGCGCTGGCGGGAGAGAATGTCCAGCGCCGAGTCCAGCTCGGCGATCATCCTGCTGCGGTAAATGCCGAAGGAATCCAGAGCGCCGCAGAGAATGAGCGACTCGATCATGCGCGTGTTCGCGAAACCGTGAATGCGCGTCAGGAAGTCCTCGAAGCTGCGGAATCGCCCTTTCTGCCTTTCCGCGATCAGTTTCTGCGCGAAAAGCCAGCCGACGTTCTTTATCGCGACCAGCCCGAAGCGCAGATTCCCGCCCTCGACGGTAAAATTCTCGCCGCTTTCGTTGACGTCGGGCGGCAGAAGGGATATGCCCATCCGCGCGCAGTCGTCGATGTACTCTTTTATTTTTTCATTGTCGCCCGACACCGTATTCAAAAGCGAACACATATATTCAAGCGGATAATGGCATTTTAAATATGCCGTCCGGTACGATACGACCGCGTAGGCGACCGCGTGGCTTTTGTTGAAGGCGTACTTGGCGAACTCGTACATCATGTCGAAGATCAATCTTGCCTTTTCCCGGTCAACGCCGTTATTGACCGCGCCCTCGATAAAGCCCTCGCGCTCTTTCGCCATGACCTCGACCTTCTTCTTCGACATGGCGCGGCGTACGATGTCCGCTCTGCCGTAGGAATAGCCGGCGAGCTTGCGGCAGATCTGCATGACCTGCTCCTGGTAGATGATGCACCCGTGCGTGGATTTTAGAATTTCCTTCAGCTCAGGCGTGATGTATTCGGTTTTGTCCGGGTTCTTCCGGTTTTTTAAAAACTGCTCGATCGACTGCATCGGTCCCGGACGGTACAGCGAGATCGCGGAGGTGAGGTCCTCGATGTTCTCCGGCTTCATGCGCATCAAAAGGCTGCGCATGCCCTCGCTTTCGAGCTGGAACAGACCGAGCGTGCTGCCGGAAGATATGAATTGGTATGTTTTTTGATCGTTGAGCGGAATTTTATAGATATCAAAATCGGGATTTTTCTTTTGGATGGTTTTTGCGGTATGGTCGATGACCGACAGAAAACGCAGCCCGAGAAAATCCATTTTAAGAAGCCCGAGCTCCGCGACCGTGTTCATCGGGAACTGCGTGACGACGACGCTGTCGTTGAGCGCGAGCGGAACGTAGGTCGTCACCGGTTTATCGGTGATGACCACGCCGGTCGCGTGCGTCGAGGTGTTCCGCGGTCTGCCCTCTAAGGCTTTCGCGAAATCAAGAAGCCTTTTTGCCTGCGGGTCGTTGTCGTACAGGTTGCGCAGTTCCTTGCTTTCCTGCATGGCCGCGTCGATGGATATGTTGATATAGCGCGGAATCAGCTTCGCGATTTCGTCGACGGCGGCGTAAGACATGCCCAGCGCCCTGCCGGCGTCCCGCACCGCCTGCCGCGCGGCGAGCGTACCGAAGGTGACGATCTGCGCGACGTGGTCGCGCCCGTATTTTTCCGAAACGTAGTCGATGACCTCGCCTCTGCGCTCGTCGCAGAAATCGATGTCAAAGTCCGGCATGCTGACGCGCTCCGGGTTTAAAAAACGCTCGAACAGCAAGCCGTACGCCAGCGGGTCAATATCGGTGATGCCGATAAAGTAGGCGCACAGAGAGCCGACGCCGCTGCCTCTGCCGGGCCCGACGGGGATTTTACGTTTTTTCGCGAAATGCACGAAATCCCAAACGATCAGATAGTAATCGACAAACCCCATCTTTTGTATGACGGAAAGCTCGTATTCCAATCTTTTTTCGTACTCTTCGCCCGGCTTGATGAAACCGTCCCTGACCTTTTCCCGATAGCCGTCGTAGCACAGCTTTCGTAAATATTCGTACGGCGTGTAGGGCTTGGGCGGAACATAAGCGGGCAGGTGCATGGTCTCGAAATCGAAATCGAAGCCGCACCGCTCGGCGATTTTCTCGGTGTTTTCAATCGCCTGCGGAACGTCCGCGAAAAGCGACCGCATTTCCTCGTCGCTTTTTAAATAAAACTGGTCGCCCTCCAGCCCGTAGCCGCTTTCCTCAAGGGTTTTGCCCATTTGAATCGCCATCAGAAGGCGCTGGAGCGTGCTGTCGGATTGGTTGATATAATGAACGTCGTTCGTGGCGACCAGCGGTATGTCCAACTCGTTCGAGAGGGAGATCAGCGCGTTGTTGACGACGGTCTGCTCGGCTATTCCGTGGCGCTGCAGCTCCAGATAGAAGTTGTCCGCGCCGAAGACGCGCTGGAAGAACAGTGCTTCCTCCTTCGCGCCGGCAAGGTCGCCGTTTAATATTTTTTTCGGAATCAGGCCGGAAAGACAGCCCGACAGCGCAATCAGACCCTCGCTGTATTTTTCAAGCGTTTCCTTATCGGTGCGGGGCTTTTGATAGAACCCTTTCGTAAACGCTTCGGAAACGATTTTCATCAGGTTCTCGTAGCCCTTATTGTCTTTTACCAGCAGAATCAGATGTGAGTAATCGGCGTCGACCGGATAGACCTTGTCCTGCATGGTTCTCGGCGCGACATACACCTCGCAGCCGATAATGGGTTTGATGCCGTTGATTTTGCAGGCCTTATAAAAATCGACAATGCCGTACAGAACGCCGTGGTCGGTAATCGCTACGGCTTTCTGCCCGGCTTTCCGAACCGCTTCAGGAAGCGCGCTGATACGGCATTCGCCGTCAAGCAGGCTGTATTCGGTATGCAGATGCAGATGAACAAAACCCACTTTTACACTTCCTTTAACCTGCAATATGTAAAAAAACATTTACTCCTTTAGTTTTTCCGCAAGCGCAATCAGCTTTTTTAAGCGGTGGTTCAGGCCGCTTTTGCTGATGGGCGGGCTGAACAGCATCCGCAGCTCGTCCAGGCTCAAATCCGGATTCGCGAGCCGCAGGTCCGCGCATTCCTTGAGTTCTGGCGGCAGCTTTTGATACTCCTTTTTCTCGATGATCAGGCTGATCGCCTCGCACTGTTCCGCCGCGGCGCGCGCGGTTCTGTCCAGGTTGGCGGTTTCCGCGTTCCGCAGCCGGTTCGCGTTTCCGCGCAGTTCGTTGATGACCTTCTGCTCCATAATCATAAGCGCGTATTTGGATGCGCCGATATAGGCAAGAAAGTCCTCTATTCTTTCGCTGTCTTTATAATATAAAATATACTTGTTCCTGCGTTTTCCGATTTTGGCTTCCAGCCCTGCTTCCTCCAGCAAAGCGTTGACGTAGAAAGCCGTGTCGCCGCTGCAGTCTATGGTCAGCGTAAAGTTCGCGTCCGGCGGGGAGATAAATCCGCTTTTCAAAAACAACCCCCGAACATAGCAGGCGGTGTCTTTGGGACATTCCTGCGTCAGTTCTTTTCCTTCATAACCGTCGCGGAACGCTTTCCGGCAGCAAAGGTTCTTTTCCTGAATTTCGGAAAGGTACTCCTTTATCTCGGAATTAAATGACAATGGTTACAATCCCTTCTGTCTGATGTCAGGTTCTTTTAACGATTGCGGATGATTCGGATTTCCGGTTCGAGCCGGATGCCGGTCTTTTCAAACACCGTGTCGGACACATAATCAATCAGCTTGATAATATCGTTCGCTTTGGCGTTGTCTTTGTTGATGATGAAGCCGGCGTGCTTCTCGGACACCTGCGCTCCGCCGATGGCGTATCCTTTCAGTCCGCACTGCTCGATTAAAGCGCCGGCGTAAGCGTTCGGCGGCCGTTTGAAGGCGCTTCCGCAGCTTGGGTATTCCAGCGGCTGTTTTTCCCGGCGCAGCCGCATGAAGTTGTCCATCGCGGCGCGGATTTTGTCCGGGTCTCCTTTCCGAAGCGCGAAGGCGGCGTTCAGCAGGATATAACCGTTTTGGCTCAATACGCTTTTCCGGTAGGAAAAGCCCATTTCTGCGCGCGTCAGCACGACCTCCTGCAGGTCCGGCGTTAAAAACAGTCCTTCCGAAAAACAGTCGGCAATTTCTCCGCCGTAAGCGCCCGCGTTCATATAGACGGCGCCGCCCACGGTACCGGGAACTCCGTACGAAAACTCAAGCCCGGTCAGCGATTCTTTCGCCGCTGCCATCGCGAGCGAGGAGAGGGGAACGCCGCATTCGGCGGTGATTTTTTCGCCGAAAACTTCTACTTTGTTTAATCTTGTGGTAAAGATAACCGCGCCGTCGTAGCCTTCGTCCGAAAAAAGCGTGTTCGAGGCGTTGCCAAGTATGAGCGTTTTGACATCCTTTTCCCGCATCAGCAATATACATGCTTTCAGTTCGTCGGGACTTTCGGGAAAGCACAGATACTTCGCGTTGCCGCCCGCTTTCATGCTGCAGTAAGGCGCAATGCAGGCGTTCTCCTTAATTGAGAGTTGCATACCGTTGCTCTTTTCTCCTGGTGTATTCGAAAAGCTGTTTTGTAAACTTTTCCATAATCATTATACTATACAAACCATAAAAAAACAACCTGAATACTTTAATTTTCTATATGGAATATTGACTGCGCAAAATATTTTTGTTACTATTTCATTATAGTAAATTTACATTCGGTTCATACGGCGTTGGAAAAGGCGTGTTCGAAGGAGGATACTGTGAAAAAGGCAATCTCTTTGATGCTGTCGGCAATATTGGCGTTTTCTGTCGGAATTGTTCGTATTCGCGCTTCGGACAAGGCTTTTCGTCTATTTGTGTCGGCGCCGACGGTGTATAAGGCCGGCGACAGCCTGAATGTAACCGTCTCGGTCTGCGATATCAAGCTGGAGGGCGGGATGTCCTATGTTTCGTTCCGCTTGTATTATGACGGCGCGAAGGCGATCCCCATCATCAAAAACGGCTTTACGGGCGTTACCGAGAACCGGTCCACGTTCATCGTCAACTGTCCGGATTTTGAAAGCTGGGAGGTAATCGGCATTCTCAACGAAGAAGAATGTTATTACGAGCTGACCTTCGGCACCGAAAGCGTGTCCGGCATGCGGGCCGCAAAAATGGACAACTCGCTTGTTTTCTCGATTCCCTTTACGGTTCCGGCGGGAACAAAGGGCGACATTCGGTTTACGCTGCCCGCGGAATATATATACGGCGGGAACGCAAGCCTGACGCAGCGGGAGGTTCCGGGCGAGGCCAACGACGTGGTTATAAGAGATTCTTCCTTTAATTATATAACGGGTGTCAACAACCTGTCGGACAGTTCGCAGGTCGCCGTATTCGGGGCTAAGCCGCTCTCGGTTTTAACCGACGGCGACAAAGCGCCGGCGGCGGCTTCGGGGAACCATTCGGGCGTCGTGCTGTTTCAGAATCTGGTAAGCGCCGCCGGTTCTCAGCCGACGGTGGAGCTGCTGCTGGTTTTGGAAAGCGAAACTGCCGTCAACACCATCAGCCTGTGTTTCTTTTACGATTTTGACAACGGAATCGGGCTGCCGAAAGACGGGAAAATCCGTATCGGCTATTCGCCGAATTCGACAGGAATCTCGCAGCTGACGGAATATAATTTAAGTTTGGATATTCAGGGCGCAAAGGGAACCGCCGAAGCGGTTATAAAACTGGACAAGCCGGCGTTAATGCGGTATATCCGGTTCTCGTTTTCATTCGGCGAAGGGCCGCGGGGAGGAGACGAGGCCCTTGCGTTCATCGGAATGACCGAACTGCAGGCGTATTATGTAAACGACGCCGATGAAATAGACCCGTTTGAGCTGAAAATCGGCTCGAAACTGCGGATTGAGGACGGATATCTGCTGGGCCTGCCCGACGGCGTTACGATCGAGAAAATCAAATCCAACTTTAAAAAAGAAGTGACCGTAAGCGGCACGGGCACCGGTTCGACCGTATCCGCCGGTGGCAAAACGCTGATCATCGTTATCGCGGGCGATGTCGACGGCGACGGCATGATCGATTCTATTGATTATCTGCTGGCGAAAAAGGCTTGTTTAGAAACGATTTCGCTGAACGAAGTACAGCTGAAAGCGGCGTGTCTGGAAGGGGAATCCCTGCCCACTTCCTACGATGTTTTGAAAATAAAACTGCACATTCTCGATAACGATTTGATCCATGACCACAGTTAAAACAGGGTTCATAAAATTTCGACAAAATCCCCGCCGCGGACTGTGAAATTATATATAAAAATTTAAATTTTTAGGATGTTATTGTTGACTGTAACGAAAAAATATGATAAAATATAAAACGAACAGTGTAATCTGTTAAAAAAATAAAAAGAAAGGGAAAAGGTAAGCATGAAAAAGAT
>JAKPGJ010000022.1 GCA_029550965.1 Bacillota bacterium
ATTTACTTTTACAACAACCAGCGCATCCAGCTTAAAACAAAACTGACTCCGCTTGAAAAACGAAGTCAGTTTACAGCTTGATTTTTAATTACCTACCATAGGGTTCTTTTTGTGCAGTCCGCACAATCTGGTGCGGTGCAAGAGAAGCCGGTTTTTTATAAAATGCGGTTTTCATCGATGCTGTTGTGCCAAAAAAAGAATCTTGTCAATAGAAAAGCAGTCTGATAAGACTTTGCCGAAGCAATGTTTTTCAGACTGCGCTTCATTCTTGTTTTACACGGTCCGCCGCGGTGGTCGCAAGGAGGTCGCAGCGTTCGTTGTAGCGATGCCCGTCGTGTCCTTTGACCCACTCAAAGCGGACCTTATGCCGCTCAAGCTGAACAATCAGCCGCTCCCATAAATCCACGTTGAGCACAGGCTTGCCGTCGCTCTTTTTCCAGCCCTTCGCGCGCCAGCTGTTAAGCCAGCCCTTTTGGATTGCGTCGATTAAGTACTTGGAATCGCTGTAAAGCGTGACCTCGCAGGGCTGTTTGAGCGCTTCCAGCCCGACGATCGCGGCGGTTAACTCCATGCGGTTGTTGGTCGTGTTCGGAAACCCTTCCGATAATTCTTTCTCCCTGCCCTCGTATTCGAGGATTACGCCGTATCCGCCCGGTCCGGGGTTTCCTCTGCATGCTCCGTCGGTGTATATGTTGACTTTTTTCATAAAATTTTCCTTATCATCCATTTATCGCAGCAAACGGAAATCATTTAGAGATACGTTATGTATCGCTTTTTTTCTCGCTCAGTTTTTGCAGACGGACATCCTGCCCGGTGAATTTCATAATCAGCGATTCGCCCAAAAGACGGGAGTAAACGCGCTCGCCGTAATTCTTTTTGATCTGCTGCGGCGTAAGGTTGGTGCTGATGATGGTCGGCTTGGAGTTCACAATGCGCCAGTTGAGCAGCGCGGAGAACACCGCCACCGTGTACTGCGTCATGCACTCCGCGCCGAGGTCGTCGACGATGAGCAGGTCGCAGTTCTCGTATTTTTTGATGATATCTTTGGATTCTTTTCCGAACCGGACCGACTCGTAATCGTCAAAAATGCTCTGCGCGCTGTCGTAAATGACATAGTATCCTTTCTCCAGCACCACCTTCGCGATGGCGGCGGAAAGATGGGTTTTGCCCAGTCCGGTTCCGCCGATCATCAGAATGCTCTCTGAAGACGGGGTAAACCGCTGCGCGTACCGTTTGCAGCAGTTGTAAATAATCGTCATGTTTTCCCGGTCCGAAAGGCCGCCGTCGCCTTTTCCGCTGTAATATTTCAGCGAGAAGTTTTCGAAAGTCTTGTCCAGCAGCGCTTTTCCGAGACCGGAGCTTGTATATAAGTCGGTGTTCAGCTCTTTTTTGACGCATTCGCAAAAATGAAGCCCTATGTATCCAGTGTCCGCGCATAAAGGACACGCAAACTTCGGGCTGTCGTAATCGACAGGGTAGCCGTGCTGCTCAAGCAGCGCCGCTCTTTTTAGCAAAAGTCTGTCGTTCTCGCTTTTAATTTCTTCAAGCCTTGCTTCCAGATGCGCTTTGTCGGTCAACGCGGCGTTCATAATCTTCATCGAAACCGATTGAAGCGCGTTGTCGATATCGAAAAGCTCGGGAATCTCCGCCCGCAGCTTCTCGCTTTTTTCTTCCGCTGCTTTTATCGCGGCAAAGCGGCTGTCCTGCTTGCGCTGGATTGCTTCGTAAATATCCAAGCGGCTCACCTGCCTTTCGGTTCGTTTATGTATTCATCGTACGCTTGACGGCGGCTTCGAAGAACTCGTCCGCGTCGAAGCTGCTCTCGACGCATTCCTTTTTATCGCCGGCCGCTACGTCCTCTGCGGTTCGATAGCCGTTTTCATACCAGCATTTGAGAATGCTGTTCATATACGAAAACTTTACCTTGCCCGTATTGTCGACGGTTTTGTCGTACGCGAGCTTTATCAGATCGAACGGCATGTCCCAGCGTATAAACCAGTTGTTGACATACTCGTTTTCCTTCGCCGAAAGCTCCCGGTCGCCCATGCCGCACAGCTTTCGAAGCATGCCGATGCCGGTTTTGGCTTTTTCTTTTTTCGCCAGCAGCTGTTCGAGTTTTTCGTATGTATCGATTCCTTCCTCGTACATGCCCAAAGCCGTCTTCATCATATACTGCATGCTGAACTTCTTTTCCTGCTTGCAGTACTGGGCTATCCCGCAGATCAGGTCGGCGGGCAGCCCGACGTAATCGTACAGATAATACAGGGAATTGTAGTCGTTCTTGTTCAAAATCCGTTCCGTCAGGTCGCCGACGGCGTTGCACAGCTCTCTGAACTCGCCGTCCTTCTCGATGGCGTTCGACAGAACGTCGGAATCGTAGTTTTGATAAAGGCTGATGTTGGCGGAACTTTTCTTCGCTTCCTTCGCGCTGGTCAGTTCGACAACGCCCGCGCCTCTCCAGAACGCGACCGCGGCTTCCACCTCGCTGACGGTCAGTCCCAGCTCGCGCGCGGCTTCGCCGGCTGTAAAGTCCGGATTGGCAAAAAGATAGATGAGCACCTTAAGCTCGGTCTCGCCCGCGTTTTTGAGGTGTTTTTGCACAGCGCGCGGAAGTATGATCAGGTCTTCGCAAGGGGTTTTTACTTTGGTTCTTGCGGCAATCGTTTGATTCATTTTATTGTCCGTGCAAAAGCAAAAAAGACCGCACAGACCCACACCTTCCTTTTTTAAAAATAGTTAGAGAAGTAAAAAACCCCTTATGACGTCAAGGCTTCTTTGTTCGGATATACCGAAACGGTCAGCTTGTTCTGTTCGGCGAGGTTGCCGACGATTTCGATGGAGTAATTGATGTTCAATCTGCCGCCCTCCAGCGTCAGGCGGTTTTCAAGCTCTTTTGTGCAGATGCGCAGCTGCATCGGGAAAACGCCGGTATCATAAATGCAGGTATGGCATTTGCCTTTTTCAAACACCATGTGCGAGCTCATCGCGCCGACGCGATTGACCGAAACCAGATTGTCGCCGAACGTGTTGATGGTCGTAACGGTCTCGCCGGCGCCGTTTTCCCCGGCTTCGGTATATTCTACCTGAAGTCCGTCTTTGGTCTTTTTCATATATCCGGTTACGTTGGCATAGCTGATCTCCGGCTCGATGGCCTGTCCGCCCCTCATTCCGAGGTCGTTATAGATGCGTTCTGACTGTATTTTAATGTTAATCGGGATTTTCATCTCGCTCACTTCCTACTCTAATAATTCTCGATATCGATTTTGTAAATATTGTCGCTAATATCTTTGCCTAAAAAACGTTTTGCATTCCTTGCGAAGAGCAAGGGGTCGTCGCTTGTGTAAAAAGTGGTTGTGCCGTTACCTTTTTCGGAAAGAAGCCCTTTTTCCATAAGCGTTTCCTTCAGTACGGCCGCCGCTTCGCTTCCCGAGCTGATCAGCGCGGAATCCGGCAGGTAGTTGCTGATGATATCCGCAAGAAGCGGATAATGCGTGCAGCCCAGAATGACGGCGGCCGGTCTGTACGGCGCGATTTCGCTTAAATACTCGTTGGCAATGGCGTTAGCGGCAATATCGTGTCTGCCGGTGTATCCGTTCTCGACCAGGGGAACGAACATCGGGCAGCTCTTTTGAATTACTTTCAGAGAAGGATTGATTTTCTCGACCGCGTTTTTAAAAGCGCAGCTCGCGACGGTCGCGTCTGTGCCCAAAACCGCGACAATTCCGTTGTCCTTTTCGGCGATCGTGGCGGCTTTTTTCGCCGCGCCCTCGATTACGCCGACGATGGGCAGAGAGAAGCTATTCTGCAGCAAATCAAGGGCGTTTGAGCTGACGGTTCCGCAGGCAACAAGGATTGCCTTGACATTTTTGGAGATCAAAAAGCGGCAATCCTGCATCGAGTATTTCTTTATTACTTCTTTCGAGCGCGTTCCGTAGGGAATACGGGCGGTATCGCCGAAATATATGTAATCTTCGTTGGGCATGAGCCTCTTGATTTCGTTGATGGCGGTCAGTCCGCCCAGCCCGGAATCGAAAATTCCAATCGGTTTGTTTGACATAGAAGATCCGTTTCTCCGGCGGTGTAGTATAAACACTCGGACCATTTCCGCCGGAGAAATGGCCGGTTGTTTTTATTTACGCGAGCGCTAACTCAATCAGCTTTTCGATTAAAGCGGGGTAGGCGTATCCGGCATTTTCCATCAGACTCGGATACATGCTGATCGGCGTAAAGCCGGGAATGGTGTTGATCTCGTTGAGATAAAAGCTGCCGTCTTCGCAGGCGAAGAAGTCAACTCTTGCCAGACCTCTGCAGTCCAGCGCCTTGTACGCTTTGACCGCAGTTTCGCTGATTTTTTTGTTCAGAGCGCTGTCAATGCGCGCCGGGATAAAATACTCGGCGGTATCATTTATATATTTTGTTTCGTAATCGTAGAACTCGCTGTGCGGGTCGATTTCTCCGCAGACCGACGCGACCGGGTTGTCGTTGCCCAGTACGGCCACTTCGATTTCCTTGCCTTTGACGGCTTTTTCGATCAGAATCTTTCTGTCGTTTTCGAAAGCGGTTTTGACGCCCTTCTCAAACGAAGCGCGGTCATATGCTTTCGTAACGCCGACGGAGGAACCTGCGTTTGCGGGTTTGATGAACATCGGATATCCGAAACGCTGTTCCGCTTCGGTTCTGAGTTTTTCCAGATCAAAATCCGGCGTGTTCCGCGCGCAGATAAAAGGCACGATCGGAATGTTCTCTTTTTCGCATAGAATCTTTGTGGCGGCCTTATCCATGCAGACTGCGGACGCGTATGTATCGCTTCCCACAAAGGGGATGCCGGCGATTTTCAAAAGCCCCTGTATGGTGCCGTCCTCGCCGTTCTTTCCGTGCAGAACCGGAAAAGCCGCGTCAACGCGGACGATTTCGTACTTCTTGTTCGGCTTATCCAGTACCATAAATCCGTGGTGTACCGTGCAGGGCGAAATAATCGCGGGATACAGGTTCTCGGTTTCCTGCGACCATTTCTGCGTGCGCATACTCTCGGTACTGCCCGTATACAGGAACCAGACGCCTTCCTTTGTGATGCCGATTTTTGAAATCTCGAATTTATCTTTGTCCATGTTGTCGACAACGCCTGCCGCCGACACGCAGGAAACTTCATGCTCTGTTGACATTCCTCCGAAGATAACGGCGATGTGCTTTTTCATTAAAAGACCCCTTAAAATAGGATTAACATCAATTAAAAATTAAATAATATCAATATTTCCGTACATTACAGTATATCATAATCGCGAAATAATGTAAATAGAAAAAATAAAAATCCCCCGACGGGGGATTCTTATCCTGTTTTTTATTAATCGATCTTTAATGTATCGATGCTTTCCTGGAAAACGCCTGCTTTATCTTGACTTGTAAAGCCCATTGCGACAGAGACAATACGATCTTTCGAAGGAATCAATGCGTTGTAAGTATATACTTGCATATCAAGATCGGAAACATCCACAACCACAAGGCAGGTATATGCATCCTTGCCGTCGATTTTTACACTTTGCATATCCTGAATGGTAAAACCATCAAACTGCTCACCAAAATATTCCTCAAGTTCTTCCTGCGTTAATGCGGTATTACCGGTCGGATTCGGTGCACTTACAATAGAAAGAGATTCTGAATCTGCAGAAGAAAAGACTACCATATACTCAGATTCCACTAATAAAATAAACCCTTGCGGGATTTTCATGCTGTAACCTTCACCGTAATAAACGCCGTCAACAAGACCCATTAATGCGCCGCTTGAGGCGTCGCTGGACGTTTCAGCGCTGGATGTTGCTTCGGACACAGCGCTGGATGCTGCTTCGGACATAGCGTCGGACGTTTCCTGACTGCTGACCGCGCTGCTCGAATCGTTTGACGTCGTGGTTTCCTTCTCGCCGCAAGCTGCGAAGAAAGATATAAGCAACAGGGCGAGCAATAACGATAAAATCTTTTTTGTCATATGTTCCTCCAAATTTTGTGTTGATGCAATTATATATTGTTTTACAAAATTTGTCAATAAAGAAATTTAGAAAAATAATTTTGTAGAAACACCGAACGGGAACGAAAAATCGCGCCGCAAACTCTTCCTGTTTTTTAATCGGCGCCATGACGAAAAATTAATTTTTGATTGTATATTTAGCCATTATTTGTAAACAATATTTGCGGAAACAATTCATAAAAAAGCAACAAGGCTTTTTGCAAACAGCTTAGAATTCGGAGGATTGGTATGAAAGCCACAGGAATTGTGAGAAGGATAGATGATCTTGGACGAGTTGTTATTCCGAAGGAAATCCGCCGCAGTCTGCGGATAAGGGAAGGAGAGCCGCTGGAAATCTTTACGGACAACGAGGGCGGCGTCGTTTTCAAGAAGTATTCCCCGGTCGGAGAAGTAGGGGAGTTCACCATGCAGTACGCGGAGGCGATTAACAAAACCAGCGGCATTCCGGTCGCGATTTGCGATTTGGACAGCGTTATTGCCGTGGCGGGTGTTCCGAAAAAGGAGTTTTTGGAAAAACCGATTTCCAACACGCTCGCAAACCTGCTTGAACACCGTCAGAATTACGTAGCAACGCCTTCGTCCGAAGAAATTCCGATTACGGAATCGGGAAACGGCAAGGTTTCGTATATGACGCCCATCATATCCGAAGGAAGCGTCATCGGAGCGATTATGTCGCTCAAGAGCGAGGACAAGCCGGCTCCTGACGAAACCGAAAAGAAGCTAATCAACACAGGCGCTTTGTTCCTTTCCAAACAGTTAGAAATTTAGCGTATTCCCTTGTCATAAAATAAAACCTACCTCACCTCATAATCGAAAAACGCCGTATCATACCAAAAAGAAGGTATGTACGGCGTATTCTTATATCGCTTTATCTGTTATGAAATCATCGGGTACGGGCACTGCACTTCCCGGTCGTATCCGCCGTCTTTTATGATACCGTTGCTCATGCGCAGCGGAGCACAGCCATGGGAAAAGTATGCAGGTTATACAGCAATTTCTTATAAAAAGGTTGACAAAGTTGGTTTATCTGACTAAAATAAATTCAAAAGTTTGGTAGTAGAAGGGGTTTGATTATGGAGAAAATTAAGGTCGGCATTATCGGCACAGGCAACATCAGCCACTGTCATATGGGCGGTTACAAAGCGCTTCCCGATTTGTGCGAGGTTACCGCCGTCTGCGATATTGACGAAGCAAAAGTAAAGGCGTACGCCGCTTCTTACGGCGTTCCCCGTTATTATACCGATTACAACGAGATGCTCGCGAAAGAGAAACTGGACGCCGTTTCGGTCTGCACCTGGAACGCGGAGCATAAAAACGCCACCATCGCGGCGCTCAAGAGCGGCGCGAACGTCATCTGCGAGAAGCCGATGGCGATGAACGCCGAAGAAGCGCTGGAGATGGAAAAGACCGCGAAAGAGTGCGGAAAACTCTTGATGATCGCGTTCGTCCGCAGGTTCGGAAACGACGCCGACATTCTCAAAAAGTTTATTGACGCCGGCTCGCTTGGCGATATTTACTACGCGAAAGCTACCTATCTGCGCCGCAACGGCTGCCCCGGCGGCTGGTTCGGCGATAAGAAGTATGCCGGCGGCGGACCGCTGATCGATTTGGGCGTTCACGTCATTGACCTCGTACGCTACCTTGCCGGCAGTCCGAAGCCGGTTGCCGCTTACGGTGTTACATACAACAACCTCGGCATGAACAGAGCAAGCGGCGGTCAGAGCTGGGTTTCCTCTACCAAGGGTTCGAACTTTGTCTATGACGTAGAGGATTTCGCATCCGCATTCGTCCGTTTCGACAACGGACTTACGCTGCTGGTCGAGGCGAGCTTCAACCTGAACATTAAGAACGATACCGGCAACATCGAGCTGTTCGGAACCAAAGCCGGCGCGAAGATAGACCCGCAGATCGAGTTCTTCTCGGATATGAACGGCATGTTTGTCGACATCAAGCCGCACGGCGATACGGCTTTGAGCTTCAACGGCCTGTTCAACAGAGAGATTGCGCACTTCGTCGACTGCGTACGCAACGGCACCCCCTGCAGAAGCCAGGCGGAGGACGGCGTTATGCTCATGAAGATTCTTGACGCGATCTATAAGAGCGCGCAAACCGGCGCCGTGGTTGCGATCGAATAGAATTAAAAATAATAAAACGCTGCATATCCCGGAAAGGATATGCAGCTGATTTTTTGTTTGGGTTAAGTATCGTTATCTTCCAGATAGAATTCGATCAGCTTTTCCAAATTGTACTCAGCGGCGTCAATTCTTGCCTCGTAAGCCGAAACAAAATCTTTCGACCGGTTGTTGAGCACTTCTCTGACAAGATGCTGAATGTTGTTCAGGTTGTAAGAATATACGACGCCGAAATTGAACCGTACGCCTGCGAGCACCTTGTCGTACATCCGCGCGTCCTCGTTGGTGCGCAGATATCTGTACTTCATAATGACTTCGAAGTAGGCGGGCGTGACCGTGCGGTAAGACTCTGCGGCCAGCAGCTCAAGCGCCGCGCCGACCATCTCCAGTCTGTCCTCAGGCTCGGTGACGGGTATGGAGAGGAACGAGGAGGCGTCGTAAGCGCAGGTGTAATAATCCTCCTGCTCTTTGTCCAGCTTGGGGATGGGCAGCAAGCCGTATTCGAAATCGACATCGGTATATGTATTGACCGTGTTCAGTTTGGTGATGTTGAAAATGGTCTCCTGATTCCGGAACTTCTTCTCCATCAAATCAATGGAATCAAAGGTGTACTGACCCGGCAGCACGCCCTGATTGTTGAACAAAAGGTCGTACATTTTGTCAAAGAACTGAATCGTCCGTTCGCTCATAAACGTAAAATAGGGCAGACCTTCGCTGTTTTTTGAGGTGATCGGAATATTCGCGCCGGCGAAAAGCGCATCGATGGGCGTCGAAGCGGTCGCGATGCCGATGCCGTAGAAGTCGCCGTTGCTTCTGTCGCCGCTGCCGTCCTTGTCGTCATATATGTTTTTGACAAGCTGGTTTAAGTAGTCAAGCGTCCAGTCGCCGTCGTCCACAACCTTGTAGAAGTCGATTTCAGGGAACCATTTCTTTGCCAGGTCCTTGTTGTAGAAGGTGGCGAACGTGTAGTCAATGGAGGAGAACGACGCGTCGCCGATGACGAAATACAGCTTGTCGTTGATGGTCATTTCGCTAATAAAGTCCTGATTCCACCAGGGTTTGCTGAAATCAAGGTAGGGAACGTTGATCAAATTTTTCAGCAGTCCCTCGTTCGCGAGCGCGACGCCGTAATAAGCGTACGAAGCGATGATGTCAAAATCATTGGTTCCGCCCAGGATTGCGGCGCGCACCGCTTCGTTAAAGTCGTTCGAGGCCCATACTGTTCCCGCAGGGGGATAATGGATGATTGTTTTGATTTTGATGTTGAGCGCTTCCTCAACTCTGCTGTTTCGGGTGTAAAGCGAGTCGTTGAGTATGGACCCGTTTGTTTCCTCCACGCCGAATTCCATAACGTGCAGATCGTCGCTGCGGACCAAAACGTACAGCGTTTCGCCGCCGAAATCGAGATCGTCCGGTACGTTGTCCTCGATGTAAGGCCGTCCGTACTCGTCGGTTCTTTCGACCGACACTTGTGATTTTTTAGGCTTTTCATTCTGGCAGGAAACCAGCGCAGGCAAAACCGCAAAGAGAATCACAAGCAGGAAAATGAACACTTTTTTGGCCCTCATAGATGCTCCTTTCAAGTAGATATTTCTTAATATAAATATACGATAAAAACAACACAAAGTCAACAAATAATTAACGGATAATACATATATTATAGGATGTTTTATAATATAAAAAACCGGTTTCTCATTTGTTTGAGAAACCGGCTTCGATATTCGCCGCGGTTTTATGTGTCGTTGTCTTCCATATAGAATTCAAGCAGCTGTTCTAAGTTGTACTCCGCTTTGTCGATGGTCCGCTCGTAGGTGGAGACGAAATCCTTCGACCGTTGATCAAGGATATCTCTGACGATATGCTGGATATCGTTCAGGCAGTAAGAATATACGACGCCGAAATTGTAGGTGACGCCTTCGAGCACTTTGTCGTACATCCGCGCGTCCTCGTTGGTGCGCAGATATCTGTACTTCATAATGACCTCGAAGTAAGCGGGCGTGACCGTGCGGTAAGACTCTGCGGCGAGCAGCTCAAGCATTGCGCCGACCATCGGCAGCCTGTCTGACGGCTCCGTAATCGGGATGCAGAGCATCGAGCAGGAGTCGGAACAGCAGGTGTAATAATCTTCCTGGTCTTTGTCCAGCTTGGGGATGGGCAGCAAGCCGTATTCGAAATCAACGTCGGCCAGCAGGTTGACAATATCCAGTTTGTCGATGTTGAAAATGGTTTCCTGATTCTTAAACTTCTGCTGCATCTTTTGAATGGATTCGCCGGTATATTTTCCCGGCAGCACGCCCTGGTTGTTGAACAGCAGTTCGTACATTTTGTCGAAGAACTGAATCGTCCGTTCGCTCATAAACGTGAAGTAGGGAAGTCCTTCGTTGTTTTTCGAAGTGATGGGAATGTTCGCGGCCGCGAAAAGCGGGTCGAGCGGGGTGGAGGCTGTCGCCATGCCGATGCCGAAGAAGTCGCCTTCGGATTTATCGCCGCTGCCGTCCTTATCTTCGTATGTATTTTTTACAAGCTGATGGAAATAGTCGAGCGTCCAGTCGCCGTCGTCCACAACCTTGTAGAAGTCGACTTCGGGGTACCATTTCTTCGCAAGGTCTTTGTTGTAGAAGGTGGCGAACGTATAATAAATGGAAGAGAACGACGCGTCGCCGATGACGAAGTACAGCTTGTTGTTGATGTTCATTTCGTTGATAAAGTCCTGATTCCACCAGGGCTTGCTGAAATCAAGGTAGGGAATGTTGACCAGGTTTTTCAGCAGTCCTTCGTTCGCGAGCGCGACGCCGTAGTAGCCGTAAATCGAGATTACGTCAAAATCGTTGGTGCCGCCCAGGATCGCGGTGCGCACTTTCTCGTTGAAGTTGAAAGGCGCGTAGGTGCCGGCGTCGGTGGTCTGCACCAGCGTTTTGATTTTTATGTTGAGCGCTTCCTCAACTCTGCTGTTTCGGAGGTAGAGCGAGTCGTTGAGAATCGAGCCGTCCGTTTCCTCTACGCCGAACTCCTTCTTGTAAAGTTCGCCCTCGCGGACCAGAATGGTTACCGTTTCGCCGCCGAAGTCGAGGTCGTCCGGTACGTTGTCCTCGATGTAAGGTCTTCCGTACTCGTCGGTTCTTTCGATCGAGGTCTGCGCTTTTTTGGGTTTCGTGTTATTCTGACAGGAAACCAGCAAAGGCGAAACCGCTAAGAGAATCACAAACAGGAAAATCAGAACTTTTTTTATTTTCATAAAAGTCTATCCCCTTTAGTTTGTTAAAATGTCCACATATATTTATATTATAAAATCCAAAGAATGTCAACAAACAATCAGCAAAATTTACGAAATTATTTGAATTATGTTGAATAAACAGCGCGAAACCTGCGATCAAACCTGCGCCGGTTGAAAATATATTCAAATTCATTTTTAAGGTATTGAAAAACCGGCGAAAATATGATAAAGTATGCAAATAACGATCATGGGAGGAATTCAACATGATACCTTCACCAACATTTATTGAGAACGAGGGCGGCAGACAGGTAGGATACGATCTGTTTTCAAGGCTTCTCAAGGACAGAATCGTGCTTTTGTTCAATGAGATAACCGACGACCTGGCTTGCTCGATCGTAGGGCAGCTTTTGTATCTTGCTGCGCAGGATCCTGAAAAAGAAATCAAAATGTATATAAACTCTCCCGGAGGCAGCGTATCTGCCGGTTTTGCCATTTATGATACCATGAAGAACTTAACCTGCGACGTTTCGACGATCTGCGTCGGCGCCGCGTGCAGCATGGGTGCGTTTCTGCTCGCCGCGGGAACCAAAGGAAAACGCTTCGCGCTGCCGAACAGCGAAATTATGCTGCATCAGGTGATCGGCACGGTGGGCGGCCAGGCTACGGATATGCTCATTGCGACCAATTTCGCAAAGCGCACAAAAGAGAGAATCAATAGAATACTTGCCGAGAATATCGGAAAGGATATTGAAACCATCACGCGCGATACCGAGCGGGACAACTGGATGTACGCCGAGGACGCGCTCGCTTACGGCATTATAGACGGGATTTTGGAAGCAAAAAAATAGTTTTTACTTACAAAGTTTGGTTCTCTAATACCTTGTTACAACACGGATGGGGCAGCAAAAGCTGCCCCGTATTTCAGTATAGAAACATTTCGTAGGATGTGATTTGTTTGCAGTTTCTCAATACTGCGGTCAATGTGCTCGTCATGCTTGCGTATGCCGCGCCGGGCTATGTTTTTATTAAGCGCAAAATGGTAGAAGAAGAATCTATCAACGCGTTCGCAAAGGTTTTGCTGCTGATATGTCAGCCCTGTCTGTCCATCTATTCGTTCAACAAGGCGGATTATACGCCCGAGCTCGGAAAGCAGATGCTGCTGTTCTTTATTTTAGGCACTCTTTTGCAGCTGGTTATGCTGGTGCTTACATATCTTGCGTTCAGAAAGAAGTGCAAAACGGACGCTTCATACAGCGTGTGCACGATTGCAGGAACACTGGGGAATGTCGGATTTTTGGGCGTGCCGCTGCTGGAAGCGTTGATCGAGAACAAAAACGCCGTCGCTTTTTCCGCAGTATATATTATCGGCATGAACTTTATATCCTGGACGGTCGCTTCGGCCATCATAACGGGAGATAAAAAGTACATCAGCCTAAAAAAGCTGATATTCAATCAGGTCATTCTGACGCTCGCCATCGCGCTTCCGCTGTTTTTGACAAAAACAAAACTGCCGGCCGTATTGGATAACAGCGTAACCGTTTTGGGAAAAATGACTACGCCCCTGTCCATGCTGATTCTCGGCATGCGGCTGGGACTTATTGAGTTTAAGCAGCTGTATTCGGACAGGAAGGTTTTCTTCTTCGTGTTTTTAAAGCTCATCGTATTTCCGTTGTTCGGAATGGCGGTCGTGAGCTTTCTGCCGTTAGAACCCTATATCAAAGCTACGCTGGTGATCTTATGCTGCTGCCCGACGGCCTCCGCCGTGCTCAGCTTCGCGGAGATGTATAACAAGGGGCAGAAAACCGCGGCGAACATCGTATTGGTCAGCACGCTTTTGAGCGTGATTACCATACCGCTTTTGATGCTGCTGGTAAAGGTGTAAATTTTTTAATAGAACTTGACATAATGTGTATTATTCTTTATAATATTGTAGAAAGATGGGAAAATGATGGGAATGTTCATCACGGAGGTTGTGTAATTGGATATAAAAACAAAGCGAAAATCGCTTCATGCGTACATATCGTTCATAACGGCGTTTTTCATAATGCTTACGAGCATGGCCGCGTTTCCGCTGAAGGCGGAAGCGAGCGCCGAAAAAATAGCGCAGTTATCCATCAATAAACAGTATTTTCGGCGGACCATCGGTTCTTATGCTCGGGCGAATATGTATAAATATGACGTTTTAGCGTCGCTGATGACAGCGCAGGCGATTCTTGAATCAAGCTGGGGAACCAGTTTGCTCGCCACAACATCGAACAATCTGTTCGGCATGACAGTCGGCAGCTGGAAGGGCAAGGTGAATTACAAAGGCAATATCTGTAAGGATTACGACGACGCGGTCCTGTTCCGGCAGGCAAGCAAAGATTACCTATGGCGGGTTTACGACAGCTGGTTTGAAAGCATGGAAGATTACGGGACTTTGGTCGGCACCTCGAGCCTGTACGAAGAGGTTCGGGGCGTAAAGGATTATAAAACAGCGTGCAAGAACATCGCCAAAAGGTATGCGCCGCCGTCAGATCCGAGAAATGCAGAATATGCCGAGAAACTGATTAAGTTAATAGAAGATTACGACTTAACCGAGTTTGACAACGCAGAACCGAACGAATTCGCGCTTACCATGACCGACGCCAAGATAGAGATGAATAAAGGCGCAACCTATCAGCTTTCGGCAAACATTGTCGGAACGACGACGCAGCCTCTTGTCTGGGAGTCGTCCAATAATATAATTGCCAAAGTTTCGCAGGATGGTATTGTTACCGCAAAATTTGCGGGAACAACACTGATTACCGCAACCATCGGTGATAAAGAAGCATGCTGTATTGTTACAGTAAATGGCAATGCAGTAACTACCGATTATATAAAAATCAGGGAAAGTCATAGCGTATCCAGTAAGGAGTTGGGAAGATTTCTCAGCGGTACGCAGATTATGGTTACAGGTGATGCTGTACATACCGATGATGTAAATTACCCGGATTGGTATCCTGTAACTGGTTTTACAGAGAAAGATGAGCTGGTCAGCGGTTGGTGTTATGCTGGTTATATAAGCATACTGAAAACCGAAGAGCCGATTCAGGTAAAAAACATCGCCTTTCACCGGTATGAGCTCAACCGGGACATCAACCGTACATATCAGATGAAATACGCGGTCGCTCCCTGCGACGCCGAGGACCAGACGCTGACCTGGACCAGCTCCGACCCTTCTGTCGCGAGCGTTGAAGACGGGCTGATTACGACCCATAATTACGGCACCGCCGTTATCACGGCAACCGCCTTGAGCGGCGTGTCGAAATCCTGCGTGGTCTATGTTACGGACAAGACCGTAAAGTATAAGGCGATGGCGGTAACCGAATTAAGGGTACGGCCGGAGGACAATACGTTAAAATCGGAAATCGGAAGGTTCGCGACAGGCACCATCCTTACCGTCACGGACAACTACTATATCGATGGCCGGCCAATCAGCGACGACTTCTATTACGCGGAAGGCGTCATGTCAAACGGCAATATGGGCGCCGGATTTTCCACCGCGCATTATATCTTCTTAATGGAAAGATTGGAAACGGCGGATCCTGATCCGGGCAACGGAGACCCGGAAACGCCTGAAGAACCGGAGGATCCGGAGAATCCTGAAAACCCCGGACAGCCCGTGACCGGCGTTATCCCGAACGACTATCCGTTTGACGACAGCGCGCTTGTCGCAAAAGACGGATACCTGTACGGCGTGCCGCTTTCTTCCACAGTCGGCGCGCTGCTGGAGCGCTTATCCGGCGCGGAAGCGTCCGTGTATGACGCGGACGGAAATCTGCTTTCCGCACACGACTTTGTCACAACCGGCTGTACGCTCGAGATAAAGAGCGAAAACGCGCTGCTGCGCGCGGTTGTCGTGATCAAGGGCGACGTCGACGGTTCGGGAGAATTGGATTCGTTCGACATGCTGCTCGTAAAGCGCGCCATTATCGGCACGCATACGCTGGATGGCCCGTACCTGATGGCTGCGCTCGTCGCGGACGGCAGCGAGCTGAGTTCGCTGGATTTTCTGTTGATGAAAAGGCATTTCATCGGCAGCTACACGATTGAGCAAACGCCGAATGATAATTGACTAAAAATATCCTTTCTATGAATTTTTATTATTGATTTTTATAACGAAGTATGTTATAATATGAACGGCTTTAAAATCCATTAATAAAAGGAGATTTTAGTTAATGAAGAAGCTATCTGTATTCGTATTAACGGCATTGCTCGCAGTTTCTTTATTCGCTGTATTCGCGAATGCTGAAGAACAAAACGTTGCGCTGGGCAAATCATACACCTACACCGGCGCATATACCGATCCGAACAGCGGAAACGTACTGTATCCCGACACCGACAACAAAGAGCTTACAGACGGCATCGCAGCTTCAAAGGATGCGGACGTAGCTTACGGCGTCGATTTGTGGGTTGGTATGAATCAGGGCGGCGCAGGCGTTGTTCCCAACAGCGGAACCGTTGAGATTGTCGTTGACCTTGGCTCATCCGTTTCCGGCATCACAAAGTTTACGTTGAACACGCTGCATCTGGCAGGTCCGGCGATCAAACGTCCGAGCGAAGTTACGATTTCCGTTTCTACGGACAATCAGAACTTCAGCAACGTAGGCAAAATGACCTCCAACCAGGTTGTTTCGAAACCCGGCGCGGACGATAACAGCAAAGAAGACGGCATTTATGAGTTCACGCTTTCTTCGACCGAGAAGACCGCACGGTACGTAAAGTATACGATTAAGCTCGGCAGCGCATGGTGCTTCGTTTCCGAAGTCGGCGTTTACACAGGCGCGCCTGCAGCTTCTAAGGATCCGATTGGTGAGACAAGCAGCGAAGAGGCAACTTCTTCTCAGGCGCAGTCTCAGGCTGCTTCCGCCGCAGAATCCTCTAAGCCCCAGGCAACTTCGTCCGCAGCTTCTTCGACAGCTTCTACAACTTCAGCAGCAGAGAGCGCTGAGAGCAGCGGTTTAAGCACGGGCGCTATCATCGGTATCGTTATCGGCGCGGTAGTCGTTATCGGAATTGTTGTTGCTGTTATCGTTGTAAACAAAAAGAAGAATCAGTAATACATAATTCAGGAAAATCAAAAGGATAGCCTTGCGCTGTCCTTTTGTTATATAAATGCAATTATGTGAGGTTTACCATGATTAAGAAAGCAGTGTTATTCTTCATGTGTTTTATTTTATTGTCCCCGGCGGTTTTAGACGGCGGTTCGTGCGCCGCGGCGAACACGAATATCGCGCTGAATAAAAAATACACCATCGAGAGCGGCGCGGCGAACGAAAACAGTTATGCTTCTACGGAAGTCGGCAGCAAGGAGCAGCTAACGGACGGAAAGACCGGAAACCCGAAATACTGTTACAGCGGCGAGTGGAGCCATTTTGTGCGGGCGATCAGCCGCACCATAACGCTGGATTTGGAAAAGGTCATGTCCGTCAACGGTTTTGAAATCGGATTTTTGCAGAACAAATCTGCCGGAATCTATTGCCCGCAGGAAGTGGTTTTTTCGATTTCCGAGAACGGGCAGGATTATATGACGGTGGCGAAGGTTCCGAACAGCGTTCCGAACACGGAAATCACGCCGACCCGGGTTGTTTACAGCGCTTCGACGAAAAAGAGTTATAAGGCGAGATATGTCAGAATCTACTTTGACGTACAGGTAAACAGCTTCGCGGACGAAATACAGGTATTCGGCAGCGAGAATATAAGCGGAGCTGCATCCATAACCCCGGACGCGCCGGTAGAGGAAAGCAGATACTTTGACAGCGGCGAGAAAGTCGGTGTAAAGGATATCATTTGCTTCCATTACGGCTATTGGCCAGACGATGAAACGCTTGCGAACAATAAAAAGGATGTATTCAAGCCGTATCTCGGATATATCGATAAAGACGGGAACTATGTCGACACCATGTTTGACGCCGTAATGTTCCTGATTATACAGGGAAAATGCCCCTCCGGCGGTTCGTTAACCGTAAACGGCGGTCCTTCCATTTTGAGCGACTGGGAGTACCTGATTAACAACACTTTTGAAGAAAATATCAACCTTGATGCGCTGGATCAGGCGACTGCCGAACTCAAAGAAGCGCTCAAACTGCCGGACAGCCATAAAACGGTGGTTTATCTGTCCGTGCCGCACCCGAAAGTCAGCGATATTGAATTCGGCGATTACGACGGCGACGGAAAGGTGAACAAAATTACCAATCTGAACGACTGCGTGAAGGTTTACACCTGGTACGTCGACAAGGTTCTGCAGATTTATCAGGAGAAGAACTATCAGCACATCGAGCTGAAAGGCTTCTTCTGGTCGAACGAGTCGCTTTTGGCGGAGTATTACGAGGAGGAGCCGGAGCTCGCAAAACGGTGCGTCGCGGAACTGCACAAACGGAACATGCAGTGCATATTCATTCCGTACTATCAGGCGACCGGCATAGAAAAAGCGCAGGAAGTCGGCTTCGACGCGACCATCATGCAGGCGAACCTTACGTTTAACCAGACGCTTCGGCAAAATCCGGCGGGCATGATGGAGGATTTTAAATATACTGCCGAGAAGTACCATACCGGAATCCAGATGGAGATGCACGACGCGTTTGTTTATAACTACGCTACGTACGCTCCGCTGTATAAGCAGTATCTGATTTCCGCGTCGAACAACGGTCTGATGAAGGACGCGATCCACGCGTATTATCAGGGCGCGGGCTACGGCGCGATGTATCAATGCGCGGTTTCAAAGGACCCGAGCATCCGCTGGTTCTACGACGCGACCTATAAGTTTATCAAGGGCACGCTGAACCTGTCGGATTTCAATATCGAAATCACCACCGAAGGAACGACCATAAAAGGCAAGGCTTTTATCGGAAAATTCAACATAGAAGGCGACTGGTGCAACAGCCAGCATAATTTCTCGGTTTCGAAACAGCCGAAACACGGTACGGTCGGAATCAATGCGGAGAAAGGCGAGTACATTTATCGTCCGGACAGAAATTATGTGGGTACCGACAGCTTTACGCTGAAATACGACGACCCGAACGGCGAGCCGGTTCTCGTAGAAGTGAACATGACGGTCACCACAGAGAGCGGCGAACTTTCGGAGCCCGGCCCGGAGAGCAGCGCGGTTTCGAGCGAAGCCGAACCGGAAGGCGACGGCAGCGGAAGCGGCTGGCTGTACGGCATCATCGCCGGCGGCGTCGTCCTGCTGGCGGCAGCGGCATACTTTATATTCAGAAAAAAGAAGAAATCGTAGAATAATCTTTTTTAAGCAACTATAAAAGCCGGAGAATGAATTCTCCGGCTTTTCGCTTTAAAAAAGGATAGGTTCTGTGTTCAAGATTGCACGTTCCGAAAAAAATAGAGCCGTACTTTCGGTTGCGCGCGTCGAACGCTCAAATGCGCTGTCATTAAATATATAAAATTCCAATCATAATTCATAAAAAAAGGACCGGTAACGGTCCTTTTTTAGGAAGTATGGATGAGTATATAATTTGGATGGGGCAAAAATTAATACTTGTTGACTTTGAGCTGGAAGTATGCCTTCGGATGCTGGCAGACAGGGCAGACTTCGGGCGCTTTCTTGCCGACATGAACGTAGCCGCAGTTCGAGCAGATCCAAACCACAACGTCTTCCTTGATAAAGATGGTGTCGGTGTTGAGCTGCTCAAGAACTGCTTTGTATCTTTCCTCGTGATGCTTTTCAATCTTTGCTACCTGCTCAAACAGGAAAGCGATCTGATCAAAGCCCTCTTCTCTTGCAACCTTTGCGAACTCGGCGTACATTTCGGTCCATTCGTAATGCTCGCCCGCAGCCGCGTCTTCCAGATTCAGATTGGTTGCCGGAATGCCGCCGTCATGCAAAATCTTGAACCAGATTTTTGCGTGCTCTCTCTCGTTTCTGGAAGTCTCATCAAAAATGTCGGAAAGAAGGGTATAGCCTGCTTTTTTTGCCTCGCTGGCATAGTACTCGTACTTTACTCTTGCCTGCGACTCGCCGGCGTAAGCCGCTTTCAGGTTGGCCTCTGTTCTGGTGCCTTTCAAATTCTCAAACTTGTAACTCATAGCAAATCTCCTTTTATATTTTTATATATTGTTTTTCTTTTGACAATTGAAGCACAATCCCTTAAAAATAATGTCATGGCTTTCTATAAAAAACCCGCTTTTCTTGCAAAGAAATCCGTCCATACTATAATCGTAATCGACGTCTTCCAAATCGTCGAACGAACCGCACACTTTACAGCACACATGATAGTGCTTGGTCGGATTCTTTTCAAAACGGTCAGGCTGGTCGGGAATCAGCAGCCGCTTGATAACCCCCTGCTGCGCGAGTTTGTTCAGGTTTCTGTAAACTGTCGTCAGACTTATGTTTGGAATTTCTTTAACTACTTCCAGGTAAACTTCCTCGGCTGTCGGATGAGAATGATGATTCCTTACCGCCTGTAAAACAAGCGCTTTTTGCTTGGTATTTCTTTCATCCAATTTGGTTACCTTCTTATTAGCAATTATTACTGATAAAAATTATAATACAAATGAAAACGGTTGTCAATAGGTTTCCGAGAAATTTTATTCATTTTATTCGGTTTACAAAAGCGAATATCTGTGTTATAACTCAATAAAGCGGATTTTGAAATAACAGGAGAGAAAGAATGTTTTTACCGATTACAGCAGAAGAATTGAACGAAAGGGGTTACAGCCAGGCCGATTTTGTCATCGTGACCGGCGACGCGTACGTCGATCATCCGTCCTTCGGAACGGCCGTCATCGGGCGGGTTTTGGAAGCGGAAGGGTATGTCGTTGCCGTGATCCCGCAGCCGGACTGGAAAAGCACGAAGGACTTTCTGCGCTTCGGCAGACCGAGGCTCGCTTTTCTTGTCAACAGCGGCAATATCGATTCCATGGTCGCGCATTATACGGCAGCGAAGAAACGGCGCAGCGACGATTATTACTCGCCCAGCGGAAAGGCGGGGTACCGTCCCGACCGCGCGGTGATCGTCTATTGCAACCGAATCCGGGAAGCGTACGGCGACGTGCCGATTATCATCGGCGGCATCGAGGCTTCCACGCGCCGGTTTGCGCACTATGATTACTGGACCGATAAGGTCAGAAGAAGCGTTCTGGTGGACAGCGGCGCCGACCTGCTCGCGTACGGCATGGGCGAAAACATCATCAAAAGAATCGCTTTCCTGCTGGATAAGGGCGTTCCCATCCGAAAAATCCGGGACGTCAGGGGAACCTGCTTTTTGGAAAACCGGGATTTTACGCCGCATTTTGAAAGCGTGTTCTGCGGCGAATACGACGAGATAAAGTCCGACAAAAAGGCGTTCGCTTCGGCGTTTTTAATACAATATGAAAACCAGGACCATATCCGCGGCAAAGCTGTAATCGAAGGGTATGACGATAAAATTCTGGTTCAGAATCCGCCGATGCCGCCGCTGACGCGCAAAGAGCTGGACGCTGTTTATTCTCTGCCGTTTATGCGGAATTATCACCCGATTTATGAAAAAGACGGCGGCGTGCCCGCGATTGAGGAAGTAAAATTCTCCATCACGCACAACCGGGGCTGCTACGGAAACTGCAATTTTTGCTCGATCGCCTTTCATCAGGGCAGAACCGTGACCTCGCGGAGCATAGAGTCGGTGGTCGAGGAAGCGAGACTGCTGACCAAACTGCCGGATTTTAAGGGATATATTCACGACGTCGGCGGACCGACGGCGAACTTCCGCCGCATCGCCTGCGAAAAGCAGAAAAAACACGGCACCTGCAAGGGGAAGAACTGCCTTTTCCCGACGATCTGCGAGAATTTAAAGCCGGACCACAGCGAATATGTCGAGCTTTTAAAGAAAATCGAAGCGCTGGACGGCGTGAAAAAGGTGTTCATCCGCTCCGGCATTCGGTTCGATTATCTGATCGCGGACAAAAACGAACAGTTTTTAAAAAAACTGGTGCGTGATCATGTCAGCGGGCAGTTGAAGGTCGCGCCCGAGCACTGCTCGAACCGCGTCCTGAAGCTGATGGGAAAACCTTCGGTAGAGGTATATAATAAATTTGAAAAGCGGTTTTACGAGCTGACCAAGAGCATGAACAAGGAGCAGTATCTTGTCCCGTACCTGATGTCGTCGCATCCGGGCAGCACGCTGAACGACGCGATCGAGCTGGCGCTGTACCTGAAAAAGCACAATCTCAATCCCGAGCAGGTGCAGGATTTTTATCCCACGCCCGGAACCGCCTCCACCTGCATGTTCTACACCGGCATCAACCCGTTTACGGGAGAAAAGGTGTATGTGGCAAAAAGCTACGAGGAAAAGCAGCTGCAGCGCGCGCTGTTGCAGTTTCACAAGCCGGAAAACGCGCCGCTTGTCCGAAAGGCGCTGATCAAAGCGGGCAGACAGGATTTAATCGGCTTTGGAAAGGACTGCCTTGTCGCGCCGCCGGTTCAGGCATTCGCAAAAAGCGTCCGAAAAGCGGCGAAAAATAAACGAACAAAAAACGGTAAAAAACGGAATTAAAAAAGTTCATTAAATTATATATAAAATATAATACGCAATTTTTAGAAATTTAAAATATTCCAATCAGCTTTTACCTACATATTTTTAACCGCATTGCACACATTATTTTTGATGCAAAAATCAAAAATGAGGTAGGTAAAAGGGAATGAGGAATAAATTCAAGGCGGTTGTCACAACAGTTCTGGCTCTTTCCGTTTTCCTTGGTCTTACCGGATTCAAAGCTGACGGCAACCTGCTTGCGGTTGCCACGCTTGCGAACAATCACTCCGAACGGATCAGTCTGTCGCCCGGCGGAGTTGCGTTCGGCGTAAAATATTTTACCAAAGGAGCGCTTGTTGTGGGCATAACAGACATCGAAACCGCGCAGGGCTTGCAGTGTCCGGCTCGAGACGCGGGGCTGTCTGTTAAGGATATCATCACAAGTATAAACGGAAAAGAAATAAAAAATGCAGAAGATTTTCAAAAAACAGTCAATGCGTGCGAAGGCAAAAGCATTGAAGTGAAATATATCAGGGACGGAGTCGAGAACAGCTTAAAAATCACTCCGGTCGTCGATAAAAACGAGAACGTGTATAAGCTGGGTTTATGGGTGCGCGATTCCACGGCGGGCATCGGCACAATCACCTTTGTCGACAGGAAAAGCGGCAGGTTCGGCGGACTGGGGCACGGCATCTGCGATTCGGAAACAGGGACCCTGCTGCCGCTGGACAGAGGCATTATCGTCAATGTGAAGATAACCGAAATTGTCACGGGGAAAAAGAATGCTCCCGGAGAAATAAAGGGCGTGTTTGACCGTTTCCGCAGAGGCGAGCTGACGAACAACAGCGAAGTCGGAGTTTTTGGAATACTGGACGAAATCCCTTCCGGCATCGGCGAAGAGATTCCGATCGGGTTCAAAAACGAACTTCAGACGGGAAAAGCGTATATCATCACAACGCTCGACGCGGGCAGACCAGAGGAGTTTGAGATCGAAATCGAGAAGATTTATCCCGACTCCGGACCGACGAAGAACTTTATGATTAAAATAACCGACAGCGATCTGATAGCCCGTACAGGCGGCATTATTCAGGGTATGAGCGGCAGCCCGATTATCCAGAACGGCAAACTGGTCGGCGCCGTAACCCATGTTCTGGTCGGAGATTCGACGAGAGGTTATGGAATTCATATCGAAAACATGCTCGCCGGGATGCAAAAATAATTTAAAAAGTTGCTGGTTAAATCATTGTTTAGCATTATGTGAATCTATGCATTATGTAATGTAGGATATTATGTCGCCGGAGTCGAATTATAAGACAGACTCCGGCGATTGCTTTGAAAAATGGGAGTTTTTAAGGCATTGAAAAGAAAAAGGAGTAAATTTATCGAAAATTGTATCACGAAATTTTATACATATTCAAAAAAAATTCGGTTAAACTATTGCTATTCTTTGGATAATATGGTAAAATATGGCAAACACTTGGTGAACAACCAAAGAAGTCTATGAAAGTTTACGAAAGGATTGGCGATGATGGAAAAAGGTCAAATCAAGGCAAGGGTTTTAATTGCAGACAGCAACAGTGAGTTCCGAACGCAATGCGCGCAGAACCTGAAGCGGCACGGCATCGAGGTTGTAGCGGAAGCATCAGACGGCCAGGAAGCATTCGCAAAAATGGCCAGGTTAAAACCTAACGTTGTTATTTCGGATCTTTATCTGGGGAAAATCGATGGCGTCGGACTGATTCGTGAAGCTAAAAAACAACTTGGTGAAAACTTCCCCGCATTTGTGATGCTCGCATCTTTCAACAGCCAGAACCTATTTGAGGAATGCTGCGAAGCTGGAGCCGCATACTGCATGCTCAAACCGCTCGACTTCGCTTCGTTGGCAGAACGTGTTATAAAACTCGCCGACCGCAGCCGCAGAAGAGGAATGGCTCAGGTTCCTACCAGAGAAGAAGCCGACCTCGAAGCGCAGGTAACCAAAATTATTCACCAAATCGGCGTGCCGGCGCATATCAAAGGTTATCAGTACCTGCGGACAGCAATCATTATGACCATCAACAACAGCGACGTGATCAATTCGGTAACGAAGGTGTTGTATCCGTCGGTTGCAAAGCAGTACGGGACAACCTCCTCCAGAGTCGAGAGAGCCATCCGTCATGCGATCGAGGTTGCATGGGACAGAGGAGATTTGGACGTGCTGAACTCGTTCTTCGGCTACACGGTTCAGAATCAGAGAGGAAAGCCGACGAACAGCGAGTTTATCGCTATGATCGCGGACAATCTCCGGCTTAAAAACAAAGCGCTGGCGGTTTAAATAAAAGGATACATAAAGTAAGTGTTCAGAAATGTTCGTGTGCGCAGTCAAATAGGAGTCGCTTGAAGTATCGCGGCTCCTATTTTTCTTTGCAAAATTTTTTGTGAAAATAATGAAAACCGCTGCATATCGGGCCGACCGACATGCGGCGGTTTTTTTATGACGGTTTTTCTTAATAAATAGAATGCTTTCCGTGTTCTTTAACGGCGTCCGCTCATACGCTGTCAGGGACCGGGAGCAGAGACGGCGCCGCTTGTATCGCTTTCGGCTCCGCCAACATCGCTTGAAGCGTCCGAGCTTGTGTCCATGCTTGGCTGGGAAGGGGCGGGTTCGGGCGGTATCGAGCATTTGCCGATGCCGTTCGGCGCGACGATCTTCGCAGCCACCAGCACGTCGCTCTGGGTGGAGCGGGTCAGCGTGCAGGTGCTGTTTTTATCGTCGAACGCAATCGTGATGCCGTCTATGTAGTTGCTGATCAGCTCAATCGGAAGAAGGTAATCGTTCAGCTGAAAAATCACGGGTTTTGAAAGACGGATGGCGTTGTCGTTGATGTATATCAACGAGGAGTTGTTGTTGATCTCGATTCTGTCGTTGCCCGGCCGGACAAGGATGATGATGTTTTCGTTGTCGCCCATAATGCTCAGGTCCGCGATCATGGACAGCTTGCTGTAAGGGACATACAGGCCGTACTCGTTGTTCGCCTGCGCGGCGTCGATCGTCGCGACCTTTGTTTTGTCTCTCCGAAGCACGAGCGTGTAGGGTTTCGCTTCGTCGGACTGCCGGTTGAAATCCAACAGTAAAATTCCGAATACGGCGAGATTAATCAGGAGATAAAGTGTCAACAATAAGAGCAGGACGGCCGCGATTTGCTGCTTCTTCGCGCGGGAAGCCTTGCGCTTGACGGGTTTTGGGTCTTGAACCGGCAGAGCTCCGGCCGGCGTTCCGTTTCCCGGCGGAACAGCATCTGCGGCGGCGGGTCTCCTCCTTTTTTGAGCCTTTTTTTCGGCAGACTGCCGCGGCGCGGCGTTCTCAGGGGGAGGGGGGTGCGGCGTACTCCGTTTAGGGCTCCGCGGCGGCGTCCGCTTTTTCCTGCTGGAATCTACGGGCCTTTTGGGTTTTTCTTTGCTATCCATACTTGAAAATATCCCTCCTCCTTTCTCCTGAATAATTATTTAAAGTATAGCATAGATTTTGTGAATTAGAAAGTAGTTAAGGCACATTTTTCGAAAAATTTTCATAATCTGTATTCGGGAGGTGTATGGCAGAAGCTATGACAAAACGATTTACCGAGAACGCGAAGCGGGTCATAAGCGCGTCGCTCGCGATTGCCAAAGAGCTTGGACACACCTACATCGGAAGTGAACATCTGCTGCTCGGTATTCTGTCGGACAGCACGAGCAGCGCCGCGAAACTTTTGAATGCAAGAGGAGTAACTTTTTCAGATATAAAAACGCGAATCATCGAACTGGTCGGCATGGGCTGCAAAAGCAATCTTTCTACGGAAGATATGACGCCGACCTGCAAGAAAATTCTCATGAGTTCATCGGCGCAGGCGAAAAACTCGCTTTATAATTATATAGGTACCGAACATATCCTGATGGCCTTGCTGAAGGAAGATTGTGTCGGTGCGAGGCTGATCGAAGCCGCGGGCGTCAATACGGCGGAGCTTTGCGGCTGTTTGGACGGTATGTATTGCAGGATGTATGAAGAAACAACTGCGGAGGCAGAAGTGAACCAGATTCGAAAAAGCACACCGAACCTTGATAAAAACGCAATAAACCTTACGGAAAAAGCGCTCGCCGGGAAGATCGACCCGGTTATCGGCAGGGAAAAGGAAGAAGAGCGGCTGATCAGCATCCTGCTGCGCCGCAGCAAGAACAACCCCTGCTTAATCGGCGAAGCGGGTGTGGGCAAAACTGCGATTGTCGAGTCGGTAGCGAGCCGCATCGCGTTCGGCAACGTTCCCGCTGAGCTTGCCAACAAGCGGATTATGGCGCTGGATATGTCCACGCTGGTCGCCGGCACCAAGTACAGAGGCGAGTTCGAGGAAAAAATCAAGGGGATCATCAACGAAGTGACCGAAGCGGACGACGTGATTCTCTTCATCGACGAACTGCACACCATCGTCGGCGCGGGCGCCGCCGAAGGCGCGATCGACGCGTCGAATATTTTAAAACCCGCGCTTGCCAGAGGCGAGTTACGGCTGATCGGCGCGACCACGCTGAAAGAGTACAAAAAGTCCATCGAGAAGGACAGCGCGCTCGAGCGCAGGTTCCAGCCGGTCTATATCAAGGAGCCTTCCGAAGAAGAATGCGTTACCATTCTGGAGGGCATCCGGCACAAATACGAAAACTACCACAACGTAACCATCAGCGACGAGGCGATCAAAAGCGCAGTTTCGTTATCCTCACGGTATATCACCGACCGTTTCCTGCCGGATAAGGCGATCGACCTGCTGGACGAAGCGGCCGCGAAGAAGAAGCTCACCAGAACCGCGCCGGACCAGCAAATCACGATTACCGGCAACGACATAGCGCTTGTCGCGCAGGAACAGACGGGCATTCCGCTGGCGGTGCTGACAAAGAGCGAGAGCGAGCGGTTTATGAACCTTGAGGAGGAAATGCAGAAATATATTATCGGTCAGAAAGAAGCCATCTCGACCGTATGCAGAGCTGTCCGCCGCACTCGTGCAGGACTTCGGGACACGCACCGACCGAGCGGATCGTTTCTTTTTTTAGGTCCGAGCGGCGTAGGAAAAACCGAAACGGCGAAGGTACTTTCGCGCCTGATTTTCGACCGCGAGGACGCGTTTATCCGGCTGGATATGAGCGAGTATATGGAAAAGCACAGCATATCCAAGCTCATCGGCGCTCCGCCCGGTTATGTCGGCTACGGCGAAGGCGGCGCGCTGACCGAACGGGTACGGCGTTCCCCCTATTCGCTGCTGCTGCTGGACGAAATCGAGAAAGTGCACCCGGATATTTTGAATATCCTGCTGCAGATTCTTGACGACGCCGTTTTGACCGACTCGAACGGCTTAAAGGTCAGCTTCAAGAATGTGTTCGTGATTATGACGTCCAACATCGGCTTCTCGAACACGGACACCCGCTCCATCGGCTTTACCAGCGCCACCGACCCGAAAGCGGAGCGCGGCAAGATATTGGAATCAGTGCGCAAAACGCTGCCCGCCGAGCTGTTGGACCGCATTGACGAAATCGTGGTCTTTGACCGGCTGACGAAGGATGAGCTTCGCCAGATCGCGCGGATGCAGCTCAACGAACTGTCCGAACGGATTGCCGAGAAGGGCATCAAGGTGACCTTCGAGGACAGCTTCATCGACAGCGCGTTCGATTCCGAACTGGAAATGCGCGGCGCGCGGGCGATACGCAGCCATCTGATCCGCAAAGCCGAGGACCTTTTGTCCTGCGAAATTCTGAGCGGCGCGTGCGGAGAGGGCGCCGAAGCGACCATCCTTGCGGAAAACGGGGAAGCCAAAATCAAGATAAAAACAAAAAATTGTTGACAAAACGATATAGTAAGGATATAATGATGCCTGTAAAGATTTTTACTTTACAGGCATATTTTTTCGGAGAGTTGCGTATGGAAAAAAAGCATGCTTTAATCTGCGAGCTTCTGGACTACTATGCGGCCATACTCTCTCCTCGTCAGCGCGAAGTGCTTGAGCTGTATTATTACGACGATCTGTCCCTGGCGGAGATAGCGGAAAATCTCGGCATCACAAGACAGGGCGTGCGGGATGCGGTCAAGCACGGTGAGGAAGCGCTAAAAGGTTTCGAGAATGCGCTCGGCTTGATGAAGAAAAGCAAACTGATATCAAGTTCGGCTGAGGAAATCGAAAAGCTGACCGACGACGAACATATCAAACAACTGGCGCGGAATATTTTGGAGGTATTATAAGTGTTTCAGAGCTTAGTAGAGAAAATGTCCGAGGCATTCAAGAAGTTTAAAAACAAGGGCAAGCTCACCGAAGCCGACGTCAAAGCGGGCATGCGCGAAATCAAGCTTGCTCTGCTCGAAGCGGACGTTAACTTCAAGGTTGTCAAGGACTTTATCAATAAAGTAACCGAACGCGCTGTCGGCAGCGAGGTTCTTGAGAGCCTTTTGCCGGCGCAGCAGATAGTAAAAATCGTCAACGAGGAGCTTACCGCTCTGATGGGCGGGACAAACTCCAAGCTCACCATCGCCTCGAAGCCGCCGACCATCATTTTGATGTGCGGACTTCAGGGTTCGGGAAAAACCACCCATTGCGCCAAGCTCGCAAGGCTGTATAAAAAACAGGGAAAAAACCCGCTTTTGGTAGCCTGCGATATTTACCGCCCCGCCGCGATTAAGCAGCTGCAGGTGGTCGGCGAGCAGGTCGGCGTTCCGGTGTTTGAACGCGGAACGGCAAACCCGGTCGAGACGGCGAAGGAAGCGGTCAAATACGCAATAAAGTACGGCTACGATATGCTGTTCGTCGATACGGCGGGCAGACTGCACGTGGACGAAGCGCTGATGAACGAGCTGCGCGCGATGAAGGAAGCGCTCAACCCGACCGAGATTTTGCTGGTCGTGGACGCGATGACCGGTCAGGACGCGGTCAATGTCGCCGAGAGCTTCAACAACCTTTTGGATATCACCGGCGTTATTCTTACCAAAATGGACGGCGATACCAGAGGCGGCGCGGCGCTCTCGGTTCGGTATATTACCGGCAAGCCGATAAAGTTTATCGGAACCGGCGAGAAGCTGGACACCATCGAGCCCTTCCATCCCGACCGCATGGCGTCCCGCATACTCGGCATGGGCGACGTGCTCTCGCTGATTGAAAAGGCAGAGCAGGCGTTTGACGAAAAGAAAGCGTTGGAGCTGGAGCGCAAGTTAAGAGAGCAGTCATTTACGCTGGAGGACTTCCTCGACCAGCTGGGGCAGTTTAAGAATATGGGTTCGCTGGACTCCATTTTGGGCATGATGCCCGGCATTAAGCCGTCGCAGCTTGGCAATGCGAAAATAGACGAGAAAGCGCTTGCGCGGACCGAAGCGATCATCCTTTCGATGACGCCGCGCGAGCGTCTGCACCCCGAGATCATCAACTATTCCCGCAAAAAGCGCATCGCCGCCGGAAGCGGCACGAGCATTGAGGATGTCAACCGGCTGCTGAAGCAGTACGAGCAGACCAAAGCGCTGATGAAACAGCTCTCGGGCAATAAAGTCTTTAAAAAGAAAGGCAAGTTCAGATTGCCGTTTTAAAAAAGTAAACGCTCGGAGACAGGCGAGCGAATCCCGCTTGTGAAACGAAGCTACACAAGCGATATCAATAAGGTATAAAAGAGCAGATAAAAATCTTCTCTTTCATATAAAAAACACTTTATATAGTTTTGGAGGAAAAACACATGGCAGTAAAAATCAGACTTAGAAGACTGGGCGCAAAGAAAGCGCCTTTCTACAGAATCGTCGTAGCGGATTCCCGTTCTCCCAGAGACGGCAGATTCATCGAGGAGCTCGGATACTACAATCCGATGACCGATCCCGCGGACATCAAGGTTGACGTAGAAAAGGCAAAAGCATGGCTTGCAAAAGGCGCGCAGCCGACTGACACGGTCAGAGCGATTCTGAAAAAGACCAACGTCATATAGAGCTCGTCCGCACAGAGTTTTAATTGACTGTCACCATATACAGGAGGACAAATGAAACAGATTCTTTTAGATATCGCCAAATCGATTGTGGACAAACCCGATGAGGTGATCGTGGTTGAAAAGGTCAGCGGCGATACCAGTATTCTCGAACTCTCCGTCGCCAAGGAGGACATGGGCAAGGTCATCGGAAGAGGCGGCAAAATCGCGAAGAGCATTCGAACCATAATGAAAGCGGCAGCGGTAAAAGAAAACAAACGGGTTATCGTGGATATTATTTAGCCATGAGACGCTTTTTGGAAGCAGGCAGATTGACGTCACCGAGAGGAATTAAGGGAGAGGTTCGCTTCGACTGCTGGTGCGACAGCCCGGAATTCCTCATCGGTGTCAGCCGTTTTTATTTAGACGACAAGGGCGAGCGGTTTCTGACGGTCAAGCAGTACCGCCCGACCATTCCGTCGATTCTTTTTGAAGGATACGAGGATCGTACTGCGGCAGGCGCGCTTGCGGGCAAAATCATATACTTCGACCGCAACGACGTCACCCTCGAGGAGGGCGTCTGCTTCAACGACGACCTTCTTTCGCTGCCGGTATTCGACGTCGATTCCGGCGAACAGATCGGCGTTCTTGAACGGATCGACGAGGGCGTTATGAATGATTTTTATTTCGTCCGCGGCGAGAAGAACAGTTATTATATTCCCGTCCGGGACGAGTTTGTCAAAGAAATCAGTCTGGAAGCCGGAATCAAGGTAAAACTGATTGAAGGTTTAGAACTGTAATGGATCAGAGTGAGGATTTACCAGTGCGTTTTGAAGTTTTAACGCTTTTTCCCGAGATGCTCGAGGGATTTTTTAAAAGCAGCATTTTAGGCAGAGCGGCCGCGCAGGGCTATATTGAAATTAACTGCACGAACATCCGCGATTACACCAAAAACAAGCACCGTAAGGTGGACGACACGCCGTACGGCGGCGGCTACGGCATGATTATGGCGTGCCAGCCGGTCGTGGACTGCATCCGCGCGGTAAAGGCAAAGCTCCCGAACGGCTGCGACAAGGAAAAGACAAGGGTTATCTATATGTCGCCGCAGGGCAAGCTTTTTGACCAGAAAAAAGCGCACGAGCTGAAACGATACGAGAACCTGATTCTGCTGTGCGGGCATTACGAGGGCATCGACGAGCGGATTATCGAGCTTGAGGTGGACGAGGAGCTATCGGTCGGCAATTATGTGCTGACCGGCGGAGAGCTGCCCGCCGCGATTGTGGTGGACGCGGTCTCCCGTTTGGTGGACGGCGTTCTGCCCTCGCCGCTGTGCTATGAGGACGAGAGTTTGCAGAACGGTCTGCTGGAGCATCCGCAGTACACCCGCCCGCGCGTCTTTGAAGGGCTTGCGGTGCCGGAAGTGTTAATCAACGGCAACCACGCCATGCAGGAAGCGTGGAAAAAGGAGCAGGCGTTAAAGCGCACGCTGGAAAAACGACCGGACTTACTCAAGGATAAAACATAATGAGAGCGGTATGACGCCGCGGATATATTGTGGATATGGACAACGCTGCAAGAACAAAAAAGAATTACAAGGGCAGTTTGATAAAAAGGCTTATTCGCGAGAGCCTTATTTTGTCCTGTCTAAATAAGCTGTCCGACCGAATCTTCAAGCTGTTCTCGGCCGGCGTTTTTTATCTTGTTTTCTGCGGCTGCAATGAAGCGGACAATCTGCTCAAAAACGGCGTCTGGGGCAGGATCGCCTCCAAGTTTAAAGCTGTCCGGCTGAAGCGGTTTATCGCATCTGGCATCGAAAAAAGTTTTTTAGTAAACGAGTACAGGCGGCTGGTCGGCCATCTGCTGTCGGCTTCGCTGCGCACGTACGGAATTTTCTTCTGTTCTTTCGGCATATACAGCACGGGCATTTATTTCGCCAAACTGTATTCCTACATCGCGACGGTGCCGGGAGAGGATGAGATCATCGTCTGCGCCCTTTTGATTCTTGCCGGCATACCGATGCTGTTTTCCAAAAGAAGCATCTGCGGCGTTTTAAAGACCAGCCGGGTTTTCAGGGGACTTTTTATCAACATATTCGGCGTCAACGAGCTTGCTTTGCGCGAGCGCGCGACGCCTCGGACCTACGGAACCGCGGCGTTCATATTCGGCACGTTTACCGGGCTGCTCGCCGCTTTTGTAAGCCCGGCGCTGATTGCCGCGGCCTTGGTGTTTACCGTAATCAGCTTTTCCATACTGTATTCACCCGAGCTCGGCGTTCTGCTGTCGGTTTTTTTGTTTCCGCTGATATCGGTTCGGGTGCTCGCGACCCTGCTTGCGGTCACCACCGTTTGCTATCTTTTAAAAGTGTTGCGGGCAAAGCGCAACCTGGTTTTTAAAACGGCGGATGTTTTTGTGTTCTTCTTTGCGTTGTATATCGTCGCAATCGGACTGCTTTCGGGCAGCGGCGGGCAGATCCGGGCGCTGTATCTGCTTTGCTTTTTGACTTCGTATTTCTTAACGGCCAACCTGATCGCGTCCGAAAAGCTTTTCCGGCAGGCAATGGTCAGCCTATGCGCGGGCGCAGGCATCAGCTGCGCTTTGTATGTATTGCAGGATTTAACCGGCGCGAATATCCGGTATTTGTCCGATTTTATGGCGGATACGCTGGCGGGCAGAAGCGGTTTCGGCTATTTTCTCGTAATGCTTTTGCCGCTGTCTGTCGCGCTGGCGAAAGTGAGCCATAACAGAAAGACGAAGGGCGCGCTGCTGATTCTTTCGACCTTCACGGCGGCCTGCGTCGTTTTAACCGGCGACAAACTGATTATAACCGCCGCGTATATCGCGCTGTCGCTGTATATCCTTTTGTCCAGTAAAAATATCCTTACGACATTGCTTGCGGTCGGCACCGTAACCGTTGTCATCAGCTTCGCGATACCAATCGTGCCGTTTTTAAACGATATTTTCTCGACGCCGAACAAGGCGTACGCCGACGAAGGCGTCCATAAGGTGATTCAGGCGTATTTCGCGACGGGAGTCGGCGTCGGCGACAAAGCGCTGCGGGTCGCGGCGAACAAAATCGGCGCGGCCGGCGGAACCCTTACGGTTGGACTTTTCGACCGGCTGATCGCGGAAGGTGGAGTTTTTACGCTCTTTGTCTTCGCGCTTACGGTGTATTTCATCCTGCAGCGCGCGCTGTACTGCATTTTTAAGCTGGAGCGAACTTCGATTAATACCATAGCCGCTTCGTTCGCCGCCGTGCTGATCATGTTTATCGCGCTCGGGCTGTTCTACGATGTTTGGGACGACATCCGGATGTATATGCTGTTCTGGCTGGTATGCGGTTTGACCACCGCCGCGCGGAACGTGTACGGAAGGGCGGTTTACAAAAGGGAGGATTTAACGCGATGAAAGTAAAGCAGAAAACCAAAAGCCGCGGCATACTTTTCGATATTGTCATCGCTCTGCTCGTAATCGGCGCCGTCGGCGCGGCGATCTATTTTGGCGTCAGGCCGGAAGAGGTGCAAACAGTCCAGATCGAGTACACGGTCGTTTTTGATTCGGTAAAAAAAGAAATCGCCGGCAACGTGATGCCGAAGGAAACCTTCCTTTCCGAGGACGGCGAGAACATGGGCGTTATTATTTCCGCGCTCGTGGACGACAAGGTGATTTCGGTTTTCGATGCAACCGCCGAATCGGATTATGAATATAGTTATAAAAAGAATATTTCGGACGAATACAAGACCGTCAGAGCGAATGTGTCCGCGTATGCGACTTACGAAAACGGAAGTTTCTATATCGGCGGAAAGGCGATTCGCGCGGGGGAGCAAATCGTACTCAGGCTGAACGATTTTTACGGCGTTGCGCATATAACGAATGTAACCGTTAAAGACTAAGCGGGAAAGGACGGCAGAAAAATGGCATCGAATGAGATTACAAACGACAGGCTGTCGGAATACAGAACGCGGTTCAACATACTGGACGTTGTCATTATCGTCGTAATTGCCGCTCTTATCGCCGGTTTGTTCTTCCGGGAAAACATCGTCAGCATGTTCAAAACCGAAGAAATGTCGGATATTACGTATGTCTTTGAGATAAAGGGACTGGAAAGGACCAAGCTGTCCAGTCTGACCGAGAACGTTCGGCTCACCGATAAAAACAGCGGGAAGGATATGGGCAGAATCAAGCTCGTAAACGCCGTCAATTCCTACGCCACCGAATATAAAGCCGACGGAACCGCCGTCAAGATTAAGAGAGACGGGTACTGCGACGCGGTGGTAACCGCTGTCGCGAAAGGGTTTAAGAGCGATACGGGCGTTTATTTAGAGGGCGAACTGCTGATCGTTCCGGGTCAAACCTTTACGATTTACACGGCTACCGCAACCTATAATGTGACAATTTTGGCTGTAAATTAGCATGAATATACAAAAATCTATTTTGGAAGTTTAATAAATTTATCAATTTATCCCAAAGTTTATCTATTGTATAAAACTATGTCTTGTGTTATAATTATCCTAATATCACTGGGGGTATAAATCAATGCTAAGTAAGAATATTACCATACAAAACTCTGTGGGACTTCATGCAAGGCCTGCCACTTACTTTATTCAAAAAGCCAATTCTTACAAGAGCTCTATTTGGATAGAGAACAGCGACAGACGCGCCAACGCAAAAAGTCTTCTTGGTGTACTTTCTCTTGGCATTTCCAAGGGAGACGAGATAACCATTCTTGCTGACGGTGTTGACGAGCAGGAAGCAGTGGACGGATTGGTCGAGTTGATTTTAAAAGGATTTAACGAATAATATACGATAGATATCAGAATATCCGGTCTGAGGAATTCTGTTATGCGATTGAAGGGAACAAGCCTTGGGCTCATTTCTTAATATGAGTTCAGGGCGTTTTTATTCAGAAAACGGTTATGACGAAAGAAGAGTTACTGGAAAAAGCGAAACTGCTTCCGCCCACACCCGGTGTTTATATGATGAAGAACCGCGCGGGCAAGGTGATTTACGTTGGTAAATCAAAAGCTTTGCGCAACAGGGTAACCAGCTATTTTGCCCCTTACCAGAACCATTACGGAAAAACCCTTAAAATGGTAAACTCGGTTTACGATTTTGAGGTGTATCATACCAAAACGGAGCTTGAGGCGCTGCTGCTGGAAAATCAGTTCATTAAGCAGTACATGCCCCGATACAATATTAAGCTGAAGGACAGTTCGGGGTATCCGTATATATACGTAACCAACGAGCGGTATCCGAAAATCGGCTTTACCACCCGCCGCCAGAACGACAAGGACCGCTATTTCGGGCCGTTTTCGTCCATTACGGTCGCCAAAAACATCGTGGAACTGGTGCAGAAAACCTTTCAGCTGCCCTCCTGCAGCCGGCGTTTTCCTGAAGATATCGGAAAAATGCGCCCCTGCCTGAACTACTACATCAAACAGTGCGCCGCGCCCTGTATTCCGAACCATATTACGGAAAAGGAATACAACGAGCTGGTCGAGGAGGCGTTGCACTTCCTGCGGGGCGATTACGGTTCGCTGATTCAGAAACTGAAGGAGAAAATGGAGGAAGCGTCGGAGCAGATGCTGTTCGAGCAGGCGGCGAAGTACCGCGACAGAATCCGCGCGCTCCAGAAAATCGGGGACAAACAGCAGATTGTCGCGTCCCCGCAGACCGAAGCGGATATATTCGGGCTTTATACCGACGATTTGGGCAGCGCGCTCGTCATATTCTTTGTCAGAGGCGGCGCGATTATCGACCGCGAGAGCTTCTTTTTCGGCGCCGACGAGATTATCAGCAGCGGTTCGCTGAGCACGTTCATGCAGCGCTTTTACGAGCTGCGGGAGTATATTCCGAAAAAAATCTATGTCGATTTTGCGCTTGCGAAGGACGACCAAGAACTGATCGAGGGCTGGCTTTCGGACACCGGCGGCTATAAGGTGCGCATTACCAGGCCGGAGCGCGGCGATATGAAGGCGCTTGCCAGCCGCGCGAGCGAGAACGCAAAGCAGTTATTGCTGCAAAAGCGCGCCGAGGAGGATAAAAACAACGACTTTTTGGTATCCCTCGCGTCGTTTCTGCAGCTTGGGATTGTTCCGGACAGGATAGAGGCATACGATATTTCCAACAGCGGCGGCGAACACACCACCTGCGGCATGATTGTGCTGGAGCGCGGACGCTTTGTCAAAAAGAAATACCGTTCCTTCAACATCAAAACCGCCGCCGGGCAGGACGATTACGGCGCTTTGCGGGAAGCGTTGGAAAGACGGTTCTCGCATTCCGACGACGAGGAGGGCTGGGAGTACCCGGACCTGATTTTGATGGACGGCGGCGCCGGACAGGTTTCGATCGCAAAGGAAGTGCTGGCACAGCGCGGGCTGGATATCGCCGTTTACGGAATGGTCAAGGACGAACACCACAAGACCCGGACGCTGACCGACGGACAGGGCGAGCTTTCGCTCAACAAGCGTCAGGATATCTTTGTGTTTATTTATAAAATACAGGAAGAAGTTCACCGATACGCGCTGGCAAGAATGGACATTCAGCGCAGAAAAACCGTAAAAAAGAGCTCGCTGACCCAAATCAAAGGCGTCGGCGAGGTCAAAGCGAAGCAGCTGCTCGACCACTTCGGCAGCTATCAGGCGCTCAAAAACGCGACCGTAGCGCAGTTGGCCGAAGTGAAGGGTATAAATCAAAGCCTTGCGGAAACAATTTATAAAGAACTTCACGAAGAAAAGAAAGGTTAGCTATGAGAATAATCACAGGTTCTGCAAAAGGCACTAAGCTGATGACGTTGGAAGGGGAAGATACGAGACCGACGACCGAGAAGGTCAAGGAAGCGATCTTCTCCGCGATTCAGTTTGAACTGGCGGAAAGAAGCGTGCTCGACCTGTTCGGCGGAAGCGGACAGCTTGCGCTGGAAGCGCTTTCAAGAGGCGCGAAAAACGCGGTCATCGTTGATTTCAGCCGGGCGGCGACGGAGGTTATCAAGGCGAACGCCATCAAAACCAAGCTGATGGAAAAATGCCGCATCGTGACCGCGGACTGGCGGGATTACCTCAAAGGCGCGAAAGGGAAGGAGTCCTTCGGGCTTGTGTTTCTGGACCCGCCGTACCAGGCAGGCATTTTGGACGAAGTATTAAAAGCAATTTACGCTTCGGATATCCTTGCGCCGGACGCGATTATTGTCTGCGAGAGCGACAAGGACAACGTTCCGGAACCGCTGGACAATACCGCGCAAAGGCTGTATAGGCACGGAAAAACCTATGTTTCGATTATAAGAAGTCAAAAAACCGATTGAGAAAGGGATATTGAAGTTGAAAACAGCAATCGTAACCGGCAGCTTCGACCCGATCACGGTCGGGCATTACGACGTCATCCTGCGCGCGGCGGAACTGTTTCCGCGCGTCGTCGTCGCGGTGCTGGACAATACCGAAAAGCGTTTCTACTTTTCGCCGGAAAAACGCCTGAAATCGGTTCAAAAGAGTTTTGAGGACGACAAAAAAATCGAGGTTCTGCTTTGGAACGGCATGCTCGCGGATTTTATCCTGCAGATCGACCGGCCGGTCATCGTGCGGGGCGCGCGGAACTCGGTTGATTTTGAGTACGAGCGCATGCTCTATGAAATCAACCGGACGCTCGCCGGCGTCGAGAGCGTCATACTGCCCGCGAAAAAGGAGTATGAATATATCAGCTCGACTTTTGTCCGCGAGCTTTTAAAATACGACAAACCGCTGGACGGCTACGTTCCGGCAAAAGCGATTGAGGTTTTATTGGCAGATGAGTAATTTCAGAATCAAACAGTGCGGGCTGGAGTTTATCCGCGAAAAGCTCGCGCAGCCCTTTGGATTTAAGGGTAGGTACCTAAACGAGCTGTGGCAGGTTGTCGTGCGCATAAAAAGCGACCGTTTTACGGCGGTCTGCCCTTCGGTCGAGAGCGTATTGTGGTCGGACAGCCATGTTTTCGGCGAGAACCCGCCCGCCGCTTCCAGCGCGATGATGATGCTGGTTACCAACCGGGCGCTTAAAATGCTGGAGGGCTTTGAGGTGGACACGCCCGAAGCCGTCATAGAGGAACTTGTCCCCGAGCTGGAGAAGTACGCCGCCGCGGTCTGCGGCAGGCCAGTCGCGCAGACTTTCGTGCTCAACGCGCTGGTCGGAATCGATTACGCGCTATGGACTTTGTACGCAAAGGAAAACGGAATTTCGGACTTTGACGGGATTATTCCGGAATACGCGAAAGACGCTTTGTCCGCAAAGCATGAAAAGTTGGCGCACATTCCGCTCATCAGCTACGCGGTGTCGGCGGAAGAACTTCGGAAAATACTCAACAGCGGCACCGCGCTAATCAAAATAAAAATCGGAAAAGCGACCGGCGCGGCGGCTTCGCAGGAAGAAGATATGCGCTCGATGCTCGAATGGGACAAAAACAGACTGACCGAGATACATAGCATCGCGTCGGAATACCAAACAGACCTGACAAAAAGCGGACATATTTTGTATTATCTGGACGCGAACGGCAGGTATGACACCAAAGAGCGGCTGTGCGCTTTGCTCGAGCACGCGGAGAAAATCGGCGCGCTGAACCGAATCGCGCTGCTGGAGGAGCCGTTTGAGCAGGAGAACGAGGTGTATGTCGGCGACCTTCCGGTGGTGATCAACGCCGACGAATCGGCGCACAGTCTGGCGGACGTGCAGAAGCGGCTCGCGCTGGGCTATAAGGCGGTCGCGCTCAAACCCATCGCAAAGACAATGTCGGTTTCTTTTAAAATGGCTGCGGCGATTCATGCGGCGGGCGGTCAATGCCTTTGCGCGGATTTGACCGTAAACCCGCTGCTGGTCGAATGGAACAAGCAGTTCGCGGCGCGGATTCAGGCGCTTTCCGGCATGAAGACCGGCTGCCTGGAAGTGAACGGACACCAAAATTATGTAAACTGGGAAGCGTTGAAAACGCTGCTTCCCGAAGGGCTGTCCTGTCCGCCGGAAAAGGACGGCGTTTTTACGCTGGGCGACGGTTTTTACGCGAACAGCGGCTCTTTGTTCGAACCGAACGGATACGCAAAATACTTTATCGACTGAAGAGGAATCAAAAAATGGAAAAAATCGCATTGATCATGGGCGGCGGCTCAAGAAACATGGTTTTTAACGAGAAGTCGCTCAAAAGGCTTGAGAAAATCGGCGAGGTCGTTCTCAATAACGGCGGAACCGACAAGGAGAACATAAAAAAGGTTATCAAAGGCGCGACCATCGCGGTGACGTCGTGGGGAAACACGGCGATTGATCAAGAAATTCTGGCGGAATGCCCGGATTTAAAAATCGTCGCGCACGCGGCGGGCAGCGTAAAGCCGGTGGTTTCGGACGATTTGTGGGCGAAAGGCGTCCGCGTCGTCAGCAGCGCGTGCGTATTGAGCATGGGCGTTTCGGAAACCGCGGTCGGCTTTACCATCTCGGCGTCGAAGAACTTTTACGCGCTCAACGACGCGATGCACGCGGGTGAATGGCCGGCCGAAAGAGAGAACATCAAAGACCTGTACGACCTGACCGTCGGCGTCGTCGGCGGCGGCTGGGCGGGACGCCATTATATCGAGCTGATGCGCGCGTACAGCGTGAACATCCTGCTGTACGACCCGTACGTTTCCGAGGAGCAGGCTGCCGAACTGGGCGCAAAGAAGGTTTCGTTTGAGGAGCTTCTTAAAGAGAGCGATATCGTTTCCATCCACGCGCCGTCCATACCCGAAACATACCATATGTTCAATAAAGACACATTGAAATTAATGAAAAAGGACGCGGTTTTAATCAACACCGCAAGAGGTTCTTTGATTGACGAGCAGGCGCTGTACGAGTTTATGAAAGCCGGCAATCTCAAGTATGCCTGCTTAGACGTATTTGACCCGGAACCGCCGAAAGCCGACAATCCTTTGCGCACGCTCAAGAACTGCATTATGACGCCGCACCTTGCGGGGCAGGCGAACAACGGGCTGAAAAAAATCGGACAGCATGTCTGCGAGGAGATTGAAAGACTGCTTGCCGGGCAGCAGCCGATTTGCGAAGTCACAAAGGAAATGCTCGCGACCATGGCGTAGCGACGACAACAAGAGAAAACAGGCATGAGAAAACTATTGTGTTTGATTTTAACGCTGTGCGCGGTACTTACGTTTGCAGCCTGCACAAGAGGTTCAGCGATTGAAGTAAGTGAAGTGTCTGAAACGGATTCTTCGGAAGCAGATTCTGTAATAGAGACCTCCCGGGAAGAAAGCACGGTCAAGAACAATATTACTCCGCTTTTATGGAAGGTAACAAACAATGACAGCGGCGCGGTGGTTTGGCTTTTTGGATCCAGCTTGGCAGACGAAAAAGCCTTTCCGCTGCCCGACGCGGTCATGTCTGCTTATGAATCATCTGAGAACCTTATAGTGCTGCATAACTTTGCGGAAGAGAATATTGACGTAGAAAAAGTACTAAAGGAATTTGAATATCCAGACGGCTCTTCGATAAAAAAGCATATTCCCGAAGACATCTATCAAAAAGCCAACAGAATCGTATATAATGCTTACGGGACGTCAGGCTCTGTCGCTTTGGATGGCTTCAAGCCGATTATGTGGGTAACTGAAATCGAGAAAGTATATACGCTCGATTCTACTTTCACCGACAGCATAGATTCCTATTTTATTACACAGGCGCAAAAAGACAAAAAGCACTATTTTGCCCTTGAAGATTATAATTCACTTATAAAGCAGTTTACAAATCTTTCGGATGCGCTGCAGGTATTCCTTTTAAAGCGGATAATAAACATTAATGCTGCGGAGTATATAAAACAGCTATCGAATCTTTACGACGCCTGGTCGGTCGGCGCCGCCGGATTCATCGAACAATACTTTTTTGATACGAACGGATATACGCAGGAAGAACAGAGGCTGCTCTCAGAATACAATAAAATATTCTATGAGGATAAAATCATAAGAATTGACGAGGCTTTACAGGAATACCTCTCTATCAAAACAAGCGTGTTCGCCTGCATCAGTATTGAGCATTTCGTCGGCGAAAAAGGCGTTGTCAAACTGCTGACCGACGCCGGATACCAAGTAGAACGGGTATATACGTAAAGAATGACCCTTTGCCGCAATCAAAATATGATGGAGAAGGAATGTTTTATGAAAAAACTATTATGCCTGTTACTGGCGCTGATAACCCTGTTTTCGCTGGTTTCCTGCCGCGTGGCGAGAGGGATGCCGCTTGCGGATTTCAGCGACGTTTCTTCGACAGAGGTCAGCTTCGCGGATGAAAGTACGGTTGACGCAATCGACAGCGGTATTACGCCGCTGTTTTGGAAGGTAAAAAGCAAAGACGGAAACAACGTGCTTTGGCTGTTCGGTTCGATTCACATTGCCGACGAAAGCCTATATCCGCTGCCGGACGTGATCCTTACGGCATATGCGTCCTGCGACGCGCTCGCCGTCGAGTGCAACATCGTCGACGACAGTATAGGCGCGTCCGAATTAATGAAAAAAGCAGCGTATTCCGACGGCACGACGATACAGGACCATATTTCCCAAGAGGTTTATCTGGACGCGAAGAAGATTCTGACGGACGCTTATGGCAGCGTCGTGGTTTCACAGCTTGACCAATACAAACCGTATTTATGGTATTCGTTTATAGATGAGATTTACAGGTCAAAGAGCCGCCTGAAAAGCGAATACGGCATCGATATGTATTTCATACAAAAATGCAGGACCGATAAAAAAGAGCTTATCGAGATTGAATCGGTAGAGTTTCAAACCAACATGCTGTTCGGTTTTCCGGACGACGTTCAGGAGCTAATGCTTGCCGAAATCGTGAGAGCCGGGCAGGAAATTTACATAAAGGGAATTGAGGAACTCTACGAAGCGTGGATGACCGGCGACATCGAAAAACTCGAGAAGATACTGTTGGATGACGACTTGTCGGGCTATACCGAGAAGGAAATCCAAGCGATTGAAAAATACAACAAAGCGGTTATTACAGACCGAAATCTCAACATGGCGGAAAAAGCGAAAGAATACCTATCGCAGGGAAAGAACGTATTCTACGTCGTCGGTTTGGGGCATATGATCGGCGAAAAGGGCATTGTTCAGCTGCTCAAGGACGCCGGTTACGAGGTCGAGCTGATTCCGATCAACGCAAAGAACAGTCTGTAACAAGAAACAACGCCGGGCGGGTAAAACCCGCCCGTTTTTTTAGCTATTAGCGCTTGGCCTCGGCAGATTTGCCTGTTCGCCGCATGAAAATATACAACTTCAATAAAATCAACTGATAAATAATGCCGAAAATTATTTATAATATACTATTGACAAAATCTATAATACCCTGTATAATCCAAAGCATATAATATTAATATGTTTACTATACTATTTGACAGAGGAGGCACATTTCCATGTTTTCCAGATACTCAATCATCTTTATCATGCTGAGGAGAAACTTCAGAAACGGTCGAATGTGCCGCGTAAGTACCCTCCTAACCGCTTAACACGATTCACGCTTATTAAAAACAAAACTAAAAATTAATTACGAAAGAGGTACTTACGATGTCAAACGGAAAATATAAATTCGAAACATTACAGATACACGTCGGACAGGAGATTCCGGATCCCGCTACGAACGCAAGAGCGGTTCCGATCTATCAGACGACATCCTATGTTTTCAAGGACTGCGCGCATGCCGCCGCGCTTTTTGGCCTCTCCGAGGCGGGCAACATTTACAGCCGGCTTACCAACCCCACCGAGGATATTTTTGAAAAAAGAATCGCTGCGCTGGAGGGCGGCGTTGCCGCGCTGGCGACCGCGTCCGGAGCCGCAGCGATCACCTATACGTTCCTGAACCTCGCGCAGGCGGGCGACCATATCGTTTCCGCAAAGACCATTTACGGCGGAACCTACAACCTGCTCGCGCATACGCTTCCGCAGTACGGCATTAAAACCACCTTTGTCGATCCGGACGTCGAAGGTTCGTTCGAAGCCGCGATTCAGGAAAACACCAAGGGAATATTCATCGAGTCGCTCGGAAACCCGAACTCGAACGTAATCGACATCGAAAAGGTCGCCGCCATCGCGCACAAGCACAAGATTCCGCTAATTGTGGACAACACGTTCGCGACGCCGTATCTTTTGCGCCCGATTGAGTACGGCGCGGACATTGTGGTGCATTCCGCGACCAAGTTCATCGGCGGTCACGGAACCGCTATCGGCGGCGTCATCGTGGACAGCGGAAAATTCGACTGGATTGCCAGCGGCAAGTTCCCGTCGCTGGTCGAGCCGAACCCGTCTTATCACGGCATCAGCTTCGCGAAGGCGGTCGGGCCCGCGGCGTTCGTCACCAAGATTCGCGCGATTCTGCTGCGCGACACGGGCGCGTGCGTCGCTCCGCTGCACGCGTTCCTGTTCCTGCAGGGTCTCGAAACGCTCTCTCTGCGCGTCGAACGCCATGTTTACAACGCGCTGAAGGTTGTCGAATACCTCTCGAAGCATCCGAAGGTCGAAAAAGTAAACCATCCTTCTCTGCCCGACCATCCGAATCATGAGCTTTATAAGAATTATTTCCCGAACGGCGCGGGCTCGATCTTCACCTTTGAAATCAAGGGCGGCGCCGATACCGCGAAGCGCTTCATCGACCGGCTGGAGATTTTCTCGCTGCTCGCGAACGTCGCGGACGTAAAATCGCTGGTCATTCACCCGGCCTCCACGACGCACTCGCAGCTGACCGAAAGCGAGCTGCTGGATCAGGGCATTAAGCCGAACACCATCCGGCTTTCCATCGGCACCGAGCATATCGACGACATTATCGCCGACCTCGAGCAGGCATTTGATAAATAGTGCTTGACATAAAAGCATAAAAGAAATAGAATAATTAAAAATAGTAAAGTGTACTGTACGCTATACAGTACACTTTGCTTTTCCATATAGCCGATTTGGTAAAAAGAGGGGCTTCTATGCAAAAGAGTGTAATCGCGGCAATGAGCGGCGGCGTGGACAGTTCGGTCGCGGCGTACCTGCTTGTCAAAGAAGGCTACAAGGTCATCGGCGCGACCATGAAGCTGTTTGAGAATCAGGACGTCGGCATCAGCCGGGACCATCCGTGCTGTTCGCTGGAAGATATCGACGACGCGCGCAGCGTTGCCGTAAAAATAGGCATACCATACTTTGTTTTTAATTTTACCGATTCCTTCAAGGAAGAAGTGATCGACCGCTTTGTCAAAGCGTACGAGAGCGGCGCGACGCCGAACCCCTGCATCGACTGCAACCGGTTTATGAAGTTCGATAAACTGCTGCGCCGGGCAGACGAGCTGGAGATGGATTACATCGCGACCGGTCATTACGCGAAAATCGAACACGACGCCGCAAGCGGCAGATACCTGCTAAAAAAAGCGGTCGATTTGACAAAGGACCAGACATACGTGCTCGCCTTCATGACGCAGGAGCAGCTGAAGCGAACCATTTTTCCGCTCGGCGGGCTGAAAAAGACGGAGGTCCGGGAAATCGCGGAGGAAAACGGTTTTGTCAACGCGCACAAGCACGACAGCCAGGATATCTGCTTCGTGCGCAACAACGATTACGCCGGTTTTATCGAGTTCTATACGGGCAAACGCTATCCTGAAGGGGATTTCGTCGATAAGAACGGCAACGTTTTGGGCAGGCACAAAGGCATTATTCGATACACGATCGGACAGCGCAAGGGGCTTGGGCTTTCGCTTCCGCAGCCGATGTACGTCTGCGCGAAAAACGCGGACGACAACACCGTCGTGCTCTGCAGAAAGGAAGAACTGATCGCGAAGGATTTTTACGTCACCGACATCAACCTGATCGCGGTGGATAAAATCGACAAGCCCATGCGCGTCATGGCGCGCACCCGCTACAACCAGAAAGAGCAGCCGGCGATTGTCGAGCAGGTAGGGGAGAACCGGCTGCATGTCGAGTTCGAAACGCCGCAGCAGCCCGCCGCGAAAGGGCAGGCGGCGGTACTCTATGACGGGGATATTGTTGTCGCTGGCGGAATCATCGAATAAATAAAAACCGCAGGAAACCCTGCGGTTTTCTTATGTCTATGCGGAATTATTTGTCAGCCAAACGGCTTCTCCGGTTTATCGCGTAAACCGTTCCGGCAGAAATCAATGCCAGTACGGCAAAGACCGCGAGTCCGGCGTCGCCGGTCTGCGGGTTGGAACCGGTCTGACTGGAAGAAGCCTGACTGCTTGCCTGCTGGCTGGATGACGCGGCGCTGCTGGCGGAAGAAGCGCTGCTGGAAGTCTGGCTGGAAGAAGCCTGACTGCTGGAAGCGGAAGAAGTCTGGCTCGAACTATTGTTGTTTGCAGACGGATCCGCGAACACCTGAATCTCCGTGCTCCAGATGAAGTTGTCGCCGGTTGCCGTTACGCGGACGTATCTTGCGGATACGGGAGCCGACAGCGTCAGTATGTATTCGTCGCCGTACCAGCCTTCGTTCGACTTATTGACAGCGTCTTTTTTCTCAACTTTGCCGAGATAGGTATAATTAACGCCGTCAACAGATACCTCGTACTCGACGCTTTTCGGCTCTTTGATGCCCCACGGTCCGTAATACATATCCATGTTGAACTTCTTAATGCCGTTGACGACGGAACCCAAATCGATTACATAAACCGCTTGCGGCGTATATTGCGCGCCGGGAAGACCTGCCAGTCCGCCGTCGGTTCCGCCGACGACGCCGTCGGTCAGTCTCTGGAATGATCCGTTTTCGCCGTCCGACAGACTATCGTTATCATAGGGCTGTCCCTGCTCTCCAATATCGACAGTGTACTTTTTGCCCAGCGCGACGTTGACCAAATCGTCTGCGCTTGCAATTATAGAAAGAAAAGGAACGGTGAGCAATAATACTAAAATTACAGCGAGTGCTTTTTTCATGATACACACCTTTCTTTTTGTATTTAGTAATAAAGCGCTGTGTTATTATACCGCAGCGGGAAAAAGAAAATTGGCGAAAAAAACCATTTGTCTTTATAAAACCACATTATTGTTAAAAATAGATGAACAATCAATTATTATATATATCAAATCTTTAAATTTCTGTCAAGACTTGTTGTTATGTAAAATTTAAATGATCGTTATGTATTCTTAAAAATTCTTATCGGCGGACCAAAGATCGACGGACGGTCAAGATTCATATTGCATTGTTTTCATAAATGTTGTAAAATATAAAATAAGACATATCATTTAAACGATTGATGAAGAGAAGGACATGGCAGCATTTGAAGAATTAGGCATTATACCAGAAATTTTAGCATCTTTAAAGGAAATGGGCTTTGCGCAGCCGACGGAGGTTCAAAGCAGAGCGATTCCGCACGTATTGGAAAAAAAGGACATGATCGTCCAGTCCAAAACCGGAAGCGGCAAGACCGCGGTGTTCGGAATCCCGATTCTGCAGCTTACGGACATGGACGCAAAGGAGCCGCAGGCGCTGATTCTGACGCCGACCCGCGAGCTTGCGGTGCAAATCGACAACGACATTCGAAGAATGGCTTCGCATTTGCGGCACAAAACCGCTGTCGTCTACGGACAGCACAATATCAATACCGAAATAAAGGCATTAAACGAGGGCGTTGCGATTTTAACCGGAACGCCCGGCCGGGTTTACGACCATATTTCGCACGGCACGCTGAAAACGCAGAATATCCGCTTCCTGGTCATGGACGAAGCGGACAGAATGCTGGATATGGGCTTTATCGACCAGGTTCGGCGCATTATTCGGGCTTTGCCGAAGAACAGGGTCATGCTGCTGTTTTCGGCGACGATGCCGCCGGAAATACGCAGAATCTGCACTTCCTATATGAAAAACCCTGTGAACATCGTCATCGAATCCCAGACCATGACGGTGGATACCATCCAGCAGATTTATTACCGGGTAAAAGAAAACGAAAAATGCGACCAGTTAAACCGCGTTCTTTTGCATTACAGACCGGAGAGCTGCATTATTTTCTGCAACACGAAGATCGCCGCCGATATGGTGCAGCACTACCTTACCCGCAAAGGGTATCACTCGCACGTGCTTCACGGGGACGTGCCGCAGGGAAAACGTCTGCAGACGATACAGAATTTTAAGCAGAATAAATTCCACATTCTGGTCGCCACGGACGTCGCCGCGCGCGGACTGGACATCAACGACCTCGCGATGGTCATAAACTTCGACATTCCCGAGGATAAGGACAACTATGTCCACAGAATCGGGCGCACCGGCAGAGCGGGCAAGGGCGGCGTCGCGGTTTCGCTTGCGACCACGAACGATATTATGGACTTATACGCCATCGAGGAGCATATCGGCGTCCTGATCAATCAGGAAGAGCTTCCTGCCGACGAAAACATCGAAGCGGAAAAAGAAAGCGTCGAGAACTGGATTGCGCAGAACCGGTTAAAGGAAAAAGAAGCGCCCGAAGAAAAGAAAGCCGCCAGGAAAAACGCGAAGAACCGCAGCCGATCGAACCGAAAGAAAGAGGGCGGAAAGCCCGAGCAGAAAAAGAAGGAAAACGACGGCAAGAGCGTAGGCAAGAGCGAAGGCAAGAGCGAAAAACGTCCGAGCGCGGTAAAACACGACGGCAAAAAGCCGCACGGCAAAGCGCAAAACACCGCAAACCGCCGGCCTTCTCCGGAGCGGACCCCTGCCGTTCAGACGCCGCCGGCGGCTGAAGTTCAGACTGCCGAACCGGAAAAGAAGACCTTCTTGCAGCGGCTTGCGGAAAAACTGTTCGGCAAAAAGAAGAAGTAAAGAATTTCTTTATTTATAGCAATAAAACGCGTTCATTTTCGGCACAATAAAGGTATTGCCGGGAGAAAGGAAGTTATGTATGAACGCGAAGGAATTGTTTTTACACATCGACAAGCATCTGCTTTCCGACGAAAAACCGTCCGCTTTTTTAAACGGCGTGTACGATATGCCGGCGTTTTCGCAGTATCCGTTCGATTTGCTGCGTCAGCTGCGCCTGACCGAACAGTCGCCGGACCATCATCCGGAGGGCAACGTCTGGAACCACACGATGCTTGTCGTGGACGAAGCGGCAAAGGTAAGGGAAAAAAGCAAAAACAAGCGCGCCTTTATGTGGGCGGCGCTTTTGCACGATATCGGAAAACCCGCCACTTTTCGCATTAAGAAGGGCAGGATTACCGCGTACGGGCACGACAAAGTCGGCGCGGAACTTGCCGAGAAGTTCCTTGCGCATTTCGGCGAGGAGGAAGGATTCATCCGGGAAGTCGCCCAGCTTGTCCGCTATCATATGCACCTGTTGTATGTGGTAAAAGATTTGCCGTTCGCGGACGTTTCGGGCATGAAACGGAATACCGATATCGGCGAGCTCGCGCTGTTCTGCCTGTGCGACCGGCTGGGCAGAACCAACGCGGACCGGACGCGGGAGGAAGAAACCGTCCGGCTGTTTTTGCAGAAATGCTCGTAAACCGACGCCGCGCTTCCCTCCTGCAAGCGGTATCCGTCTTGACGAAAAGCCAATTGTAGTGTAAAATGGCTAAATGGATAAAAGGACAGGCAACAGAAAGGAAAGTGAACATGAATTCGGAACCTGTTTATATCGATGGCGAAGCCGGAGAGGACCGTTTTTACTATTATAAAAAGGTCTTTTTCTATTCGCTTCTGATTTCGGTAGCAATCATGCTTCCGTTTGTGATTGTTGAGCTGATAAAGGTACAACGCCCAATCTTCCTGTATTACGGAGATTACAACGTTCAGCAGATCTGCTTTTACAGGCACTGCGTCGACATGGTTCGAAACGGCGATTTTGGCTGGGACTGGTATACCGATTTGGGTTCCAACTTCATCGGCAGCTATTCGTACTACATGCTCGGAAGTCCGTTCTTCTGGATTTTGTGCCTGTTCCCCGCATCATGGACGCCGTATCTCATGGCTCCCACTTTCGTGCTCAAGTACGTCACCTGCGCGCTTTTTTCCTACGCGTACATAAAGCGGTTTGTCAGAAAACAGAATTACGCGGTGGTCGGCGCGCTGTTATACACCTTCAGTGGATTCCAGATTTACAACACCTTCTTCAACCAGTTCCATGAAGTGGTCACGCTCTTCCCGCTGCTGCTGCTCGGCATGGAGGAACTGGTTCAGAACAACCGCAGAGGACTGTTCGCGCTTGCGGTCGCATTGAACGCGGCGTGCAACTACTTTATGTTCGCCGGACAGGTCGCGTTCTGTATTCTGTACTTTGTATTCAGGCTTTCGCAGAAGTCCTTTAAGATTACGTTCAAAAAGTTCGGTCTGCTCGCGTTCGAGGCCGTTCTTGGCGTCGCGATGGGCTGCATCATCTTCCTGCCCGGCGCGCTCGCGGTTTGGGACAACCCAAGAATCAGCGGTGGACTGAGCGGCATCAATATGCTGATTTACCGCCGCAACGGTCAGTTCTACTGGCAGCGATACGGGCATCTTCTGGAATCCTTCTTCTTCCCGCCCGACATTCCTTCCAGAGTCAACTTCTTTTACGGACATGAGGAGCGCTGGGCGTCGATCGCGGCGTACCTGCCCATGTTCGGCGTGAGCGGCGTGTTCGCGCATTTCGCGTCCAAAAAGCGCCCGTGGCTGAAGTACTTTACCATGTTTTTGATACTCTGCCTGTTCGTGCCCGTCCTCAACAGCATGTTCTTTAAGTTCGAAGCCGCGTATTACGCGCGCTGGATGTACATGCTGCTGCTGATGATGTCGCTGGGCACCGTCGTTATGGCGGAAGACGACAGCGTTGAGAACGACCGCAAGTGGAAGGGCGGCATTATCGCGTACCTCATCGGCGCTTCGGTCATATTCCTGCCGCTCGGACTGTTGTGGTATGAAAATACGAACACAAGCGCCGTAGACTATAAACTCGGCTATCCGCCGTATATCGACCGCTTCTGGATTTACGTCGGCATCACGCTGCTCAGCATCGCGATTCTTTGGTATTTGTTCACGCGCTTAAGACGCAAAAAGATTTTTGAGTTCGCGCTGCTGATTGCGACCAGCGTCATCACCGTTCTGTACAGCGTCATTCACATCGCCCATGGCAAACAGCATTCCTGGAGCAGCGAATTTCTTGTCAATCGGGCGATTGAGGGCAGGATCGATTTTGACGAATCCGAATTTGCCAGAATGGATATGTACCGCTACGGGGACGAGAACATCTTCGACAATCTCGGCATATTCTGGAAGGTTCCTTCCATCGAGTGCTTCCATACGGTCGTACCGCCCTCTATCATGAAGTTCTATCCGTATATCAACGTGACCCGCAACGTCGGCTCACGCGCCGTTTCCTCTCTGTACGGTTTAAGAGCGTTCACCTCCACGAAGTACTCCATTGTAGACGAGGGCGGCAGACACGACGCGCTGGGATTTAAGAAAATAGGCACCCAAAACGGCTTTGACATTTACGAGAACGAAAACTACCTTCCGATGGGCTTTGCCTATACCGAGTTTATGACGCAGTCCGAAATGGAAAAGGTCTACGTCGGCACCAGACACGCTTTGCTCTGCACCTATCTGGTCGTGCCGGACGATATGGCGGATTATTACAGGCAGTTCATGAAGGAAGTCAAATTCATGGACGAGGACCGCATAACGCCGAACTATGATAATTTCAAAGAGTCGGTCGAAGAGCGCAGAACCATGTGCGCAAGCAGCTTCGAGTACTCAAGCAAAGGGTTTGAGGCGAAAATCCATTTGGACAAGCCGAACATCGTGTTCTTCAGCGTTCCCATGGACGACGGCTGGTCGGTCACCGTCAACGGCGAGAAAAAAGACGTGCTCAGCGTATACTGGGGCGGCTTCGTAGCCGTAGAGTGCGGCGCGGGCGACAACGAGATTGTGTTCACCTATCGTACGCCCGGTTTGACGTTAGGCGCGCTGCTCACGTTCGGCGGATTCCTGATTTGGGGCTTATACATTTACTTCGGCAGAAAGTGGTTCGGCAGAGCGGAATACAAGTTCTTCAAAGAGGACTACTACGATGACGAAACCGTGCCTGTCGCCGTAAACGCCATCCCGCTCAACATGAATCTGCAGATTGCGGATTCGGAACCGGCTCAGGACCGGCAGAGCGCGCAATCGGTCAGTCCAACGGATGTTCCGTCGGGCGAGCAGGCGGGCAGCGGCACGCCGAACGACAATTCTCAAACAGAGAATATAAAAATTGATACGCAAACTGACCAAAATCAACAGTAAATAAAAAATCAGGTGCGCAAAAAAGCGCACCTGTGTTTTTATTAGTTTTTTATGCTGCAGCCGTCGCACCTGCCGCGCCCGCAGCAGCCACCCTTCTTTTTCCGGCGGAACACGAACCGCAAAGCGATACAGACGCAGACGGCAAGAATAGCAATCAGAATATAATCAAGGATGTTCATAACGCGCTCCGAACATTTCTAAGAAATACTGCCGATTTGGTAAACCGCAACAGCGACAATCCAGGCGACGGCGCATTGCGCGATCACGACGCCGACCGTCTGCAATCTGGAGCCGAGCTCGCGTTTTATGGTCGCAACTGCGGCGACGCAGGGCGTGTAAAGCAGCGTGAACAGCAAAAAGCAAACGGCGGACAGCGGCGTGAACATCTGCGACAACGAACCGGCGAGCTCCGCCGTTCCGGTGCCGAGCAGAACGCCCAGCGTGCTGATGACGGCTTCCTTGGCGGTAAATCCGGTTATCAGCGACGTCGCGACGCGCCAGTCGCCGAATCCCGCCGGGACAAATATCGGCGCTATAAATCTTCCGATAACGGCAAGAAGGCTGTTCGCGCTGTCCTCGACCACGTTCAGTTTCGCGTCGAAGGTCTGCAGGAACCAAATAACCACCGTCGCCAGAAAAATAACGGTAAACGCGCGCTGGATAAAGTCCTTCGCTTTCTCCCACATCAAAAGAAACACGCTCTTGAGGGAGGGGATGCGGTAGTTCGGCAGCTCCATGACGAAGGGTACCGGTTTGCCGCGGAACGCGGTCTTTTTTAAAATCAACGCCGCAAGGATGCCGATCAGGATGCCGGAAACGTACAACCCGAACATGACCAGCGCCTGATATTTCGCGAAAAACGCCGCGCTGAACACCGCGTAAATCGGAATCTTTGCCGAGCAGCTCATGTAGGGGGTAAGCAGAATGGTCATTTTTCGGTCGCGCTCGGAAGCGAGGGTTCTGGTCGCCATAACCGCCGGAACCGTGCAGCCGAAGCCGATGAGCATCGGAACAATGCTCCTGCCGGACAAACCGATCTTGCGCAGCAGTTTGTCGAAAACAAACGCGACCCTTGCCATATAGCCGGTGTCCTCCAATATCGACAGGAAGAAAAATAAAACGACAATGATGGGCAGGAAGGACAACACGCTGCCCACGCCGGCGAAAATGCCGTCTATAATCAGGCCGTGCACAACCGGATTGATTTCGTAAACGGTTAAGCCTTCGTCAACCAGCGCGGTCAGCCAGTCCAGCCCCGCCGAAAGCAGGTCGCTCAAGTAACTGCCGACGACGTCGAAGGTGAGCCAGAACATCAGAAGGATGACAGCGAAAAATACGGGCAAAGCCGTGTATTTTCCGGTCAGCACCGTATCAATTTTCAGGCTTCTTCTGTGCTCTTTGCTCTCTTTACATCTTTTCACCGATTCGGCGCAGACCTTCTCGATAAAGTTGTAGCGCATTTCGGCGAGCGCCGCGTTTCGGTCCAGCCCGGTCTCGTTTTCCATTTCGATCACGCTGTGTTCAAGCGTTTCGATTTCGTTCTGACTGAGCGACAACTTTTGAAGAACCGATTCGTCGCCCTCGATCAGCTTGACGGCGCAGAAACGCGCCGAAGCGCCGATTTTTTCGGCGTGGTCCTCTATTAAAAGGGAAACGGCGTGAATACATCTATGTACCGGGCCGTCGGGGCAGAAGTCCAAGACTTTGGGCAGTATTCTCTTTTTGGCGACCTCGACGATGCTGTCCACAACGTCTTTGATGCCTTCGTTTTTTGCCGCGCTGATCGGGATTACCGGAACGCCGAGCGCAGCGCTCAGCTTCTTAATATCGATCGTACCGCCGTTCGCGCGGACCTCGTCCATCATGTTCAAAGCGATCACCGTCGGAATGCGCAGCTCCAAAAGCTGCAGCGTCAAATAGAGGTTGCGCTCGATGTTGGTCGCGTCCACGATGTTGATAATGCCGTCCGGTTTTTCGTTCAGGACAAAATCGCGCGCGACGATTTCCTCAGGCGTATAGGAACGAATGGAATAAATGCCCGGAAGGTCAACTACGGCGCAGTCTTTCGCGAAGGTAACGACGCCCATTTTCTGGTCGACGGTCACGCCCGGAAAGTTGCCGACGTGCTGCTTGGCGCCTGTCAGGGCGTTGAAAAGCGTGGTTTTTCCGGAATTCTGGTTTCCGACTAATGCAAATATCATGGAACCGCTTTCTTTCTATGTTTAATCTACCTGCGTTACTTCAATCACAGAAGCGTCGTCTTTTCGTATGGTAAGGTTGTAACCCCGCAAAAAAATCTGTATCGGATCGCCCAAAGGAGCGGTTTTTTGCACCTTTACCCGGGTTCGCGGTATAATTCCCATGTCCAAAAGGCGCAGTCTTAAGGCGCCCTCTCCTCCGACTTTGGTGACGATTCCTTCTTTTCCTGCTTTTAGTTCGCTCAATGTCATTTAAACAACCTCCCGCGTTAGCCAAGACTAACTCCAATTATAAGTTAGCACAAGCTAACGCGCATGTCAATGTTATTTATGACTAATAAAGCGATTCCTTTTAAATAGAAATATTGGCGATTCTTACAATAAAAAAATAACAATTTTAAATAGCATCTTGAAAAAAATTAACAGTTCTGCTATAATACGAACGCATGTTTAATATTGAATAATCATGGGTTTAATGATGAAATATTTGTTGATTATTCGTCATAAATATAGTATAATCAATTAGTTAAAACGGTATTGTGAGGGCAGGAAAGCATTGAATACAGGGATTTTTCTAACAAGCATTATTTCGGTGCTGCATAGCAGCGTAACGGACACGGTATCGGCCGACGCCACCGCTGCTGTCTATCTGAAGGCCAAGTTGTTGCTTGCAGAAGATGAAAACGCGGAACAAGCGCTGAACCGCGCGATTGAGAACAGCATTGTTTCGGGGTACTACTACGCTCTGTATTACTGTGTCGATGAGTGTCGAAAAAAAGCGAAAGCGAATCCCGACAGAACCCTGCTGATTGAGCTGAACAACATAGAGAAGAACATCGGCGTAAAGCAGCAGCAGTCCGACAACGCCGACATTAAAAAAATATTCGCCGACCACGGGGGAGTCACCCTCTTCATCGGCGCGGGCGCGGAAAAGGAGAAGATAGAGGATTTAACTTACAAACTGCTGAGCGCCACGTTCGACAAGATGTTTCTGCCGCAGGAGTACCGGGCGGAGGCCGAAGCGCATCTTTTTGAGCGGGTAAAGAGCTTTTTTACCGCCGACATCAAGGAGAACGGCCTTTTGATAAGCCTGCTTGAAAAACTGCTGGCGCTTCTCAAGGACGACTTCGGCGACAGCGTAACCATTCAAGTCCGCGAAAGAATCCGGGACCTGTTCAAACCGCGGTACAGCGGCATCGACGGCGGTTTTGAAAAAAAGATTCAGCTGATCCGCAAGTACGGCGCATTGTACGGCGTCAGCCCGCTCAAGGAAGCGGTTACCGTCGATTTGAAAAGCTGCCCTTCTGAGATGCTTGAACTATACAAAACCTGGGAGAGCAGAAGAGACAGCGGCACGGAGACGGAAGCGAAAAAGCGGAAAAACGACATATTGGCCGCGCCGAGAGCGAAAGACGAGAACAGGACCGAACGGTTTACCGTCAGCGACGACATTGCAAACGGACCGGTTCCCGCCAGATTGTTTTTCGTGATATGCCGAAGCGAGTCGCCGACCCTGCTGTATCCGGTTCAGGCGGCGGAAGTGGAAACCGACCCGAAAAAGAGCAGGATATACCGCACCTATGAAGTAAATACCGCCTGCAGAATTGGCGGCTACTACAACATCATAAGCGTGCTGCTGCACGCCGACCACGCGCTGGTTCAGACCGCCCGGCTTAAAAGCGGCGGGTCGATCGAGGAATTCGGCGATACCAGAAGCGTCGCGTACACCTACGGCAGTCAGGAGGCCGATTTCAGCGAGCGCGACCTGGAAGCCGAGGTTTGTTACAGCGTGGACAATCCTTTTAAGGTTCTCACGTTTATCGACGTGCATGAGAAATGCATTGTCATGCCGAAAACCAAGTATGATTACGAGCTGGAAACCAAATACGGTTCGCTGACGCTTTTGCGGAACGGCGTTTACCTCGCATTGCAGCTGAATTTCGCACTTGAGAAGGAATCCGTGCCGGCGATTGATTTCTATAACGCTTTGCGGGACGAAGCGTCAAGCGAATATATTCCGCTGCAGTTCGCGCTGATTATCAAAAACAGGCTGACGAAGATATTGGATTTATATACCGGCAAATACGCGCAGGACGTTCTTAAGTACAGCCGCGATCTGTTCTGCTGGACGACGCTTTCCGCGGACAGCGAGCATCTGGAGAGCGAAATGGACAGCTTCTCGTCCTATTTAACCGAGATTTTGAAAAAGGAAAAGGATATTAAAAACATCCTCGGGCTGTCCGACCTGCAGGCGTGCGCTGTCTATAACAAAGCGCTTGCCAACAAGCGGGAAGGCAGAATGGACAAAGCGGTTTCCTGTTTGGAGCAGGCGGTTCAGATTGTTAAAATGATCAAGAGCATCCAGCCCGACTACCCGCTTAAAAAAGACCTCTCGTTTTACGAGAGCGCGCTCAAGCGCATACAGCGATAAAAAACGCCTGCAAAAGCAGGCGTCTTAGTTATATGCAGTGTATGTACTTCTTAGGCGGAAGTTTGCTTTTTAGGAGAGCGCGCAGTTTGCTTAAGGTTGCCATATCAATGTTCTTTTTGTTGATGAGCATCGCTTGTCGCGTACTTACAAAAAGGTAAATATATTGATCGGTCTCGTATGCCTTCAATAAAGCGGCATAATCGATTTCCATGCTGCCGTTGACCCCGTTGTGCTCGGTGGTCATCAGTATTTTATCTTCCCGGAAAACATAGGTGTTTATGATATCTTTCAATCCGTTTTTCTTGTAAAAAATTCTCGGCCGTATAAAATATATCAGTACCGCCACAGCTATTAAAATCAGGTTGATAGCCATTAAAACCAAATACAACGGTTCGTAATAACCGATCGTTACGCCTTCGATCAACCGCATAATGACGTAGCACGTTAAAAAGAACAGAAAAGTAAAAAATAAAAGTCTTTTTGTCTTGTAGTATTTTCCCCGGAACACAAAAAATCTGGAAAACTTTGCTTGCGCTTCGTAATCATGTTTTGCGTCAACTTTAATCTCCATTTTCGCACCTCTTGACTATGATTTAATATTATGGCGGTAAATCAATATAAATTGAGGTTAAAAAATGCGCTTTTTGGATAATTCTTAGGATTTAATCGTCAAAGAAGCGAAACGGAACCCGTATTTCCCGATTCCCAAGGATTTGATAAACGAAGATGCCGGGTAGCGCCGCCGGCAGTCCGCAAAAAAACAGCAGAGGAGAACCTCTGCTGTTTTGCTTTTTATGTTGTTATACGATCTGAACCTTCAGCATATTCGTGTTGCCGGCGGTGTCGAGCGGAATGCCCGCGGTCATGACGACCAGGTCGCCGTCGGTTACGATATCGTCCTGTTTTGCGCAATCGATCGCGTGCCGCATCAGTTCTTCTAATCCGGTCTGCTTGCGCGCGAGCACCGGATAAACGCCCCAGCTCAGGGAAAGCTGATGGAAGGTCTTTTCGACATGCGTCGCGGCCACAATCGGCTGCACGGGTCTGAATTTTGACATCCTTCTTGCGGTGTGGCCGGATTTGGATACGGCGATAATCGCTTTTACGTTCAAATCCCTTGCCGTGGTGCAGGCCGCGTCGCAGACGGCGTTGGTCATGTCCGTAATGTCGTTTTCGTACTGGATGCCGTTGAAATAATTCATTTCAAACGCGTCTTTTTCCGCCTGCTTCGCAATTTTGGACATAACCTTGACAGCCTGAACCGGATATTTTCCGGTCGCGCTCTCGCCGGAGAGCATAACCGCGGACGTGCCGTCGAATACCGCGTTCGCGACATCGGTGATTTCGGCTCTTGTCGGAAAGGGGTTGGCGATCATCGAGTCGAGCATCTGGGTCGCTGTGATGACGATTTTTCCCGCCTGGTTGCATTTACGGATCAACTTCTTCTGCAGACCGGGAAGCAGTTCGTACGCAACCTCTACGCCCATGTCGCCGCGCGCCACCATGATTCCGTCGGAGTATTTCAGGATCTCCTCGAAATTCTGGATGCCTTCCATGTTTTCGATTTTCGAGATAATCTTAATCGAGTGCCCGCCGTTGTAGTCGATAAACTTTCTTAACGCGATCACGTCTTCCTTGCAGCGTATAAACGACGCGGCGACGAAGTCGATGTCGTTCTCGATGCCGAACAGAAGGTCCTGCTTGTCGGTCTCGCTCAGATAGGGGATGTCCAGATGAATGCCGGGGATGTTGATTCCTTTGTGGTTGCTGACGATTCCGCCGTTTACGACTTTGCAGACGATGTCATCGCCGTCGATTTCCTCGACCGTCAGATGAATCTTTCCGTCGTCGATTAAAATGTCGTTGCCGGCGCGTACCTGTTTTGCCAGATTGGGCAGGGTTACCGAAGCGATTTTGCTGTTTCCGAGCAGCTGCCTGCTGGTCAGCGTGAAATGCTCGCCCTCTATCAGCTCCGCGCGGCCGTTCTCAAAATCGCACAGCCTGATTTCCGGTCCTTTCGTGTCAAGAAGGATGGCGACCGGCAGTCCGAGCTCTTTTCGGATTTTCTTAACCCGGTCGATTCTTTTTTTATGTTCCTCATGAGTCCCGTGTGAGAAGTTCAGCCTGACGACATTCATGCCTGCCTTCATCATCGCGGCTATGGTCTGTTCGCTGTCGGATGCGGGACCCAGCGTGCAGACGATCTTCGTTTTGCGCAATCAAATACCTCCAGAGTATTATTTTATGCCAAAAATGGTCACCTCATTTTACAGGATAAATATTAATAATACTGCTGAACTATTTAAAATGTTTTACGTTTTATCTGTTGAGAACCCAAACAATAAAAAAACAAGGAACTCGTCCTTGTTTTTTTGGGATTTAGAGACGCTATTTTAAAGAGAGCCAGACGCCGCCGTCGTTTCGGTCAAGAAAAACGGCCAGCGGTTCGTCGCCGACGTTCACGGCGAACACGATATATCCTTCCTGCTCTTCGCCCGCGCGCATTTCCTTCAGCTGCGGCTCGACGCCGGAAACGGCGGTCAAACCGTCATACTTTGCGCCGTCTTTGCCGACCAGGTCGAAGCTGGACGCGCCGATGTCGATTTTTTCGTCGTTTTCCGATTCAATCGCTTTGATTTTCACTTTTATAATCAGGTATTCTTTGCCTTCCGGCGCGGGCGGGTTGGATTCGCTGCCCTGTCTTACAAGCGCCCAGGCTTCTTCGCCCCGGAGAACCTCTGTGACGGTAATATCAGCTTTATACTTGTCGATTTGGGCGCCGCTTCCGTCGTAGTAATACGTCGATCCTAACGGAACCGGGTTTGTCCTTGAGCCGAGCCTTGCTTCTTCCGCCGCCGCGGATTCGGCCGGAGCGGTGGTTGTTTTCGTGATAGTCTTGCTTACGGTGATTTCTGTTTCATATATAATGCAGCCGGTCAGGAAAAAAGAAAAAATGATTATGAAGAGTAAAATGATTATCTTTTTCATCGCTTTCCTCTTTTCATAGGTCTTTTTTCTTTTTATTATTGATATTTCGCCGGGTTTATATGCTAAAAAGGGAAAAGAAGCGGCCGTTCTCGCCCGCTCCTGAAGAAAAAAAACAGCAAGGACTTTTTCGTCCTTGCTGTTATGGTGGGGACTACAGGGCTCGAACCTGTGACCCTCTGCTTGTAAGGCAGATGCTCTCCCAGCTGAGCTAAATCCCCGATTTTCGCTGCCTCTCTCTCGAGGCACGAACAGGATTATAGCATGTCGACGCAAACTTGTCAATACTTTTTTGAAGGAATTTTTATTTAAAGTGAAAATTGCTGACAACGGTATCCAGCGCCGCGACGGTTTTATCGTAGTCGCTCTCATGCGCGGTAAACGTAATCAGATACACATATCCAAATCGGATGCAGATGACGCTGACAAATTTGTACGGCACGTTGTTCAGCGACGCCGAATAGCCTTTTCTGGCGGCGACTACGTTGTCAAGCGTTATCTCTTTGTCGTCGAAAACGCTGAAATTCTGGAAGGTGGATTCCAGGCTCGGCTGATATTCTTTTTCCCAATACTCTTTAACGCTCTGGTTCTGGTCGGTCAGGTTAAAAGTGGTGACGGAGATGCTCGCGTACCGCTCGACTTTGCTGGACAGCGAGGTGTTGTATTTGATGCTGATCATTCCGTCGTTTCTGTCCAGCTGCCAGTCGTCCGGGTAATAGAAGTAATAATCGACGGCTTCGTTTTCCGCTTTCAGCGTGTTCGCGGGCTGGTCGGCGCCGGTGTTCTGACCCGAACAGGATGTCAGCAGGGGAACCGCAAGCGCGGCGAGTGCGATAATGACTGCAATCAGTTTTCTCATACGATGTACCTTTCAGCTTCTGCGCGTATTTATTTTCAGAAACACAGTATTTCCGTAACGATATTGGTTTAAAGTATTCATATTGAGGACAGCACGATTATACTATATAATTCCAACAAACACAAGTACAAAAACTTAAAATTTTTATTGTAATAGCGCGTTTTATGTGATATAATAAAAGAATGTTGAAGGGAGGAACAAATGTTCAGATGGGTAACTTTAAATTGGTAAGCGACTTTCAGCCGACGGGCGACCAGCCCGCCGCCATTGAGAAACTGGTCGAGGGAATCGAAAAAGGCTATCGGGACCAGACGCTTCTTGGCGTTACCGGTTCGGGAAAAACCTTCACAATGGCGAACATCATCGCAAGGCTGAACCGTCCGACGCTCGTGCTTGAACCCAACAAAACGCTCGCAGCGCAGCTGTGCGCGGAGTTCAAGGCGTTCTTCCCCGAAAACGCGGTCGAGTTTTTTGTATCCTACTACGATTATTATCAGCCGGAGGCTTATGTCCCGGGCAAGGATATATACATTGAAAAGGACGCTTCCATCAACGACGAGATAGACAAGCTCCGCCATTCCGCGACCAGCGCTTTGTTCGAGCGCAGGGATGTTATTATTGTTGCATCGGTTTCCTGCATTTATTCTTTGGGCGACCCGAACGAGTACCGGAATCAGGTCATTTCGCTGCGTCCGGGTCAGATTACAACGCGCGACGAGATTATCAGAAGGCTGGTCGCGCTGCAGTACACCCGCAGCGACATCGGCTTTGAGCGCAACAACTTCCGGGTGCGCGGAGACGTGCTGGAGATTTTCCCGTCCAACACGCTTACCGACGCGATTCGTGTCGAGATGTTCGGCGACGAAATCGAGCGCATTTCGCAGATCAACGTCGTCACCGGCGAAGCGGTCGCGAAACTCGCGCATGCCGCGATCTACCCCGCATCGCATTATGTGACCAACGAGGAAATCCGCAAAAGAGCGATCGAGGAGATTCTCAGAGAGCTGGACGAGCGGATTGCGTATTTTGAAAGTCAGGGCAAAATGATAGAAGCGCAGCGCATCAAAGAGCGGGTGCTGTTCGACGTCGAGCAGATACGCGAAATCGGCTACTGCAACGGCGTCGAGAACTACTCGAGGGTGCTCGCGGGCAGGCCGCCGGGAAGCACGCCTTATACGCTTTTGGATTACTTCCCGAAAGATTTTATCGTGTTCATCGACGAAAGCCACCTGGCATGTCCGCAGATACGGGGAATGTCGGGCGGCGATTACTCGCGGAAAAAGAACCTGATCGACTTCGGCTTCCGCCTGCCCTCCGCGTTTGACAACCGTCCGCTCACCTTCGACGAGTTTAATCAGAAGCGCGGACAGACCATCTATGTAAGCGCGACGCCGGGGGACTACGAGAAAAGTATCTCCCGGCAGATTGTCGAGCAGATTATACGTCCGACCGGACTGCTGGACCCGGAGGTCGAAGTCCGTCCGGTCAAAGGTCAGATCGACGACCTGCTCGGCGAAATCCGTCAGCGCGCCGAACGCGGCGAGCGTGTGCTGGTCACGACGCTGACCAAGAAGATGGCGGAGGATTTGAGCGAGTTCTTAGAGCTGAATCATGTGCGCTGCCGCTATATGCATTACGATATCGACACCATCGAACGCATGGAAATCATCCGCGGCCTGCGCGCCGGCGAGTTCGACGTTCTGGTCGGCATCAACCTGCTCAGAGAGGGGCTTGACCTGCCCGAAGTATCGCTGGTCGCCATTCTGGACGCCGACAAAGAGGGATTCCTGCGCAACGAAAGGTCGTTGATTCAGACCATCGGCAGAGCGGCAAGAAACGCGAACGGCAAGGTTATCATGTACGCGGACACGATCACCGAGTCTATGAACAGAGCCATTACCGAAACCAACCGCCGCCGCCGGATTCAGGATGAGTACAACAAAGCGCACGGAATCATCCCGAGAACCATAAAGAAAGAGATCCGCGCGAACCTGGAGATTACCAGCAAAGCGGAGATCGAAGCCGGCGAAAAAGGCATATTGAGCAGGGAAGCGAAGAAGAAGCTGATCGAGAAGCTGACCGCGGAAATGAAGCGCGCCGCCAAGGAGCTCGACTTCGAGACCGCGGCCGCCATCCGCGACAGAATCAAAAGACTTATGTGAAAATTAAGGAGATAAAATGGCATCGGAAATTGTTATCAAAGGCGCGAGAGTTCACAACCTCAAGAACATCTCGCTCACCCTTCCAAGAGATAAATTTATCGTTTTTACCGGGATTTCGGGTTCCGGCAAGTCGTCTTTGGCGTTTGACACGATTTACGCCGAAGGGCACCGCCGTTTTGTCGAGTCGCTTTCGTCCTACGCCAGACAGTTTCTCGGACAGCTGGACAAGCCCGACGTGGATATGATCGAGGGGCTTTCGCCCGCCATTTCCATCGACCAGAAAACCACGTCGAAGAACCCGCGCTCGACGGTAGGCACGGTGACCGAAATATACGATTATATGCGTCTTCTATACGCAAGAATCGGCGTTCCGCACTGCCCGATTTGCGGCGAGGTGATCAAACAGCAGTCGGTTGACGAAATCGTCGATAAAATTATGCAGCTGGAAGAGGGAACCCGCTTTATGGTGCTCGCGCCGGTCGTGTCCGCGAAAAAGGGCATGCACGAGAAAGTGCTTGCGGACGCCGTTAAAAGCGGTTACGTCCGCGCGCGCATCGACGGCAACATGTACGAGCTGTCGGAGAAAATAGAGCTGGACAAGAACAAAAAGCACGATATCGACATCGTCGTGGACAGGCTCGTCATGCGCAAGGAGAACATTCTCTCCAGACTGACCGACAGCATCGAAACGGCGTCCCGTTTGTCCGACGGAATCATAAAGATTCTGATTGTGGACGAATCGGCGGGCGAGAACGAAGAAAATGAAATGGTTTTCAGCCAGAATTACGCCTGCAAAACGCACGGCATTTCGCTCGGCGAACTCACGCCGCGCATGTTTTCGTTCAACAGCCCGTTCGGCGCCTGCGAGGCCTGCGGCGGTCTGGGCGAGAACTTTGTGGTTTCGCCGGACAAGGTGATCCCGGACAAGAAACTGTCTTTGTTCGGCGGTGCGATTATCTGCAACGGCTTTAAGTCCATCGAAGCGGGCAGTTATCTAGGCAATATCCTCAACATGGTCGGAAAGTTTTATAATTTTGACATTCACAAGCCGATTTGCGAATATTCTCCCGAGGCGCTGTCGGTTCTGTATTACGGCAACCTGAGCAAAAACCGCGCGTTCGGCGAGCCGAAATTCGAAGGAATTCTGAACCTGATCAAACGCCGGTACGAGCAGAACGCCTCCTTTGAAGTGCGGGAGTATTACGAAGAGTTCATGGAGAACGTGCCCTGTCCGGTCTGCAACGGAAAAAGGCTTAAAAAGGAATCGCTCGCGGTAACGGTGGGCGGAAAGAACATCAGCGAGCTGTGCGATTTTAGCATTTCGCAGCTGAAGAATTTCTTTACGGACCTCAAACTGTCCAACACCGAGGAAACCATCGCGAAGGAAATCAAAAAGGAAATCAACAGCCGGCTCGGCTTTTTGGAGAGCGTAGGGCTGGACTACCTGACCCTTTCCAGAAGCGCCGGCACGCTTTCCGGCGGGGAAGCGCAGAGAATCCGGCTGGCCACGCAGATCGGCTCTTCGCTGGTCGGCGTGCTGTATATCCTTGACGAGCCCAGCATCGGGCTTCACCAGCGGGACAATTACAAGCTGATTAATACATTAAAGAAACTGCGTGATCTCGGCAACACGGTCATCGTGGTCGAGCACGACGAGGACACCATGCTCGCCGCCGACTATCTGGTGGATATCGGGCCGAGAGCCGGCGTTCACGGCGGAGAAGTCATCTTCACCGGACCGCCTTCGGAGATTGTGAAGTGCGAGCAGTCCATCACCGGGCAGTATTTGTCCGGCAAAAAGAAAATCCCCGTGCCGGCGACGCGCAGGCCCGGAAACGGAAAGTTCCTGACTGTTTACGGCGCGCAGGAGCATAACCTGAAAAACATCGACGTATCGTTCCCGCTCGGCTGCTTTATCTGCGTGACCGGCGTTTCGGGTTCGGGAAAAAGTTCGCTGGTCAACTCCATCCTCTACAACGCGCTCGCCAAAAAACTGGGCAGAGTGAGCGCGATCCCCGGAAAACACAGAGAGATAACCGGCGCCGAGGAAATCGACAAGGTCATCAACATCGACCAGTCGCCGATCGGCAGGACGCCGCGCTCCAACCCGGCGACCTACACCGGACTGTTCGCGGACATCCGCGGCGTGTTCGCCGCGACGCCCGAGGCGAAGGCGAGGGGATACAAAGAGGGAAGGTTCTCCTTCAACGTCAAGGGCGGACGCTGCGAAGCCTGCGAAGGCGATGGAACCATTTTGATTGAAATGCACTTCCTGCCCGACGTTTACGTCACCTGCGACGTCTGCAAGGGCAAGCGATACAACCGCGAAACGCTGGAAGTGAAGTATAAAGGCAAAAATATATACGACGTGCTCGAGATGACGGTGGACGAGGGCATGAAGTTCTTCGAGAACTATCCGTCCATATACCGCAGATTAAAGACCCTGTCCGACGTCGGTCTTGGCTATATCAAAATCGGACAGTCTTCGACGACGCTCTCGGGCGGCGAAGCGCAGCGCGTCAAGCTCGCAACCGAGCTTTCCAAGCGCAGCACCGGCCGGACTTTGTACGTACTCGACGAGCCGACAACGGGACTGCACACCGCCGACGTGGACAAGCTGCGCGAGGTGCTGCAGAGACTGGTGGACGCGGGCAACACGGTCGTGGTGATCGAGCACAATCTTGACCTGATTAAAACGGCGGATTATATTATAGATTTAGGACCGGAGGGCGGCGACCGCGGCGGATACGTCGTGGCGACCGGAACTCCTGAGCAGGTGGCTAAGGTTGAGAACTCCTATACCGGTCAATATCTAAAGAAAATCCTTGCGAAAAAATAGTTTTGAAGGGAAAATAATTCATTGAAAAACGATCGATACGCACATCTGTTGAAAAATGTCGAAAAGCCGGGCAGATATATCGGCGGCGAGTACGGCGAGGTTGTCAAGGACAAAAACAGCGTGGATTTGCGCTTCTGTTTCTGCTTCCCCGATATCTACGAGATCGGCATGTCCAATCTGGGAATGAAGATTCTGACCGCAATCCTGAACAACACCGACTACTGCTGGTGCGAGCGCTGCTTTGCGCCGTGGGCGGACATGGAGGAACAGTTAAGAAAGACAAAAACCCCTCTTTTTGCGCTGGAGAGCGGCGACCCGCTGACCGAGTTCGACATCATCGGCTTTACGCTGCAGTATGAGCTTTCCTATACAAACGCTTTGAATATGCTCGACCTTGCGGGCATTCCGCTGTACGCCGCCGACCGCGGGGACGATTTGAACGCGTATCCGCTGATTATCGCGGGCGGTCCCTGCGCCTACAACCCCGAGCCGTTGGCGCCGTTTTTTGACCTGTTCGCAATCGGCGAGGGCGAGGAATCGCTGCCGGAGCTGGCCGAGCTGTACCTTGAATGCAAGAAACAGAATATGAAAAAGAGCGACTTTTTAAGAAAAGCCGCTCGGCTGGAGGGCTGTTATGTGCCATCGCTGTACGAAGTGACCTATCTGGCGGACGGCAGGATTGACAAGGTGACGCCGAAATACGACGACGTTCCCGCAAAGGTGAAAAAGCGCGTCGTGCAAGACCTTGACAAAGCCTATTATCCGACCCAACCGACTGTGCCGTACCTGGACGTCGTGCACGACCGGATTATGCTCGAGGTGGTGCGCGGCTGCATCCGCGGCTGCCGGTTCTGCCAGGCGGGCATGGTGTACCGCCCCTACCGCGAGAAGTCGCCCGAAGCGCTGGACCGCTGCGCGCAGGCGCTGTTTGCGCACACCGGATACAGCGAAATCTCGCTTTCATCATTGAGCATCAGCGATTACTCGGAACTCGACCCGCTGATTGACAGGCTGCTCAAGTGGACCGACGATAAAAAGGTCAGCCTTTCTCTGCCGTCCATGCGCATCGACGCTTTTTACGAGCAGCTGATGAAAAAGGTGATGAGCGTGCGCAAGAGCGGGCTGACCTTCGCGCCCGAAGCGGGCACCCAGCGGCTGCGGGACGTTATCAACAAGAACATCACCGAAGAAGAAATTCTGATCGCCTGCAGGAAGGCGTTCGACGCGGGCAGAAACGAGCTGAAGCTTTACTTTATGAACGGACTGCCCACCGAAACCGACGAGGACATTGTCGGAATCGCCGAGCTGGCGCAGAAAATCGTCGATTTGTTCTATTCCGAGAAGCGCCCGCACAGAAGCGTGGAGGTCACGGTCAGCGTTTCCTGCTTCGTGCCGAAACCCTTCACGCCCTTCCAGTGGGAGCCGCAGGACAGTCTGGAAAGCCTCGAGCGCAAGCAGGCGCTGTTGAAGAATTCGATTAGGACCAAGAAAATTACCTATAAATACCACGACGCGAAAACCTCCCGGCTGGAGTGTGTTTTTGCGCGCGGAGACCGGCGGCTTGCGCCGGCGCTTGCCGAAGCGGTCAGACAGGGGCAGCGCTTTGACAGCTGGGACGAGTTTTTCGACTACGACAAATGGATGAAGATTTTTGAGCAGACCGGCGTCGATCCCGATTTTTACACGACCAGAAGAATCGGCTTTGACGAAACCCTTCCCTGGGACCATATCGACATCGGCGTTACCAAGCGGTTCCTCCGGCGGGAAGCGGAAAAAGCGTACGCCGGCGTACCCACGCCCGACTGCAGAACCCAGTGTTCCGGCTGCGGCGTAAAGTGTTTAGAGCGCAATATAAAATTATAAACAGGAAAAACGGCTATGAAAACAATCAGAGTCTTTTTTAAAAAGACGGGAAACATCCGGTATATATCGCACCTTGACACGCAAAGGGCCATGATTCGGGCGCTGATGCGCAGCGGGCTTGACCTTGCGTATTCGGAAGGGTTTAATCCGCGCCCCAAAATCGTGTTCGCGCAGCCGCTTTCGATTTATCAGGAAAGCGAGTACGAGATATTTGATTTTAGAATAAACGGAGAGACGCCGCTAAAAGAGATCAGAGAAAAACTGACCGCCGCCATGCCGGACGGCATCGAGGTCTTTAAGGTGGCGGAGCCGGTCAAAAAGCTGTCCGCGTGCGCCTGGGCGAGATATAGAATAACGCTGACTACGCGGAAAAGCGCCGCCGAGATACAAAACGCGCTTTCCGGCAGCATTACGGTTTTAAAGAAAACCAAGACCAAAGAGTTGTATTGCGACATCGCGGCGCAGATAAAGGAGTTGTCGGTTTATGAGCAGGACGGCAAAGTTGTCGTCGAAACCGTACTGCCCGCCGCCGGCAACAATTATCTGAACCCGAATTACATCGCCGCTTTTTTGGCGGATAAAATCGACGGCTTTTTCGTCCGCAGAATCTTTTTATACGACAGCGATGGAAAGCCGCTGGAATAGGCTCCTGAATGAATTTTCTAAATAAATATATTGATATAATACCGGCTTTTTGGTATAATCAATAAAAGGCGAACCGCTGGCAGGCATCCGTGTGGGTACTATGCCGAGCGGCTTCTGAAACACAGAAAGGCATGAAACGTATTGAAAAAAGCATTTGCTATCCTGCTGCTGACGCTGATGCTGGCGGGCTGCACGGTCCAGACCTACGATGATTTCGGCAAACCGTCCGCAGTATCGGAGGAAGTCATCAGCATTGAACAACAGGAAATCAGCGAAAACGACAGCCTGATTCCGACAGCGAAGAATCTGCTCGAAGCGGACAAAACCATCACCAAGCTGTTCGTCGGCGGGCTGTTGAGCGAGCTTGTTGACACGACAGGAAAAGACCCGTTGGAATATATACCCGCAACCGGCACGCAGTATGAGGATTTCAGCGTCATCGAAAGACTTCTGACCTCCACCTACACGGTCGCGAGCGGCGTTATCCAAAAATACTTATCCTTTCCCAAGTACGGGAACCATTCCATTATCTCAAAAAACGGAAAGACTTACTTCAGCTTCCACTACAAAGACGACTTTACCAGCGTAAATACCGACAATATTCTTGTCAGCGACGGCATCAACCGCAATCAGAAGATTATCAACGCCGGCGCTTTTACCCTGACGATGGCGTATGACGGAAGCGCGTGGCTGTTGGAGAACAGCGTCTATTTTATTGAAAAGGAAAACCGGCAGCCTATGGAAAGCACCGCCGTCTTCCCGAAAATGAACCAGGGCAGCGCGGCGTCGCTGTCGGGGAAAATCCTGGTCGTTGAGGTTTTCGTCGCGGAAAACAAGGGAACCTTTACGCAGGAAAAAACCGACGCTTATGACCGGAAAATCAGGGAAAGCCTGAGTTTTATCCTGAACTCGGCCATCGAGCACAGGGGCAGCTTTTCCTTCGACGTCGAGCAGCTGTACTTCTCGTACAGCCAGACCGTCACTTTCTCAACCGAAGAGCCGTACGCGTTTGACCGGGTGTTGGCGGCTACGAAGTACGGAGACCTCGATGGGTATATCAAGCAAAACATCGACGTGTCCGGTTACGACGAGTATTTTGCCGTTATATGCGCGGACAAGACGGGAACCGGCTTCGCTTTGCCCTATTCGGCGGGCGATTCGGAAGTCTTCAAGGCCGAACGGTGCGTTTTGTTCGCAAACGACGACGCCGGTCTTTTGACAAAGAACATTCTTTCGCTGTTCGGCGCGCAGGAGCAGACGGACGCGTATCTGGCAAGGCTTTTAAAAAGCTATGTTGCGAACGAGATTATGTTCGCGCCTTCGCTGTCCGACGCGGTCGTCAGCGAGCTTACCGCGTATCAGACCGGCATGACGAAATATCTGGACGAACAGTTCAACTTGTTCATACCCGAAACCAACGGATGACGCAGAACCGTTTTGGGCCGCTCCCGCTTTTTGCTTTCGCGCCGCTCCCTCGGGAAGAGAAGAGAGTTTTTTTCGTCGGGGGAACCCGCCCGAAACTGACAACTTGATTTTTTAAATAAAAGGATGGGGTCTTTTTGAGTAAGGAAAACGAGAACGTTCGATACAAAAGAGTGCTTTTGAAATTGAGCGGAGAAGCGCTCGCCGGAGACGGGAAAATTCTAAACGGCGAATTCCTTGAGAAAGTGAGCGCGGAGATTAAAAAATGCGCGGACATGGGCGTTCAGTTCGCGATCGTCATCGGCGCCGGCAACATCTGGCGCGGCGCAAGGCAGGGCGGGCTGAAAATCGACCGCGTACGCGGCGACCATATGGGCATGCTCGCGACCGTGATTAACGCGCTCGCGCTTCAGGATTATCTGATTAAAGCGGGGCTGAAAACCCGGGTCATGAGCCCGTTTGCAATTCAGCAGGTGTGCGAGACGTATTCGCAGTACAAAGCCATCGAAGCGCTTGAAAACGGGGAAGCGGTGATTATCCCCTGCGGGGTCGGGTATCCTTACTTTTCGACCGACACCGGCATGATGCTCCGGGCGGCGGAATTAAAGTGCGACTGCGCGCTCGCCGCGAAAAACGTGGACGGCATTTACGACAAGGACCCGAACAAATACCCGGACGCGAAAAAGTACGACGCGCTGACCTATGAGGAAGCGCTGAATAAAAACTTAAAAGCGCTGGACGCCGCGGCGTCTGCGATCGGAATGGAAAACGACATCAAAGTGCTCGCCTTCGCGCTTGAAACGCCGGAAAATATTACGAGCGCGATTAAGGGCGAGAATATCGGAACAATTTTATCCAACGAAAAAATATAAGGAGGAGTAACCATGAAATTTGACCTTACGCCTTATGAAGAAAAAATGAAAAAAACCATTGCCGCTCTTGCTGACGAGTTGGGCGGAATCAGAGTCGGCAGAGCGAGCGCAAAGGTTCTTGAAAAAATCAAGGTCCCTTATTACGGAACGCCGACGCCGATAGAAGGTGTAGCGACCATCAAGACGCTTGACGCGAGAACATTGATGATTACACCGTGGGAAGCCTCTGTACTCAAAGAGATTGAAAAAGCGATTTTGGCGTCTGATCTCGGACTGAATCCGCAGAACGACGGAAAATCAATAAAGCTGGTGTTCCCGTCTTTGACCGAGGAGCGCAGAAAAGAGCTGACCAAGCAGGTCGCAAAAATCGGCGAGGAATCCAAGGTTGCCCTTCGTAACATTCGCCGCGACGCAAACGATAAAATCAAAGAGCAGAAGAAGAATTCGCTCCTGACGGAGGACGAACAGAAAGTCGCCGAGAAGAACGTTCAGGAGCTTACCGACAAGTACATTAAGGAAGTTGACGCGCTGGTCGAGAAAAAAGACAAGGAAATCATGGAATTTTAATTATGCCGGCAGCACAGATGAAAAAACCGGAGGTTATACCGCCGCACATTGCCATAATCATGGACGGGAACGGGCGCTGGGCAGCCAGGCGAATGCTGCCCCGTTCGGCCGGGCACAAAGCCGGTTTTGACAATTTCGTTTCCATTGTCAGAGAGTGCGGGAAATTAGGCGTATCCTATTTGACGGTTTACGCTTTTTCCACCGAAAACTGGCAGCGCGACAAACAGGAAGTCGAGTATCTGATCCGGCTGATGAACAGCGGAATGACCAGTTTTCTGCCGGAAATGAAGAAAAACAACATACGCTTAAAGCTGTGCGGCGACCTTTCGCGCTTTGACGAGCAGTCCCGCAAAATGCTCGACAACTGTGTCGAGACTTTGAAAGACAACACCGGAATGGTGCTTTCGATCTGCCTTTCGTACGGCGGCAGGCAGGAGATTCTGCAGGCGGTCAATCGGCTGCTGGACGAAGGGAAAAAGAATATAAACGAAGAAGATTTCAGAAAATATCTTTATACCGCGGACATACCCGATCCCGATCTCATTATCCGCACCAGCGGTGAAATCAGGATTTCGAATTTTCTGCTCTGGCAGAGCGCATACGCGGAGTATTACTTCACCGACGTGTTGTGGCCCGACTTTAACAAGGAAGAACTGTACAGGGCCATCAACGATTACGGCAGGCGCAGCCGCAGATTTGGAAAATAAAAACGAAGGGGTTCGGGGATGGGAAAAAGAATTCTTACCGGCGTAGTAGCGTTATTCCTGCTTGTGCCGGTTTTGTACTTTTCGGAAACCATGGCGTTTCCGGTCATATTCGGCGTCCTTGCGGCTATCGCGGTTTATGAGTTCGCAAACTGCGCGGGGTTCAAGGGCGCAAGAGCGTTGGTCGCTTTGCCGCTGATCCTTACGGCGGCGGCAATGCCGCCTTTGGCGCGAAGCAGCAACAACCAGCAGTGGCTGGTGTTGATCTGCCTTGGCGTGTTTATCTATCTCATTTTTGTTGCTGTGTTCGGGTACGGCAAGATAAACGTTACGGATATTAGCGCTTTGTTTTTCGGATTCGTTTACACGGCGGTGGCGTTTTCGCTGCTTGTCGTCGTGCGGGACAGCGCGCCGGAGCGGTATCTCTTAGTTTTCATTGCCGCGTGGAGCACGGACACATTTGCGTATTTCGGCGGGTATTTGTTTGGAAACCGCAAGCTTTGCCCGAATCTCAGTCCGAAAAAAACCGTCGCGGGCGCTATCGCCGGCGTTGTCGGAGCGGTTGCCAGTTTTATGGTTTTCGGGCTGATTGTCGTCGGACAGGGCGGGTCGTTTGATTTTGCAAAATACTGCGCTTACGCGGTCATCGCGTCTGTCGCTTCGCAGACGGGCGACCTGGCGGCTTCCGCAATCAAGCGGCATTACGGCGTCAAGGATTACGGAAACCTGTTTCCGGGTCACGGCGGCGTGCTCGACCGGTTCGACAGCATTCTGTTTTTAACCGTCGGCGCATATATTCTTTTGACGGTTCTGCATTGATACATAAAAAGAAAATGATTGAGGTTCCTCAATGATTCAGAATATCATCGTTCTCGGTTCTACCGGTTCCATCGGCACCCAGACGCTGGATGTCTGCAGAAGGCTTGGAATTCGGGTAAAAGCCATCTCGGGCAACCATAACGAAAAACTCCTCGAACAGCAGTGCAGGGAGTTTAAGCCGGATATTTGCTGGGTGGGCGAAGAAAAATACGGCGCGCTCAAAACCGCGCTGGCGGATACCGACGTGAAGGTCGTCACGTCGGACGACGCGCTGGACAGCCTTGCGTACGAGCAGGAAGCGGATTTGCTGTTGAACGCTTTGATGGGCATTCGTGGACTGAAGCCGACGCTCGCGGCGATCGAGAGCGGAAAGCGGATTGCGCTCGCGAACAAGGAAACCCTTGTCGCCGGCGGCGATATCGTCATGAAAAAAGCCGCCGAGAAGGGCGTGCGGATTCTTCCGGTGGACAGCGAGCACTCGGCGGTTTTTCAGTGCCTGCAGGGCGGGAAAAAACCGAAAAAAATCCTGCTGACCGCGTCCGGCGGGCCTTTTTACGGAAAGAAGCGGGAGGAACTGAGAAATATTACGCCGACGGACGCGCTCAGGCACCCGAACTGGAGCATGGGCGCGAAAATCACCATCGATTCCTCGACGCTGATGAACAAGGGGCTTGAGTTAATCGAGGCGGTTCATCTGTTCGGCGTCCGGCCGGAACAAATCGAAGTAATAATTCACAGGGAAAGCATCATACATTCTATGGTAGAGTATCCGGATAACGCCGTTATCGCGCAGCTCGGCCTGCCGGATATGCGGCTGTGCATTCAGTACGCGATAACGTATCCCGAACGGGTGGAAAGCCCTGTCGGCAGCATCGATTTTGGCAGTTTGCGCGGGCTTACGTTCGCAAAACCGGACGAGGAAACCTTTTCGCTGCTTCCGCTCGCGCGGGAAGCGATTAAAAAAGGCGGAAACCTGCCCGCCGCGGTCAACGGCGCGAACGAAGCCGCGGTGACGCTGTTTTTGGCGGGAAAAATCAAGTATTTGGACATATTTGATTTGGTGGAAGCCGCCGCATCGGCCTCGGCATTCCAAAAAGAGCCGACCGTGCGCGATATTTTGGATACGGACGCCGCGGCCAGGGAGTTTGTTTACGGGAGGACTTAATTTGTCAGGTTTGTTTTCATCGACAATCACCATTCTTGTGACCGTCTTTATTTTCGGACTGCTGATTTTCGTCCATGAGCTCGGACACTATATCGCCGCGCGCAAATGCGGCGTCGGCATTATAGAGTTTGCCATCGGCATGGGTCCGAAAATAATCAGCTGGGAAGGGAAATACAACACCTTTTCGATCCGCGCTCTGCCGATCGGCGGCTTTGTGAGCATGGTCGGCGAGTACACCGACGAAATACAGGAAAAGGATAAAAACAAAACGCCGCTGGATCAGGTATCGGTCTGGCGCCGATTGATTATTGCGTTTGCCGGGCCTTTGATGAATATTCTGCTCGGCTTTGTTGTTATGAGCATCCTTGTCATGACGACGGAGGTTATTGCTTCCACAACCGTCTCCGAATTCCGCGAAGGCGCGGTCAGCAGTCAGTACGGGCTGATGAAAAACGACGTCATCAAAGAAATCAATGGAAAAAAGATTTATGTCTATACGGACATGAGCTATAAAATCATCTCCGACGGCATCGAACCGATGGAGATAAAGGTTCTGCGCAACGGCGAGTATGTTACGCTGCGCGACGTGCAGTTCCCGGTCGAGAAAACGGACGGAATGAGCATCGGCATGGTTGATTTTAAGGTAAAAATCAAGGAAAAGACCGTCGGCAACGTGCTCTATGAGTCCTTCTTCCAGTCGGTTTCAACCGTGTATATGACGCTGGACTCCCTCATCGACGCAATCCGCGGCAGGTACGGTATCGAGGTGGTTTCCGGACCCGTCGGCATCGGCGGCGAAATCGGTTCGGTTATCAAGGAGGGCGTCGTGGACAACAAGGTGGACATCGGCGGCATTGTCCGCAACCTTGCGAACATGCTTGTGTTCATTTCCGTGTCGCTCGGTGTTTTCAACCTGCTTCCCATTCCGGTTTTGGACGGCGGCATGATTCTGTTCTGCGTTATTGAGATCATCCGCAGAAAACCGGTTAATAAAGAGATTCGGCAGACCCTGACCGCTATCTTTATGGTGCTTTTGATGGCGGTTATCGTCTTAATTTTCGTAAAAGATTTTATCAATCTGTTTTAGATAAAGAGGCTTTTTTAGATGACAAGGCGAAAATCCCGCGAGATACAAATCGGTTCTATTAAAATCGGCGGCGGCAACCCGGTCGCGGTTCAGTCGATGACGAACACGCCCACTTCCGACAGGGAAGCGACGCTAAGGCAGATTCAGAAGCTCGAGGAAGCGGGCTGCGACATCATCCGCTTTACAGTCAACAGCATGGAAGCGGTGCGGAACATTCCTTATTTCCGCGCGCATACGCATATTCCGCTTGTCGCCGACATTCATTTCGATTACCGCCTTGCCGTCGAAGCGGCGGAAGCCGGAATCTCCAAAATACGCATCAACCCCGGCAACATCGGCAGCGACGATAAAATCAAAAAGGTCGCCGACGTCTGCCGGCAAAAAAATATTCCGATTCGCGTCGGCATCAACAGCGGTTCGCTGGAAAAAGAACTGCTCGCGAAATACGGCGCGCCGACAGCCGAGGCGCTGTGCGAAAGCGCGCTTTTGGCGGCGAAGAAGCTGGAAAAATTTGATTTTGACAACATCGTGCTGTCGGTCAAAAGCTCCGACGTAATCACGATGATCGAAACCAACAAACTCCTTGCGCTAAAATGCGATTATCCGCTGCACCTCGGGGTTACCGAAACGGGAACCGCGCGGTACGGCATCATCAAATCCGCGGTCGGCATCGGCGCGCTGCTTGCCGAGGGAATCGGCGACACCATCCGCGTTTCCTTGACGGACGACCCGGTAAACGAGGTCAAAGCCGCCATTGACATTCTGCGGGCGTTAAAACTCAGAAAGGGAATCAACCTCATCGCCTGCCCGACCTGCGGCAGGACCGGCATCGACTTAATTCCGCTTGCGAACAGACTGCAGGCGGAAATCGACAAGCTGGAGCCCGCAAGACAGATTAACGTGGCTTTGATGGGCTGCGCGGTCAACGGGCCCGGCGAGGCGAAGGAAGCCGACGTTGGCGTCGCCGGCGGCAAAGGCGAAGCGGTGCTTTTCAGAAAAGGCGAAATTGTGCGGAAAATCCGCGAGGATCAAATCGTCGAAACACTACTGCAGGAAATAGAAAAGCTGATGAAGGAAGACGAAGATGTCTGAAGAGTTCAAAAAAACCTTTAAGCGCCTGACCCTCAGCGCGCAGGACAACGAGCTTTTAAAATATCTGACCGATTACAAGGTGCGTGTCGACAAGGCCAACAAAGCGCTGGAAATGGATATGCGCTTTTCAAAGCTTGTGGATTACAGGCACATTTTTAGTCTGGAGGATAATATTCGAAAAACCTACGAACTGAACAGGGTTCGTATTTTTCCGGCGTACCCGTCGGACAGATTCTCTGCGGACTGCGTAAAAAGACTGGTTGAAACGCTCAAACGGTATTTCGGAAGCTGTATCGGGTACGGCTTTTTTGATGACTGCAAGTCGACGTACGACGCCGAACAGAATGTCCTGAACATTGAATTAAGAAAAGGATGTTCCGCAGAGCTTCAGGTTTACTGCGGCGTCGAACGGTTTTTTGAGGAATGCATCGCGCATCAGTTCGGGCTGAACGTCAAAGTCCATATTGAGGGCAGCGTCGACGAGTTTTACGAGCCGGCCGGCGCTTTGGAGCTGAAAGCGGCCGCCGGACAGGCGTATCAGCAGGCGAAAGCCGAAGAAAAACTGAGCGAAAAGCAAAACTCGTTTGCGCATATCAACGATGTGACCGAGGTCATTTTTGACGATGACAACCCGAACGTCGTCACCTCGGGCGGCATGAAGTTTGACATTTCCGAGCCGCGGACGGTTTACGGAAAGAGCAGGCTGGACGAACTGATGCCCATCCGCGAAATCAAAGAGGGCATGACCGTCCGATTTCTCGGTCAGGTGTTTCAGGTTGAGTCCAAAGAAAACTACGACGGCAACAAGATTCATTACAGAATATACATAACCGACCTTGATTCTTCGATTATGGTGCGGGTCTCGGTCGATAATACGAATCCGCTGGACCTGTCGGTGCCGGCCGCGGTCATAGTGGAGGGCAAGGCGACGTTCAACAAGTATGACGAAGAAGTGATTGTGCGCGGAGATTATATTGCGGTCGTAAAGCGCATCCGCCGCAAAGACACGCATCCCACGCCGCGCGTCGAACTGCACCTGCACACAAGTATGTCCACCATGGACGCTTTGACCAACCCGGCGGTGGTTTTAAAAACGGCGGCCGAATGGGGCATGCCCGCCGTCGCGATTACCGACCACGGCAACGTGCAGGCTTTTCCCGAGGTTATGAAAGCCTGCAAGAAAGCGCCGAACGTGAAACCTTTGTACGGCATGGAGGGCTATCTGGTCGACGATACGGCGCGGGCGGTTTTCAACTACAATTCCGAGAACAACGTTTCTTTTAAAAACGGAATATTCGTGATATTCGATATCGAGACGACCGGACTTTCTCCCCGCAACTGCGGCATAACGCAGATCGGCGCGGTCAAGTACTTAAACGGGGAGATTTTAGACAGGTTTGAAACCTACGTCAACCCGGGCATGCCGATTCCGGAGAACATCACGCAGCTGACCGGCATTACCGACGAGATGGTAAAGGACGCGCCGAGCCAGTGCGACGCGGTCAAGGCGTTTTTGGATTTCGCGGAAGGGCATATGCTGGTCGCGCATAACGCGCAGTTCGACATCGGCTTTATACGCCGGGTTACCGAGGACAACCGAATTCGGTTCGAAAACCCTTATCTTGACACGGTTTCGCTGTCAAGGTATTTAAATACGGATTTGGCGAAACATACGCTGGATTCGCTGGCGCGATATTATAATCTCGGCGAGTTCGACCACCACCGCGCGGGCGACGATACCGACATGCTGGCGAAGATTTTTACCTGCATGATCAAGAAGCTCGCCGCCGACGGAATCGTGGACACAGACGGCATGGTGGAAGCGATGTCGCGCAACTGCGATCCGAAAAAGCTGAAATGCTACCATATCATCATTCTTGTAAAGAATCAGGCGGGTCTTAAGAACCTTTACAAACTTATATCCCGCTCGTATCTGGACTATTTCCACCGCCATCCGCGTATTCCGAAGACGCTGCTCAAGGATTACCGCGACGGACTGATTCTCGGCACTGCCTGCGCGGAGGGCGAACTGTATCAGGCGATATTGGAAAACAAGCCGTACTCCGAGCTTATCAAGATCGCCTCGTTTTACGATTATTTAGAGGTACAGCCCAACTCCAACAACTACTTCCTTGTCGCGGACGGAAGATTCGGCGACGATAAAGCGGCGGCGGAAAAACAGCTGTGCGATAATATCCGAAAGATTATCGAGCTGGGCGAGAAACTGAACAAGCCGGTCTGCGCGACGGGCGACGTGCATTTCCTTGACCCGGAGGACGAGATATACCGCAAGATTTTGCAGTACGGCATGGGCTATGCCGACCATGAGCGGGATACGAAGCTGTATTTCAAGACGACGCAGGAAATGCTGGACGCGTTCTCTTTCCTCGGCGAAGAAAAAGCGGAGGAAATCGTTATTACCAACCCCCGCAGAATAGCGGACATGATCGATCCGGTCAAACCGATTCCCGACGGTCAGTACACACCATCCATCGAAGGCTCGGAAGAAGAGCTGATGAAAATCTGCTACGACACCGCGAAAGAAATGTACGGCGACCCGCTGCCGGAAATCGTGCAGCAAAGACTGGACAGAGAGCTGAACTCGATTATCAAGAACGGTTTCGCGGTGCTGTACATCATCGCGCGCAGACTGGTTAAGAACAGCGAGGAACACGGCTATCTGGTCGGTTCGCGCGGTTCCGTCGGCTCGTCCGTGGTCGCGATTCTTGCCGGCATTTCGGAGGTAAACCCGCTTCCGCCGCACTACCGCTGCCCGAAATGCAAAAAGAGCATCTTCTTTACGGACGGAAGCGTCGGTTCGGGCTTTGATTTGCCGGACAAGCTCTGCGACGACTGCGGAACCCCGATGATTCACGACGGACACGATATCCCGTTTGAAACCTTCCTCGGATTCCACGGCGAGAAAGCGCCGGATATTGACCTGAACTTCTCGGGCGAAGTGCAAAAAGAGGCGCACAAGTTCACCGAAGTTTTGTTCGGCAAAGAAAACATCTTCCGCGCCGGAACCGTCGGCACGCTGCAGGAAAAGACCTGCTACGGCTTTGTCAAGGATTATCTATCCGCAAAGGGGAAAAACCTGACCAAAGCCGAGCAGAACCGCCTTGTCAGCGGCATGGTGGGCGTAAAGCGCACGACCGGACAGCATCCCGGCGGCATCGTCGTCGTTCCGAAAGAGTATGAGATTTATGATTTCACGCCGATTCAGCACCCGGCGGACAATGCTTCGAGCGGCGTTATCACGACGCACTTCGCGTTTGAATATCTGCACGACACGCTTCTGAAGCTGGACATTCTCGGCCACGACGCGCCGACGCTGTATAAAATGTTTGAAAGATACACCGGCATCGACGTGCGCACCGTGCCGATGAACGACCCGGACGTAATGGAGCTTTTGAACTCCACCAAGAGCATCGGCGTAAAACCCAGCGACATCGGCAGCGAGATCGGCACCTTCGGCCTTCCCGAACTCGGCACCAAATATGTCCGTCAGATGATTATGGACACAAAGCCGAAGACTTTTTCCGACCTTCTGCAGATTTCGGGACTATCGCACGGAACCGGCATTTGGCTGGGAAACGGAGACGAGCTGATTAAGAGCGGCACCGCGACGATTAAGGAAATCATTGGCACCCGCGACGACATCATGGTTTTTCTGATGCACAAAGGCGTTGACAGCTCGATGGCGTTCAAAATCATGGAAAGCGTCCGCAAGGGAAAGGGCCTGACGCCGGAAATGGAAGAGGCGATGCGCGCCAAGAACGTTCCGGAATGGTACATAGGCTCCTGCAAAAAGATTAAATACATGTTTCCGAAGGCGCACGCGGCCGCGTACCTAATGGCGGCGCTGCGCATCGGCTGGTTCAAGGTGCATTATCCGGTCGAATACTACGCAAGCTACTTCACCGTCAAGTCGGACAACTTCGACGGACAGCTTGTCATGCAGGGACCCGAAGCGGTCAGAAAGAAGCTGGAAGAACTCGAAAACCTGACCGACCCCACGCCGAAAGACGAGGACACCATCGTGTTTTTGCAGATTGCGGCGGAGATGCTGGCAAGAGGCATCGAGTTTTTGCCGGTGGATATTTACAAGTCCGAGGCGTTCGCGTTCGTGCCGGAAAACGGAAAAATCCGCCTGCCTTTGACGGCTTTGAACGGTCTGGGCGCGAAAGCGGCCGAAAACATTTACAACGCGATCCACAGCGGAAAGGTGAGAACGCTGGAGGATTTAAAAACCGAAGCCGGACTGAACAAAACAGTCATCGAGATCCTCAAGCAGAACAACTGTCTCGGCGACCTTCCCGAGTCCGACCAAATATCCATGTTTTAGGGTTGCAAATCGGCTAATTTTGTAGTATAGTAATAAGCAAAACTGGCGGCAGGGAAGTCTGCAGCCTAAGGAATGATGATGGTGTTCGATTATCATATACATTCGCAGTATTCGGGGGACATCCCGGCAGGAAAAGGCAGCACGGTAAACGAGCTGTGCGAAGCTGCGATCCAAAAAGGTTTTCGGGAAATCGCGATTACCGACCACTGCGACATCGACGGCGTTTATTACGGCGCGTTCCCCAAGCTGGACATCGCGGGGGTTTACAGGGATATTGTAAAAGCCAGGGCGCAATACGCCGGCAGGCTGAATATACTGTTTGGGATAGAGATCGGGCAGGCATGGCATATGCCCAAGGAAGCCAAATTCTTAATAGACCGCTTTGAATTTGATTATGTCATCGGCTCGGTTCATTCCGTAAGGGGCATTCTTGACTTCGCGGACCTGAAGATGCGCGAGATGAGCGACGGCGAGCTTTTGGCGCTGTGGGAAAAGTATATCGGCGAGATGAAAGAGCTTCTGGACTGGGGTTATTTCAGCACGCTCGCGCATATCACTTATCCTTACCGCTACTTAAAGTTCGCGGGCAGGGAGTCTCTGATTGACCTTGAGAAGAAGGGCAGAGCGTATTTCGAAGATATTTTAAAAAAAGCGATCGAGAAGGGCGTCAGCCTGGAGGTGAACACTTCCGGCCTGCGTCAGGGACTGGGGCAGACGCTTCCGAACACCGATTTGATAAAGTTTTACAAAGAGCTCGGCGGCGAGATGATTACCATCGGCAGCGACGCGCACCACGCGCGCAATCTCGGCGCGGACATCCGGGAAACCGCCGAACTGCTCAAGAGTTTAGGCTTTCAATATATCACACGATATCAGGACAGAAAACCGTATATGCAGAAAATAGACTAAACAAATTCATCAGGAAAGGATTAGACAACCATGAAAGAAAGAATTCTTGCTTATCTCGAGAATGACGCGCGCCTCACGCCCGAACAGCTGGCGGTGATGCTCGGAATTACCGAGGAAGAAGTCCGAGCGATGATAGCGGAGTGCGAAAAAGACGGAACCATCCTTTCCTATCAGGCGGTTATAAACTGGGATAAGACGGGCAAAGAGAGCGTTTCCGCTTTGATTGAGCTGAAAACCATTCCCCAGAAGGACAGAGGTTTTGATTCCATAGCCGAGAGAATAGCCAACTACCCGGAGGTAAAGAGCGTTTACCTGATGTCGGGCGGTTTTGACCTCGCGATAACGGTTGAGTGCAGGACCATGCGTGACGTCGCGGCGTTTGTCGCGGAAAAGTTAGCGACCATCGAGGGCGTCACCTCGACGGCGACGCATTTCGTCATGCAGAAATACAAGGACAACGGCGTTGTCTTTGAGCCTGACACAACCGACAAGAGAGGAAATATTTGGTGATGTTTGATTACAACAAGGCTTTGTCGGACACGATTGTAGGAATCAAGCCGTCCGGCATACGGAAGTTTTTTGATATTTTAAGCGAAATGAAGGACGTCGTTTCCCTGACGGTGGGACAGCCGGACTTCGTCACGCCCTGGCATATCCGTGAGGCCGGCATCCGCAGTCTGGAGGAGGGAAGAACCTACTACACCTCCAACAACGGCATTATAGAAATGCGCGAGGAAATCGCGCGGTATCAGGAGCGCCGGTTCGGTCTCAGGTACGACCCGAAAAACGAGATTATCGTTACGGTGGGCGGCAGCGAAGCGATTGACATCGCGATTCGAACCATCGTAAACCGGGGCGACGAGGTAATCGTCCCCGAGCCCTGCTTTGTCTGCTATTCGCCGCTGGTATCCATAGCCGGCGGGGTTCCGATTCCGATTTGTTTAAAAAAGGAGAACGCTTTTAAACTCACGGCGGCCGAACTGAAAGAAGCGATTACGCCCAAGACCAAGGCGCTGATTCTGCCGTTCCCGAACAATCCGACCGGCGCCTGCATGCGGAAAGAGGACCTCGCCGCGATCGCGGAGGTCATCAAGGATACCAACATCGTCGTGATCGCCGACGAGATTTACTCGGAGCTTACATACGACCAGCCCCACTGCTCGTTCGCTTCGATCGAGGGAATGTGGGAGCGCACCATTGTGGTCAACGGTTTTTCAAAAGCATACGCGATGACGGGCTGGCGTCTCGGATACACGCTGGCGCCGCAGTATTTTACGGTGCAGATGGCAAAGATTCATCAGTTCGGCATCATGTGCGCGCCGACGACCAGCCAGTACGCGGCGGTAGAAGCGCTCAGAAACGGCGATGGCGACATCGAGTATATGAAGGGCGAGTATAATGCGCGCAGAAGATACGTTGTAAAGCGGCTTCGGGAAATCGGCATCGACTGCTTTATGCCGGAGGGCGCGTTCTACGTGTTCCCCGACATTTCGCGTTTCGGCATGACCAGCGAGGAGTTCTGCGAGCGGCTTTTGCGGGAAAAAGGCGTCGCAATTGTGCCGGGAACCGCTTTCGGCGCGTGCGGCGAGGGTTTCGCGCGTATCTCTTACGCGTATTCCATCCGGCAGATCGACAAGGCGCTCACGCTGATGGGCGAGTTTGTCCAGAATCTAAAATAACGCATAGAAAGGTAAAAGCATTTGATAGAGAAGGCCTACGCAAAAATAAACCTGACGCTGGATGTGACGGGAAAGCGCGCCGACGGCTACCACGAGATAAGGACGGTTATGCAGTCGGTTTCGCTGTGCGATACGATTTCGGTCGAGCGGGCGGAAGAAATCACGGTTTCCGCGAACAAAAAAGCAATCCCGGCCGACAAAAGCAATCTTGCTTATATCGCCTGCGAGAAGTTTTTTGAAGCGGCCGGCATCAGGGGCGGCGCGAACGTCTATATCAAAAAGCATATTCCGGTAGCCGCCGGTCTTGCGGGCGGAAGCACCGACGCCGCCGCGGTCCTGCGCGCTTTGAACAGGCTGTACAAAACCGGGTTTTCGACCGAGGAGCTGTGCGAAATCGGCGCTTCCTTCGGAGCGGATATTCCGTACTGCGTACGGGGCGGAACCGCGCTCTGCGAGGGAATCGGCGAGGTTATCACGGTTCTTCCGAAGCTGCCCAGGCTGAATATCGTCATTTCCATCGGCGGAGAGGGGATGTCGACGCCGGTTATGTACGCGGAGATCGACAAGCGCCAAAGCCTGCCGAACATAGACACCGACGGCATGGTACGCGCGATTCAAGCGCAAAACATCAGCGGTATTGTCGCCCGGCTCGGCAACGTTTTCGAGGAAATCTGCGCCGAGAAAAGACCGTTTGTGTCCGCCATCAAAGCGCTGATGCTGAAGAACGGCGCGCTCGGCGCAGCCATGAGCGGCAGCGGACCCTCTGTTTTCGGTGTTTTTTCGGACAAAACCGCCGCCGAAGCCTGCGCGAAACTTTTAAAAAACATGGGCTATTACGCTTTTCACTGCACGACGGTATAAAAATATCCGAAGCTGTCAGCGCGACCGCTTCGGATTCTTTTTTATTGATTTATGCTGTTGACCTTTTCAATGATCTGTGAGAGTTTTTGCTGCAGACTCTCTTTGTCGCTTTGCAGGAATTGAGTGTCGGTTGATTTCGCTTTCATAAGGTTCGAAATTTTCCCGTAAACCTGCGTGTAAAGAAAATCCCCGTCATAAACGATATTGCTGAAAATAATTTCGAGCATTTCCCGGTCTTCGTCGTTTTGCGATAGCGTGGAAACATAGGCGTGTAGTTTTTCGCTTCGAATGCCATCACCTCGATCATGTAAGCGGAGAACTCAGGGTCCGGGACGTTAACCGGAATGGTGATGCCGTACGCGAGCGAGGCCGCGCAGGGCGTATAGTATTTTTCCTGACTTTCATCATACTTCGGCATGGGGAGAATCCCGTATTCTACGTCGTAATCGGTCAGCTTTTCGCAGGCCGCGAACGCGGACGTGCGGAAAAGCGCCCTTCCTTCTCCGAAAATATCCAAATTCATTTTCCAAATGTCGTCGGTATCGTTCTCCTGCGCAAAATTCGCCCATTTTTCGCCGGACTGGAATAATCTCAGAAGATTTGTCAGCATATCAAGGCTTTGACCGGTATAGCCGACTTGCGGCAGATTGCTTGCGTCTTTGTCAATAACTCTGCCGCCCGCCAGATAAAAGTAAAACGGGTCGCTGTATGAAGAAACCAGTCCCCACGTATCCTTATAGGTGAGCATGTTGTCGCCATCCGTATCCGCCGTGACCGCTTTGGACATGGACTGCAGTTTATCAAACGTCCATGCGCTTTGTCTTACCATTTGATAGGGGTCCGTGTCCGGGAACTTTTCGGCAAGCATTTTTTTATTAAAGAAGATTGCCGACGAGGTTTTCTTCTGCATAAAGGAAATATCGCCGGTTGTAAAGTAAACCTTGTCTCCGAAGGACACGGCTTTGGTCGCGTTCTGGGCTGATCTAAGCGGATATAATCCATGAATCTGCTGCTTTGAAGATTAAAAAAAGCGCCGTTTTGCGCTAAGGTCGCGCAGTGCATAAAAAAGGGCATCGCCGCGTCGAACGTATCATTTCCCGCTTTTAACGCGTCGTTCAGTTCCTTTAAGATATTGCCCGAATAAACCGCTTTTATTTCGACGCCGCATTTGTCCAAAACAGCCTGATTTCTTTTCTTGACCGCTTCGTTGATCATCGGATTCGTGGTCTCGTATTTGTCATAACCGACTTCCTCGGAGTAATAGGTGGTCTCTATGGTATTGTCCATAACAAGCACGCGGAATTCTTTTTTGTCCGGCCACCTAAAGTTCGGCAGGTAAGGGTTGTTTATTACTTTTGACCCAGTGTCCGAGGAGGTTTCAAAGACCGAAGAGGTTTTGGAGGAAACGTTTTCGCCGACGGTCGACGGAACGCTTGTCGCTGCTTTCGGCGCCGGGGTTGTCGGCCGCGGGTCTGCAGGCGCTGAAAATTAAGCAAAATGCCAGCAAAAGACAGCCGACGGTGAAGGTATGTTTTACAAATCGAAATCGTTTCATTATGCTCTCCTTGATTCGAAAAAAGTTTTTTACCGCTTCATCGCATCATGCCCGACCGCAGGTTCGCCGTCAACTTGCGCAGCGCCCGCGCCGCAGGCGCTTAAAACAAGGCGACGGCATACAATGCGGTCCGTATAAAGCAAAAAACCGCACCCGGGCAGGGCGGCATATTTTAATGCTTTTTTAGTTTAAGGCTTTATATTTTAATTATATTATATAAATGATCAAAAATCAAGTATAAAAAAAAGAGTAATGATTTTCATTACTCTTTAAATCGGATATAGCGTTATACATTCATCGGCACAAGGCTGGTTCTTTTCGCGATTGTCTTGTAAATCAGCTTATGCCCTTCCTCGTTGGGATGTATGCCGTCCTGACACAGGTAGTCCGCGATTTTGCATTTGCTTTCAAAGAAGCCGCTTCGGATGTCGTACAGCGGAAGGCGGTAGTGCTCGGCAATCTGCTTAACGGCGTCGTTGAACATCGCCTGCCAGCGTGAGATTTGCTCTATGTCGCCTAAAAACTTAAGAATGTTGTCTTTGTTTAACCCCTTGCTGATCCAGTTGAAGAAGCGCTCGGAGTCGATCGGCGGCAGCGTTACCAAAACCGGTTTGCTGCCGGCTTTTTTTATTCTTTCTATGATTTCGGCGTATTTTTCTTTAAAAACGTCCAGCGGGGTGTTGCAGTCGTGTTTTTGATATGGGTCCTCGGCGACCTTCGCCCAGTTGAAATCGCAGTCGTTCCCGCCCAGCTCGACAAACGTGTAATCATATTCGCCCAGTTCGTCCTCGATTTTTTCAAGCAGGCTCTCGCCTTTGGTGACGGTGCAGCCGAAGCAGGAGCAGTTGTTGATCTCAATGCCACTGTTCTGCTGAATCAGTTGAACGCAGCTGTTTTTTAAGAACACATACCGCTTTCTCGTCTCGTCATACACAACGCCTTTCGCGATGGAGTCGCCCAACACACATACTTTCATTTTTAAAATCGTCCCTCTTATTGTCTAATATGATATTCTATATTATATTACGCAACGTCGAATATGTCAATAGAGTAATAAAATATTTACAAAACATAATGTTTATGATATAATTAAACACAAATTACGAATAACAGGGTAAGGTACAGTATGGATTCGATCAAAGAGCTAAAGGACAAACTCAAAAACACAAGACCGGCGGAGTGGGACAAGTTTCCGGACATTGAGCTGTACAAAGACCAGGTGCTTTCCTACATGCAGCGCCAGCTTCTGCCATCCGAGGACGCGGAATTATTAACCGGCGCGATGATCAACAATTATATAAAAGCCGGCGCTCTGCCGCGGCCGAACGGGAAAAAGTACGGCAAAGAGCATCTTGCGTACCTGACCGCGATTTGCGCGCTGAAGCCGGTCATGAGCGTCAACGATTTAGAGCTGCTGCTGAAAAAATTAAGCAGCAAATCCGGCGCGAAAGAGTTCTACGACCTTTTATACGGCAAGATAGACAATGCGCTGTCGGAAGCCGCGGACAGCATCGACGACGATTTGCGGGAGGACGAACTTCCCGAGTATATTCTCGCCATCGCTTTGAAAGCGGCCGCTCTTAGAATAGTATGCGAAAAATTACTGCTGACCATTCGCGAAAAAGATATGGAAACGGAGAAACTGGAAAAGGAAAAAAAGGCGCAGAACGGCGCAAAAAAGGATAAATAGGGAAAACCGGTCGACAAGTCACAGCTTAACGCGCAGATTTTCCGATAATACTAATAATGTAACCAAAGCGTTACAGAAAAAACATAACTTTTAGAAGGATATTATCGGAGGATTACTGCATGAAACAAACGTCGATTCTTTTTCGGTCCGTTTTAGCGTTCTGTTTGACTTTTTTCGTTTTGCTTACCGTTGATTGTCTGATTCCCCGCGACGAGGAGAAGATTTACGACAGCGTGATACGTCTGCATATTCTCGCCAATTCCAATTCCGAAACCGACCAGGCGCTAAAGCTCAAGGTCAGGGACGCAATTATCGCGGAGAGCGGCGGGCTGTTTGAGGACACCCAGCCGGGCAAGCTGCCGCTTGACCGGATGGACGAGCTTGGCAAGAAGTTCGCCGCAGTCGCCAACCGGGTGATCAAAGAAAACGGTTTTGACTACACCGCGTCGGCGGAATGGGGAAAGGAAAGCTATCCGACCCGCGAATACGACGGAATCGCCTTCCCCGCGGGCGAGTATTATTCGCTGCGCATCAACCTCGGCGACGCCAAAGGGGAAAACTGGTGGTGCGTTTTGTTCCCGCCGCTTTGCACAAGCGCTTCTTCGGCGAAGGAAAGACTGCAGGATATGGGCATCAGCGACAACGGCACCAAGGTTTATACATCCAAAAAATACGTGTTCCGATTTAAACTACTCGAATTTTTCAAGAGGTGAGCAATTTGCTGCATCGAATTATGGGCAGAGCCGGAAGCGGCAAAACCGAATATATGCTTTTCAAGATGAAAGAAGCGTTCAAAGGCGGGCAAAACTGCCTTTACATAGTGCCGGAGCAGCAGTCGCTGTCGGCCGAAAAAAGGCTGAGCGAGTATCTCGGCGACTGCTACAACCTGCGCATTGAGGTTCTAAACTTCGAGCGTCTGCCCAACCGAATCGCGCGCGAGTACGGCAACCTTGCCGTAAGCTACATAGACAACGGCAGCCGGGATATCCTGATGTCCCGCGTGCTGGACGGCTTATCGGACCGGCTGTGCGAATACAAGGGTGTTTCCGCCAACAGCGACTTTGTAAAAAGCATTTTGTCGGTGATAAACCGCTTCAAGTCAGGCGGCGTTTCGGTTGAGAAGCTGGCGGAAGCGGCTGAAAGCGAGGAAGTGAAGTCAAACAGCCGCCTGTACGCGAAGCTGAAGGACCTATCGCTGATTTACGCGGAGTACCAGAAGCTGTTCGGCGCGGATATGCTTGACCCCTGCGACGCGTTGACCTCGCTTGCCGCTCAACTGGAGCATAAGCGGTTCTTTAAGGATTACATCGTGTTCATCGACGGCTACTACACCTTTACCGAGCAGGAGTATGCCGTCATCGAGCGGATTGTCCGGCAGAGCCCGGACACCTATATCGCTTTCACCTGCGACGGGAGCGATTCGCCCTTGTTCGCCGAGAACCAAAAGTGCGCCGACCGGATCAAGCGGTACGCCGGCGCAGACTACGAGGACATTTACACCGGCGCGTGCAAGCGTCATTCCGCGCCGATGCTGAAACATCTTGAAAAACAGCTGTGGGAAGCCGAAACGATTCCGTTCACGGGCGAAAACGACGGTTCGATAAAAGTCATACGCGCGGAAAACATTTTCGACGAGGCGGAGGCAATCGCTTCCGAGATTCTCTATCTGACCAGGGAAAAGGGACTGCGCTATCGCGAGATTTCGGTCGTGTTCGGCAATCTTGCGGATTACGAAGGAATCATCGACGCGGTTTTCGAGCGCAACCATATTCCCTATTATATGGCGACCAAAGACGAGCTGAGCACAAAACCGCTTTTCTCGTTTATTTTTGCCTGCCTGGACGCGATTATTGGCGATTTTCCGGTTTCTTCGATCAAACAGTATGTAAAAAGCGGTTTTACGCCGCTGACTGTCGAAGAAAGCGACATCATGCTGCGCTATGCCGAAATGTGGAACATCCGCGGCAGGCAGTGGAATTCGGAATGGCAGATGAACCCGGAAGGGTACAGCGAGCGCTTTACCAGCTACGACCGGTATATCCTGAAAAAAGCGAACGAAGCGCGTGAAAAAATCATGCCCTACCTGTCCGACCTGCGGCAGACGCTGACGCAGAAAGATCTTACGGTGGGCGAAGCCGTCGAAGCGCTATACAAGCACCTAATCGACGCCGAAGTGGATAAAAAACTGCTGGAAAAAGCGCAGTATCTGCGCGATATCGGCGACGAGGAGGAGTCGCAGAAGGAGCGCCAGCTCTGGGATTTGCTGATGCACATCTTCGACCAGCTGCACAGGCTTTGCGGCGGCGACAGGGTCAGCCTGCCCAAACTGCGCGAGCTGATTAAGCTCTTAAGCGACGAATACACGGTCGGCTCCATTCCGACGTCGGCGGACCAGATACGCATCGGCTCGGCGTCCCTGTTCCGGGCGGATGCCGCCTGCAGAGCGCAGATACTCGGCGGCGTTACGGACGGCGTTTTCCCGGCCTGCGCGGGCGGCGACAGCTTCTTTGACGATGAAGAGCTGGTGATTTTGGAGGGAGCGGGCTGCTCGCTCGGCGAAAACCGGTTCGAGCGGCAGAACCGCGAGCGGTTTTTGTTCTATGCCGCCGCCGTCGCGCCGAAGGACTATTTGACGCTCACCTATCCGGCCGGCGACTTCTCGGGAACGCAGAAGCGTCCGTCCATCGCGGTAAACAGAATCCTGAAACTGTTCCCGAACATAAAACTGATAAACTTCGGTGCGGACGAAGCGGACTATTTGTACTCAAAAGAATCGGCGGCGTTTTTCTTCCGGAATGTCAAAGACAAGGCTTTGCAGAAATATGCCGAGAATGCGCTTAAAAACAGCGGCGTCCGTACCGGCAGGGATATCGCCCCGCTGTTTGACAAGGAAGCGTATATCCGGACAAAAACGGAAGGGCAGGTCTTTTTCTCTCCCTCGTCCATCGAGCGGTACAACTATTGTCCGTTCTCGTATTTCGCGGGCTACGCGCTGAAACTGCGAAAGAGTAAGAAAATCAGGTTCGCGACGCCCGAAATCGGCACGTTCATTCATAAAATCCTCGAGCAGTTCGTTTCTGCAAGAGTGCAGAACGGCGTGTTTATCAAGCCGAGCGCGGACGAGATCAGGCAGGCGGTGGATACGCTCACCCGCGAATACTTCCTGAACGTGCTGGGCGGGGAGGAAGGCAAAAATCGCCGCTTTATGCATACCTACGAAAACCTGAAGAAAACGCTCAACCTTTTGCTGCGCAACATATCGGACGAGTTTGCGAACAGCGATTTCGTGCCGACGGGCTTTGAGGTGAAAATCGGATACGATACGCCGGACAGCCTTCCGCCGCTGACGCAGGAGCTTGAGAACGGCTCGAAGGTATATGTCAGAGGCTCCATCGACCGTGTGGATACCTATCAAAAAGACGGATACACCTACGTCCGCGTGGTCGATTATAAAACATACAGCAAGAAATTTTCGCTAAAACTTGTCGACGAGGGCATCGATACCCAGATGCTCAATTACCTGTTCGCGTACTGCAGGGCGGGAGAAAACCGAAGGCCCGCCGGCGTGCTGTACAGCCCCGCGAAACTGCCCTGCATCGACGTCGAGGGCGACGAGGACGAGAAAAAAATAAACGAAAAGCTATATAAGCAGTTAAAGCGCACCGGCATTATCCTCGAAGATCCGGAAATCGCGGCGGCGATGGACAGAAGCAACAGCGGCGTCTTTTTGCCGATAAAGCTGACAAATAACGGGAAGTTCGATCGGCGATTCGGAAAACCGCTCGACAGCGAGGGCTTTATGGAACTCGAAAAGAAACTGATATCGCAGATTAAAACGCTCGCCCGGCGCGTGCTGGAGGGCGATATGCGCATTGACCCGAAACGGATTGACGAAAACTACGACGCCTGCAAATACTGCGACTTCGGCGTCATCTGCCGGTACTCGGATTAGGAAGAGAGGGGCGAAGAGATATGAATTGGACCGAATCCCAACGGAAAGCCATCGAAGCGAAAGGGAAGACCCTGCTTGTTTCCGCGGGAGCGGGCAGCGGCAAGACGACCGTGCTGACGCGCAGGCTTGCCGAGCGCATCCTTGCGGGCGACAGCATCGAGGATTTCCTCGTCGTAACCTTTACGCGCGCGGCAGCCAGCGACCTCAAGGAAAAGCTGTACAACGCCATTACCGACGCGATAGCCGCGCAGCCCCGCAGCCGCCATCTTTTCAACCAGCTGTTCCTGCTTCCGGGCGCGCAGATCAGCACGATTCACGCGTTCTGCTACGACATGATCAAGCAGAATTTCTCCGTGCTCGGACTGTCGCCGAATATGCGGATCGGGGACGAAACCGAAACGCGGATGATCGCGCGGGAATGCATGGAGGAACTGACCGACGAGCTGTACGAGCGCGACGATCCGGATTTACTGCTGCTCGCGGACAACTTCGGCAGCGAAAAGAGCGACGATTTGCTGATTGATACCATTCTGACGGTATATAACCGGCTGCGCGCGTTCTACAATTATCATGACTGGCTCGAATTACAGGAGAAAAAGCTGGAAGAACAGGCAGAACTTGTCCGAAGCGGCTTTTACAACACCGAAATCGGAAAAGGACTGAGAGAGCACGTACTGTTCCGTTTGAACGAAGTGATCGCCGCCTGCGACAGCCTGATTCTGAACCTTGCGCATACGGCCGCCAGCGAAGAGAACATCGCTCCGGTCGAAGCGTTCAGGGATATGGTTCTCGACCTTATCGACGCGGCGGAAAAAGACTACGACGCCCTGCGCGGCGCGGTTTTGGCAGTCGAGGAATATCCAAAGTTCGTAAAGACGGGAATGGCGAAAGAGGATGCCGATTATTCTGCGAAAGAGTACGGCAGAATAAAAAGCGAAACGGACAAAATCATAAGTAAGTTCTGCTTGCTGACGGAAGAGCAGATTTATCAAGACTATCTATCCACGCTCCAGATTGTCCGAGCGTTTCGCAAAGTGATCGGCGAGTTCGACCGCCGGTACACGGCGGCAAAAAGCAAAAAGGGCGTTCTTGATTATTCGGATTTAGAGCATTATCTGGCCGCTTTGCTCGAAACGAAAGACGAAAACGGGAACACGGTTCCCTCCGCGCTGTGCTTGAAACTGCGGAAACGTTATAAGGAAATCTACATAGACGAGTATCAGGACATAAACCCCCTGCAGGACCACATCTTTACGCTCCTGTCCAGACCGGACAACCGCTTTATGGTCGGCGACCTCAAGCAGAGCATTTACCGGTTCCGTAACGCGTATCCGGATATTTTTGTAAACTATAAAGAGAGTTTTCCGGATTACCGGGAGGACGCCGAGGGACCAGCCGCGCGGATTTTCTTAAAAGAAAACTTCCGCTGCAGCAGGACGGTTATCGACTTTGTAAATCTGGTTTTCAGCGAGGTTACGGAGGGCAACCGCTTCGCGCGGGAATACGCGGGCGAGGAGCTAATTTACGCGAAAAACAGTTCTGCGCCGGCCTATCCGGTCGTGGTCGCGCTTTCGGTTTACGACGGCGACAACAGAGACACGGCCGCGGACTTAAAGGCGGAAGCGTTTGAGCGGGAAGCCGAGTATATCGCCTGCGAAATCGAAAGGCTGGTCGGCAGGGAGAAGAAAGAGGACGGCAGTTCTATTCGGTACGGCGATATCGCACTGCTGCTCTCGGCGGTGCGGGGCAGGGCGAGGGTGTTCGAGCGCGCGTTAAGACGCCGCGGCATTCCCTGCATGACCGAGCAGGACGAGAGTTTGTTCTCGAGGCCGGAGATTATGCTTGCGGTTTCGGCGCTCAAAACCATCGACAACCCGACCGACGACGTCTCGCTCTGCGCTTTGCTCAGAAGTCCGATCTATCAATTTACCGCCGACGAGCTTTACAGAATCCATACGAAGGCAAACGGTTATTCGCTGTACGATTCCATCGTCTATGCCGCCAGCTTCGACCGCGGCCGCTGCAGACGGGACGCTGGGAAAAAATATGCGTTTTCTGTCCGCAAACAGAGCGAACCGTCCACCCTTGCGGGCAGGTGCAGGCATTTTCTGGCCGAGCTCGATTTCTACCGCGCCAAGGCGCAGGGAATGTTATGCTATAAGTTTTTGTGGCTGTTCTACATGCGCAGCGGGCTGCTGGCTGCGGCGGGCGCATTCGAGTACGGGGACAAATGCCGAGAAAACCTGCTTCTTCTATACCAGTACGCCCGGGACTTCGAACACACCGGCTTTAAGGGACTTTCCGCCTTTATTCTGTATCTCGGCGAAATCGCCGAGCGCGGCGGCGACCTCGCGAACGCGAAATCCGCCGGTCAGGACGGAGACTATGTGCATATTATGTCCGTGCACAAGTCCAAAGGCTTGGAATTCCCGGTCTGCTTCGTTTGCGACTGTTCGCGGAAGTTCGGCACCAGAGATTCGTCCGCGAGTTTGATTGTTTCCAGAAACTTCGGGTTTGGCTGCCGCATCCGGGACGCCGAAAAGCTGACCAGAAGGGACACCTATCTGCGCCGGTTCGCCGCCATCTGCGACACCGAAGCGGCGGTCGACGAGGAGCTTAGAAAACTGTACGTCGCGCTTACCAGAGCGAAGGAAAGGCTTTATGTGACAGCCAGCGTTCCGGAGGGTTATTCGGACAAAGCGTATAATCCCGTCGCCGCGCATTCCTTTGCGGATTGGATTCTGATGACGGTCGCAAATCGGGAGGAAAACTTCTTTGACGTTTACGTCATCCCGGACGACATCCGCGAGCGTTTCTATAAAGGATTGGAAGCGGACGCGGACGAAGCGGAAAAGACGCTCGACCCGGCGGTTGCGGAAAAGATCAAGAAGGCAATCGCGTATTCTTATCCCTATCCCGAAGCGGTCAGAACCCCCGCGAAGCTGTCGGTTTCGGAGATTTCCTTCAGCGAGTTTAAGGCGAAAGTCAACGAAAAGATGATCCTTCGCCGCCCGGAATTTTTAGGAAAAGTAACCGACTTCGGCGCAAGGAAGGGAACTGCGAACCATGTGTTCATGCAGTTTGCCGACTTCGATTTTGTCGAGCAAAACGGCGTGGAAGCCGAAGCAATGCGGCTGCTTCGCATTAAGATGATTACCGAAGAGCAGTACGAGCTTTTGTCCTACGAGCATCTGAAAGCCTTTTTCGATTCTTTGCTGTATCGGGAAATGCGTTCGGCAAAGCGGCTGTACCGCGAGAAGCGCTTTTCGCTCAGCGTAGAGGCCGCGTCGCTCGGACTGCCCGAGCTAAAAAACGCAAAGGACGAGAAAGTGCTGATACAGGGCGTTATCGACTGCTTCTTTGAAAATCCGGACAAAACCTACACGCTGGTCGATTATAAGACCGATTTTCTGCCCGAAGAAGGCGGCGAGCGGATATTAATCGAGCGGCACGAAAAACAGGTGAAATTCTACTGCAGAGCGGTCGAAGCGATGACGGGGAAGAAGGTCGCACGGGCGGTTCTGTACTCCTTCTCGCTGGACAAATCGGTGGACATAGCGTTATGAAATACATAAAGAAGCGCGACGCGGGCATAATAACCCCGGAAAAAATCCGAAAAAACCGCTGGGAAGCGGTCAAACAGCTCGGCAGACAGCGCGGCAGAGGGCGCATTCTGGACGTGCTGGAGCTGGAAGGCAGCTACGCGCTGGAGAA